>NZ_JBXHAR010000004.1:0-724809 GCF_056895195.1 Dyadobacter sp. HNCC25DJ185
CGCGGTCGGCTAGACGCGGTCGGCTAGACGCGGTCGGCTAGACGCGGTCGGCTAGACGTGATCAGAATTGTAGTGCAACCCGATATTCTCACGTCTGGCCATAGCCATTTTAATGATCAGGTAAGAAACCGAGATCATGTTCCTAAGCTCACAAATTGCTACCGAAACCTTAGATTCCCGGTAAAGCTGTTCGTGTTCTTCGTGCAATAATTCCAGACGGTCGTATGCTCTTTTCATACGACGGTCCGTCCTGACAATGCCCACGTAATTGGACATAATGCTGTTCAGTTCCCTGGTCATCTCCGTAACCAATACCTGCTCTTCCGGATGTGTTGTACCGGAATCGTCCCATTCCGGTATGTTGTCAGGAGTAAATGCCTCCTCAAAACTGGAAATCGTATTTTCGTAGGCCCTGTGCCCAAACACAACCGCTTCCAGCAAAGAATTAGATGCTAGCCGGTTGGATCCATGTAATCCGGTACAGGAACACTCGCCCACAGCGTACAGGAAGTTGATATTGGTTTTCCCCCACTCATTCACTTTGATCCCACCACACATATAGTGCTGGGCCGGAACCACAGGGATCATCTCTTTGCGTACATCGATACCCTGTTTAAGACAGTACTCTGTAATATTTGGAAAATGCTCTAAAAATTTATCGTAGTCGCAATGCCTTACATCCAAATAAACATGGTCAACCCCATTTTTTTTCATTTCAGAGTCAATGGCCCGTGCTACAATGTCACGAGGTGCCAGTGATAAACGCGGGTCGTAATTTTCCATGAATGTGCTTCCATCCGCCCGCTTCAGAATACCTCCAAATCCGCGTACAGCTTCCGAGATCAGGAAAGAAGGCTTCTGGCCTGGCTGATAAAAGCTGGTTGGATGGAACTGGATAAACTCCATGTTATCGCAAATACCCTTCGCCCGGTATGCCATCGCAATTCCATCACCTGTTGCAATGGTAGGGTTGGTAGTACTCTGGTAAATATTACCGATACCACCGGTGGCAAGCATCGTGGTTTTAGCCAGAAACTTTTCTACATCCCCTGTTCGGCGATTCAAAACGTAAGCTCCAAAACATTTAATGTCTTCCCGATAGCGATAAACTGTTTCGCCTAAATGGTGTTGTGTAATCAGTTCTACCGCATAATAATGCGTGAATATATGAATGCTTTGATGCCGGTTTACCTCTTCCAGCAGTGCGCGCTCGATCTCAGCTCCTGTGATGTCTTTAAAATGAAGGATGCGATGGTCAGAATGCCCTCCTTCTTTCGCCAGATCATATTCTCCGCCACTTTCTCTATCGAAGCGGGTTCCATAATCAATCAATTCCTGAATTCGCTGAGGGGCTTCACGGACAACGATCTCAACAATGTTCCGTTTGTTGACCTCGTCTCCTGCATCCATTGTATCCTGGATATGCTTTTCAAAAGAATCCGACTCTGCCCAAACCACCGCTATGCCGCCCTGCGCATACTTGGTATTCGTTTCGTCGGCCTGGACTTTTGTTATAACTGCAATGGAGACTTCTTGTTTCAAACCGTCGAAATGCCTGGCCAGCTTGGCAGCATAACTCAGCCCCGCGATACCGGAACCAATAATCAGAAAATCGAATTGGGGCATAAATCAAAAATGAATAAAAATGGTGTCAGATGCCTTTGCTTAATTCAAGCATACGGGCAACAGATTCGTAGGCTTTTAGTCGGATGTCTTCCGGGACAAAGATTTCGGGCTGTTCAAAGTAAAGTGCATGATAGACTTTTTCTAACGTGTTCATTTTCATGTACGGGCACTCCGAGCAGGCGCAGGTATTATTATCCGATCCTGGCGCTGGTATCAGCTTTTTATCCGGAACAGACTGTTTCATTTTGTGCAGGATCCCCGCTTCGGTAGCCACAATAAACTGATCATGGTCGGAATCTTTTACAAATTTCAACAGACCGGTCGTCGAGCTCACGAAATCTGCTTGTTTGAGAATATCTTCTTTACATTCGGGATGCGCGATTAACAGTGCGTGTGGATTTTCGTCACGCAATTGTTTCAGCTTTTCCCTTGAAATATCAATGTGTACAATGCAGGCACCATCCCACAGCACCATATCGCGGCCGGTTTTATGTGCGACATATCTACCCAGGTTAGCGTCTGGGGCAAAAATAATCTTCTGATCTTTTGGCAGGCTTTCAACAATCTGCAAGGCGTTGGACGAGGTACAAACGATATCCGTCAATGCCTTGATTTCAGCAGAACAGTTAATGTAGCTGATGACAATGTGGTCAGGATACTGGGCTTTGAAGGCGGCAAACTTATCGGCAGGTGCGGAATCGGCGAGGGAGCAGCCCGCATTCAGGTCGGGAATCACTACCTTTTTGTTCGGACTAAGGATCTTTGCCGTCTCACCCATGAAATGAACCCCGCAAAAAACAATCATATCCGCCTCCGTGGCAGCTGCCTGCTGTGAAAGGCCGAGGCTATCACCAATATAGTCGGCCAAATCCTGGATTTCAGCGTCTACATAATAGTGGGCAAGAATGACTGCGTTCTTCTCCTTTTTCAACCGGTTGATCTCTGCAACCAAATCAATGTCCTCTGCAATTGGCTCGGTCACATAACCGTAACGGCTTACCTGCGCTTCAATAGTTGTCATTATGATGAATAATTGGCTTTTGCTTAATCATAAAAAATTCCGGCCACCGGGTGGCAACCACCGCATTGGCCGAAATTACTACATTAAAACCAATGAAATATAAAGAAAGTGCGGGGTCAACAGGTAAAAGAAAAGCCGTCGGCATAAACCAGACGGCTTTTCAAGCGTGAAAATCTTTTCACACTATAAAATCCAGCGGAAAAATACGTACAGCGTACCGGACAGAACCATAGTCACGGGTAAGGTAAGTACCCAGGCGATCACAATGTTGCGAATCGTCCCGCCTTGCAGGTTTTTGACACCCTTACTAGCCACCATAGACCCCGCGATACCCGACGAAAGTACGTGGGTGGTGCTCACCGGAAGGCCCATGTAAGAAGAAACACCAATTGTACTCGCCGCTACCAGTTCAGCGGAAGCGCCTTGTGCATATGTTAAGTGCTGCTTGCCAATCTTTTCACCAATGGTAATGACGATCCGTTTCCAACCCACCATGGTTCCCAAACCAAGAGAAAGTGAGATCATCAGGATGACCCAGTCAGGTGCGTAATCGGTATATCTCCGGATGCCTTTTTCACTGCCAGACTGCATTTTCAAGAATGCCTTATCTGCCACATTGAGGTTGGCCTGGCCGTTATCCAGGATGGTTTTCGTATTACGGCTGATCAGCAAAAGAGAGCGACGCGCATTCATGCGTTGGTCGAGCGGAAGACGATGATCCGGAAGTGGATGATCAATTTGCGCATGCAAAGTCGTGATTTCATTCTTAATCGTCTGAAGGTGCGCACGGTCCGAAACAGATAGTCTGGAAGAATCAATTCTGTTCATGGCCTGTTCGATACCAACCAGGTCCGTTTTCATCAACATAGGATCCTTGCTGTTGTCCAGTGCAAAATGAGCGGGAACAATCCCGATCAAAATCAGCATGACCAGGCCTACCCCTTTCTGCCCGTCGTTGGATCCATGGAAAAAGCTGACAAGGGTACAAGTAGTGATTAATATAGCCCTGATCCAGATCGGCGGTGCCTGATTTTTCTTTGGCTCGCTAAAAACGATTTCGCGGATGGGTTTAGATAGCGCCCTGCGCAGAATAAACATGATGATGATCGCCAGGGCAAATCCAAAAATAGGCGATGTTAATAATGACATGAACAACTCCTCCGCCTTCGACCAGTTAACCCCCGTGGCATTGGAATTCTCCGGCATGAAGGTAAATGCAAGCCCCACTCCAAGAATGGACCCGATCAGCGTATGCGAACTGGAACTCGGAAGGCCAAAATACCAGGTACCCAAATTCCAGATAATCGCACTGAACAGCAGGGAAAAAACCATAGCTGCGCTGTGATAAACATTCTGATCAATCAAAAGTTCGACAGGCAACAGGTTCACAATGCCCATCGCAACTGCGATTCCGCCCAGGAAAACGCCGCAAAAGTTCATAAAACCAGACCATATCACCGCAATATTGGGTTTTAATGAATTGGTATAGATCACAGTTGCTACTGCATTGGCGGTATCGTGAAAACCATTAACAAACTCGAATGCGCAGGCCGCTAAAATACTAAAAGCGAGGAGGAGGAAAATGTCGGTTTCAAGACCAAACATAAATGGAGTATAGGTTTATTTATTGGACGCAAAGCTACTTATTCTTGTCCGTTGAAATATTAACAAATTGTTAAGCCAGGTTGGTCATGCTGTTTCCTTGTTGGCCAATTGTCCGCAGGCGGCGTCAATATCTTTACCCCTGCTCCGGCGCACGTGAACGGAAACACCTCTGTCTTCCAGGAAAGCCGCAAATTTATCCAGCCGGTCAGCTTCGGTATTTTTAAAATCCGCCTCCGCGATTGGGTTGTATTCGATAATGTTCACCCTTGCCGGCACACGTTTGGTGAACTCCCAAAGCTCCCTGGCATCCTGCAAAGTATCATTGAAGTTATTGAAGACAATGTATTCAAAAGTGATCCGGTTACCGGTTTTCTTATAAAAGTAATTCAGTGCCTCTGCCAGGTTATCCAGCGAATTGGATTCATTGATAGGCATGATCTGGTTTCTTTTGGCATCATTGGCGGCATGCAGTGAAAGCGCAAGCCGGAAACGTACTTCATCATCTCCCAGCTTCCTGATCATCTTCGCAATCCCGGCTGTTGAAACGGTAATTCGTTTGGGTGACATATTCAGACCTTCCGGAGAGGTAATATGTTCTATTGATTTCAGCACATTTGCGTAGTTCAGAAGCGGCTCACCCATTCCCATGTAAACGATATTCGTAAGCGGCGCTTTAAAACTACCCTCAGCCTGGCGCGCGATAGCTACGACCTGATCATAAATCTCACCTGCTTCCAGGTTTCGTTTGCGGTCCATATATCCGGTCGCGCAAAATTTGCAGGTCAGCGAACAACCGACCTGGCTACTTACACAGGCCGTCATTCTGTCTGCGGCAGGGATAAGTACGCCTTCGACGAGATTACCGTCGAAAAGCCGGAACGCGGACTTAATGGTCCCGTCGTTGCTCTGCTGCTGTTTGGCAACATCCATCGAATGGATCACAAAATGCTCGCCCATCAGCTGGCGGGTTGCCAGTGAAAGGTTGGTCATTTCAGCAAAGGAGTTGGCTGATTTTTTCCAGATCCATTCATAGATCTGCTTGGCCCGAAAAGCTTTTTCTCCGTGATCAGCCATCCAGGTCTTGATCTGCCCCACATCCATTTTCCGGATGTCCTGCTTGTTTTGTACTTCGGTCATGTGATTTTTTTGCTGGAAACCGCTCGTATCCAACCTATTTGTCTGCAAAGGTACTGAAACTCAATATTGAAAGCTTAACCTCACCTGGATTTTGAAAGTTCAATCGTCCAGATATTCGCGCTTCCATTCCCGGATCAGCTCTGTCCCCGAAGGCATTAATGTCAATGCTTTGGTGATCAGATTGGGGGCAACCGGGACAACAAGGGGGTAAAGGAAGGTATCATCAGTACGGTGTGCTGGGATTTTCACCCCGATCATATTTACGAGCCAAAAAAATTCGCTGATGCCGAACACCCAGGTAAATACGCCCACAATACCCCCCGCGAGGCTGTCGAATGTTCCCAGAATGGAATACCTGAGCGATCTCCGGATTGCATAACCAAATTGATTTAAAAGAAATATGGTTGGGAAGAAAATAACCGAAAACCCGATATAAGGCAGGATTTTTTTGGCCATACTATCGCTGAAATATGGAGTAAGTACTTCCATCCCTAAGCCCAGGAACTTAAATCCCAGGATCATGGCGACCACAAGGCCCGCAATACCTATTATTTCGATCAGCAGCCCTTTGCGGTAGCCATGCAATGCTCCCCACAGCAGGGGAAGAAGGATGAGTACATCCAATAACTTCATGCCAATAAGCTCTTAACCAAGGTAGAAATCACGCGTCCTTCAGCCTGCCCTGCCAATTCTTTGGTCGCAACACCCATCACTTTTCCCATATCCGAAGGCCCCGCTGCGCCAACCCGAGCTATAATTTCCTGAAGTTTGGCTTTCACCTCTTCTTCGCTTAATTGTTTGGGGAGGAATTGCTCTATCACCGCCAGCTCTGCCTCTTCTTTTTCAAGAAGGTCCGCACGGTTTTGCGCTTTGTAAATATCTGCTGATTCGCGCCTTTGCTTTGCAGCCTTGGTCAACAACTTAAGTTCGTCTTCCGAACTAAGATCCCCACCGGCAGCACGACCTTTGGTTTCTTCCAATAATATAAGGGACTTGATGGCGCGCAAAGCACGTAAAGTATCTTGATCTTTGGCACGCATAGCATCTTTAATGCCTGATTCTACCTGACTTTTGAGTGACATATAGGATAATGATTGAATGAATGAATTCTGAATGATTGAATGTTGATGATAAAATGAACGAATTCTGAATGGGAGTGCTAAATTTGCTTTCGGCCTGCAAAGGTAAACGAATCAACTTAATTGCACTTCATTCAACCCAATCATTCCCGTTCCAAGGCAGACCCATTCAATCATTCAGTCATTCACTCTATCCAAAACTCAACATGACCCGGCTAAGCGTCAACATTAATAAAATCGCAACCCTCAGAAATTCAAGAGGCGGCGACAATCCTAATGTCCTGAAAGTTGCGCTGGATTGCGAGCGGTTTGGGGCACAGGGTATAACCGTCCACCCCCGGCCCGATGAGCGGCATATACGCTATCAGGATGTTTATGACCTGAAAGAAGTGGTAACGACTGAGTTTAATATTGAAGGAAATCCCTCGGAAAAAAAATTCGTCGAATTGGTCCTCGCTAACAAACCTGACCAGGTTACACTCGTACCCGATGCGCTCAATGCCATTACCTCCAATGCGGGTTGGGATACCGTTGGCAAGAAAAACGAGTTAACAGGCCTGGTAGCCATTTTTAAGTCCGCAGGAATCCGGGTTTCTGTATTTGTGGATGCAGATGAACGTATGGTAGAAGGCGCAAAAATCTGCGGTGCCGACCGGGTAGAGCTGTATACGGAACCTTATGCCGCAGGTTATTTTGAAAATCGCCAGAAGTCGGTACTGCCTTTTATCGTAGCGGCAGAAAAGGCACGTGAGCTAGGGCTGGGATTGAATGCGGGCCATGACCTGAGCCTGGATAACCTTCATTTTCTGAAACAATGTATTCCCTGGATGGATGAAGTTTCAATCGGACACGCGCTAATTTCGGATGCACTATATCTCGGGTTGGAAAATACGGTACAAATGTACCTGCGGGAACTGGAACTATAATCAAAAACAGGCTTACTGGCCAAAGTACCGGTAAGCCTGCACTTTTACCATCCGGTACGATATTCCCTCTTCACAAATTGATTGGCCAGATCGAAGTTAGTAATCTTCATGCTGTCCCCGTCCCAGATCAGCTTCTGCCTTCCCGGGAAGCTAAAACCCTTTCCGTCGGCCTTTGCTTCTCTGTACATATAAGAACGCACTGCGAGGTTCCCCATCAGAACAATTTCAGTAAGCGGGCCTGACTGATCAAAAGAGGAACTGGTATAAGCACCATATCCCTTTTTACAAGCCTGTACAAACTGCTGCTGATGGCCTTCCCAGCTGCCCTTCACCAATTCTCTTGGCTTGGTAGCAATCCTGACCGTTTCGAATTTCTTTTCCGGCCACAGCCTGGGCTTTTCACCAAACATTTCGGCACTTAAAATACCTTTGGTACCCACAAAGAGCATTCCTCCATCTACGCTTCCGAAGACCGTTTTGTAATCACAACCATCTGGTAGCTGAGGGCGCATTCCACCGTCATACCACGAAAAGTTGATTTCCTTCCCAGGTGTTTTGGAGGCAAATTTCAAATGGATCATCGCAGAAGTCGGCCCGACGTCATCGAAAAACGACTGCTGAAAAAAATCCGAATAAACAGATCCCACGCTGCATTCAACCGAAGTTGGATATCCTAGTTTCAGGGCGCGGAAGGGTACATCGATAAAGTGGCAACCCATGTCACCCAAAGCACCTGTACCGAAATCCCAATATCCCCTCCATCTGAAAGGCATGTAAGCTTCGTGGTAATCGCGTTTCGGGGCGGTACCCAGCCACAAATCCCAGTCCACACCGGGAGGGACTGGCTGTGATTCTCCCCTGTCTTTGGGGGATTTTACACCCTGTGGCCAAACAGGACGGTCTGTCCAGACGTGAATGGTATGCACATCGCCCAAAACGCCTGATTGCACCAGCGCTTCAGTCTGGCGAGTACCGTCGCTGCTACTGCCCTGGTTCCCCATCTGAGTTACTACCTTATACTTTTTCGCAGCAGCAGCCAGGCTACGCGCCTCCCAGATATCTTTAGTAAGTGGTTTTTCAACATACACATGTTTGCCCAATTCAATGGCCGCAACCGCGATCGGGTAATGCATGTGGTCCGGGGTCGTCACCAGAACCGCATCAATATGCTTAGCTTCCTTTTCATACATTTTCCTAAAATCCTTGTAGTACGGCGCATTAGGAAACTGTTTACGGTATTTTTCGGATTGGCGGTCGTCTACATCGCAAAGCGCCACGATGTTTTCCGTACCTCCATTATAGGCCTGGCGGACATTTACATCGCCTTTCCCGCCACATCCCACAGCGGCAATATTCAACTTGTCGCTGGGAGGGATGAACCCTTTGCCCAGGACATGCCTCGGAACGATCATAAAACCACCCGCTGCAAGTGCACCGGCTTTCACGAAATCCCTTCGCCCGATGTTGCTTTCTACGATTTTGTTCTCATTTTCCATACCTGATAGTGAATTCTGATGGGTGAAATATTGCCGATGAAAGAAAAAAGGCTACCTGGCTCCCGGCCTACTATCGCCCCTTGAAAGTTTCAGCGATTTTCATTGCGACCCCCATATCCCCTTCGATCTTGAGCTTACCTGTCATCAGGGCCATCATAGCGTTCAGATCACCGTCAATGAGTTTCAGGGCATTTTTTGTAGAAATTTCGAAGGTACAATCTGCTTCCAGGTCGTCATTGCTGACCGCATTGGGAATTGATTTCCCATCGACAAACACATTGCCTTCATCGGTAACAAACTTGGCCGTTGCGTCCAGCCCGCTATCGGTCCCCAGAATATTTTTAACACGGTCGGTCAGGATTTGCAGGCTCATAATAACAGTCTTTACGTTGTTAGAATTTTTATTGGACTAAAACGACAAATGTATGTCCCCTCATAAGAATATTCAAATGCCTTTGGTGTTTTCAGCTAAAACATCAAATTTTACATCCTTCATCAGAAAAAGCTGCTGATTTATTTCTATCCGAATGAGTGATATTGTCAATCGACCCACGTTCCTTACCGTTTTGTGCTTTCTTACTTTTATGAATTCAGTTTCAGGCCTTTGGACACAATCGGAAAGATTGTGGAACCCTGGCGTGGTCGCAGACAAAACCAGGGAGACATTTGAAGAGGTACGTGAAAATCTGGAAAAGCAGACGACCACGACGGATACCAAAACCATGGATAAAATGTTTGACTCGGTTATCGAGCAAACCACCCCTCGATCCGTTACCGTCAGCGCCGTCATCACCCTGATTTTCGAATCGCTGTCGCTCTTTGCCGCCTACTTCATGTGGAATCTTCAAAAAAAAGGTTTTTACCTATATATAGCAGGTATGGTGGTGGCATTCCTGGGACCACTGTTCCTCATTGGAGGCTGGCTGGGCGCCATTACGTCGATAGCAGGTATATTCCTCAGCGTCTTTATGCTGATCATGTACGCTTTCAATCTTAAATACATGGAGTAACCTTCCTGTTTATCATTTGATAGAGACTCATGTATTTACGGCAAGTGGCGACCTGCCAATTATCGAAATTGAAACGTAAGGTCTTGCATTCCATGAAGAAAAGATTTTATTTTGCGGACTAATTTGAATCGAGAAAATGGCTTTAATTAACAAAATCAGAGAAAAATCCGGGATTGCCGTGACGGTAATCGCTATCAGCTTAATCCTTTTTATGGTAGGGGGCGACCTTATGGGACCAAATTCAATACTTGGAGGAGGAAATAACCAGGTTGTAGGCGAGATTGCTGGTCACAAAATTGATATCAAGGATTTTCAAAGCCGGGTCGATGGTTTCCGCCAGAATTACGAAGCACAATCGGGCCGCAGCCTGAATGAAAATGAGCTTACTTCACTGAGGGATCAGGCCTGGAATCAATTTGTAGTGGATATCGCTTACAAAAAACAATACGAAGACCTCGGACTTTCTGTAACCGACGAAGAACTGTATGATATGGTACAAGGGAACCATATCAGCCCATCCATTTTACAAGCCTTCTCTGATCCAACCAGTGGCCGTTTTGACAAAAATGCGGTTATTAATTATCTGAAAAACCTCAAAACACTTCCTCTCGAACAACAAAAATCGTGGGAAAACTTTGAGAAAAACCTGAGAGAAGAACGCACCCGTGCCAAATACGAAAATCTGCTGAAACTTTCGACTTATACACCAAAGGCTCAGGCTGAAAAAGAATATATCGCGCAAAACACCAAAGCCAATCTGCGCTACTTATATGTTCCTTATTTCTCGGTTGTTGATACAACTATTAAAGTGACCGACGCCCAACTGGAAGACTACCTGAGCGCTCACCGCAAAGAATATAAAGGAACTGATACCCGTTCGATAGAATATGTGACTTTCCCGATCCAGCCTGCCAAAGACGACAGTGCTGCCTTGTATTCAGAAATTAAAGATCTTGCGCGTGGACTGGCCACTGCGCAAAATGATTCTGCTTTTGCAGCAATGAATTCCGACATTCCCCTCCCCATCAATCAGTCATTGGGAACGATGACCGACCAGTTGAAGGAAGCGGTTAAAACCTTTGTACCTGGCGGTGTTTACGGTCCTTACCGCGAAGGCAATACCTATTTTATTTACAAGTATGGAGGTACTAAATCGGATACCGTTTCTTCTGCAAGGGCCAGCCATATTTTGGTTCGTGCAGAAAACCAGTCCGATTCCGCTAAGGCGGCTGCACGCACCAAAGCAGAGGGAATTCTTGCACAGATCCGCGCAGGTGCTAATTTTGAAGCACTTGCCGCCACTTCCAGCGCAGACCAGGGTTCTGCTCAGCGTGGTGGGGACGTAGGTTACTTTCAAAACAATGGTGCAATGGTGAAGCCTTTCGAAGAGGCAGTTTTCTCTGCTACTGCCCCAGGGTTAATTCCAAGATTGGTGGAAAGCCAGTTTGGTTTCCATATCATTAAAGTAACCGATCCTAAGTCCAATACATTGTACCGAATCGCTGCTATAGGAAAGACAATTGCGCCAAGCCAGGCTACCCGTGACGAAGCTTACAGGAAAGCAGATGAGTTTGTCAATTCCGTGAAAACAAAGGAACAGTTCGACGAGGCAGTAAAGAAAAACAAGTCACTGGTGCTCGCAACCGCAAACCGCATCCCTGAATCTGCAACCAATATCAATGCGATTCAAAATGGCCGCGAAATTGTTAGATGGGCTTTCAAAGATGATTCCAAAATCAACTCCGTTTCCCAGGTGTTTGAAACCGAAGAACAATATATTGTTGCTGTCCTGACTGGAAAATCGGATGCGAAAGATGTGAAAATAGACGATTTCCGCGATGAGCTGACCACCAAAGTACGTAACCAGATCAAATCCGAGCAAATCACTGCCAAGCTGAAAGCCGCTACAGGTGACCTTGAAACCATCGCCAAAAAATATGGTGCCGGTGCATTGGTTGAATCGGCAACCGACATTTCTCTTGCTACCGGTTTCCTGACCAGCGCAGGCTTCGACCCCATCGCACTTGGAAAGGCGTTCGGCCTTAAACCCGGTCAGAAAACGGGTGTTTTCACAGGCGAAAATGGTGTTTTCATTATGGAATTGGTCAGCAAGGCAGATGCTCCGAAAATTGCTGACTTTACCCAATACAAAACACAGTTAACCCAATCATTGGAAAGCAGGATGTCATATTTGGTGAATGAGGCGATCCGTGAAAACGCGAAGATCGAAGACCACCGGGCAAAATTCTTTTGATTTAAGAAATAAAAATCTTGCGTAAAGAGGAGCAGAATTTCATTCTGCTCCTCTTTTTTATGAGACTGCAAACTTTTCAAAAAAAAGTGATAGTATTGCAGTATAAATTGTCAATACTACACTTAATAAGTGGTTAGCTTTGGCTTCTGAAACTATTACCAAACGATTAATAAAAACACAATGAGCATTCTACTCGGAGAACAAGAGTATTTTAAAGGAATAGGGAAAATCGCATACGAAGGACCCGAAACGGATAATCCGCTGGCATACCGTTGGTATGATGAAAACCGAATTGTTGCAGGCAAAAGCATGAAAGACCACCTTCGGTTCGCCATTGCTTATTGGCATACATTTTGCGGTGCTGGGCTTGATCCTTTTGGAGGCCCTACTCTTTTTTATCCATGGGACAAAAAGCCCGATGCAGTTGACCGTGCTAAGGATAAAGCCGACGCAGCTTTCGAATTAATCACCAAATTGGGTGCTCCCTATTATTGCTTTCATGATGTGGATGTAGTGGACTATGCCGACGATGTCCGCACAAATGAAAAAAGGTTACAAGCATTGACTGAATACCTTGGTCAGAAACAAAAAGAATCCGAGGTAAAATTGCTTTGGGGAACTGCCAACCTGTTTGGCCACCATCGTTATATGAACGGTGCTTCTACCAATCCCGATTTCGATGTGGTAACACACGCTGGCGCACAGGTAAAAATGGCATTGGATGCCACTATCGCCTTGGGCGGAGAAAATTATGTATTCTGGGGAGGTCGTGAGGGTTACATGACGCTCTTGAACACAGACATGAAGCGCGAGCAGGAACATTTTGCCCAAATGCTGAAAATCTCCGTGGCTTATGCCCGTTCCAATGGCTTCAAAGGCAAGTTCTTCATCGAACCAAAACCTTGTGAACCTACCAAACACCAATACGATTATGACGCAGCAACCGTGATCGGTTTCCTGCGCCAGCACGATCTGCTGGGTGACTTTGCACTGAACCTGGAAGTGAACCACGCTACATTGGCTGGACATACATTTGAACATGAATTGCAGGTTGCGGCCGATGCCGGAATTTTAGGGTCTATCGACGCCAACCGCGGTGACTACCAGAACGGCTGGGATACAGATCAGTTTCCTAACGACATAGCAGAATGGACCAAGGCACTTTTGGTAATCCTCAAAGCCGGTGGATTAAAAGGAGGCGGTATCAATTTTGACGCAAAACGCCGTCGTAATTCTACCGATATGGAAGATGTTTTTTATGCGCATATCGGTGGTATCGATACTGTTGCAAGGGCATTGATCGTAGCTGATAAAATCATCAGTAATGGAGAGTACGACAAAATCCGCACCGACCGTTATGCCAGCTTTGACAGCGGTAAAGGCGCAGAATTTGAAGCCGGAGCATTGAAACTGGAAGATCTTTTTGAACTGGCCGCTACTAAAGGCGAGCCTGCAACCACTTCCGGAAGACAGGAATATCTGGAAAACCTGATCAACCGTTTTATCTGACCAGACTCCAAGATTACCCCAATATTAATTTATCAGAAGCCATCGGTTCACTTCGATGGCTTTTGACATTTATACATCTTTATTTGTGCGGCCGGAATTAACTTGCAACCGGATTAATCATAGTGAACCGGAACTATGAACATTGGAGTTGTAAAAACTTACCGCATATTGAAAACTTGCCTGATTGGCATTTCTTGTCTTCTTTACATCCTTTCCGCCGCTGTTTGCCTTGCTCAAACTCAAAATTCAGCAAAGGATCTTCCAGAATCCGATGTTCTGATCATCAATAATTTACCCAAACCGGATTCCCTGTTACTTGCGATTAAAGAGAATTATAACAAAGCTGTCCAAGGTAATCGCGAAAAGGAAGCCGCAAGCTATCTTCAGCAAATTGGACAGCTGCTCTTTATTTCCGGACAATATCCCCAATCGCTGGATTATCTGCTCCGCGCCGAAAAGCTTTTGAGAAGCAATAATCAGAAAAAAATGCTGGGCGCCAATCTGGGCATGCTCGGAGAGCTGTATTATCGGAGCCGACAACCTCAGTTGGCACGGAAACAATACGACGAAGCGCTAACCCTTTACGAGGACTTGAAATATGAATCGGGGAAAGCTGAGATTTATGGCGCGATCGGACATTTGTATGAAAAAACGCAGCAGTACGACAGCGCCTTTTACTTCCAGCGAAAAGCGCTCGCTTCCTTTCAGCGCGACCATCATATGGAGGGTGCTGCCAAGATTTATGAGAATATCGGAAGCATTTATGAGGACCTGGAAGATTATGATTCGGCCTACCATTATTTTAATAAAGCCTATATATTGAATGGAAAGCGTGGAAACGAAAGAGCTCAGATCGAAGTAGTCAACAACCTGGGCGACATGCTGCGCAAGACCGGAAAATTCAGGGAAAGTCTGGTGTACAGTTTTAAAAGCCTGGACATGGCCAGGAGAAAGGGAGATTTGTACCAACAGTCCGGCGCGTTCAACGATCTTGCAAAAGCCTATAACCTCCTCAATAAAAACGACAGCGCCTTCCATTATCTCGCACTCAGCCGGAGTTATCTGAATGATATCTATTCTGAAGAAAGCAACAAGCAGCTTGCACTGCTTCAGACGCTTTATGAAATAGAGAAAAAAGACAGCGAAATTGAAAAATTGACCGAAGCCAGAAAAGCCGATACGCTGATTGCGATTGCTACCGCTGTAACGGTTGTCCTGATCATCCTGATCGCTGCATTGATCATCAGTCGGCAAAGGCTCAAAATCCGGAATGAGCAAAAACTAAGCGCCCAGAACAAGCAGGTTTACGAAACACAAAGCCAGCTTATGGAAGCCGAACTGAAAAACAAACAGCTGGAAGAAGAAAATCTCAGGCAGCAACTGGAAACCAAAACCAAGGAATTGAGCAGCTATACGCTCCACGTGATCCGGAAAAACCAATTGCTTGAAAACCTGCGCTCCAAACTGGTTGAAATGTTGAAGGACGACAAAAGAGACCAAAGAAAGCAAATCAGGGCATTGGCTGAACAGATCAACGACGGATTGCAGGACGACCGGCATTGGGAGGAATTCCGGGGTATTTTTGAACAAGTCCACCAGTCGTTTTTTGAACGTTTGCAGCAACGCGCCGATTCTCTTACCGCTAATGACCTCCGCCTCATTGCGCTCATTAAGATGAACCTTACGTCCGCCGACATCGCGACATTGCTGGGCATATCCCAGGACAGCCTGCGCGTGATCCGGTACCGTCTCAGGAAAAAACTCAATCTTCTTCCGGGCGATAATTTGTCTTCATTTATCCAGGCAATCTAACCGGATAACAATTTCATAACATTACCTTAACGCAAAGATAATGGCTTAAACAAGATAGTTAATATTTTGATTGTCAACTATTTATATACCAATTTAAACACTTGTTGCCTTCCTGTAACGCCCTCATTTTGCATGTTGCCCTTTTGTTAACGGAGCGGTTTGTTCAGCCCGGATTTCTTTCGTCAACTTCGTCCCGCAATTTAAGAGCGGCCCAAAACAACCCGCTTCTTCATCACAGTTTCGAAGTTGAATATGAATTTGAAAATCTACTTATGCTTCCTGATCTTAGGTTTGACTGCCGGATATATGCAGGCTGGTACGATTAAAGGAAAATTATCAGAAGCCAAAACCGGCGAACCTGCATTGGGCGTGGTCGTTCATATAGAAGGTACCGGCATGCACGATATCTCGGGTCTCGACGGGTCCTTCTCTATTGGGAACCTGCAAAAAGGCACTTACAAAATTTCCATCCGCCATATTTCCTACGCACCCGTTCTCAGGGAACTTTCAATTACTGGCGACGAGACCGTCCGACTTGACCTGGTGCTCGAGCCGTCGGTAACATTGAACCTGAACGAAGTGTCCGTTACCGGTAAAAGAGACGGAGCAAGTGACAACACGGCCCGATTGATGGAGCGGAATGCTGCACAGGTAATGAATATCGTGTCGGGTAAAACCATCCAGATTTCCCCGGACCTAACCGTCGCCAATGTAATCCAGCGTGTATCGGGTGTCTCCATAGAACGGAACAGCAATGGCGACGGCCAGTATGCGATCCTGCGCGGCATGGATAAACGCTACAACTACACGCTGGTGAATGGCGTGAAAATTCCAAGCCCTGATAACAAATACCGCTACGTTCCTCTGGACATTTTCCCTTCTGATTTGCTCGAACGCCTGGAAATATACAAAGCATTGACACCTTCGATGGAGGGCGACGCGATGGGCGGCGCTGTGAATATGGTGATGAAAGATGCGCCTGATCGGTTTATGCTTTCAACAAATATCTCCGGCGGATACAATGAACTGTTTATGCAGCGCAAGTTTACAACCTATGGCTTTAAGGATCTCCAGACGCAATCGCCTTATGAGAAAAACGGGAGCCAATACAATGCGGCACCTTCGGATTTTTCCAATGCACCTGTTAACTATAAGTCCAAGTCCCCGCTTCCGAATTTGCTGGGCAGCATTGCTATAGGGAACCGTTTCCTGAACAACAAGCTGGGCGTACTGCTCGCGGGCAGTTTTCAAAATACTTACCGCGGCTCCAATAGCCTGTTTTTTGATTCGGAAACGGTGGATACGCTCCGTGGCGAGACACTCACGAAAATGAATGAGCGGAAATATTCGGAGCAGCAGATCCGGTACGGGGCACATTCAAAAATTGACTACCGGATCAATGATCAGCATAAAATCCAGTTCTACGGGGCATTGATGAACCTCACCAACATTCAGGTACGCGACGTAAAATCAACCCAACTGACGATCGGTGGTTACGACCCGGAAGCAGGTAATGCAACATTACAATTCTCGACGCGGTCGCGCCTCACGCGGCAACAGATCCTGAACACGACATTGCAGGGCAAGCACCAGTTAACCGATCATTTTTCCGTTCAATGGTCTGCTGTTTATTCCAAAGCCACCAATAAGGTTCCCGATAATGTGACGGTGCCTTTGACCGGCGTGATGAAGAATTTCGTGGAAAGGCGCACGACCGTGGACGACGCGTCCCGGCGCTGGGAACACAACTCCGACCGCGATCTCTCGGGCTATCTCAACCTGACATACCAGATGCATTTCGGCAGCATGCAGGTCGACTGGACAGCCGGTGGCTTGTACCGCGACAAATCCCGAAGCAACTTCTACAACAACTACCAGTTGCGTCCCGCCGACCCATTTGCGGAATACGGCAAAGATTTCACCGACTATTCACAGATCAAATGGGTGATCCAGAACCCGCGCGGCTCGGTAGCCAGCGCCTTAAACTACGACGCAACAGAGAAAATTACCGCCGGCTATTTACAATTCCGGGGCGAGACCCAAAACCTGGAAGTACTGGGCGGCGTGCGGGCCGAAGCCACAAACCAGGGTTACTCCATGCTTTTCCCGATCGGGGAAGACCGGCCAACCGGCAAGCAGGTGTACACCGATCTGCTTCCCAGCATTCATTTCAAGTTTAAACCTGAAAACCACATTAACCTGCGGGCTTCCTATTTCCGCTCGATCAACCGCCCGGGTTTTTTCGAGATCGTTCCTTACCGCATTGTGAATGAAGAATACCAGGAGCGGGGCAACGCAGATTTGAAAAGAGCCGTCGCCGACAATTTTGACTTGCGTTACGAGCTGTTTCCAAAAGCCTCCGAGCAGTTTATGGTGGGTTTATTTTACAAAGCCATCAAAGACCCGATCGAGTACACTTTGCAGCGTGACGCGATCCGGGGTCAAGACATTTACTATTCGCCGGGCAATTTCGGGAATGCAAAAAACTACGGGATCGAGATCGATTACATCAAGTACATCAAGGTATTCGGGATAAAGGCCAACTATACCTACACACATTCGAAGATCACCACGCCAAAGTCCAAACGTATCCGGAACGAAAGCAGCGATTTGGAAACGATCAATGTAAGCCAGTCGCGGCCACTTTATGGACAGGCGGCGCATGTGGCCAATTTGTCTGTCCTCTATAAAAATGCCAAAAATGGCTTTGATGCGCAGGTCGCAGGAAGTTTCACCGGCGACAGGATCAACACGGTATCCCAGTTCATTGATAATGATCTCTGGCAAAAGGGTTTTATCCAGGTCGATGCTTCCGTGGAAAAAACATTCAACAACCACCTGGGGATTTTCGCCAAAGCCAATAACCTGCTCGACACGCCGATGGAAGTATACATGAAAAACGTCAGCAGCGCCAATTCCAAAATTCCATTTCAGACAGATAGTAAAAGAACATTGATCCGGCGCGACCGCTACCAGCGCTCCTACCTGCTCGGTGTGAGATACAAGTTTTAATCATTCAAATAAATCAATCTAATGAAAAATCAAATGAAGCATTTAGCCATTTATGCATTACTGGGCGCGTTCCTTTTCACGGGCTGCAGCGATGATGAAAAAACTGACCCGACGCCCGTAAAACCGGTTGAAGAAAGCGTTACCGGCGAAGTTTCCGGAACGTGGACAAAAGGGGGCACTTACAAAGTTACCGGCCACATTCAGGTCCCGGAAGGCAAATCCCTGACGATCGAAGAAGGCGTAACCGTGCTTTTCAGCGACTCGGTGATCAAGCCGGAAGTGGTAGTAAAAGGTAACCTGTACAGTCTGGGCACTGCAACGGCTCCGGTGAAATTTACCGTACCTGATGCCTGGAAAACAGCCGGCAACCAGTTTGGTAACCTGTGGGGTGGTTTGATCGCCGGGCCAAAATCGGCTGAATTTGTGATCAGCAACACCATTATCGAGTACGGCGGCGCGGTAACTACGGAAGAATCGCCTTCGGTGAAAGCCGGACTTTATAAGGCAGAGGCCGGAGAGCACGTTCCGGTGATCTACTACCCGAATGTGGATGGCAAGCTGATTGTACAAAACAGCATTATCCGCAATTTCAACGAGGATGGTTTTTACATTGAGGGCGGTAAAGTGATCGTCGCCAATAATATGTTCTACACAACGGGCGTATCAGGCGGAGATGCGATCAACATTAAATCAGGTGTGCAAGCGGACGTAGCATTCAATGTGGTTTACAGCCCTAATACCAATGCTTTGAAACTTTCCAATTCAGGTGACCGCGCCCCTCAGGCTTACATTGTAGGTTATAACAACACCATTATCAACGCGGGATGGAGAAGGCCGACCACCAAAGGCGGTTCGATCTGGCTGGAAAAAGGTGTCCGTGCTGACTTGTATAACAACCTGCTGGCCAACGACCGTTTCGGTATTAAGAAAGAGAATGTGGATGCAGCAGTGGACAGCCGCTCAGGCATCGCCAACACATTGTATTATGGCTCCACCCAGGAAGCAGTAGCGCAATTCCAGCCTTCTGCCGAGATCTTGAAGGGAACCAATGATCTGATTTCGGCGACAGTAGGCGCCAATGATCCTAAATTTGTCAACTACCCTCTGACCACTGATAACAAAAATGCAACATTCGATACCGCCTGGGATTTCCATTTGCAGGCAGGCTCACCAGCATTGGGCAAAGGGAAAACCGATTTTACCAGATTATATGCAAACGGCATCGTGGTAAATGGCGTCACTTACAAATCCCCCGCCCCTGCCGACTATATCGGAGCTTTTGGAACCAAATAATAACATGCTCCCGGTATTCAACTGAAACCGGGAGCCTTACTTTTAATCTGTGAGAGCATTTCCTTTTTTCATAATCTGCCTGGTTGCATCGCTGCCGGGATGTCAGACACATACGCAAACCCCGGCAGAAATGGCTAATGCGGACACAGTCAGCCAGGTGATCAGCCCGCTTTACGTCACCGACACCGTTGCCAATGATGCGGACGACCCCGCCATTTGGATTAATCCGGCAGACCCCGCCCAGAGCCTGATCATTGGAACAGATAAAGATCGGAACGGGGGCTTATATGTATTCGACCTGAAAGGTAAGTCACTGAAAGACAAAACGATCAAAGGATTGCAGCGGCCCGACAATGTGGATATCGAATACGGGTTGGTTTTAAATGGAAAACCCAAGGATATCGCGGTAACCACGGAACGCTTTACCCATAAGATCAGGATCTATTCATTGCCGGACATGAAACCTTTGGACAAAGGCGGCATTGAAGTTTTTACCGGTCAAACTGGCCCGGAAGAGCGGGACCTGATGGGAATAGCACTTTATAAAAACAAATCAGGAAAGATTTATGCGATCGTAGGCCGTAAATCGGGTCCCACTGACGGGACTTATCTATGGCAGTATTTGCTCGACGACGACTCAGGTGCTGTTAAGGCAACCTTGGTGCGTAAATTTGGCCAATATAGCGGGTTAAAAGAAATCGAGTCCATTGCGGTGGACGACGAACTGGGATATGTTTATTATTCCGATGAAGGCAAAGGTGTAAGGAAATATTATGCGGACCCGGAAAAAGGCAATAAAGAGCTTTCCCTTTTCGCCACAACCGGTTTCACGGAGGATCACGAAGGTATATCTTTCTACAAACTCACCGATTCGACCGGCTATATATTGGTATCCGACCAGGGCGCAAACACTTTCCAGATCTTCCCGCGAGAGGGGACTGCATCCGACGTACATGCCCATCCGTTACTCAAAAAAGTAATTGTAAAAGCCACTCAGAGCGACGGATCCGAAATGGTATCTATGTCATTGAATACGGATTTCCCAAAAGGTCTCTTTGTAGCTATGAGTGATGATAAGACCTTTCATTTGTATCGCTGGGAGGACATTGCAGGGAAGGACCTCTTACAGATAAAAACGCATTAACCATTAAGTTCAAACAAAAAAATAGGTCGCCAAAATGTCATCGGCGACCTATGCTGTTTCTACTAAAATTACCAAGTTTAATGATAAACCTATTGCACTATCTACTTTCTTTAAGGCCTAATATCCCGCATTTTGTCTCAGGTTTGTATTGTTTCGCATTTCCGGTGTCGGGATTGGGAAAAGCAGCTCTCTTGCGGTCAATGTCGGCCCGTAAGAGAATTTATGACCTACATAGTTGTCAAACTGTTTGGTGGTAACATTAAATGCTTTGCGCAGCCTCACCATATCGAACCAGGTAATGTTCTCGAAAGACAACTCGTACCAGCGCTCACGCCAGATGGCTTCGCGCAGCGCGTCTTTGGTAAGGCCGGTCAATGCAGGCAGCTGTGCTCTCAAACGGGTAGCGTTCACCGCGTCGTACACATCGGCCGAAGGCCCTCCTACTTCGTTTGCAGCCTCCGCGTAAGTCAGCAAAACATCAGCGTAGCGGATCACTGCCCAGTTCAGGTCGCTGTTGGCCGTGCTGGTTTGGGCTACGGTATCAAAATGTTTGTAGATAAAATAGCCGCCCAGGTCCACTTCCAGGTTACGGTTGGCTTCGTTGGTGAATTTGGTAAAGTAAAACTGTTTCTCTTTGACACGGAGATCCGCGGGATCGTATGATTTTACAAAATCGCCTGTGGCATAAATACCGCCCGTTTCATCGGAATATTGGGAAATGTTCTTGTTATAAGGAATGATAGAAACCTGCCAGCCCGAAGGAAGGATCTGCGTCCTGAACTGGATCATGAAGATGTTCTCCTCCATGTTCTTTTTGGCGGGATCGTGGAGATCATTATAAGAAGCAAATAACTTAAACTGCTTCGAATCAATCACTTCTTTGGCTTTTTTAGCAGCAAGGTCATAATACGCGGCGCCTTTTTGCAATGGGTAACCAGCCATGGTGAGGTATACCTGCGACAACAGGGATTTGACAGCCCCCAGGCTCACCTTGCCGCTACTGTCCGTCCAGGGGAGTCCCGATGCCTCTGCTGCTGTAAGATCCGCAACGATCAGGTTGTAAACTTCTTCCGGCGTGGCCTGCCCTGGTTTCAGTTGTTCCGATTGCAAGTTAACAGGCTCTGTGACCAAGGGAATGCTGCCAAACATACGCACCAGATTGAAATAATAAAAAGCACGCAAGAAGTAAGCCTCGCCTAATAATTTTTTCGCTTCATTGGGATCAATACCAGGAATACCCGGCACTTTGGCAATGGAAAGGTTGGCACCAGCGATACCTTTGTAATAAGAAGTCCAGTAGGTTTGTCCGTAACTATTGTCCGACGTATTTCTCAGATCTTTGATAAAGTAGCTGTTAACGGCCTGCCCCAGGTCGGTTGCGGCCAGCCCCGTTGCAAACTCGGTCATCATCCAGGGGCCGCCGCCAAAGCCACTGCTCAACGGATCGCGCAGAGGTGCATATATCGCATTCACCGAGCTTCTGCCATGTGCAGGCTGGGTGAAATAATTCTCCACCGTGAAGTTACTGGGATCCGATTCTTCCAGGAAGTCGTTACATCCCGTTGCCCAGAAAATGCTCAAAAGGGTAGTGAGCAGTCCGATTCTTTTTGATAATCTATTCATTTTACTTCAAGTAATAAATGTTATAAACCAATGTTCAAACCCAGCATAAACACCCTTGGCTTCGGATAATCGTACAAGCCAAATCCCTGGTCGAACGGGGAACCCGAGTTGGATACTTCGGGATCGTAGCCCCAGTATTTCGTTTTCACGAAGAAGTTCTGTACTGATCCGTAAACCCGCAGCCTGTCCAGTTTCAGTTTTGAAACCACCGAAGCCGGGAATACGTAAGCCAGCAGCAGGTTGCGACCACGGATAAAGGAGGCGTCTGAGACTTTGTGACTGTCGTTGTTAGTGGTATAATAAGCATTGATCGGACGGATCTGCGCGATCGGCGTGTTCTGGTTGGTTTCTGTCCAGGCATTTAATACTGTTTTATAGCTATTGGCGATTCCTTGTCTGTCCTCCGCAGAGTGGATACTTCTGTCGAGCACATCGTTGCCGTACATATACTGCAGGTCGATCGTCAGCGAGAACGCTTTGTACTGGAAGGTGTTCAGGAATGTTCCGAAACCGTCGGGAATACCTTTTCCGATAATTGTGCGATCGTTGTCGTTAATGGTACCGTCATTGTTGAGATCCTTGTATTTCACGTCGCCGGGCAGCATATTGTATTTTTTTGCCTGCTCTGCTTCCGCTGTCGACCAGGTGCCTTCGTGAACCCGTCCGAAGAACGAACCCACCGGCTCACCCACGCGGATGATCGTATTTCCTGAGAAAATGTCGCTGCCTCCAGACAATGCCAATACCTTGTTTTTATTCACGGAAATATTAAAAGTTGTGCTCCATGAGAAATCCCCGGCCTTGATATTGGTAGAGTTCACAGCAAACTCAACCCCTTTGTTTTCCATGCTGCCCACGTTGGTGAAAATGCTGGGGTAACCGCTGCTCAACGGAAGGGGCGCATCCAATAGCATTTTGTTCACTTTTCTCCTGTACAAATCCAGTTCAAAGCTCAGCCTGTTTGAGAACAGACCCAGCTCAACCCCGAAATCGACCTGCTGGGTCTTTTCCCATTGCAGGTTGGAGTTGGACATACGGCCTACCCCGATACCGATGTTACGGGCGCCGCCAAAAATGACGTCATAACTGGACATCCCTGCCAAAGCGCGGTAGGCCGGAATCTCAGAGTTACCTGTGGCACCATAACTGGCTCTGACTTTAAGATTGGAGATCGCTGCCACATTTTTCAGGAATTCTTCCTCCGAAACTCTCCATGCTACTGCTGCGGACGGGAAAAACGCATAACGGTTAGCATCCCCGAATTTGGAAGAACCATCGATACGGCCTGTGAATGTGACGAGGTATTTATCCATCAAACTGTAATTCAGCCTCGCAAAGTAAGAGTTAAGCCCGTACGCCGTAGCGCTGGATGAAGGCGCCAAAGCCGTTGCACCCGCAGCCAGGTTATTAAACTGAAAATAAGTATCAGTGAAATTCTGGCTTCTGGCCAGGTTATCGAAACGGTCCACATGCTGCCACGACAGACCGAGCATGGCATTGATCGAATGTATTTTCCCGAAACTCTTGGCATATGTCAGGTAATTCTCAAACTGCCACGAATTAAAGCGTCTGTTTGTGACGGAGGCGTCACCATTGTTCGAAATGTATTGCAAGCCGGCAGCCGCGAAGTAATCTTCACGCTGGTTAATAATATTTGTCCCCACGGTCGACCGTAAATCAAGCCCATCGGCCAGGCGGATCGACGCAAACATGTTACCAAGCATGGTTTGGGTCCTCAGGTAAAACAACCTTTCCGCTGCAACGCGGAGCGGGCTGTCGCCGCCTTCCATTCCCGGGTAATCCCGGTTACTGGCCCATCTTCCATCCGGATATTTAACCGGAATAATCGGCAGCGCTTCCAAAACCTGGCGCATAGCCGTGATACCACCGCCGCCAAGCTGGTCAATTTGCTTTTCGTTCTGATCTGTGTAGCCCAATGTACCTCCTACTTTCAGCCAGCTCTTGATCTGACTGTCGAATACGAATCGGCCCGCAAATCTCTTTTGCCATGAGCCAATGGCAATACCGCTTTCATTGCGATAATTTAAGAATGCGCCATAACTTCCTTTGTCGCTTCCGCCCGTCAGCCCTAGCTGGTGATTTTGGGTAAATGCTTTACGAAAAGTTTCCTTCTGCCAGTTGGTATCGTAAAGCGGATTGCCGTTCGAGTCGAACAACAGCGGATTGGTACGTTTTAATTTGGGATCCGTATACTTTGTACCGGTAGCCCAGCCGACGGGATCGTATTTTTTTGCATTCGCGTAAATGGTCTCTTCCACGGCTAAAAACTCTTTCGAATTCAGTACCGGCAGTAATTTAGGGGCAACACCAATACTGTAATCCGTGTCATAAGTAACTTTTCCGCCTCCGGAACTTCCGCGTTTGGTAGTTACCAAAATAACTCCATTAGCGCCCCGTGCCCCGTAAATTGCGGTTGAAGACGCATCTTTCAACACCTCTATGGAGGCAATATCGTTTGGGTTCAGGAAGTCAATCGGGGTACTTCCGTTGCCGAGTTCTACGGCATTCAGGATAACCCCGTCTATCACATACAACGGGTTATTGGAAACGCTGATGGAGCTCGCACCACGGATACGGATGTTGGCCCTGCCACCTGGGCGGCCGGAATTGGAAGAAACATTTACCCCCGCAATGCGGCCCGACAGGCCCTGGTTCAGTGAAGAAGCAGGCCTTTCCTGTAAGACGTCGCCTTTGATGGTACCAACGGCGCCGGTCAGGTCAGACTTTTTTACTGTACCATATCCTACAACGACGATCTCTTCAAGCGCGTTTTCGTCCGGCATCATATGGACGGTAACATTGGATTGATTTCCAATAGTCACCTCCTGCGATTTATAGCCGACAAAACTGAAAACCAGTACGCTTTGGGCATTACCGTCGGGGATCTCCAAGGCAAACTCCCCCGCCGCACCGCTGGAAGTACCACGCTGGGTACCTTTTAACACGACGCTGACCCCTGGTAATGCGGTGCCGGCCTCATCGGATACAGTACCTCTCACGGTTCTTTCAACCGATGCGGGCTGCACGTTCGCCGGTGCGACAAGGTTTTCATGCATCACAGGCTGATCGCCCGGAAGTGCTGCCGACTCCTTTTTCTCTTCCTTTGAAGGCGTCGCTTCACGCGCTTTGTCTTCGGTAATCACGAAGGTGTTTTTCCGCGTCTTTTTGAATTTCAAACCGCTCTGTCCAAGAATGATTTCCAGGTTTTTCTCAATCGGCTGGGTCAGGTCCAATGATCCCGACGTTACGTTGACAGATCCGACCAGCCGGTCTTCGAACACGATTTCGACACCATAATGTCTTTGCAGATCCAGGAGAACGTTTTTCAATTTCATTTCCTGATTAAAAGCATTGTGTTGCCTGGCAGGCACAGAGGCAAATGCGATTACCTGAGAGCGGGCATCTTGGGCACTTTGTGTCGCCAGCACAAGCCCGATTGCCACCCATTGTTTAGCTGATAGCATTAGATTCATAAATGAGTAGTTAGAAATAGTCAGTTATTCGTTAAAAAGATAGTGCTTCCATTGTGCTCAATTTTCATATCAAGCACTTCTGAAATCGTACGCAAAAGTTCCTCGGCGTTCTTCGTCTTGAAGTTTCCCGTAATGGTTCTGTGGGCAATATTTGAGTCGGAAAGGCTCACTCTCTGTCCGAAATTCTCTTCAATCATCGATATGATTTCGCCCACAGACGTGGCGTTGAATACATAGCGTTGTTCCTTCCAAGGAGAAAAGGTTTTGATGTCCTGTTTCCTTTCCAGCTGAACTTCACCCTGCGGATCCAGGATGGCGAGATCACCGGGTACCATGGTAACATTTTTGAGCTGGTTGTTCTGAGAGTAGTCAATGCGCACACTGCCGCTGGTGAGGGTTACCTTTGTACCCCTTGGTCTTGCAAATACCGAAAACGTAGTCCCCAAAACCTCCACCTGAAACTTATCCGACGTCTTCACCACAAAACGTTTATGGTCTATCGTGTGGCTTACCGAGAACTCTGCTTCCCCTTCCAGAAACACCTGCCGTACCTCCTCTTCGAAGCCGAACCTTGGAATTTTCAACTTCGAATTTGAATTCAGCGTTACTTTACTGCCGTCTTCCAGGTATACGTCGGTGGTTTGCCCGTACGCCGTTTGATAAGATTTGTACCGCAGTGGCTCCCTGAACCACCATCCTGCACCAATGAGCAGAATAACAGACGCCGCCAGCCAAAACCAATTGCGGTAGCTGGAAAACAGAGAATGGCGTTCCTGCTCGAAATTCACCTTTTGAAGATCTTCCAAAGGCAGTATATCGGAATCCAAGCGGCGAAGCAGGTTCGCCATCGCAGCATCCTGATCAGGAACATATTGCGGGCTTTTGGTCTCGAATTCCATCAGCCAATGATGAAAGGTCTCCTCGTTTTCTTTTTTTGCAATCCAATCCTCGATCAGTTGTCTTTCCAGCGGAGTAGCCCGGCCCGACAGATACTCGAACAGCGTGTATTTTGATATAATTGTTTTCATTGCTTCTTCAAATCGGTATCACAGGTCTTTAGTTGGAGTATTTGTCACTTTCAGATGATGCTCAGGATAGTAAACCCCAGAGAGATCATCCATTCGCCATGCAGCGCGGACCTTAAGTGTTTCAGTGCCTTGGATATATGCACTTCAACTGTTTTGGGGGAGATATGCAGCTCCTCCGCGATTTCATGGTATTTTTTATTTTCAAATCTGCTGAGCAGAAACACCTTCTGGCATTGCATGGGAAGCCGCGCAATCACCTCGTTGACCTTGAGAAAAAGATGATTATAGTGGATCTCGGCGTCAGGCTGCTGGTGATAGGTGGAGAATGAATTTTCCTCAGTCATTTCGAGGGTATCGGTTTTGCCGAACTCTCTGCGCATATAAGTATAACACTCGTTTCTGACCGACCGGAAAAGGTAGCTGGTATAGGACGACGTAATGTTTTCGTAGGCTTTGGTGCGATAGAACTGGAAAAATACCTCGCTTACGAGATCTTCGGCGATTTGCTTGGAATAGACAAATCTTACAGCGTGGCTGCAAAGTGGGTTATAAAAGCGCCTGAAAAGCAATTCAAGTCCTTTGGAAGGGCTTTGCTCGAAGGTTATTTTTAAGAAGGAAGCAGAATCAATTTCACTGTAAGCAGCTTTCCCCTCGTGCGCGGGCGACACAAAAGGGTTAGGGCGCTTTGATTCCTGATTTAGTAACGGATCGTGCATTGAGTCTTTGTTTAATGTAATAATTAAAAGACTTTTTTGCATTTGAAATCCCTTAGTCTTGTTTTAAAAAAAATAAACCTTTTTTTAATGATATACCACAGGATCATTCAACACCGCCGATAGACAAGCCACTTCGCCCAGAAAAAAGAGAGATCATGTCACCACGTCTGTATTTGTCTCATTATTTCTCGGCCATTTCCAACTATTACAAACTGAACTGGCTTGTTATTCATCACAAACTGTAAATCGCATGGTTGACATGATTGAAGCAAACGAATTGAGCCCTTTTCCCAGCCCTCGGGATGTAGCTTCCATTTTCATGAAATGATAACTGCTTTGACTATTGCTTATCACAAGGGAACACTGCGTCATATTAATGGCAACGAAATCTGGCCTGACAAGCGGTATTAAAAGAAGTCACTCAGCGCGTAGCGGCAAAATTGGGATAGCGCGTTTCATGTATGATCGATCATTAGTTAAGATGGCGTTGCCATGAGCAACTATAAGATTCCAAAAAAAGGGCTGCCGACAAATGTCGGCAGCCCCCCTTATTTAGTTAAAAACCGTTCCTACAAATTCTTCGCTTTCATCTGTTTCACCGCATAATCTGCGGCCCTGGCCGATAAAGCCATGTAAGTAAGGGAAGGATTTTGGGTTGAGGTTGACGTCATGCAAGCTCCGTCGGTTACAAATACATTTTTGCAGGAATGCAACTGGTTCCACTGGTTTAGCAGCGACGTTTTAGGATCTTTTCCCATGCGCACGCCGCCCATTTCGTGGATATCGTTACCGGGGTTACGATGTCCATCATTGGCTTTCACATTTTTGAAACCTGCATTGGTAAACATTTCACTCACCTGCGCTATGTAATCCTTGATCATTTTCTCGTCATTGTCGTCATAGGCCACAGATATTTTGAGCAGCGGAATCCCCCAGGCGTCTTTTTGGTCCTTATCCAAAGCTACGTAGTTGCTTTCCTTCGGAATGGTCTCGCCCATCATGTGCGAACCTACGCTCCAGTTGCCGTATTTGGTCTCAAGTAAACTGGATTTGAGCGACTCGCCCAGGCCATTATGGTCAGAATAGGTGATTCGATTTGCGCCAAAACCGGCTGCATACCCTCTTAAAAAGTCAGTTTCCTGTTTATAGACGTTACGGAATCTTGGAATATATCCGCTGTTCGGGCGCCGACCGTCGGTTGTAGAGTCAAGAAAACCTTCGTATTCGCCAGAGATACTTGCCCGGTAATTATGAAAGGCAACATATTTTCCCAGCAACCCGCTATCGTTACCCAATCCGTTTGGAAAGCGACCTGACGTAGAATTCAGCAATACCAGATTGGAGTTGAGAGCAGCCGCATTCAAGAAAATGATGTTTGCATAAAACTCCATCATTTCCTTGGTATTGGCGTCGATAACCCGCACCCCGCTTGCCTTCTGCTTTTTCTCGTCGTAAATAATCGAATGTACCACCGAATGGGGACGGAGCGTCAGATTACCCGTTTTCATTGCCCAGGGAATGGTCGAAGCATTGCTGCTAAAATAGCCCCCAAACGGACATCCCCGCTCGCACATCGTCCTGTTCTGGCATTTGGCACGCCCCTGATCCAGGTGTACCTGCTGGGGATCAGTGATATGCGCTGCACGCCCAATGATGATGTAACGGTCTTTGTATTGCTTTGCTACCTGCTCTTTGAAGTATTTTTCAACACAGTTTAATTCGTGCGGGGTCAGAAATTCACCGTCTGGAAGGGCGTCGAGTCCATCTTTGTTCCCGGTTATTCCGGCAAATTTCTCAACGTGGCTATACCAGGGCGCTATGTCGTCGTAGCCAATCGGCCATTCCACCGCAAACTTGTCACGGGCGGGCCCTTCGAAATCGTACTTGCTCCAACGCTGGGTTTGCCGGGCCCAAAGCAACGATTTTCCACCTACCTGATACCCGCGCAGCCAGTCAAATGGCCTGTCCTTTTCCTGAACATAGGGATGCTCATTATCTTTCACAAAAAAATGTGCCGACGATTCCTTGAAGTTATAACACCTGCTCGCAATGGGATTCGCGTCGGTGATTTCCTTGGGTAACCGCTCACGGTGTTCAAATTCCCAGGGCATCATATTGGTGGTCGGGTAATCTTTGATGTGCTGTACATCCCGTCCGCGCTCCAGTACAAGCGTTTTAAGCCCTTTTTCAGTCAGTTCTTTGGCCGACCAGCCGCCGCTTATTCCCGAGCCAATCACGATGGCATCATAAGTGCGGGCTTTTTTACTGTCGATGTTAAAGTTCGCCATAGTTTCCTCGGGGAGAACGTCCCCTCTCATTACTCCTTATCCTTTTTTAACAGGTACACAACCGTGGTAACGGGCAGGGACCATTTCGTAGTGGGTAATATTGGTCATCACATATTCGGACGACATGTAACCTTGAATCGTCAGGTTTTTCACCATACCAAAGAAGGCCTTATCTCCTGCATCGGCGCTCTTTTCCAGTGCCTGCAAAAGCTGCATTCTCTGATCCTTACCCGCATCCGCAAATGATTTTCCAAACTGCTGGTTACTCTGAGTTTCCAGATTGGCGATCCCGCCGGAAAGCCCTGACTGGGCCTTGGTATCGTAACAGTCCTTCACCATCTTCTGAACAAAATTCCCCACACCCAATTCACCAGCACCTGGTGTGTCCGTTTTAGGAATAATGGTTTCCACCATCGCCGCCAAAGTTTTGGGTTGGTCTGCGTCAAGAAGTCTTCCTTCTGAAATGGATCCTTTGCTCCAACCTGATGCCCACGACGGCAAACTTGCCATTGCGCCCATGGCCAAAGCCATGTTTTTAAGCGCTACGCGTCTCTCCATTTGTATCTGTTTGATGTAAGTAAAATATCTTCTGATTCGTGTTATTCCTCAAGAAAATCGAGGTCCCGGCCGTGTGTCTCGGGAACTGTTAAAATGCAGAAAAGACCTATTGCGAAGCAAATCAGGCCTACCATCGCACCGGACTGGATAACTGAAAATGACATTTTAAAATTAGCAAATAATGTTGTCATCAACACCACCGTTCCCCGCACCATATTCGGTATGGTGGTAGCAGCTGTAGCGCGCAGATTGGTCCCAAATTGCTCTGCCCCAATTGTAACGAACATGGCCCAATACCCAATACCAAAACCGAGAAAACCAGCGACTGTGTAAAGCGTTGAAGCCGATTTAATGCCGGCCAAAAGATAAACGCCTGTCCCCACAAGCGTGTATAACATTAAATAGAACACCGCCTTTTTCCTGGATTTGAGCCAGTGGCTGATGAACCCGCTGGCCAGGTCCCCCATGGATAACCCTACATAACACCACATGATCGACAGCCCAGGCTTGATCGGCTCCTCCACACCCAATGCTTTTCCGAACTCATTGCTGAAGGTAGCCAGGATCCCGATCACAAACCAGGTAGGAAGTCCGATACCGATGCATTTGATATATCTTAAAAAGCGTTCCCTGTTATTGAACAGCGAGAAGAAATTACCCTTTTCGATATGCTTTTGATTCTTTACATCTTTAAAAATACCTGATTCAAAAACACCTATCCTGAGCAATAGAAGCGAGATACCCAATCCGCCACCAATAAAGTAGGCATACCGCCAATCGAAGAACTCAACTGTAAAATACGCCACAACGGCACCGAGTAGCCCAATGCCCGCTACCAGCGAAGTGCCGATCGCCCGAAGGTGTTTCGGAAGTATCTCGGAAACCAGCGTGATTCCCGCTCCCAGCTCGCCGGCAAGACCCACACCCGCTACAAACCGGAGTATCTTGTAAACAGCCACATCCTGGACAAAGCCACAGGCTATATTGGCCAGCGAATACGTGATGATCGAGCCAAATAAAACAGACAACCTGCCCTTTTTGTCGCCCAGAATTCCCCAAAGAATCCCGCCCAGAAGCAGGCCGGTCATCTGCCAGTTCAGGATACTTGCGCCCGTGAGCGAGATTTCCGCTTCCGATAATCCCAGCGAAGCAAGGCTCGGCAAACGGACTATCCCGAAAAGCAATAAGTCGTAGATGTCTACAAAGTAACCGAGGGCTGCAACAATGACGGGAGCACTGAAAAGGTGAGAAGCATCCGAACGAGGTGCTGAAAGGGTATTCATTTGATTTTAACGGGTTTCAGGAATTATTGCAATATTATGCAAATAGCCGGACATAAGACCGGCTATTTAATTCGAAAGTTAGGAAATTTCCAGGAGAATGTTTTGATCTGTTATGGTTTTTTAAAGACGATGGTTTTTTGTGGCTGGCCTTCCCCTCTACTTTTATGTACGACCATTTCATTTTGTTCCTGCTTGCCTTCAAGGTCGTATCCGTTGTATACGTCTCATCAACTCAGAATATCTCTGAGACAATGATACATTGATTTGTAAGACGACAATTTGAGATTGCTTTTCCGAGGTTTGATTTATTCGTTGGTCGTTAGCCCACACCTAACCAAAAAGACGTTTTCTGAGACCCAAGACATCCCGAATGCCTTGGCTTCTAATTAGCTTAATTTGGGCTCATGTTGAGCTACCTTACTTTTCCGACAATGATTGGTTTGGTCAATCATTATGTGCCACTCATATGCCGTAGCAAGGCAGTCGTCAATCTTATTTTGAAAAATCTTGGGAGTCCCTAGCTTTGAGGAAAACGTTAACTGTGTCTTGTCAGGCGCATTCATCACCTTTAAAAACGTATTTCTAAATATTTTCAAATGAAAAATTTTGTATCGCTCATTACGCTGTTGATTTGTATTCATTTCTCACATGCGCAGAATTTCAGTGCCTTTAAAAAAGCGCTTTTTATCCAAGGTAAGGACACGTTGCGTTACAGAATATTATATCCTGAAAGTTATGACCGCGGGAAGTCATACCCTTTGATAGTTTTTCTGCACGGTGCGGGCGGAAGAGGAAATGATAATGAAGGTCAATTCATCGATGGCGGTAGTTTGTTTTTAAATGATTCGGTCCGGAAAAAATTCCCTGCTCTGGTAGTTTTCCCGCAATGTCCTGCGGACAGTATGTGGTTTAACATCCCTCCTGGGCCGCCCTACGATACTACAGCAGCATTTAACCATAAGATGAATACCCTGGCACTTTCAGCACCAGAACGGATGGTCAAACTTTTAATGGACAGTTTGGCTGAACATCAAATCGCAGACAGAAAAAGAATTTATCTGGGCGGCACTTCGCTTGGCGCCTTTGGTACTTACGATTTGATCATCCATTTCCCAGACTATTTTGCCGCTGCCTTCCCGATATGCGGGCAGGGTAACGTCGAGCTATATCCCAAAAAAGCAGTCCATGTGCCGGTGTGGATTTTTCACGGTGAGATGGATGACATCATCAACCCATGGCCCGATAGAAGCCTGATCAAAGCGTTACGGCAGAGCGGTGCAAAAAATGCGAAATACACGGAATACCCGGGCTTAAAACATAATATTACAGAGAATGTATTTGCTGAGCCGGATTTGCTCCCATGGTTATTTTCATTTAAAAAATAAGGTTTGGTAATAGGCTTACAACTGAGCCGACTATTAGTTGCTTAAAACTATTCTCACAAAACACTCCATTGGTGATACCGCGTATCTCCTGGCTATGTCGGCAATGGCAATGAATCAGATTTTGGAGGTTTTAAGAGATAATATTGATAAGCCAACGAGCCGACTGGCATTTTAGCTACCCTAAATCAGGATGAGTACAGATCGCGTTTTTGAGGGCAAAGGTGAACCGCGTCCAATAGTAAGTTCGTTCTGACGGCTTTCTGTCAATCGCTCTTTAAACTGTTTACTGGGTTTACTAAAGCTGCTTTGACTGCTTGGAAACTAATGGTAATTAACGTGATGACAATGGCCATTAATGCCGATAAGATAAATGCAGACGAACCAATGGTGATACGGTAATCATATTGCTCCAGCCAGCCTGTCATAAAATAAAGCGCCAGCGGCGCAGCTATGGAATAACCGATTAACACCAGTAACATAAAGTCTTTGGACAATAGTAACCAGATGCTGCTGACTGAGGCTCCTAAAATCTTACGGACACCGATTTCCTTGATACGTTGTTCCGCCATATATGCCGCCAGGCCAAGCAAGCCGAGGCAGGAGATCAGGATTGCTAAGCCCGCGAAAACAGCGCCCAGCTTACCGACCAGTTGCGCCTGTTTGAATTTATTGTCATAAGCTGCATCGGCGAACCAATAATCATAAGGATACGCGGGATTATATTTTTTAAAGATGGGTGCGAGATTCCTTATCACATCCTGCACATTCACATCAGGCTTAAGGCGGTAGATCACTGTATTGGCCCGATCCGGCTTATAAACAAACAGCGCAGGTTGCAGCGCCGCAAATGGTGAGCCAATGACCGCGTTCTTAACCACGCCGATAATCTGCACAGGTTCTTTGGATAATTCAGTGGTCAGCATTTGGCCAACGGGCGCTTGCAGCCGCAATTGTCCGACGGCTGCTTCATTGAGAACCACGTGGAGGGTATCGTTCGATGTTCCCGCAAAGTCCCGCCCTTCTTTTATTGTCATACCTGCAGTCTTGAAGTAGTCTTCTGAAACTGCATCAAAGCACATCGCGTTGGTTTCTCCAGCGTTTTTACCCGGCCAATTTAACAGGTTGCAACCGGCAAGAAAATCAGTAACAGGGCCGGATGACTTTGTAACATTCACTACAAATCCAGTTTCTAATAAGTCATTTTTAAGTGCGTTATAATTGCGGCTAAGATCGGAGGTCATCGTTGTCATGACCAGGCGGTCGGCATTATAGCCGGACGGTCTGTTTTTAGCATAGCTGATCTGCTGATAAATGATGATCGTACCAATAATTAAAGCGATGGAACAGGCAAATTGAGTTATAACCAGGATCTTACGAAACAATGTCGCCGCTTTACTAACCTGGTGTGTGCCCCGTAGTACTTTTACCGGGTTAAAAGAAGAAAGGTAAAAAGCCGGCCTGCTTCCCGCCCCCACACCGGTAAATAAAATAAACATCAGAATTGATATCCAGAAAAGAGGAGCATCGTAAGGTATCTTCAGCATATTGCCAGTTAGTGAATTAAATGCGGGCAACGATATCTGAACGATGACAATAGCAAAAAGAGCAGCTACAAAAATAATCATGACAGATTCGGTGAGAAACTGGAAAATCAGGCTGGCCCGGTTCGAACCGGTCACCTTCCTCACACCCACTTCTCTTGCCTTTTTCTCCGAACGCGCTGTAAACAAGTTAACAAAATTAATGCAGGCGATCAGCAGGACCAGCGCGCCGATAACGCAGAACATACGCACATACACAATAAAGCCACCGGATGCCTGTCCGTTTTTGAATTCAGAATAGAGGTGCCAGTTTCTTACCGGTTGCAAAATGATTTCGACTTTATGGATGGGATCATGTCCCTGCAATAGGTTTTTGATCTTTGGTGCAAATTGTTCCTCAGTTACCCCCGGCTGCAATTCAACGTATTGATCAAAGGGATAATGTGTCCAGTCAGCCCTTGCGGGTTTTACCCAGGGTTCTGTTTGCTCCCAGTAACTAAACGGTAGCAGGTAGCTGAACTGCATGGTGGAATTATCCGGCGTATTTTCTATCAAACCGGTCACTTTGACATTGTGCGCGTTATCGATTCGCACTACTTTACCAATAGGATCATCGTTTCCAAACAGAGCATTGGCGGCGGATTGGGTAAGAACGATGGAAAACGGTTCATTCAGCACAGTAGCGGAATTGCCTGATAGCAAATGAAACTGAAACATCTTTAAAAAGTCATTTCCTACAATCATACCTTGCTTGTATAGCTTCTTATCGCCTGTCACCAGACTGTGTCTGGATGTCCAGCCTGTTTCAGCTACGTATTTTACTTCGGGAAAATTACGGCGCAGTGCGGCGGCAATTGGCAGGCAGCCACCACTCTGCGTTTGAATATTTCCATTTTGGTCAAAGTTTAGTTTAATCTGGTATAGCTGTGTGTATTTTGGAAGAAAACGGTCATAAGAATATTCGTGCCGGGCCCATAAACTAATCAGTAACGCTACGGCTATCCCTGCTGCAAGACCACTGATATTGAGTGTACTATATACTTTGTTTCTTCTGATATTGCGCCAGGCGATTTTAAGATAATTTTTAAACATTAAATTGTAGCTTGACTTTTCGTCTGACCACCCGGAAGTAGTTTTTGGACTTAAATTTATACCTGCAAATCGGGGATAACGTTCCGGGTTATATGCTGAGGTTCCTTTTTTATAGTCAGTTTTATATTCTGCGGGGCTTTTACCGGTCACTTTTTTGAAGATGCGGTGAAAAGTAGTCCTGGAGTTAAATCCGGAATCGTAGGCCATGCCCAGCAGCGTTATCCGGTCATAAGCCGGGTCCTGCATTTTCTGAACCACGTCCGCAACGCGATATTCATTAATGAAATCGTTGAAGCTTTTTTTAAGTATGGTATTAACTATGCGGGATAATTCATGAGGACTTAAATCAAGCTTTTCAGCCAATAAACTCAGACTCAATTCGGGGTCTTCGTAATAGCGGTTTTCTTTGACAACTTTTTTCAGCCAAGCGCCCTTTTCCCCGAGTTTCGCAGGCGGTGGCTTTAAAGAGGGAGCGGGCGGTGTTGTGTATGCGCTGACTTCCGGCCTTAAATAAGCCACCACGCCGATCCGAATTAATTGGGCTGCTAACAGAACATATAAAGGATAGCAGGCCTGTATAGCTAACTTTCCTTCATAAACGAAATAATCAACGCTCGCATAGGGTATCCATAACCACCATAACAATCCGAAAACGACCAGTAAGCGATGTAACCATCGAAATTCATTCCGGTACCGGTCGCTACCGTTGAATTTTAGCCGCCGGTAAAAACGCTCGATCAGCCGGTGAGACAGGTAGAGGTAGGTAAGGACCGAAATAAAAGTAAAAATTGGCAATAATATTTTTCCCGTGAAAGCTTGTTCGGCCAATAATGGGATGAGGTGCAGCAAATCATTCCAACGGAATTTATATTCCGGCCGCGTTAGTTTTCGTACATAAAGATAGAGCAATGGGCCAAGCGCTAATGAAAATTGCAGCGGTAGCCAGACATTATCATTTAAAACATGGACCATCCAGGCAACCATAACGGCCAATGCAAGGGCAAGCAGCCTGTTCGCCGGGCGGTTGATTCGTTTGGTAAACCATAACAAAAAAGCGAAATTGATCCCGGTAACGCCCAGGGCAATGAAAGCCAGGTTGTAAATGTTAATAGGGTATGTCAATGAATTCAGGTGAGCTAAGTCGTTCAATCATTATACCAAAGGGCTAACTTACCGAAAATAAAAGGCTTTCGTAAGATATAAAGCGCTGCATTTTAACAAAACCGAAGACCTTGGCGTTCGGTTTTGAAATGTTGTATTGAAGGTTTTATTCTTTATCCAGTTCTATTACCAACGTTTGGGCCTGTTTGTTTCCCGGGTCTAACATTAGGCTTTGCCTGGCACAACTTTTCGCCAGTTTGATATTTTTAATGTCACGGAATCCTTTTGCCAAACCTGCCAGTGCATTAGAATTTTTAGTGTATATAGCGGCATTTAGTTTAAGAATTTCCAATGCATTATTTTTCTGACCGCTTTCGGCTAAGATGTGCGCGAAGGCCCGCATATCTCCTTCCGGGATCGTAAAACCGGGGTTTTGCTGCTTTTCTTTTTTCCAGATATTGCCTGCATGCGCAAAGCCCTGTTTGATCAGTTGTGCCCTGAAATGGTTCACAGCGTAAGGATCGGCGTAGCCTATGGCGTAGCCATCCCAATCAGAATATCCGTTCCTAACCCATGGAATGCACCAGGTCGTTTGCTTACCTAAGAAAAGATCGACGACATCTTGCGTGATGTAATGTCCCCTGAAATTACTTGTAAAATAGAGCAGCCGCTCATGGCTTGCCGGGAAATCGATATAAAAACTTCTAAAATCCCCGTTATCGCCCCATTGCCAAATAGCCGTCCCTTTTTCATTGGTTTGAATTCCCACCCCAAGTCCCCAGCCGATGTGTTTCGTTGCTTCGATAGCCGGGTGATTAAACCAGTTGCCTGCCGATTGCTGCGACAGCATGAGACGGTGCGTTTCCGGTTTAAGCCCTTTTCCTGACTCTACAGCATCAAGGAAAATGTTATAATCCCCCGCATTGGTTATTAAGCTTGAGGCCGCATAGAGGGCACTATGGCTCTTTATGGCATTACTGTCACTGCCAAACGTAGAAGCCTTAGCAAATTTTGTGTCCCATCGGAAACTGCTGTTTTTCATTCCTAGCGGCTCAAAGACCTCGTCTTTGCCTAATTGTTCCAAGTCTTTGTGTGTGATTTTCTCTACGACAGCCGAAAGAAACATATAGGCTTCCCCGGAATAATTAAAACAGCTATCCGGTGGGAATAAGAGCCGGATCTTATCGGCATCACGCCAGTTCCTGAATCCGGTTTTGTGGCAAAGTACCATCCGGGCAGTGATTTTATTATAAGCCGGATTTCCCGGGTAAAATTGATCATAGCTGCCGCCCATATATTGGAGCAATGGGGTGTCAAGCGAGATCAGGCCCCGGTCAGCTAAGCGGAGCACCGAATAAGCAAATACTGCTTTGCTGAGCGAGGCGGCCTCGAATATACTTTCATTGGTGACGGGAACAATCGACTTGGCAGAGATGACCCCCAGGTTATAAGATTCCATATGGCCATCTTTACTATAGAGCAGTTGGATACCCGGGAGATTTACCGACTGAATAATTTCTTTTAATTTTTCTGCTTTGTTTGGCTGCTGCGCGAAACTTTGCCACATCGCCAGAAACAGGCAAAGGCTGATTACAAATTGTTTTTTCATCTTATTCCATTTTAATTTTATGGGATGAAATTGACATTTCTCCGTGGGATAGATGTTCCAAATTATAAATTGGGATTTCTTTTTACATGATTTTAGATTCCGAATATCCGGTGAGCAGCCATCAGCCCCAGCCAGCGAATGACAGACCAGTTTCTAACCGTGGGTGAACCAGGGGAAGTAGTCAAAGCTAGGTATCAGCTACGCATCAACAAGGTCAGTAAGTGGAGCGACAAGGTCTTACCTCGGGATATACTCTGCCGTGGCTGCTTATATTGGCCAACATGGGCGTATGCCAGGTATCCTCATCGTAGCAGGTGACCAATGATGGGGGACGATCTGGTCAAGTTGAGTGCGACCCTGCTGGAAAAAATATTGGAGTTGACCTCTATAGTATTCAATTAGAAAAGAGCAATCAATTTGTGCTTCAAAAAGCCATAAGGCAACAACGAGCGATTGACGAATTAAAGAGGTTAATGACATTGTGCTTCAGAAGAAGTATGTTGACATTCTCACAAAACACTCGAACGTGAGACTGTAACCCACTGGCCTGCCCTTTTCAGATCCGCCGCAATTTTCGGACGTTATTTAAGATAAAATACCACCTGTCTGTGGATTCTCTAACGAAACATTCCTTTGCAGCAGTTGGAAGCTCTTTTTTACGCTACGTTATTCGCTTCTTAGGGAAGTAACTGGGTTCAACAATGCTACCTTAATACTCTGAAAACTAACGGTCAACATGGCAATGCCTATCAACAACATACCTGCCGCTGCAAATATCCACCATTGTATGTCAATTTTGGTGGCAAAATTTTGTAGCCACTGCTGCATCAGGTACCATGCAATTGGCGAGGATAGTAAAATTGCAATTAATACCAGCTTGAGGAAGTCGGTGGCCAACAGCGTTGTTATACTTGCTACCGACGCTCCCAATACCTTGCGAACTCCAATTTCCTTTTGCCGTTTTTGAGCCGTATATGCTGCTAGTCCGAAAACACCTAAGCAGGAAATTAAAACTGCCAAAGCGGCAAAAAAACTGACTAAAATGCCTGTCTGTTGCTCAGTAGCATAAAGCTTTTGGTAATCGGCATCTAAAAAAGAATATTCGAAAGGGTATCTCGGATGAAATTTTCCGTATAGATCATTCACCTGACTAATGACGGATTTTTCCATACTAGCCCTTATTTTCAGTAAAACGTGTGAACCTGTTTCCGGTCCTCTGAAGCGAAAAATGAGCGGTTCAATAGCTTGATGCATCGATCCGTACTGAAAATCACTGACTACTCCAATAACCTGACTGAAACCATCTCCGGTTTTAATGCTCAACCCAACAGGGTTTTTTAGGTTCATTTTTTTTACGGCCGACTCATTCAAAATTATTTTTGAGCCATCATCATTAAATTTCTTTGAAAATGACCGCCCCTCAACCATTGTCATTCCTAAGGTTTCAATTACCTCATAGCTAATTCGGGGTGACTTGAAAACATATTGCTCATCCAATGGTTGTCCTCGCCACGAAAAACCAGATTGACGATCTGCGCCCTCCAGAATACTTGCTGGCATTGTAGCGACTTGTGCAATACCATTGATCTTTTTTAACTCAGTAAGAAAAGCCTCAGAATTTTGACCAAAGTTTCCCTCCCGGGTGAAGGTAATAACATTGTTTCGATTAAACCCTAACTGTTTGATTTGTGTATATTCAATTTGTTGGTGAATAACAAAAAAACCGATGATAAAAATGACCGAAAAGCTGAACTGGACGACTACCAACCCCTTACGGACAAACAAGTTTCCAAACATAGCTGAGCTCCTTCCCTTCAAAACTGCAACCGGCTTGAAGCGGGAAAGATAAAATGCTGGGTAGACACCCGCTAAAAAAGTAGTGGTAAAAACAACGATGCATAGCCCCAAAATAAAATTGAAATTGACATGAATACTAATTTGTTTAGCGGCTAGTTGATTAAATAATGGCAAAAGAAGAGAAAGCAACCCCAGGGCGATGCCAGTCGACAGCATCGTCATTAACAATGATTCGCCAAGAAATTGAATAACTAACGATTTTTGACTAGCTCCTAAGGCTTTTTTGACACCAATTTCTTTTGTTTTTTGAGCTGCCTGAGCGGTCGTCAAGTTAATAAAATTAATGCAGGCAATGATCAGGATTAAGGAGGCGATAAACGAAAACAAGCGCACATACTCGATTCTGCCGCCCGATTGCACACCGTTTTTAAAAGTGCCGTAAAGATACTTGTTCGAAAACGGTTCTACAAACAGGGTCTGAATTGATTTGGGATCTTTTGATTTTAAGTAATTGGCTAGTTTCTTGTTGAATAGGCTAACGTCGGTTCCTTTTTTGAGTACTAGACACGTATTGGCATAACTGCCGTTCCATTCCTTTGCCGATGAGTCACCTTCCAGCAGTAAATCAAAATTGAAAACAAGGTCAAATTGGTCGGACGCATTGAGGGGGGGATTTTCATAAATGCCAGAAATAACGAGCGGGACTTTGAATTTCATTACGTGGTTCCACGACAACGACTTACCAATGAGATTCTTTGTAGTCTTGAACAACTTTTTGGCTAATTTCTCCGAAATAACCACCCCATTTTTGTTGGCCAGTACTTCCTCCTTCTTTCCCTCAATTAATTTGTAAGAGAACACATTGAAATAGTCTTTACTTGCAAAGATGCCTTGTGATTTTACGCTGTTTTGGCCAACTGATACGACTCCTGGTCCAGCAAACCAATCCATAAAGTAATTCACCGTTACGGCCTGGTCTACTTCGGGCATTTGTTCTATCAAAGCCTCAGCCAATGGATAAGGCGTTTGTTCGATTGTGAGAACCTCATTTTCCAGCTTAAGATTAGCAAGTACCCGGTACAATTGAGAGTCCTGGGTATGAAACTTATCGATACTCAATTCGTCATTCACCCATAATAAAATTAATAATGTGCAGAGTAAACCAGTTGAGAGTCCGATCAAGTTAAGAACCGTGAACTGACTATTTCTAAGTAAATTACGAAAAGCAATTTTGATATAGATTCGTATCATGACGGTCGATCGTTTACGTATACTGGTTCTGTAAAATTATAATGCCATGGCTGGCAAAATAACCTGACAAGCATTTCTCCCCTTTTGGCGGTTCTTTATTGTTCGATTTTGGACAAATTTCCCGAGAAGTGTCCGCTTCTAGAATTACTGGCGATTCCCTCATCAAATTCAGGGGTTGTTGCCCAGTGTCAGTACATATAGTGAAGGAATCAGTGACCGGATTAGAATAGTCTACATTGATGGCAATCAAAATGATTATGTGAACACCCTGGCTGCACCCTACTGCGCAAAGATTGACAATAAGCCGCTAATAGTACTCCGCTTTCATGTAACTGAAACCCTGCCTTGACAGACAACTCCTTAAAACGCTAGGAGGGAATCGGGGTGTTATCATATATGTACTACAGATCATAGGACTTTCTGACGCTAGGCAGCGTCGATCGGTCCATCTTGTTGAGAACGCTATTGGCGGCAATCTAAGAAGCCCGTTTCGGCAAATTGCACAACTCCGGGCATTTGTGACAGGCTATCCAAACAATTCGGTCAATCTCAGAAAACCCTGGTGGCTGTTGCACAACTCGGATTCTATAACAGTCGGGTAAATTAATAGTTTTCGAACGACTTTAGAATTGCTTAGAATGATGTAACGAAACATCCATTTCACTTCTAGCCAAACGTCGTGGGTTTCCGGCATGCAAAAGCATAGCGGAAATAAAGCGGATTGAGTTGTGCAACAGCCACCCTGGTTTTGAGATAAATTCGATAATCCGGAAATGTCTGAGCAGGCGTCATTCTTATCGTAATTCATTTTGTAATACAACCATCGTTGAAATCAGCCTGAACTACTACCTTTTGTACGTGAAGCAAATTGCTAACCAAATAAGGGCAAACAGGCAAGCCATTGCTGTCTTCCACCGCCCAGGCCAATTCCGAATTGAAAAATAGAGAAAGACTTCCACCCCAAAAGCTGCCACGCCTGCCATTAAGTAATACTTGAATGGAAGCCTGTCAACATCGACACTTCTCTCAAAAAGCGTCTGGAACATCGAAAACAGCATGCTTCCCATGAACATGAAGCGCCACCAGTCTTTTTGCAATTCCTGCTTCTTAAACTGCTCCATAAGCTATGTGCGCATGATATATAATTGAATTTAAGTCGCCCCTCCTACTGTTGCCAACTTGGAAAGGCAGCGAGACCTGTTCGAATACTGTTAATATTTCAATTTACACTTTTAGTCAGTATGGACGTTTTTTAAGACGATTAATTGACTTTTAAGTATCGACAGAAGGATTATTTGATTTTTTGAATTGGATGGCTTACTCCGAGACAGGTTGATGTATCTATAGGCTGTCCATATAGTGGCAGGCTATTTAACATTTTTTAAATAGTTTAAATGACCTGTGTTTGCTTGCTTGCCACTATCAAATTTGATTAACCTAATGGTAAAGCTTGAGAGCATTATAAAAATGATCAGCTTGTACTTGGCGTCAGTGGCGTTAGCTTCGCACACGTCGAGAGGCAATACGGATATGACTGTCATTTTGAAGGACACTAGCAGCATGACTATCCACAAAGGGAAGTTTTATCCAAATCCCATAGCGGCCACAAGGCTGGCTATCATTCCTGGGGCTGGGCAGCTCTATAATCATGATTTCTGGAAACTGCCGATTGTCTATTTATCCCTTGGAGGCAGCATTTTCGCATACCATTTAAATTCGCTAAAATATCACGACTTTCTTCGGGCGTATAAGTCATTTTACGATTTGAATACAGGGCAGTTGGCTCCGGGAATTTCCGCGGACAGCAGAGTGTCGGTGAAAATCAGAAACTTACTGAACACAAATAGCCTCTCAGACTCTGCTACAAGGGATCAGATTGAGAAGCAAAAGAACTACTGGCGTAGGTCCCGTAACATTACGCTCTTTGCCACCGGATTAATCTACGCCCTTAGCATTATTGAAGCTAACGTGGCCTGTCACTTAAAACGATTTGATATTTCTGAGGATCTGACACTACGTGTCTTGCCAAAACTGAGCCAACCTTCCCTCGGTAAAGTATGCCCAGGGTTACGGTTGGAATTCAACATCAATTAGTTCATTGTATGACACGAATCCTATAGAGATTGTTTTATTGAATGACGTCATTCTCACAAAACGCTCCAATCCTGCGATTGCTTAGTCTTCTTTTGGTCGCCATTAATCTTTTTGGAACGATAGAGCCCTTGGTGTTAGATAACTTCTTTGGTGCTTAAAACAAAGACTCCATTCTCCCTTTCTATTTGAAACAGGCAAATACTTCTCGATAGAACTCGGGGTGTGATTGCCAGGTCTGTCCGGTAATCACATTTCCGTCGCGTACCGCCTGTTGGGTAGAGTACACACCACCACCCATCTCAATTTCTGTACGCACATGTTCATAAGCAGTTAAATTTCGGTTTTTGGCTAATCCAGCCGTAACCAGTATTTGAATGCCGTGGCAGATGGCAAAAACCCATTTTCCCTGCCTATCAAACTCCCGAACTATATCCAACAGCGTGGCATGATTGCGCAAATACTCGGGGGCGCGACCGCCAAGCAATAAGATGGCATCATAGTCGGCCACTATCACCTCCTCAATCGTCAGATCTGATGCCAGACAATAGCCAGGCCTCTCCACATATGTATCCCAACCCAATTCAAAGTCATGCATTACAAGGTTTAACCGACGCTTGCTGGGAGCGGCAATCACGGCGTTGTCACCTTCCTCTTGAAAGCGGTGGACTGCGTATAGAGTCTCGTAACTTTCACCACCGTCTCCTGTGACGATCAAAATTTTCCGATTCATGGGTACTAAGGATTTAAAATGGAATATTGGCAGTTTAATTTTAAGCCACTAAACAATCAAAGCTCAAAAAAGACGCCTCCTACCTGCTAGATATGATATCACGGTGCGCCGTTGATCATTATAGTGCGGTAAAGCATGCTATTCAGTCGATAGAAACTGGCTTTAAATCCTTCCCATCGAAGGTCACCGTCTCTTGACTTGTAACAAACCTGCCGTAAGGAAGTGGTCTTTCTACGTTTACCGTGAGAAAATCTCCATGTTCAGCAACCTTAATTGTTTTAGAAAGTGCGCGATCACCTTCTCCGAATATACAAATAGGAAATTTTCTATCCAGTTTACTTTTCGACTCATTTAATTTCCATTCACCAGAAAAGTTGGCACGGTCGGCGGCCATACTTAATAGCTCGTGGGAGATAGCTATGCTTTTGGTTTCAAGCGTAACTATATCTGTCAATACCTCAGGTTCGCTTTTTTCCTTCCAGGCGGTGCCAAAAATGATCATCAAGAATAGAGCGGAAAAATGTAAGTGTTTCATCATTTGTTTTTTTGATATTAGGAATTTACGCAAACTGGATGTTTTTGTTTGAGAAGGTAGTTAATGCCTTGTTAATCAATGTCAACGAAACGTTAAAGTGACTTTTACTGCTTTCGATGGATTTCGCCCAAAACCAGCTGAACGCGTACAGTGATGCTGTTAATAGTTATTTTTCTCACAAATCTCTCGCTTTTTGCGACCAAGGGTGCAGCATTTCCCATAGCTATCCACATACAAACGACATCAGCTTGATTTGTCCCCGGTTAGTTATCTTCCAGGTCGATTCATCATTTATCGGCATGAGATTATAAGGTATGTTCTTCCCCTGAAAAGCTGTTCCGAGTATACGCCGGACTTCCTATCCGGGACATCGCAAAAGCGCACCGGACAATGCTACGCACATTTTTTGCCGGCTACTCAACCACTAACCGGCAAGATTTTCGTAAACCCTGATAATCAAAAAAGTAAAGAATATATATACCTGCTGCCAAGGACGATTCGGGAGTGATTTCAACCTTTTCTTTACTCAGGCTCTTCTGCCGGATAGCCACTTGTACGCCATTTACATGGATTAATTGCAGCGTGGATTGATCTACATTCTTCGATCCGATCACAAATGATCTCCCTGAAACCGGATTCGGTATTACAACGCTTTCAGATACCTGCTTTTTCTCAGCGCCATCCGAAATCAGGATATCGCGGATATTAATTTTACCCAGTCCATTTCTGTACCTTATTTCAAAATTCGAAAGCTTAGTCGGCGAATAGGGGGAGTTACCGGGATAGCCTGGCGTATTTTTATGCAGCACCAGGTCATCGACCCACAAATCATAAGTTCCCGGCGATACCGTTTGTTCAGCGCTATTGGCAGCAAGCCGGTATTGGAACGGTTTCCCTGAATTGTTAAGCGCCCAGGTCAGTGTGACCGTTTTTTTCGTCTCAATAGGGCTGCTGGTCATTTGCGTCTCAGGATCTTTAATGATCATCGCGCCACCCGAAAAATTGATGATGAAACGTCCGAACATCAACCCATTCGCAGGAAATGAATTATTGACCGGATCAAAATTTTCACCTACATAAAAATAGACTGCATTTACAGCGTTGGACTGAATGGATTCAGCGCTAAGGGTAATCCTGACCAAAAGTGTTTCCGGATTGGGCAAAAATGGCGTTGCCCGCAAAACCCTGATAATGCCGCCGGTTGCCGAATCCTGCTGGGTTCGAGTGAGTTCAAGATAACCCTTGTGGAATTTGTAGTAAGAAAGCGCGGGCGCTGTGAGGATAATGTGGCTGAACTGGCTGGTATCCGGTTGTGGATTCACCAGAGAAGTGGTCTTCTCAAAATTTTGATGAAAATAAGTCGTCTGGGCCACCCCCCCAAACGGGACAAATGAAAGCCAGCCAAGGGCGATTACCTTAAAAACACTGATTGGGTAAAATGTCCGCATAAACATAAGAAGTTTATGCACTTAGACGTAGGATCTTTGTAATAGTAACTTAGCGGTAAGTAATATTTTTTGCCAGGGACACACGGTAGACCCGAACCGCATTGCTGTTGATTCGAATATCCCTGGCTACAAATTATCTGCTCCGTCCCGCACTTCTGATTCTTTCCAATTCGGCCCGCATCGCCTTCACTTTGGCAGGATACTTTTCAGCGAGGTTGCTCTTTTCACCGATATCTTTGCTCAAATCATACAATTGCGGTTTGGGATCGTTACCACTCTCCGTATTTGTGAGTTCGAGAACGGCCTTGCCTTCCCGCGGTTCAATGTACTTCCAGTTCCCCTGTGTGATAGACAGTGCACCGCCCTGCTTGACCAAAAAAGGCCTGCCTGTTTTCGATTTCCCTAAAAGGGCGTCCATGACATCGAAACTGTCCACAGCGTCCTCATTTTCTAATTTTTGCCGGAAAAAATTCGCAAAAGATGCAATCAGGTCAATCTGGCAAACCAGCGCATCCGAAGCTGTTCCGGGTGCGATAACGCGTGGCCATCGTGCCAGCCAGGGCACGCGGGTACCGCCTTCAAATGCACTGTACTTACCTCCCCGAAGCGCACCGGCCGGACTATGACCTTTGGATAATTCCACAGCCCGATCCTCGTAACCATCATCCAGCACCGGGCCGTTGTCGCTTGAAAAAATTACGAGCGTATTTTCGGCAATTTTAAGATCGTCCAGTTTTTTCAATATCTCCCCCACCGTCCAATCCATCTGCAGGATCACGTCGCCACGCAGCCCCATCTGGCTTTTCCCTTTAAACTGCGTACTGGGCATCCTGGGAACGTGAATATCATTGAGCGAGAAATACAAGAAAAAGGGGTTGCTCCGATTTTCCTCCATGAATTGTTCTGCCTTAGACAGAAATACATGCGCAATCTCCTCATCAGTCCACCTTGCCTGCTTGCCGCCAGTCATCCAACCTATGCGTCCAATGCCGTTTACAATGGTGTTATGATGTCCATGATTGGGTGACGCACGTAATTTCAAGAGGTCGGGGTTTTCCTCACCTGTTGGTTCGCTGCCAATTTTTTTCGAATAGTCTACTTCAATCGGATCGCTTTTATCCAAACCCTGCACATCGTGATTTTCTATAAATACGGTAGGTACCCGATCTGAGGTGGCGGGAAAGAAAAACGCGTAATCGAAGCCAATTTCATTAGGCCCTTTTGTGATCGATTGATTCCAATCAATCTGTTTGTTGGTTTCTCCTAATCCCAAATGCCACTTGCCGACCGACGCCGTTTTGTATCCTGCCCTCTGAAAAACCGAAGGCAATGTAAGATGGTCGGTTGGAATGATTAGTGAAGCGTCGCCCGGCAAGACTCCTGTTCCTTTCTGGCGCCAGGGATACTTACCGGTAATCAGCGCGAAACGGGAGGGCGTGCAGGTTGCCGAAGAAGCATGTGCATTCGTAAAACGGATTCCTTCCTTTGCCAAGCGGTCGATATGCGGTGTTTTAATCTTCGTTGCCCCATAAGAACTCAGGTCCCCGTAACCGACATCATCGGCGTAAATGAATATTACATGGGGTTTGGATTGCTTTTTCTGCCCTAAAACCAGGACAGGAAACAGCAGGCTGATTAATAAAAAACGCAGCGGCATTCAGATAAAATGATTCGATTCTTCCGATCTTAAGACAGGCCAGGATATTAACTACCGATGATTTCGCCTTGATTTGCCTGAAAAACCGAAAATTCAATTACCGCCAATATGCATGTCGATGAAACCAGGCACAAAAAAGGCGAACAAAGTGGAAGAGACCCATACCCCACAAATTTGCCAGTATTGAAGCGCTAGGCGGGTTTAAGAATGATTTGATAATTAAAACACTTGAAAATGTCGATCCTTCTTTTTTTAAACACCAAAGCCCTGTTAGTGTCCGTCGCTAACAGGGCTTGGGTCTTGGGATTTCTTAGAAACCTTACTTCGACGCCGTCAGGCTTTTTATCAAATCCGTCTCCTCTTTCTTATAAGGGGTTCCATCCTTTCTGAAAATATCGTGGAACCACAATTCCGGCTCTTTGGTATAGGTTTTCTTCCAGCTATCCCATGGATAAATCGTTTGTGATTTACCGTCGACTAATCCCCAGTTAATTGCCCCTACGTTATATTTCTTGGCAATGGGTAACGACCCCTTGAAAAAGCTGCCATTCCCGCGCGACATATATTCCGTGCAAATCAACGGGCGACCGTATTGTTCCAATTGTTTGATACACTTTTCGAAACTTTCGGGACCCTCGTAGTTATGAAAAGTAATGATATCGGACTGATCGATCATCACCTTTTCAATCGGTTTCAGGGTTTCATGTGAAGTCCAGTCCCCTGCCCAGACGCCGGCGGTAAGTGGTTGGGAAGGATCTGCCGACCGTGCCCATACAAATGCCTTCGACAGCAATGGAATCACATAATCCACTTTGTTTGGCAGTTCCACTTTTCCGTATGAGCTCGTGTTCGGATTGTCCGGCTCATTCCAGACGTCCCATGCCAATACGCGCTCATCTTTCGCAAAAGCGCCAACGGTACCTTTTACATATCTCTCCAAACGGGGATATTGCGTGCTGTCTTTCAAAGCTTCCAGGCCGGGACTTTGTACCCAGCCCGAATTATGGACACCAGGTTTTGGCGCACGTTGCGTACCCAATTGAGGGAACGGGTCCCAGCAGGAGTCAAACAACACAAATACCGGCCGGATCTTGTGTTTTTCCGCAATGCCAAGGAATGTGTCGAGACGCTTCACAAAACCCGCCGAATCCTGCTGAAATAACAAGTCGTGCAGGTAAACGCGCATCGTGTTCATGCCGATGTTCTCTGCCCAGCCCAGCTCCCGGTTAATGGTGGCCGTATCAAATGAAGCCTCCTGGAACATTTCAAGCTGATTGATGGCGGTGCTTGGCAAAAAGTCGGCCCCTACCACCCATCCTTGCTTGGCATACCAGTCTTTGGCCTGCTCTTTTGTCCAGATTTCACGGCTGGCCGGTTGTTCCTGAGCGGCAGCTTCTCCCTTTTTTTCGTCTGTCTTTTTCGCGCAGTTTTGTAGGGACAGACAAACAACAGCTGCCCAAATCGTCGATTTTAATAATTTCATTCAGTTAAGTATTTATTGTTTCGATTTAAAAAAAAGCGGCGAAGACATATTTTCTATGCTTGGTTCACTATTTTCAATTTCGGGCCAGCCGTTATTCCAAGTGATCCTGTCCAGCATTAAAACGCGCCGATTTGCACCAGTCGAGACATACGGCTTACTTGTGTCGATTGCATGGTAAAGGAGCCAGTCAACCCCAAAATCGTCGGTAATTATCCTCGCATTATGTCCGGGCCCAGCATACTTATCATTTCCATGGATCAGGATTGTCCCCGTTCCGCGTTCCTTCAAATCCTTTCCTTCTTTGTCCAGAAACGGACCGAAAATTTCCTTCGATCTCCCGACCCTGATATGATATTTGCTCTTCGCCCCTTCACAGCAACTCTCTTTAGAGCCGAAAAAATAGTAATAATCTCCCTTTTTCTGGATCATTACCGCCTCAAAATCACCTGCGGCAATCTTAAACTTTTTTGAGAGGTCGGGTATTGATTGACCATCCCAGGACAATTCCACACCGTAAGTACCCTGTGTGGCAGCATCGCTGAAACTTCCCCAAAAAATGTACTTCTTCCCGTTCACATCCATATAAAACGGATCAATAGAGTTGGGAACATTTGCTTCCGAGCTTAAGAACAATTTTCCCAGATCCGTGAAAGGCCCTGCTGGCTGATCAGAAACCGCAAGTCCTATCCCCGGATCCGGGTCTCCCCAGGTCGAGAACGCATAATACATATGGTACTTCCCGTTCACCTCCACCACATCAGGGGCCCAAATACCGCCTTTTTCCTTCCAGGCCGGCTTTTGCAAAAATGCATCTTGCACAAAAGTCCAATGTGCTAGATGCAATGAGCGGACCACAGGTATCAGGTGCGGCCCCTGGCCGTCACCCCAATTGTCCATAGTCCCGTAAGCATAAAACCAGCCATCCTTCGCCCTGATTACAGTCGGATCAGCCAGTATAGGCTCAAAAACCGGGTTCTGATACTTGAACGGAGATTGTTTAGTTGCGGCAATCTGGCAGGATCCCGTGCTTCCCAGGCATGTCAGCACGGTCAGTAGTGAAAATATAAATCTGGTCATTCCGTAGTTTTAGTTTAATATAATTTATTCAAACCTAGCAATCTGCATAAATAATATCGCTCTCTCATCTCAAAACTCCATCTTGATACCTGGGCAGGTATTTGGTTTTCTTGTACAGGGCGCAACCGCGGTACTCGTCGAGATGATTGAATTTTTCGAAAATTGAATCATTTGGCCCCCGTCAGGGAAAAAGCCCTTGATTAAGTCGTCAGAAATAGATTCAGGTACCGCTTGGGATAGCATGTCATTCCCGCCAAAAAAAAAGATGGTTGAACGTTTAAACGCTCAACCATCCTTCTAGGTTGTCTTTTCTTTCATATTTACAGTTTCCCTAACTCATAGACCAGACTTTCCACCTGCTCTATGGAGGTGGCCGGAAAGTTTGCAATCCTAAGCTGCGATGCCTTAAACTGCCCATACCCGCTGCCCACTACCATTCCTTTCGATTTAATGCTTTTAATAATATCAGCCGAAAGCGATATCGTATCTGTTACAATGACGGTCTGGGAACGAAATGTTTTTTCTTTTACAAAGGCAGCATAACCACTGGCCTTGTCAATAAACTTATACAATAGCGAGGCCTTTTGCTCGGTTTCCTTTCTGATCGTTTTCACACCAATCCTGTTGAAATCCTCGGCGATTTTACCCAATAAATAAATACTCATCACATTTGGAGTCGCAGGCGTTTCATGATTCAAGCTGTTTTTCCAAAGTGTGGGTAAATCATTGTGAGCCCCAATCGAATACTGGGTCTTGATGTACTCCGCTTTCTCCAGGCAACGCTCACTCACAATCCAGACACCGAGCCCAGCGGGCAATCCAAAGGCTTTTTGCACAGAAAAGAATGCGGTGTCGACCAGGTTATAATCCAGCTCCGGATATGGCGCGGAAGAAACCATATCCACCGCAATAAACTTGCTCGGATGTTTCTGCTTAAGCTTATGAATTTCAGCAACAGGCATTTGCACGCCCGAACTGGTTTCATTGTGTGTGGTACAGATCAGTTCGGCATACGGCGGCACTTCGATCTCAGCAGCCGTAAATCCTTGCCCCATAGGCTTTTCCAGCTTGTGGGCATACTTATTCAACGCATTGGAGTAGTCATAGAACTTCTTGGAGAAAGACCCGTTTACCAAATGAAAACTTTCCAGTTCCACACAACTGAACAAGATCCGCTCCCATATTTCCGAAGCGGAGCCAAGGAACAAGATGGCGTGCGTATCGGGTACGTTCAATAAAATCCGAAGCTGATCGACCGTGAATTTATGTAAATCCCTGTATTGCTGGCTGCGGTGTGATATCGAACCCAGCTGCCCACTCACAAAAGCCTGCAAGTGCTTTTCAAAGGTAGGATAAAGCTGGGCAGGGCCGGGTGTGAAATATGTTAATGACATTTGATTTGTCTATCTTAATAAAGCATTCTGAACCTGATAGTACCTTCGATCTCTTTTACTTCCTGGATAAACTCTTCGTTATAGCCCTTTGCGATATCCACGATCACATAACCTATGTGCTCGTTAGTTTTAAGATACTGGCCCGTGATATTGATGTTATTCTTTCCAAAGATATGGTTCAGCTTCGCGAGCACCCCAGGTACATTGGCATGAATATGAAGCAAACGGTGCGAATCTTTCAGCTTGGGCAATTGTACCTCCGGAAAATTCACGCTGCCATAGGAGCTGCCGTTGTTCATGAATTCCAGGAGCTTAGAGGGAACAAAATGCCCGATATTTTCCTGGGCCTCCTCTGTGCTGCCGCCGATATGCGGGGTCAGGATCACGTTGGGCAGGCCACGTAACTCACTCTCAAAAAGCTCGTCGTTGGTCTTCGGCTCTTTTGGAAAAACGTCCACGCCAGCTCCTGCCACTTTCCCGCTTTTTACCGCCTCAGCCAATGCATGGATATCCACGACATGGCCACGGGATAAATTCATGAAAATCACGCCATCCTTCATCAAGTCAAATTCGCGTTTGCCGATCAGGTTGGTATTTTCCTTACGACCATCGACATGCATGCTGACAACATCCGAAATGCCGAGCAACTCTTCCAGCGAGTTTACTTTTCTTGCATTACCAATGGACAGCTTTTCTACCTCATCATAAAAATAGACCTCCATCCCCAGGGCCTCGGCCACTACCGAAAGCTGCGTTCCAATGCTTCCGTAACCTACCATACCGAGTTTTTTACCGCGAATCTCGAAACTTCCGTTCGCCGATTTGTCCCAAACCCCCTGGTGTAGCGAATTGCTTTTGCCCACGATGTTGCGTATCAATAATATCATTTCGCCCACAGCGAGCTCTACCACAGAACGGGTATTGCTATATGGGGCATTGAAAACGGCAATCCCGCGCTTGGCGGCTTCGTCGAGGTCAATCTGATTGGTACCAATGCAGAAAGCGCCTATAGCCATCAAACGGTTCGCATGTTCAAGTACGCGTTTGGTAATCGTGGTTTTGGAACGTATGCCGATAATGGATACGTCTTTGATCCTTTCACAAAGCTCGTCCTCATCCAATGCACCTTTCACAAACTCTACATTAAAGCCTTCCTGCTCAAATGCCTTTAAAGCAGCCGGATGCACGTTTTCAAGCAGCAATACCTTGATGCGGCTTTTAGGATAGGACTGACTTCTGCTCCATTTATTATCGTATAAAAAATCATCAAAAGAAGTCGCAATATGGTCTGCTACAGCAGTTACCCTCGGACGTTCGATGTTTTCGGTGAAGGCATAAAAACGGCTCGCCAGCCCGGAAGCTTTTAGCTCGTAATCCGTGTAACCGTCCCCTATCGCAAATACATCACCGGACAGGTTCAATGCCGAAAGTATTTTTATTTTACCCCCGTCCATTGAAAGCACATTTTCTTCGTCAATTCCGATGATGTTGTCTTCTTCGTCGAATACAAACTCGTTGGCATACACGTGCTCAGGCAAGATACCAAGTTCCGTCGCAACGGGTACGATAAACTCCTTAAAGCCACTTGATACAATATAGATCTGGTCTGCATTTTCACTCAGGAACTGACTATTCCTCAGGAACGAATCCGAGACTTTGGTCCTCAAAAAAGAAATCAGGCTGTTAATATGGGACCGATTTGCTTTCAAAAGTGAAATTCTCTGCCGAAGCCCCTCAGCGAAAGACATTTCGCCATTCATACCTTTATTGGTCAGGTCCGAAATTTTCTGAACAATGAGGTCGCGTTCCGGGTGACCTTTCAGCGCGATGGCGGCCAGTTCGTCCAGCCCTTCTACTTTGGTGAAAGTGCTGTCAAAATCAATAATAATGTATGGTGCCGGATTGAGTGTTAATGTGGACATGAAGCGGGATATAACTGAACAATAATCGAGTTAACGTGATTGAATGTCTTTGGGTCCAGGTTTTGGGTGCAAAATTACAAATCTGTTTCCGATATGATGCTAACAAAATAATCTTTCGATTGATTTTATTGCCCGCAGGAATTGTGAAACATCTTGGGAATGGACATGTTTTATCACGAAATTGTCAATCATTGACCGTTATCATTGTCTAAAAACTCCATTGCCTTGTATTCCGACCAATAGATTCCGTCCCTCAATACAGCAGGGCGGAAACCGCAATGCCCGCCATCGCTGGTGGCCAACAACTGCACCGATTGATGTTTAGCTATGACCGATAAGGGCAAACTTTCGTAAGGAACAATCGGGTCGTTCTTCGCATGGATGATCATCGTCGGGATTTTTATCCCATCAACAAAATGCATGGAGCTGCATTGCTCATAATAATGATCTGCGCTTAGAAACCCGTGAATAGGTGCCGTATAATGATGGTCAAAGTCGTACAGTGTCCGCACGATTTCTCTGCTCTTTACTTTAATGACATCGGGAAACAGCAACGCCTTCGATTCTACTTTTGGGTTCAGGGAATTTAAAAACCGGTGCATGTATAGCCTGTTCCGGGGCTCGGTGATCGCAAGACTGCAGGCCTTAAGATCCATTGGGACACTAAAAACGAGTGCCTTATTGATTCTCGGGTCCAAAATCCTGCCAGGTTCCCCAAGGTATTTGAGAGTGAGGTTTCCGCCCAGACTGAATCCGACCAGCTGAATTCTTCCGTAACCCCTGCTTATGGCGTGGTGAACTACTACATCCAGATCCTCGGTCGCGCCACTGTGATAGAAGCGGGCCGTCTTATTCATTTCGCCCCCGCAGCCCCGAAAATTCCAGGCAAGACAGTCAAATCCCGAGGCGTTCAGGGTTTTGACCATCCCTAAAATATATGGCCTGGTGCTGTCGCCCTCCAGGCCGTGCGAAAGGATCACAAGTCCTTTTTTAAGGATTTGATTTGTATAAGACCAGTCCAGGTCGAGTAAATCGTCATCGGGAGTTGCAACTTTTTCACGGTAATATTTTATTCCACGAACCTTCCGAAAAAGTGCCGGATAAATGCTTTGAAAATGTCCATTTGGCAACCATTTAGGGGAAATCAAGGCTTCTGATGCGATAATGGGCATACCCGTATTTCTGTTAAATTATTGAGAAGAGTTCTAATTGAAACAATTTTAATCTTGTTTATATATTTTTTCTACATACATTTGATTTTTAAAAATATAAGATCAATTATAATGGCAGAAGGTACAGTAAAGTTTTTCAATGATTCCAAAGGATTTGGATTCATCCAACCAGCAAGTGGTGAAAAAGACATTTTTGTTCACGTTTCAGGTCTTCAGGACGATATTCGTGAAAATGACAAAGTGACTTACGACGTAGAAAATGGAAGAAAAGGTCTGAATGCGGTTAACGTTCGCGTTATCTAATTTTAGTCATAAGAAGACATTTCGAAAGCATGCATCTGAATGCATGCTTTTTTTGCGTCTTTACTTTTTCTTCCGCATTTCCTCGTAAGCTTTGTGAATTTCTGCGTTCTCCGGCTCCCCTATCATCGCAGCACGCCTTTTATTCACATCTTTCATCCATCTGTAAACCCAGGAAAAGCCTCCATTACCATCATAGTATTCTTTTGACAGATAAAGCGGATCGCGCATTGCATCCTGCAGGCTTACAAATCTGTAGTCTTTCTCTTTGAGTTTGCGGATCAGAACAGGCAGGTAATCTGTATTCAGCCGGTTGTCATGACATAAATAAATCTGGCTGACAGGCTTCCCGTAGCTGGCTATCGACAGGCTGTCAAAATAGTCAAACCGGGCCAGGGTCAGCTGCACATATTGGTCACCGATAACGGATGCTTTCTTGTGATTTCCCTCACTCAGCTCCTTTTCATATAACTGCGTAAACAGCCAGTCTTCGCTTTCGACCGTAAAAGGAGTACTGATATAGCCTCTGCTGGCAAGGAATTTTTTCATCCTGGCCTGATCGACGCTATCCTTTCCCGTACCATTGAAAGGAAACCGGAAGTATTCGAGCTTCTTGCCCGATTTACTCAAAATCTCCCGGGTAACCTCCTCTCCTTTAATAACTTCCTCTTTAAAGGCATCGAAACCGATCTCCCCGTAATTCGGATGCGAATAGCTATGGTTACCTGCTGTTATAAAATCTTTTAAAAGCCAGGTTCTTAGCAGCTCCTTATTTTTATCAAAGCGCTTAGTCAATTGCAAGTTGCGCTCATTGATAAAGATAGCGACTGGCAATTTCAGGGGGTCTAGTCTCTGAAGCAATCTCGAAGAATAGCCATCGGCTTCAAAAAGATGCACATTGGGTACATCATCAATGGTGATGGAAACATTTCGCTGCTGGGCAAAACAAAGCCTGGCCGAGAAAATGAATGCGGCCAGTAAGAAATAGTTTTTCATGGTGATGCGGGTCAGCCTGGGATACGGTCTCTGCCCTGGCGTTCAAACATCCATTGCGGGTATTCTGCTTTCAACGCGCTGATTTCGTCCAGCTTCGCGAGATCCGCGTCCGTAAGTACCACCGAAGTCGCAGCAATGTTATCCGTCAGTTGTTCCGGTTTTTTGGCTCCGATAATGACACTCGTCACCGCTTTTTGATGTAATAACCACGACAATGCGATCTGCGCCACCGAAACCCCATGTGCTTCTGCGATCGGCTGGATCACATCGATAATATCGTACGCCTTTTCTTTATCTATGGGAGGGAAATCAAAATTGTCCCGGCGGTTATCACCGCTTGTCTGATTGTTGCGTGTAAATTTCCCTGAAAGAAATCCCCCCGCCAGCGGGCTCCAAGGCATTAATGCGAGATTCTGATCCTTCATCATCGGGATCAGTTCCCTTTCCAGCTCTCTGCCCGCAATCGTATAATAGTGCTGGCAAGCCACAAATTTGGTCCAGCCATTCTTTTCGGCAATCCCGTTGGCCTTCATGATCTGCCAGGCCGCATGGTTGCTTACGCCCAGGTAACGCACTTTTCCGGACCGGACGATATCTTCCAATCCCCGCATGGTTTCTTCAAAAGCGGTCTCCACGTCCACTCCATGGATGTAAAAAAGATCGATATGGTCAGTACGCAGCCTGGTAAGGCTTTCTTCCACCGAATCCATGATATGCAGCCTCGACAAACCGATTTGATTAGGTCCGGGTGCCATTCTTCCCCTTACTTTGGTTGCAATAACCACCTCGCTTCTTTTAATACCCAGGTTTTTAAAAGCCTGGCCGAGGATTGTTTCCGACTTACCATAAGCGTAGACATTGGCTGTATCAAAGAAATTAATACCGCTATCAAGGGCGGTCTTAACCAGTGACTCGCCCTCTTCCTGCTGTAACTTCCCGATCACTTCCCAATAGCCCTCACCACCGAAAGTCATCGTTCCAAAGCACAATTCTGAAACGAGCACGCCTGTATTACCAAGAAATTTATACTTCATTTTTTAAAGGTTTAGTTTGAAATAGGCAGGATCAAAACTTTTTCGTATGTTAATCAAAAAGGTCCTCAGAACGTTCGAGCATCAAAATAGAAGCCTGTGGCACAATGACATATTTCTGTCCGTCATATTCCAGGTCTATTGCATTACGCTGAAGATAAATTGCAAGATCACCTTCCTTGGACTGCAGGGGCATATATTTGACTTTTTCTTCAGTTTCTTTCCAGGGTTCTTCTTCCACAGCGACGGGTATCGGGTAGCCGGGCCCTACTTTAATCACATAGCCGCTTTGTACCTGCTCTCTTTCCGTGACGGTCGGAGGGAGATAAAGACCGCTGTTGGTACGTTCATTGGGGCTTTTGGGCCGGATCAAAACCCGGTCACCTACTACAATTAGACTTTTTAACCGGTTGTCAGATGTTACTTCGTACATTTTTTATAAAAAACTTTAATCTGGATTACGAATATCAGTTGTTCCTGTGTAACAAAAATGAAGAGGAAATGTGCTTCCTTTTACTCCTAAAATTGAAAATAGATAAACTGATTTTCCGTCGTAACACCTAGGAAATAGCTCAGAAATGCGGTGATTGGAAATAAAATGAAGAACAATACAGTATTTCGCGTCGGGATTTTCTCATAAAAATGCTCCTTAATCAACAGGAACAATATCAGAAAAACGCAAAACCACATTTCGACTGCATTGAAGGGGGTAAGAACCTGGTCCGATAGTGACAGGTTTGCAATGTTTCTCAAAATGGCAAACGACCGGCTGATGGAATTTCGAAAAAAAACCCAGGCGAGCGTAACCAACGTGAAGGTAATCAGCACGTTGATTGTCTTAATAAATGCGTTATCAGGTACGGTAATATTCAACTTCTTCAACCACTTGTCCTTTAAAGCCGCCAAAATCTGGAACAATCCGTGAAGCCCTCCCCAGACTACAAAACTCCAGCTCGTCCCGTGCCACAACCCACTCACCATAAAGACAATCAACTGGTTGCGGTATTTCATGAATTCGCCTTTGCGGTTACCGCCCAGTGGAATGTACAAATAGTCCCGGAACCAGGTCGACAGGGAAATATGCCATCTTCCCCAGAACTCCGGAATAGATCTCGCCTCATAGGGAGTCCGAAAATTGTCCATTAACGTAAAACCCATCACCCGCGCTGCGCCAATGGCAATATCGGAATACCCGGAGAAGTCGCAGTAGATTTGAAATGAATAAAATACCGTAGCTACCAGTAAAGTAAGCCCATTGTGATCGGCCGCAGGATCATACGCATAATCGACCATCATCGAAAGCCTGTCCGCAATGACCATCTTCTTAAAAAAACCAAAGGCCATTTGCATCAACCCCTGCTTGACCTGCTCAAAATCATATTTGAAATAGGAATGAAACTGAAAAAGCATGTTTTGCGGACGCTCGATGGGCCCTGCCACGAGTTGGGGGTAAAACATGACATACAATGCATAAATCCCGAAATGTGTTTCGGCTTTCTGATTGCCACGGTACACCTCGATGGTGTAGCTCATGGCCTGAAAAGTATGAAAGGACAATCCGATCGGCAGCAAAACTTTTCCTTCGCCGGTCGTAATCCAGTCTACGACCGGGCTGGGGATAAACCGGGTTAAAGGCGGAACAAGCGGGCGAAGATGAATACCGGCAAGGATGTGATTGACCGAATCCTGTAAAAAATCGTAGTATTTGAAAAATGCCAGGATACCAATGTTTGATATCAGACTGATGATAAGGAGCAGCTTTTTTTGCTTTTGATCTTCTGATTTTTCGATCCAGATCCCCGCGTAGTAGTCTATGATGATAGTACCAAAAAGGATCAGGATAAAAATCGGCTTGAAAACCATGTAGAAATAGCAACTGGTTATCAAAAGCAGTATCCAGCGACCTTTCCACGACAGACTAAAATAAGCCAGCGTAACAACGATAAAGAAGAGAATGAATTGGATCGAGTTAAACAGCATCAGATCAAATGTACTCGCGGTTGACTATTTCCTCTTTGATAATGAATAAAGGGCGGTTTTTGGATTGGAAAAAGATACGCAGCACATATTCCCCGATGATGCCCAATGCCAATAGCTGGACACCACTGAACAGAATGATCACAAAAAGCAATGCAGTAAAACCCTCAATCACATGCGCGAAAAACATTTTCTTCACCACGACTGTCAAAAAGTAGACAAGTGAAATCAGAATAGCCATAATTCCAACCCTGCTCATAAATTTGACCGGAAACTCGCTGAAGTTGAAGATGCCGTTGTAAGCCAGCCTGAATAACTGCTTGAAAGAATACTTTGATTCCCCCGCAGCCCTCGCGTCCCGGTCGTATTCGTAACCAATTTGTTTGAAACCGATCCACGATCGCATACCCCTGAGGTATCGGCTCTCTTCGGGCATTTTGTTCAGGACATCTGCTACCCTGCGGCTGATTAATGCAAAATCTCCGCTGTCCAGGGGTATTTCCACGTAGGATATGGAGCGCAGGATCCTGTAAAAAAAATGATAGCCCATCCTTTTTAGGAACCCCTCTTTACGCTTTTTGCGGACGGCGTAAACGACGTCATTGCCTTCTTGAAAAAGCTTGTAGAATTCAGGTAACAGCTCTGGCGGGTCCTGCAGGTCGCCATCGATCACAAATAATGCCTCTGAGCCTCTCGCAGCCGAAATACCGGCAGTTAATGCCAGCTGATGACCGTGGTTACGGGAAAGAAAGACGCCATGATAGCGCTCGTCTGTCAGGGCCAATTGCCTTATCCTGAGCGCCGTGTCATCCTTGCTCCCATCGTCTACCAATACCACCTCTATCTCAAGCGGGCTCGCGTCCATCAAAGCATTGATGCGCTGAACCAAGATGGGAAAAGATTCGGATTCATTGTAAAGTGGTGCGACGATGGATATCTGAGGGGTTTTCAATATGCTACGGTTTTCGATGGAACCAATGCCGGTAAAAATACACCTTTAAGTGTATTATAGAAACATTGATTTATTTAAGGTATTATGATTTTTCGAAGGACACCGCCAGAAGTACCCTCTTCTGAGGTTCGTCCGAACCCTAGCTCGTAGGCGCCTGGCAAAAGGGATGAATATGGGATTAGCACATCCGATCCCTTGTCGTATTGACGGAAAACATTCCTTCCTGAATACTTATGGGGCTCCATTTTGAACAGATAGAGACGCTCCTGGTTTCTTACAAATACATACTGGATATTCGTCCTGGAAAGGGACATTCTGCTGGTCTCGTCATTGATATACAAAGTTGAATCACGATTTTCCACCCATATATTTTTCGGCGAAACCATATTGGAACCGATCAAAGCGGCTTCATGACCCAAACGATTCCCTTCGGACGGATACTTGTAAATACCCCTTCTGACCATATCTTTCATCAACACATCAACATAAGCTGCGCTCTTGGAATAAGGGACATGACCCAGACCATACCCGTTTACTTCCTGATTATACCCGTTGAGCGTATAGTATTTTTGTCGCTCCGAGATTTGAGGCAGATAACTGTACATAGACATCCCCCAAATGAACGTGGCCGCTGCGGCAGATATCCTAAAACCCAGTTCGCGAACATGCTCGCGACTTGCGGAACTTATAAAAGACAGATACGCAATGGTTAAAAACAGCGCCGGATACAATTTGTAGTTGCTGACAATCATGACAAAAAAACCGAACCTCGTTCTTAGAAGTCCGATAATTACCGCATCGACCAGTAAAAACGTAAGGATACCCAGCAAAAAAGTCTGAAAAGTCCTGATTTCAGGGGAGCTTTCGGAATACAGGCTAATCCATTGGGGCAGCTGCTTTGGCCAGTTCAAAATGTTCCGGACCCAGGGAGTTATTTGGCGAATAAGCCAGATCAAAATCCATATCATGCATAAAAAACCCATGATCACCGGCAATGCCGAGCGGACCACAATCGTCTTTTCGGGAAAGAAGTCAAACAGACCGCCCAAAAAAGCGAAAAAACCCAATACCGGTAAATGCGGATTTTGAATAAGAAAGGCCAAACTGGACTCATTTCCCTGGGCCGATAGCCCGTAAAAATAAAACCCAACCGCCAGAACCGCAGCAACAAGCCAGATCATCAATTCTTTGTAGCGCGATCCCACCAGCAACACCACTGCACCCGCCGGCCAGACGAAGATGCCACTACTCATCGCATAAGTGGCGCATATACCCGCTACGGCTGCCCAGACAAACCGCTTTCTGGCCAGGAAAAACATAGAGAGTGTGGCAAAAAAGACCACTGGCGGATGTTGCAGGCCGCATATCGCCCAAAGAAACGACAGGTGAAATTGCAATTGAAATAACAGGAACGGAACGGGTAAAAAGTACCACCATTTCAGCCCGCTCTTTTTAAATGACAGCCAGAACAAAATCAATGTACCAACCGTAAAACAGCCTCCCGCGATATGCAGAAATGTGAAATTTAAATGGCCGGTGATCCAGAAATACCCCAGCGTTACAAGTTTCCCAATGACCATCCGATGCTCATTATTAGGCTGAAAAAGCAGTGTCAGACGAGTTGATAATTGCGCGTCCGTAATCCATTTGTGCAAAAAATCCGGAAATGGGTCGAAATCGTCGTACCAGGGCAGGTTGACGGAATAATAAAAAATAACAAATACCCAGACCAGGATGGGCACGAACATGAGAAGGCCTGAAAAAAGCTTACTGTTTTTGTTCACTTTCTATCGGTTTCATAATAATCGCCTTTTTGCCATAGTAACCCGCCAGACATTTGTTCCACCAATGCTTGGGGTCTGTCTTGATGTCATCATCCACGAAAATAGAAAAGGGCTTTGTCTGGATCGGCGGGAGGTATACGACGTCTTCTTTTGAATTTCGAAGCATGGCATACCGATCAAACATTTCCTTATCGAATGCGGCCGCCCTTCCTTTTAACAGATCAGTATAAAGCAATCGCACATTGGGGCTCCGGAAAAATGACAGCGCAATGGAAATAACCAGGATGACATACAATGCACCGTACCTCACCATGGTAAAGTGGAAATAGTCGATCTTTCTTTTTTTGAAATAATGGAAAATCACTCCAATCACATAAAACCAGCCGATCAGGAAGAAAAAATATACACAGTTGACAATTCGGGGTGAAGGTTCGATGCCCACGCCATAGTAATTAGGAAATAGCTGTGCAGCGAGTATGCCAATAAACAACAACAATGCATACCAGACCGGAATTGAAAAGTAATTTCTAGCGCCGTCGGATAACCTGGACAGCACGACCAGCCAAGCAACGGAAAAGAAAATTAAAGGCGTGGTGAAAATCCATTCATAACTTAGTCGCGCCAGCTTTTTAAAAGAAGAAACAAGAGAGAATGGAATATTTCCGCCCAGCGGATTGGTTCCAATACGGGCGTTGTTACCCTCCGCGCTGAAATAGAAATAGCAGGAGACGAGGGAAACCAGCAACATCGCGATCATAAAACCATCCACCTTTCTGTAATAAAGCAGCCGGTAAACCCACCACGCGCCAATGAGGAGCACGATTGTAAGCAAGGTAGCCTCTCCGCTGCCAATTACGGCGAAAACCAGAAAACCGGACAATGACCCCACCAGTATTTTTGCAGGCGGGGTATCCTGTCGATACCAGCGCAATACGAGCACAATCCAAAATAATGTAAAGACACTCGGTATGGTAAAAGTCACAAAAGATGCCATCCAGTAAAATGCTTCCGCCATACTGGGCATTTTCAATACATATAAAAAGAAGACGATGCCCGCAAAACCGATGTGCGCCATCCGGGACAAAGTCGGCGTCAGATGCCTGAACAGACTGTACAGCGAAAACACAACGGCCAGCAGCAAAATACCTGGAAGTATCTTAAAGCCGGTCACAGAATGAAAAAGAAGTGGATTGCTGTGATTCAGGAAAATGCCGAAGTAACGTCCGGTCCAGCCCGAGTAATAATAATTCATGGCTTCCAGCCAGCCAAACTTGAAAACGGTATCTATGTAGCAATAATCGTCTGCCGGAGAAGGATGATTGAAGTAGCAAAGCGCCAGCATCGGCAGAAGCACCGTGAGCATCAAGCCAATGTTGATCCAGTTACCAACGACCCTGTATTTTTTATAAAATCTATTCATTGACTGTTTTTTCAATAATGTACCGCGGACGTCCTTTTACTTCCTCATAAATTTTCCCAATGTACTCGCCGATCAAGCCGAGCGCCATCATATTGGACCCGCTGAAAAATGTGATCGGAAGCATGGTCGATGTCCAGCCAGGAACGGTGAAACCTACCAGGTAAGAAAAAAGGATATAAACCACGATGATCATGGCTATAAAAAAATTGAAAACACCAAAGTAAAGTACCAGCCGCATCGGAAACGTCGAGAACGAAGTTATGCCGTTCCATGCGAAAAGGAGCATTTTGGTGAGCGGATATTTGGTTTCCCCTGCCTCACGTTCTAGGCGGTTGTAATAGACTTTGTCGTTCCTGAAACCAACGAGCGGTACGATGCCGCGCAGGAACATGTTGATCTCCTTAAAATTCCCGAGCTCCTGCAAAACCCTGCGGTCCATCAGCCTGAAATCAGCGTGATTGAAGACTACCGGAACGCCCATTTTTTGCATTAAGACATAAAATTTCTCGGCGGTAAAACGTTTGAACCAGGTATCGGAGCTCCTGTCGCCCCTTACCCCATATACCACCATTGCCCCTTCGCGGTGCTTTTCAATCATGGCTGTGATGGCGTTGATATCGTCCTGAAGATCGGCGTCTATGGTAATGAAACAATCGAAGTTATCAACATGTTTTTCCAGGCCCGCCATGATGGCGCTCTGATGTCCAAAGTTCCGGGATAACCCTACACCAATCACGTTGGGATCCTTTGCGCACAATTCTTCAATGATATGCCAGGTACGGTCACGACTACCATCATTCACAAAGCACATACGGCTGTTGTCCGCAATCAGACCTCGTCTTTTGATATCAGTAAAGTAAATGTTTAATTTAGAATACGTCAGATACAATATGGCTTCTTCATTGTAGCAGGGTATTACTAAAAGTAAACGTGCTGGATTCATATGTCCTCAGTTGATTGAATCGACAAAAATAGCAGTAATAAGTTAATATGTGCTTTTTGTGCCCAAGGCCTGTTGCAATATGGCTTATTTCGCCCTATCCGTCACTTTTTGGATTCTTCCTGCTCAGGACGATGTTGAACAGCACCGGATATAACAGCACGGCCAGCAGGATCAGCAACGTACCCAGATAGAACTCCCGAGTCATGCGCTCCTTTTCTCCAAAAAAGAAAAATGCCAGTGCAATGCCGTAAACAGGTTCAAGATTAATGGTCAGGTTGATCAGGTAAGCTGAAAATTGTTTCATCAGCTGGGTAGCCATGGTACTTGCATAAACGGTGCAGATCAGTGCCAGGAACAATATCCAGATCCAATCTTTGCCCGACGGGATAAATGGCTCGCCGCCTGTCCAGCGCTTCCATTCGGAAATAGCCAGGAAAACCAGCGAAAAGAATGTCGCGCCGATCATCTCATAAAAAGTAATGACATACGCGTCGATCCGCTGGACGAGCCTGCTGTTGGCTACTGTGAAACAGGCAGCCAGCAGCGCTGACCCCAATGCCAGCATCAACCCCAGCGCATGATTGAATTCAAACCGGAAAACGACGTACAGGCCGGCAAATGCCAGGATACCCAGTCCAACTTCCAGCGGACGTACCTTTCTTTTATTAACAAGCGGCTCAATCAGGCTGGTCCACAAAGAGGTAGTTGCCATCCCTGCCAGGCAGACGGACGCCGTGGAAACCCGGGCCGAAGCAAAAAACAGCATCCAATGCGCAGAAAGAATAAACCCCACCGCTAACATGCGTACCAGGTCCGGAAATGCGGTTTGAAAAGATTTTTGTTTGATCAGAATGATGCCGCCCAATCCGACGGCCGCAAACAAGGTACGGTATAAAACCAGGGACACCGGGGAAATGGTGACGAGCAGACCCACTATCGCGGTAAAACCCCATATCAAAACCAGAAAATGAAGGTGCAGATAAGAACGTAATGCGGTGGGTGAAAACATGGTTATCTGGGCAATGTTTTGTACAGCACGACGCCGATCAATGAAAAGACGATATTGGGTAGCCAAACGGCAAATAAAGTATTAATCGTGCCCGCTTCCGCGACCCCTTTTGATAAAAGGAAAAACAGGATATAAATAAAAGCCAGCATAAAGCCCAGGGCAATTTGCCAGCCAACCCCCCGCCTGCTCTTCCGTGCAGACACAATGACACCGATAGCCGTCAGAATCAGAATAGCGAAGGGCTGCGTGAAACGAATGTATTTTTCAATCAGATACACTTCCAGCCCATCGGCGCCACGGCTCCTTAACAGCTCAATATAAGCATTGAGCTCGGGAAGCGTGAAAGTTTCGAACAGGTTATAGTCGCTTTCAAAATCTTTGGGGGAAAGGTTGATGGTGGTATCGATCTCGCTTCCGTGACTGAGCGTTTCTCCAAGGCTGTCCAATGTCCTGATCTGGTAATTTTGAAGGGTCCATTTCCCTTTTTTGGGCTGCCAGATAATTTTATCCGCATAAAACTTTTGTAAAAGCTTGGTGCCTTTAATCGTTTCCATGGTAAACTTGTTACCTGTTTTGGAAGCCGTATTATAGCTCTCGAGGTAAGCATACACATCCGGCGCAATGGTAATATGCACATTATGCCCGCTGAAATAAAATTCCTGCTTCACATAAGTCTTTTCGAAATTGTTCCGGATTTTGTTGGCCTTGGGTAAAACCCAACCTACCTGAATAAAAGTGACCGCGCCCAGGATAGCTGCACCCAGCATATAAGGAAGCAACATTCTTCCAAAACTGATCCCGCTGCTCAGCATGGCGATGATCTCCGTGCGGGCAGCAATGCGTGAGGTAAAAAAAACAGTCGCAATGAAAACCATCAGCGGACTGATATAATTGATCCAGTAGGGAATCAGATTGAGATAATAATCAATAAGGATCTCCTTGATCGGTGCTTTTTTATCCAGAAAGTCATCCACTTTCTCGGTGTAATCGATCATACAAATGATGAGCACGATCACAAAGGCAACGAAGACGTAGGTAATGAGGAAATTTTTGATCAGGTAACGATCGAGTATTTTAAATCTCATGGCTGGTTAAATCTCATCTGCGCTGTACCAATAGGTTTTTAGATACCTCGAGACTGATAAACAACGTCTGGCCGCCATTTATTTGTACAGAAGCGGATTTGTCGTACTCATTAATTTCCTTGACCTCGATCAACGCGCCCAGCGTAATGCCCGACCGGTCGAGATGTTGCAGGAACGAAGGCGCATGGTCCAGCACGCCCATCATTCTCACTTTTTCACCGATCTGCACGTCTGTGAGCACCCAATAATCCGGTTCTGTCAGGTTTCCTTTTGCATCGGGAATCGGGTCGCCGTGCGGATCAAATTTGGGATGACCAAGGAATGTGTCGAGCTTTTCCACCAATATTTCTGATGGCACATGTTCCAGCTCCTCTGCGATATCATGTACCTCGTCCCAGCCGAAACCAAGCTTTTCGACCAAAAACACCTCCCATAGCCTGTGCTTACGGATCACTTTGATAGCTACTTTTTCGCCCAGTTCGGTAAGGCGCACTCCCTGGTATTTCTTGTAGTGGATCAATCCTTTTTCCGCCAGCTTACGTAACATATCTGTAACAGAAGCTGCGCGGGTAGCAGTGCTCTCCGCCAGCGCATTGGTGCTCACTTCTACCCCATCCCTGCCGGAAAGGGAATGGATGATTTTAAGATAATTTTCTTCTGTGAAGGAGTTCTGCATTTTTGATTAGCAGCGTTGGCATGATATCTGAACAGTGACAAAAGTACAACTTACAAATCGTAATAATAAAATTTAGACCAGCCTAAAATATATTTGAGAATTTCCTTATCTTTGTTTTCAGCAGGTTGAACTGTTTTTTCGAACAACACTAAAAATGATAGACGGCGTAAATATCAATAGATCATTGGAAAAGCAAACCCCTGATCCTGCGGATCGCCTGGCGTCCTTATCGGAGGTGCACTCTTCCATAGAAATTCCCGAAGGTGCAGGGTTTTGGAAAAAAATGATGGCATTCGCAGGTCCGGGGCTGATGGTATCCGTAGGATACATCGATCCTGGCAACTGGGCTACCGATATTGAAGGAGGTTCCCGGTTTGGCTATGCACTGCTTACTGTCATCCTGATTTCCAATCTTTTTGCAATGCTTCTTCAGCACCTTTCGCTGAAGCTGGGCATCGCCTCCGGCCGCGACCTGGCACAAGCTTGCCGGGACTACTATTCCAGGCCGGTTTCGCTTATCCTTTGGGTACTTTCTGAGATCGCCATTGCCGCTACGGACCTTGCAGAGGTAATCGGCTCTGCAATCGCTCTTAATCTGCTGTTCGGCTTGCCGCTTCCCATCGGCGTACTGTTTACCGCTTTTGATGTGTTGATTGTACTTTATTTTCAGCAAAAAGGGTTTCGCATCATCGAAAGCATTGTCGCTGGCCTGATGGGTATTATCCTGCTCAGCTTTCTTTACGAGATGGTAGTATCCCAACCCTCCGTTTCGGGGATCCTGGGAGGGTTACTTCCTAAAACAGAAATCGTCACCAACTCTGGCATGCTGTACATTGCAATCGGCATCCTCGGCGCGACGGTCATGCCCCATAACTTGTACCTGCATTCCAGTATTGTGCAAACCCGCGCATTCAGAAAAGACTACGAAGGGAAAAAATCCGCTATCCGCTTTGCAACGATCGACTCAACCTTTTCGCTGGCGCTGGCTTTCTTCATTAACGCATCCATACTGATCCTTGCCGCCACCGCATTTCATGCAAACGGCCATTTTGAGGTCGCCGATATTACCGATGCCTACCACCTGCTCGATCCCATACTCGGAGTCAGTTTCGCCGGGATTTTCTTTGCATTGGCATTGCTCGCTTCGGGCCAGAGTTCAACGCTCACCGGCACGCTTGCCGGGCAAATTGTCATGGAAGGTTTCCTGAACATCCGCCTGAAACCATGGGTACGGCGTTTAATCACCCGCGGTATTGCCATCGTTCCTGCTTTGATCGTATCCTATCTGTACGGTGAGAAAGGAACTGCCGAATTATTGGTTTTCAGTCAGGTTATCTTGTCTTTGCAACTCAGTTTTGCGGTGGTGCCACTCGTTTTATTTACTTCCAACAGTAAAATCATGGGCAGTTTTGCCAACTCAAAACTGGTGACTGTCGCCAGCTGGGTTATAACACTCACCATTATCAGCCTGAATGGCTACCTTCTGTTCAATACCTTAACCAGATAAGGCACTGTTTTCCAAATTAAATTTGCCTGTGACCGTCATTTCTTTGCAAGCGGTTTCCTAACTTTCGCCGTTTTTTAAAAGGTGAATGGAATCGAAGCATAAAATTGATAAGTTATCGGCCGCTGGTGTCCTGGTTGCTTTTGGAATAATTTACGGGGATATTGGCACCTCACCCCTCTATGTAATGCAGGCCATTATCCTCAACGAAACAATCACTGAGGAAATCATTTACGGAGCGATATCGTGCATTTTCTGGACACTCACGCTTCAAACTACCATCAAATATGTAATCCTGATATTGCGGGCGGACAACCGCGGTGAGGGCGGTATCTTCGCACTTTACGCACTGGTCAGGAAACATGCCAAATGGCTCACTGTGCCTGCAATTATTGGCGGAAGTACTTTGCTGGCCGATTGTGTCATTACGCCACCTATTTCTGTTTCCTCTGCTGTAGAAGGATTGAGGTTGCTTTACCCCAATATTCAGACCGTTCCGATTGTCATTGGCATTCTCACGTTCATTTTTGTCATCCAGGCATTTGGGACAAAGGTGGTTGGAAGGGCCTTTGGACCGCTGATGGTCACCTGGTTTGTCATGCTGGGGGTTCTTGGCTTGTACCAGATTATGGAACATCCCGAAATTCTGAAGGCACTCAATCCCAGATACGGTTACGATCTGATTACCAGGCATCCCGGCGGTTTCTGGATATTGGGTGCCGTGTTTCTCTGTACCACTGGCGCGGAAGCCTTGTATTCCGATCTGGGGCACTGTGGGCGCCAAAACATCCGGATTAGTTGGATTTTCGTTAAAATATGCCTGTTGCTTAACTATTTTGGCCAGGGAGCATGGCTCATTACGGAAATGGGCAACCTGCTCAACGCACGCAAACCTTTTTACGAGATCATGCCCGAATGGTGGCTCTTGCCCGGCGTTGTCATTGCAACCCTGGCTGCAATCATTGCCAGCCAGGCAGTGATTACAGGTTCCTTTACCTTAATTTCAGAAGCGATCCGGCTCAACTTCTGGCCAAAAGTGAGGCTGATCTATCCCAGTGATCAAAAAGGGCAATTGTATGTTCCAAGTATTAACTGGCTTTTATGGCTCGGATGCAGCGGGGTTGTGCTTTACTTCAAGCAATCGTCCAATATGGAAGCGGCCTATGGCCTGGCGATCACGCTGACGATGATCATGACAACGATTTTGTTTTCGTATTACCTCTATATCAAACGGGTAAATCTCTGGATCGTAATTGTTTTCATGCTGCTTTACCTGTTCATTGAAGGCTTATTTCTGGGTGCAAATCTATTGAAATTTACCCACGGAGGTTGGTTTACTATTCTGATCGGCACCCTTGTTGCAGGCTTGATGGCTGTTTGGCTCAAAGCATTTTACATTAAATTGAAACTCACGGAATACACCAAGCTGGAAAGATATTTACCCGCGTTGCATGAACTTAGCCGTGATATCAGCATCCCCAAGTATACCACGCACCTGGTGTTCATGACTAACGCTTCGCGGGCTAACGAAATAGAGACAAAGGTCATCTACTCCATTTTCCAGAAACGCCCCAAGCGCGCGGATGTGTACTGGTTTATCCATGTGGACATCACAGATGACCCCTACACCATGGAATACAAGGTCCTGTCCGACGAAGATAATGGCGACAATGTGATCAAGATCAATTTCCGGCTTGGCTTCCGGGTTGATCAGCGGATCAACATGTTTTTCAGAAAAGTAGTGGAGGACATGGTTTTGAACAAAGAAGTGGATATCACCAGCCGGTACGAATCGCTTAGCAAGCAAAATATTACAGGAGACTTTCGTTTCGTGGTACTGGAACGCTTCCTGTCTTTTGAAAACGACCTGCCTTTGATCGAGCAGCTGGTCATGAAAACTTACTTTTTTGTCAAAGATTTCACTACTCCCGAAGACAAATGGTTTGGACTCGACAGCAGCTCGGTGAAGATCGAAAAAGTACCGTTGATCATCCGTCCGGTCGAGAATGTGAAACTGCGCAGGGTTTTCACCTGATAATCAATATCAGATGCGTTTTTACCGATAAAAGGATCAGGAATACTAAGTAACAACCGGTATTTCCGGTCCTTTTTCATTTTCTGACCACATCCTTATCTTCTCTGCTCAATGAATTCTGCCTTCCGTATTCCTTTTGTTTTGACAATCCTGATGATGATGAATCATGTTCTGCAGGCTCAAAACGGCGTTACGATCCCCATTGAGACACTCCACCATGCATTAGTCCTGCAAACGGACCGGGAAAATCATCTTGGAATCACCTATTTCGGCAAAAAACTCGGATCATTGTCGGAGTACCAACTGGTACCGTCTCAAAGCAGGCAGCGTGATGGCAATGCTGGAATTTATAACTCCGCCTACACGCCCGCCGGTTCCTGGAATGTGTCGGAACCAGCTTTGCAGCTCACCCATCAGGACGGTAATAAGTCGCTGGATCTCATTTACGTAAGCCATAAAACTTCCAGAGAAGACGATAACGTTTCGCTCACCAGCATTGTACTGAAAGACCCGGTTTACGCTGTAGAAGTAACATTGAATTACAAAATCTACTTCAATGAAGACGTTACCGAGCAGTGGAGCGTGATCAAAAGTGCCGAAAAAGGCGAGGTTACTTTGCAGAAATACGCCAGCGCCAACCTGTATTTCATTGCAAAGGATTATTTTCTGACTCATTATAATGGCACATGGGCAAAGGAAATGAATCCCGAGCAGGAGCAGCTGACAGCGGGGATCAGGGTATTGGACTCTAAGCTAGGTACCCGCGCTAATCTCTTCCAGCCTCCGAGTTTCATGCTCTCTTTCGACAAACCCGCAACTGAAACGGAGGGGAAGGTCTTATTGGGAACATTGGCCTGGTCCGGGAATTTCAGAATGGATTTTGAAGTAGATTCCTATCATAACCTGCGCCTCATCGCCGGGATTAACAACTATGCTTCTGAGTACCCTTTGGCTTCGAATCAGGAATTCAAGACCCCTTCGTTCATTTACACATTTTCGGAAAACGGAAAAGGAGTTGCCAGCCGCAACCTGCACAACTGGGCACGGAAGTACAGGGTACTGGACGGCGAAGGCGAGCGCCTGACCCTGCTAAACAATTGGGAAGCCACTTATTTCGATTTTAACGAAGAAAAACTCTCGGAGCTTTTTAAAGACGGGAAAAAACTGGGTGTGGACCTTTTTCTGTTGGACGACGGGTGGTTTGCCAACAAATACCCAAGAAATAACGATCGCGCCGGGCTGGGCGACTGGCAGGAAAATGTGAAGAAGCTACCGCACGGCATTGGTTTCCTGGTAAAGGAGGCCAAGAATGCAGGCATCAAATTTGGTATTTGGGTAGAACCGGAAATGGTGAACCCAAAAAGCGAATTATACGAAAAACATCCCGATTGGGTGATCAGGCAACCGCAGAGGCCGGAACATTATATGCGTAATCAGCTGCCGTTGGATTTGTCCAATCCCGAGGTTCAAAATTTTGTTTACGGCATCCTGGATAAGCTTTTCACAGAAAACCCCGAGATCGCCTATATCAAATGGGATTGTAATGCAATCACATTTAACGCGCATTCCGCCTATCTGGAAAAGAGCAAGCAAAAGCAATCGCAGCTTTACGTGGATTATGTGAGAGGGCTGTATAAAGTGTTAGAAAAATTAAGAGCGAAATATCCGAAAGTCCCAATGATGCTCTGCTCAGGCGGAGGCGGTCGCGTGGATTATGAAGCGTTGAAATATTTTACCGAATTCTGGCCCAGCGACAATACCGATCCGCTCGAACGCATTTTTATGCAATGGGAATATTCCTACTTCTATCCCGCGATCACGCACAGTGCGCACGTGACCGATTGGGGTAAGCAACCTTTGAAATACCGTACCGACGTTGCAATGATGGGAAAACTGGGTTATGATATTGTAATAAGCCATTTGAATGAAAAAGACCTTCAATTCAGCCAGCAGGCAGTTGCGACCTATCATTCAATTAAGGATGTCGTGTGGCATGGCGATCTTTACCGGCTTGTCGATCCAAGAGAAAACAGCTTTGCTTCTCTGTTGTTCTCTACCAAAAATAAAGACAGGGCAATCCTGTTTTCATATCTGACCGGAAACCGTAATGGGGACGGATCTGATACGCCTTTCAGATTGCAAGGTCTTGATCCTGCGAAAAAATACAAGGTGAAAGAGTTGAATTTATATCCCGAAACGAAAACCGGCATCAGGGAGGACCAGGTTTATTCAGGTGAATTTCTGATGACCGTCGGTTTTAACCCCGCCGTCAGCGCCAGAAGGACCAGTGTTATTATAGAGATCTCAGCTGCGCCTTGATGCCAGGCTGCAATTTCACAATAAATTCATATTACTTGAGATAAACGCCCTCTTCGTCCGCATTGCTCAGGACTACTTCCACATGCTCGGTAAGTGTGGTGCTCAAGGAATACCCCACATAATCCGCATGCACAGGGAACAGATGATGCCCGCGGTCTACCACCACAGCGACCTGAACTTTCTTCATACGTACTTTGAGGAAAGGCTCTAATGCAAATGCCAGGGTACGGCCCGTATTCAATACATCATCGGCAACAATGACTACCTGATTTTCAACATCTACCTCTCTGTCAAAAAGGATAGGGCTCTGATAATGAATATGTTTATCAAACATCAGCTCCACGAGTTGAACATCCAGTGGAGAAATATCCAGGAGTTCGGCGCTTAACCTTTTTGCAAACGCATAACCCTCTCCTGCTATCCCGGCAATGATGATCCCGGTTTCTTCAAAATTCTGCTCGTATATTTCAAAGGCAATTCTGCGTATTTTCTGGCCAGTCTGATGGGAGCTGAGGATTTGTCGGCCGGATGCCATGTTGCTGTCACTCATTGGGGGTACTGATTCGTTGAATAAGGAAAAGTAAAATTAAGAATACAAATCAGTTCTTCATAACGCCCGCAAAGTTCTTCATCCACCGCGCCATAATAGTCCCGTATATGGGTAGCTGCAGGCTTTTGACGCCTTCATCTACTTTCTGCTGTCCGATCCGCTCAACCCTCAATTCCATCAATGCCCGGTCGTACGATTTCGAGAATTCTGGATGTGCCTGAATACCAAGCATATTCGTACCGACCCTGAACATAGCAACGGGGCAGTCGGGCTCAGTTGCCAATACGGTACTTTCGGCCGGCAGTACGGCCACCTGATCCTGGCACATCATCAACAGGTTCAGCGATGGCATGGATGGGGTCATCCAATCTTCATTCTCCACCATGTCGAAAGTATGCACACCAACACACCATCCCTTTTCAGACTTCTGTACTTTCCCACCCAAGGCCTCGGCCAGCATCTGGTGCCCAAAACATACGCCCAGGTACATTTGGCCGGAATTGTAAATCTCTCTTACCAGTTGCTTCAGACGAACGATCCAGTCGAGTTCGTCATAAACAGAAAAGCGGGAACCCGTGCAAATGTAAACGTCACACTCGCTGGCAGAAGAGGGAAACTGTCCGTTGCAGACGTCATAAAAAACAAAGTCCCATTCTGGTGCTACGCCTGCGAATAACGACGGGAACATCTGTCGATAATCCCCGTCAATATGCAGCAGCTCTTCCCGCACATGGTCGCACTCGAGCAATCCGACTTTCATAAGCGGCTTAGGCGTTGATTTTCAAATGGAACGATTTCGGGCGGGTCAATGCTTCGTACCCCACCGTTGAAAGTGTGCAACCCCTGCCCGAATTTTTTACACCTGTCCAGGCCAATGCAGGGTCCAGGTAATCGCAGCGGTTCATAAACCACGTTCCGGTTTCGACCTGCTCACCTATTTTGATGGCCGCATCGATATCTTTGGTCCAGATCGAGGCTGTTAACCCATACTGGCTATCATTCATTAACTGGATCGCTTCCTCGTCGCTGTTTACCGGCATAATTCCTACAACCGGCGCGAAAGTTTCTTCCTTCATCACTTCCATGGAATGGTTTACGTTGACCAACACCTGCGGTGCCAGATAGGGCGTACCGCTTTGATGCGCAGGGAATAGATCAGTATCAATTAAAGCAGTAGCACCTTGCGCGATCGCTTCATCGATTTGCTTTTGAGCGAACCCGGCCGCCGATGTGCGAACCATTGGCCCCAATGTAGTATCCATATTTAAAGGATCGCCCAATGTGTACGTTTTTGTCAATTCGGCAAAATCATTGACAAATTGCTCATAGATATCCCTATGCACATAAATGCGTTCGATACCACAGCACGACTGGCCCGAATTGAAGAAAGAACCGTCAACCAGATTTTCCACCGCATCGGCCAGATTGGCATCTGCGCGAACATAGGCAGGATCTTTTCCGCCCAGTTCCAGCCCGCCAATAATGAACCGCTCATTGATTGCCTTCTGAACGGCATGTCCACCTTCAACAGAACCCGTAAACGCAACATAATCGACGCGTTCGTCCCCAATTACCTGTGCTACCTGTTCATGGCTCAAATGTAAATATTGAAAAACCCCTGTTGGCAGGCCGGCGTATTCAAATGCAGCGGCATATCTTTCGGCGCAAAGCGGTGTCTGCTGTGCATGCTTCAAAACCACCGCGTTACCCGCCATGATGGCCGGAATAACCGAGTTCACAGAAGTCAGGTAAGGATAATTCCATGGAGCGACCACAAACACAACGCCTAATGGGTCTCGACGAATAAATCTTTTAAAACCCGAAATTTCCTCAACCTCAACATCCGCAAGTGCCTTCCCTGCGACCGAAATCATATAATTGGCGCGTTCCTGAAACCCTTTTCTGATTTCGTTGGCTGTATAGCGGATCGGGCGCCCCATTTGCCAGGTCAGTTCCAGGCCAATTTCGTCTGCGTTAGTAAGAAAATATTCAACCGCTTTACGGCAAATGGCTCCCCGCTCGATAAGAGACGTTTTTCTCCATTCCTTTTGAGCCTCAATCGCGTTGGTTAATGCTTTTTCAACAGCATCCGAATCCGCCAGCTCACGCTCTACGTACACAGAGCCATCGATCGGGCTTATAGTTTTTTGAATTGGCATCTTAAAAAAGATAAAAGATTTGGCTTTAAAAAAGTTAAGGACGAACCGCAAAGAGTGACAAGATTAAGGGCCATATTTTAATCGAATCCCTTAACCGTTCACCTTTTAACCCTTAACCATGACTTTTAAAGCGGTGTGACATATGCAGAAGTGATCCCACCGTCGACCAGAAAATCGGTACCGGTTACGAACGACGATTCGTCGGAAGCAAGGAAAAGAGCAGCATAGGCCATTTCTTTGGCTTCGCCGAAGCGTCCCATTGGAATGTGTACCAGTCTTCTCTGCTTCTTTTCTTCTGTATTTAAAAACTTCATCAACAATTCAGTACGTAATGGGCCAGGGCACAACGCATTGACGCGGATGTTTTCACGGGCGTGAATAATCGCCAATTCCCGGGTAAGTGCCAGCACCGCGCCCTTGCTGGCCGTATAGGCAACCTGCGGAGTCGCCGCGCCAAGGATCGCCACAAACGATGCGGTGTTAATGATCGATCCGCCGCCGGCCCTTTGCAATGCAGGAATTCCGTATTTGCAACCCAGAAAAACACCCTTCGCGTTGATATTCATTGTCAAATCCCAAATGGATTCTTCGGTGGTCATCGCATTGTCATCGTCGCTATGCATGATCCCGGCGTTGTTGAAAATGATATTCAGCTTACCGTATTTCTCTTCCGTAAATTTCACAGCACCTTCGCAATCGGCCGCTTTGGATACGTCGGAGCGGAGAAAAAGCGCCTCGCCTCCATTCCTGACAATTTCATTAGCGGTTTCCTGTCCAGCCGCTTCATTGACATCGGTCACGACGACCCTTGCTCCTTCTTTTGAGAACAAAAGGGCAGTTTCCCGGCCGATGCCACCGCTGCCTCCTGTAATGAGGGCTACCTTATTTTCTAAACGCATTGATTTGATTGTTAACAGATTATATGATTTTAGTAATTGAGTTATTTTTTGTTTGAATTACATAAGTGGCCCCGCAGGGGATTTAAAAATTGTTCGCGCTTCCATGCTAGAAACAGGGATCCGCTCTGCGACTTATCAGCCAATACTTTCATCATCTGCGGGAGTTTGCTCCGGAGGAGCTTCCTGTTTGTAGAAAGCATTCATGTTGATAATTGGTCATGCCCCTTAGGAGCATCCTGTTTTTCATCAATGAAATCGAATAAATATTTTTCTTCAAATGTTATTTCAAACTTTTTCAAAAAATCGAGATCCTCTTCCCTGAATGTTCGCTTTTTATGATGTTCTTCCTGATTTTAAATGTACTTGACGACTGCATCGATATGAGAATGTGAGTATGAGAAAACACCGTATCCCTCCTGCCATGCAAATTTATACCTTGTCCATTTCTTTGCGTTTATGAATTCATTGCATTCGATTTTAATTTCTTTGATAAAATCAGAAATGGATAAAGTTGGTTTTAATCCTACAAAAATATGTACATGGTCAGGCATGCAATGGACCGCCAGCATCTTTGCATTTCTATGCTGTACTAATCCGGTTATGTATTTATGCAGCTCCTCTTTATGATCTTTTGATATCAGGCTCTGCCTGCTTTTCACACTAAAAACAAATTGTAAATAAATTTGAGAATAGGTATTTGCCATCATTTTCACAATTAAGTGTGTGTCTTATGAATTCGTCAACCGGAGGCCCTGCAGGGGCCATGGTAACTTCTATGCTACCTTGTTACTAGAAACAGGGAGCCGCTCCGCGGCCAAAAATATCTTCTGTCTTTCTGTTGGCCAGGCCGTATTAGTAGAAACAATACTATATCTGCTCGAAATAGCGCTTCCTCTCCCAATCCGTTACCGATGTATCGTATGCGCGTTGTTCGCTCCTGAAAAAATGGGTATAATGTTCGACAACCTCGGGCCCGAAGGCATTTTTTGCAAACTCACTGCCTTCAAAAAGGGCTACAGCCTCTGCGAGTGTATAAGGGACCCGCGGTAAATGCGCGGCTGCATAAATATCCCCGACAAAACATTCCGGCGGCTCGATTTTATTTTTGATCCCGTCCAAACCAGATGCCAGTGAAGCCGCAAATGCCAGGTAAGGATTACAATCGGCTCCCGGTATCCTGCATTCGATCCGCAAACTTGCACCACTACCTACTACACGAAATCCTGCGGTACGGTTATCGTAGCTCCACGCCAAACGGGTGGGTGCCCACGAACCATCCACAAATCGTTTATATGAATTAATCGTCGGCGCGTAAAATGGCATAACATCCGGTACATGCCTGATCCATCCTCCTAAAAACCATCGGAACAAATCTGAGCCCTTTACCGGTCCGAGTTCCTGGTCGCCGGCAAATGCGTTTTTGCCATCTTTCCATAAACTCATATGGATATGACTACTGGAGCCAGCCTGGTCGGAAGCGAATTTCGCCATGAAAGTAACCGAAACACCCATTGCATCTGCGACTTCCTTCATGCATTGCTTGTAAATCACATGGTTATCGGACATCGAAAGTACATCAGCGTACTTCACATTCAGCTCGTGCTGCCCAAGCCCCCACTCGCCCTTGGAAGTTTCGACCTGGATGCCTGAATTTTTCAGATGCCGCCGTACCGCAGAAGTGAATTTTTCATTCCGTGTGCCTTGCAGAATATGATAGTCTTCCAGATAATAACCTGCCGGGGTGAGATTTTGATAGTTCTGTTGAAAGGCCTGCTTATAGCTGTTTTCCAGCAAGTAATATTCCAGCTCGGAAGCGGCAAAGCATTCCATACCGTCGCCGGAAAGTACTTCCAGCTGTTTCCGCAGGACCGACCTTGGCGCTATGGATTCTAATGCGTGTGATTTTTCATTGTGAACATCACAAATCACAATTGCAGTATTTTCGAGCCAATCTGCAACGCGTAAAGTCTGCAGGTCAGGAACGAGGTGAAAATCACCGTAACCCAATTCCCAGTTCGCATATTGATATCCGGGCACGGGATCCATCGCCATATCAGTGGTTAACAGATAATTGCAGCCATGGGTACCGGACAGCAGAACCGAATCCAGAAAATAATCAGCATCCACGCGCTTGCCCATTAACCTGCCATAGTGGTCAGTAAAAGCAACTACTACGGTTTCTATCGTACCCTCTCCTATCCTGTTTGTCAGCTCTTGTTGTGTCAGAAATCCTTTTTTACTCATCGAAAAGGGAAATTATATAGCGTTATATGTCAGCGTAACTTGTCAATTTTTGCGTTCAGCGGGAATTTCAATACTACTTTTTTGCCTGACGCCTTTTCAAGGACCGGGGTCAGTATCTTCCTTGCATTTTCTTTGGTCTGTTCCAGGATACCCATATCCAATGCCGATTTCTGGATCTGCTTTTCGGCTTGTTTATAAGCTTCCTGCACCAGCTTACCTTCGTCGGTAAAAGCATATTCGGTATTGTAAACCTTTGACTTACTGTGATCTATTTTAAAAACACACAGCTCAGGTTCCGGAAGATTGACGACCAAAGTTTCTTCGTCCGAAGTAATATCTGCTATTTCGAGCTGAGTTAAGTCTACACAGCCGATCGCCTCTCCCTGCACGATCAGGACCGCTTTTGCATTGGGTAGCCATATTTTCACGATCTCCTGCTCCACCACATCTTTAAAATTGTACTTCACCAGTTCCAGCTTTCCCATCGAACTGATTTCCTGCAAAACCAATGTGTGCATGGTCTCGGTCTTATCCTTCCCGCTGACCCAGTCCGGCAGCCAGTTGCCTGAGCGAAAACTACCCCACAAAGACTGGATCCCTGAAAGCAAAAGTATCAGCACCAGCAATCGCACCAACCATGATATCCACCGCATAATTTTATTTTAGTATTAAACCGACGCGTCTCCATTCGCTTCCCGTGCCATTCGCTGGGCGATCATACTGGCTGCAATAAGCTGCAAAGCATGATAAAGCATAATCGGGAGCAGCATGATACCAGCCTGCGGGCCTGTGAAAAGTACTTTTGACATCACCGCACCCTGGACCAAAGACTTTTTTGACCCACAAAAAACGGCTGTAATCCGGTCCTCCCGGGTAAAGTTCAGCAGATCGCCAATGAATGTGAGCAAAAAATAAATCGCAAAGAACAGCGCCAGCATTCCTATTCCTAAAAGTACAATTTCTTTTATTCCCAGTGAACTAAACAAATGCTCCCCGAAAGATTCACAGAAAGAAGTGTAAACAATCAGGAGGATCGATGATTGGTCGAAATAACGGATGTACTTTTTGTGGCGCTCGGCAAAATGGCCCCAGCGTTTATTCAGAAAAATACCGGCAAATACTGGTAATAGTACTTGCAAAGACAACTTTCCGACTACTGAAAGCAAGTCGAAATGTTCCGGACCTGCATCCATCACCAGGCCCATCCAGAGAGGCGTAACAAAAACACCGATCAGGCTGGATATGCTTGCATTGAAGATGGCAGCGGGGATGTTGCCCCTGGCAATGGAGACCATCACGACGGAGGAAGAAACTGTTGACGGCAAAGCTGTCAGGAAAAATATCGCAAGCCACATGGTTTGACCTTCTGAAGATCCGAACAGCGGCTTAAATGCCAGCGCAACCAATGGAAATAACAGAAATGTTGACAAATGCACCATCAGGTGCAACTTCCAGTTTCCCAAACCGGCCTTTAACTTTTCCGGGCTGAGCCGGAGCCCGTAAAAAAAGAAGATGATCGAAACCGCATAACTTGAAACTTCAGAAAGATGCAACGGGCTTTCCTTCATTCCCGGAGCAGGCCAGAGCCAGGCCAGGACAATCATGCCAAGCAATGCAAACATAAAGCCGTCCAATCCTGCTTTTCTTGCTGTCTCGAATATTTTACTCATATGTGTAGCTATTAGCTGTCAGTATTTGGCCTCTAGCTTCCGAAGCGCCCTTTCGCAAAAAAAGGGTAAAAGAATGTTAAATAAAATTCACGAGGCTTATTAAAAATGATCCCGGCAGAACCCGTTTCCATTTGTCAGGTAGATTGTACGGGCCGCCCGCTTTTCTGAGATGAATTACCTGGCGCCTTTTGAAGCCTTACTGACCGCGCAATGTCATCTACTTTCAAAATATTACTCCTTTCCGCTTTTTTCTTATCTAAACTAGCGCCCTGCAAAGCACAATGGAAACTGGTATGGGCCGATGAATTCAATACGGACGGCCCTCCTGACCCTGCCAATTGGGCGCCTGAAAAGGGTTTTACCAGAAACCATGAAGCCCAATGGTTCCAGGCGGAAAATGCTTTTTGCAAAGACGGTTACCTCATCATAGAAGCGCGAAAAGAGCGGGTTAAAAACCCAAATTATGTAGCTGGCAGCAACAATTGGAAGGAAAACAGGGAATTCGCTAAATATACGTCTGCAAGCCTGATTACCAGGGGAAAGCATAGCTGGCAGTATGGAAGATGGGAAATGAAAGCACGGATCGACACCAGGCTTGGCATGTGGCCCGCCTTCTGGTCTCTTGGGAATAAGGGCGAATGGCCCGATAACGGTGAAATCGATATCATGGAATTCTATCGGGGCACGCTCCTGGCGAATCTCGCTTGGGGATCAAATGAACAATATAAGCCTGTCTGGAATTCGGCAAAAACACCGCTGGCCAAATTCAATGATCCGGAATGGCCAAAAAAATTCCATATCTGGCGCATGGACTGGGACGAAAAATCGGTCAGGTTATATGTGGATGATACACTGCTGACCTCGCAGGATATCCATGCGGAGATGAACCTCAAAAACAAGGGCATTGCTCCTTTCAACCAGCCTCATTACATGCTTTTGACGCTGGCCATTGGCGGTGATAACGGCGGCGACCCGTCGCAAACCGAATTCCCTGCGAGATTTGAAATTGATTATGTGAAAGTTTTTCAGAAAGAATAGCGATCATCGTCCGATCAAATCAGGCTTCCTACTTTTGAGGCCCTTCTTCACTTTTTTAGAGGATTTCTTTCCGCGTCCCCACCAGATGATCGTTCCGGTCACCGGCAAACTGGCACAAATGAGGCTTGCAAAAAACATCAGCATTTTTCCGGGAAGTCCAAGAATTGCCCCTGTATGCATATCATAGTTCATCCGGCGGAGCTTTTGAGCAAAGTTGGCTTCAATGTATTTCCCGGTATAAGGGCCTTTAGCGTCAATCTTTTTTAATGAGTATTGATCAAAATAATTGTAGTCTACTTGATAATACGTTCCTTCCAGAAAATTCACATAGGAATAAATGGACTCGGACCTCAATTGCGGAAAAGAGATGTTAAGGCTCGAGTATCTGGGATATTCCTTCTGCAGAGTATACCAGGCGCGGTCCACCGCCTGCATGGGCTTCGCAACGCCAGAAACGATCGTTGTGTCCGAAGTCGGATTATAGTATTGGTCTGAGCCCTCTCCACCGGTAACCTTATATAACCCTTGTGAAAACCATTGAAACCCCCATACAAGGCCTGTTAGCGACAAGATGATACCGATTGACATCGCATAAAATCCCAGCACATTGTGCAGGTCGTAGTTTTTACGACGCCAGGCAGCACTCCATTTAATTGAGAACCTTTGTGTAGCGGCCGACTTATTCTTGGGCCACCACAATACCAGTCCGCTTACCATCATTATAAAAAAGACCAGCGTTGCAGAAGCTACCACTGGCTGGCCGATGTTTTCGGGAAGCCAGAGATAATAATGCCCATGCAGGATGAAATGAAAAAAGTCCTCGTCCTCGTCCCATACTTTGGCCACCTTTCCGTTGTATGGATTAAGATATACAACATAGTAAAATTCAGGGTCAGCATTGTAGAACCCGACCTGGGCATTTTTTCCGGGAACGTCGTATAACACGCCATTTGCCTTTTTCCCTGGCAGTTCCTTCTCCGCGATCGCCGCTAGGGCGGATGGCGGCAATAACTTTCCTGTTGCGGGTTGATCGGAAAACAGATAAGGCTGGGTAAAACTTTTGATTTCCTGCTCAAATGCCAGTATGCATCCGGTAATCGATATAACAAATACGATCATACCCGAACCAAGCCCCAGGTAAAGATGAATCTTTCCGATCAGTTTTTTCATCAACTTTGCGCCTTTCTTCTTATTTAGACTTAATCAAAATGCTAAGATATAACTTAGTGGCATTTCAAGCCTAAATAATTTCTTAAAAACCAAAGCTACTGGTCTTGGAAATGGTAAATTTCATTCATCTAATCAAAATCATACCTGTAAATCCCCTTTACCTCCGTACCAGGCGGCATATGAACAATGGTTTTGATAATCCCGTCGTGCAAGCCAAAAACCCAGCCGTGCAGTGATAATTCCTCTCCTCTGTGCCAGGCTTTCTGAACGATGGTTGTTTCCGACAGGTGATTTACCTGTTCTACCACATTTAATTCCACCAGGCGATCGAAACGTTGCTTTTCATCTTCAATAGCTTCCAGCTCGATCGAATGTTTGTCGTAAACATCCTTGATATTGCGAAGCCACTTGTTGATCAGTCCGAGGTCACTGTGGGTCATAGAAGCCCTTACCCCCCCGCATTGATAGTGACCTACTACCAGGATGTGTTTCACTTTCAGCACCTCCACCGCGTACTGCAATACACTCAGCATATTCATGTCGGTGTGGACCACAAGGTTGGCAACATTGCGGTGAACAAACATTTCGCCGGGGAGGGATCCGGTAAGGTCTTCGGCGGGTACCCGGCTATCGGAGCAGCCAATCCAAAGAAAATCCGGTTTCTGGTCTTTTGAAAGATTGGTAAAATAGTCTTCATCGAGATTGAGCTGCTCCTGAGCCCAGGTTTTATTTGCCAGCAAAAGTCGTTTATACTGTTCCATTCGATTTTTGTGTTGAGATTGTTTTCGGACCTGACTGGTCAATTTAGGCTACAATATGCTACATATTCATTTAAAGTCACCCATCCCGTTTAGGAAAAAAAAACTGTAATTTCGCACCTTTAAAAACCTGAAAGGGTTATAAAAAATAATGCGATTTACATGACAAGCTAACAGCCAGCCGCTAATAGCTACCAGCTTCTATGAAATATAACGAATATAAAAACCTGAGTTACCCGCAAATCGGGGACGAAGTCCTGCAATTCTGGAAAGATCAAAAGATTTTCGAAGCTTCGGTCGACACCCGCGAGGGAGCCCCGACATTTACGTTTTTTGAAGGCCCCCCTTCGGCAAATGGAACGCCCGGGATTCACCACGTTATGGCGCGTTCGATCAAAGATATTTTTTGCCGTTACAAAACACTGCAGGGTTTTCAGGTAAAACGTAAAGGCGGCTGGGATACGCATGGCCTGCCCGTAGAGTTGCAGGTTGAAAAAGAGCTTGGTATTACAAAAGACGATATCGGAAAAACCATTTCGGTAGCAGAATATAACGAGAGATGTCGCCAGACGGTCATGAAATTCACGGACCAGTGGAATGACCTGACCGAAAAAATGGGCTATTGGGTCGATCTCGAAGACCCCTATATCACCTATAAAAGCGAGTACATCGAAAGCCTTTGGAACCTGCTTAAAAAGCTGTACGACAAAGGGTTGCTATATAAGGGATATACTATACAGCCTTATTCCCCCGCCGCCGGAACCGGGCTTTCGTCTCATGAATTGAACATGCCGGGGACGTACAAGGACGTGAAGGATACCACCATCGTGGCCATGTTCAAAGTGACCGGCGCACAGACTTCCCCGGTATTTGGAGCGTTTGCAAATCTGGATATCCGGATATTGGCATGGACCACAACTCCCTGGACGCTTCCGGCAAACTCTGCCTTAACAGTGGGCGCCCATATCAATTATGTATTGGTAAAAACCTTCAACCCCTACACTTATGAGCCGGTTGCGGTAGTGCTGGCGAAAGACCTGCTTGGAAAGTATTTTTCTGAAAAAGGTCTGGACGGTGATTTCGAGGGATTTGCAGCCAGTGATAAAAAGCTGCTTCCCTGGTCGATATTGTCCGAGTTTAAGGGAAAAGACCTGGAAGGGGTCAAATACGAGCAGTTACTTCCGTATGTGCAGCCTGATAAGCCTGCTTTCCGGGTTATTCTGGGCGATTTTGTCACAACCGAAGACGGTACCGGTGTTGTCCATACCTCGCCAACTTTTGGCGCGGACGACTTCCGGGTTGCGCAGGCCAATGATATCCCGGCCATCATGGTCAAAGATGAGAACGGCAAAGAAGTACCGATTGTAGATCGCCGGGGACGTTTTGTGAAAGAAATAACCGATTATGCCGGCCGTTTTGTAAAACCTGAGTATTATTCCGAAGAAGAGCAAAACGACCCGGAATTCAGGGCGACCGATGTGTTGATCGCGATCAGGCTGAAAGAAGAAGGGAAAGCATTTAAAGTCGAAAAATACGAACACCCTTACCCACACTGCTGGCGCACGGACAAGCCCGTTTTATATTATCCGCTTGATAGCTGGTTTATCAGAACAACTGCATTAAAAGACAGATTGGTTGAATTGAACAAAACAATCAACTGGAAACCTGAAAGTACGGGAACCGGGCGTTTTGGCAACTGGCTCGAAAACCTGGTTGACTGGAATTTATCACGTTCGCGCTATTGGGGAACGCCACTTCCAATCTGGCGCAACGATCACGGCGATGAAGTATGTGTGGGTTCTATTGAAGAATTGAAAGATTTATTGGAAGAAGCCATCATCTCAGAGCACCTGACAAAAGAACAGGCTGCCAAAAATTCGGACTATCTTTTGAAACTGCAGCATGGTGACTTCGATTTGCACCGACCTTATGTAGACGACATCGTGCTTGTTTCTAAAAGGGGCAATGTTATGCACCGGGAACCGGATCTGATCGATGTCTGGTTCGATTCCGGGGCAATGCCGTACGCGCAGTGGCATTACCCCTTTGAGAATCAAGATATATTCAACCAGAGCTACCCAGCCGACTTTATCTCGGAAGGTGTAGACCAAACCCGCGGCTGGTTCTTCACGCTCCATGCGATCGCCGGAATGCTGTTTGACTCGGTAGCATTTAAAAATGTCGTGTCGACAGGCTTGGTTTTGGACAAAAACGGCAACAAGATGTCCAAGAGGCTCGGAAATGCTGTGGATCCTTTCAAAACAATATCGGAATATGGCCCCGACGCGACGCGCTGGTACATGATCACCAATGCCGAGCCCTGGGATAACCTGAAATTTAATATAGATGGAATTGGCGAAGTTCAGCGCAAGTTCTTTGGTACACTCGTGAATACCTATAATTTCTTTGCCTTATATGCCAATCTGGACGGATATGAATTTCACGAGACCAATTCCGTTCCAGTCGAGCAACGTACCGAACTGGACCGGTGGATCTTATCAAAACTGAATACGCTGGTAAAAGAAGTCGGTGAGCAATTTGATGACTATAACCCGACGAAAGCCGGTCGCCTGGTCCAGGATTTCGTGACCGATCAATTGTCTAACTGGTATATCCGTCTGAACCGTCGTCGTTTCTGGAACCCGTCGCAGGGGGCAGGATCAGGACTGACTGAAGATAAAAAAGCAGCTTACGAAACATTACAGCATTGCCTTGTAACTGTTTCCCAGCTTATGTCCCCAATTGCGCCTTTTTTTGCAGAATGGCTCTACAAAAGCCTGACAGACGGCGACCGGGAAGCATCTATTGTGAATAACACAGGCTATCGGTATGAGTCGGTACACCTTACCTACTGGCCGAAAATCGAAAACGAAGTGGTAGACTTGGACCTGGAACAATCAATGGAACTGGCCCAAACGATCAGTTCATTGGTACACTCGATCCGGAAAAGCCACAGGCTCAAAGTTCGCCAGCCTTTGTCGAAAATATTGATACCTGTTTTGAGCGATAAGACAAAACAGCAAATCGAGCAGGTAACTTCTATCATTCTGACAGAGGTGAATGTCAAGACGGTCGAGTTTGTCCACGACGATAGCGGTATCCTTAAAAAGAAAATCAAGCCTAACTTCAAAACCCTGGGTCCCAAATTCGGACCGCAAATGAAGGCTGTGGCGGCGGCTATTTCCGCTATGAGCGAAGCTGAAATCAAAGAAATCGAGAAGAACGGGAGAATTAGTCTGCTAACTTCCACCGCTCCTATCGACATTGCAATCAGCGATGTCGAGATCATCGCTGAAGATGTTCCTGGATGGCTGGTAGCCAGTGAAGGCGGTTTAACTGTTGCATTGGACATCACCGTTTCAGACGAATTAAGACTGGAAGGTATCGCCAGGGACTTTGTTAATCGTGTCCAAAATTTGAGAAAAGACAGCGGATTTGAAGTAACCGACAAGATCCGGATCATCTTGCAGAACAACGACAGCCTGCTCGCCAATGCCGTAACAGCCAATAAAGATTACATCTGCCAGGAAGTCCAGGCACTGGACCTGAGCTTGGTAGGCGACCTGAATGGCGAAGCCAAAGAAATTGAAATGGACGAGTTTCTATTGAAGGTGAAGATCGAGGTGGTTTAATCATAAGAATTAGGAAACCTATTCATTCTTAATGAAGAAAAGACCCAGTCCCAATTTGCAAGTGCCGGAAAACGAGATATATTTCAAAAGCATGTAGTAGTCTCGCCAATCGATAGAAATATTAAAAAACATCTTGTTACCGAACATTTGTTTAGGAAAAGTAAACAATGCAGCTAAAAAATGCCACAGCAATTATAACAGGCGGTGCTTCCGGATTAGGGGAAGCCACCGCCCGTTTGTTTTTAGAGCAAGGTGCAAATGTGGTCGCGCTCGACCTCAACGAAGCTGCCGGGGAAAAACTGGGAAGCACATATCCTGGCAAGCTTAAATTCATAAAAACCGACGTTTCCAGCGAAGCCGACGTCCAAACAGCGATTAGTACGGCCCTGGCGATATTTGGTTCATTCCAAATTGTTGTGAATTGCGCAGGTATTGCGCCTGTAGGGAAAATTGTCGGCAAGGTTGATGGCCGCTACGGACCGCATTCATTCGAGGTTTTCGAAAAAACGATCCGTACCAATCTGATAGGCACGTTTAATGTAATGCGGCTTGCCGCATTTGCAATGGAGAAAAACCAGCCCAATGAAGATGGCGAACGCGGCGTAATTATCAATACTGCCTCCGTTGCAGCTTATGATGGGCAGATGGGCCAGGTTGCTTATGCGGCAAGTAAGGGAGGTATTGTGAGTATGACGCTGCCAGTTGCACGGGACCTGGCAAAATCAGGTATCCGTGTCATGGCTATTGCGCCGGGCTTGTTTGAAACACCTTTAATGCTTGGTTTGCCCGAAGAAGCACGTATTTCGCTTGGACAACAAATTCCATTTCCTTCCCGTCTCGGTCGTCCGTCGGAATATGCAATGCTGGCCAGATCTATTGTTGAAAACCCAATGCTGAACGGCGAAGTCATTCGCCTCGACGGCGCTATCAGAATGGGACCGAGATGATGAAAGCAATACTCAGCTATTTGTTCCTTGTAGTTCTGTCGACCGGAAATGCTTTGTTTGAAGAAAACTGCAGTTCTCCATTTTACAGAATAGAGCAAACGGTTGCAGGAGGTTCAAGTGGAATATCGCGCACTCAGAGCCTATTTGACACCTACCCATCCGGGATTGGGGCAAGTTACCATTTCTCCAGGAGCAAAAATCTGCAGAATCTACATCTAAATCTGCTGGCGACAGCGCTCGAAATAGCTGTTCCCAAACCCATTGATTACCCTAATTTTTGCATTACCCATATCGTCCGCTGCCAGCATTACCGAAGCCGGACCTTGCCTTCCGAATACTCCTCCATTTCTCCTTCCTGAACAGAGTTTTCTGCTCTGTATCACTAGCCCGCAGTCAATGGCGGCTGAAATCTTCTCATCACGTCTTTTCCAGGTTCCCTTCGGGAATGTGGAATGATTTTTCAATGGAAAAATGGAAATCAGAAAAATAGTAGTCGGTGCAAAAAAATGGCTCCTGAGGTTTACAATGGCATTTATGCTCGGATTTGCAAACGCAATAAACCAGGAAACAAAAACCATGGATGATACTTCATTTAAGACTGAGCAGCCGGACAAAAAATAAAATTACTTAAACAAATCTGGTTAAATCATACGTATGCCCATCCTGGTGTAGATGCCAAAAGCTTCCTTGTCTTCCGACTGATCGGTTATGATCATCGATAACCGTTCGGTCGGGCAGACGTAGTGTGCTTCTGCAGTTCCCAGCTTTTCCATTGTCGCAAGCGCTACAATCTCTTTGCTCGAATCGACCATGGCCCGTTTTACTTCACTTTCATCGTAATCTGGCCCGGTCACGCCGAGATCCGGATGAATACTGCAGATACCCAGCAAGCAAACATCCGGTCTGAATTTTTTGAAAAACTGAATGGTATCATTGCCTATCGTGACAAAGGAAGTTTTGAGAAGACGCCCTCCGGCAAACAACACTTCTACATATTCATGCTCTTCAAGCAACGATGCAATGGGAAAGCTGTTGGTTACAACGGTAAGACGTAAATCCTTAGGCAACAGCTGTGCAATAAGCATGGCAGACGTGCCTCCGTCAAAAACCACGACCTGTCCCTCTTTCAATAATCCTACCGCCTTTTCTGCAATAATTTGCTTCCTTTCCCGGTCATGTGACATCCTGTCCCTGAAATGGTGTGGCCCGGGAGCATGCGGAACAGCGCCGCCACGCACCGATTTAAGTAAGCCCTGATCCGCCAACTCCTTTATATCCCGGCGAACTGTGTCTTCTGAGACATTTAAAAGATTGCTCAGTCCTGCTAAATGGACTTTTTGATCATGCATCAGCCTTTCAAGTATGATCTGAAAGCGTTCTTCTTTTAACATAGTAATCTGCTTTTTGCAAAATTAACAGATATTTAAAGAATATATTTGCAAAATATTGCAAATAATGAATATTTTTGGAGCACAATATTGCAAATTATAAAATCTTGGAAAATGAGTAGGAAATCAATTGCAGTCGACATGGATAATGTGATCGCCGACATTGAAACCAATTGGATCAGCAGATACAATGCAGAATTTCGCACAAAAATTTCAAAGGAAGACCTGAGAGGAAAGCCCGAAGACGAAGCTTTTCCGGATCCTGTGGGGGCGCGAAGCCTGATTTATAAGCCCGGATTTTTCAGAGATGCGCCAGTTATAACCGGAGCACAGGAAGCGCTATTGAAACTTCAGGAGCATTTTGACGTGTACATCGTTTCCGCTGCAATGGAATTCCCCAACTCCCTCCCTGAAAAATATGATTGGCTGACCGAACATTTTCCTTTCATTCATTGGAAAAATATCGTTTTCTGTGGTAACAAGCACGTTATTGCCACAGATTATCTGATTGACGATCACCTTAAGAACCTAGACTTTTGTAAAGGGAAACCAATCCTTTTCACGGCCAGCCACAATGTGGATGTACAAAAGTACCAGAGAGTTAATAATTGGTGCGAGGCATTGGAGTTACTGGAGGCTGAGTTGGCTCCATAAAATACCTCTTGCCCGAACAAACTGCGCTCAGTGAGTTACTGCTTCATAAAAAAGGCATTCGCAGCAGGAAAAACCAAGTCAAGATCCTGGCAAGATATGAAAGCTAATCGTCGGTCTTTAATAACATTCCAATTTCAAAGACAGCGTAATTGGAATTTTCAGAACCTCTTTGATTGGGATGAAGAAAAGGGACTTGGTGGTCAATTCTTAAAAAATATCCTACTCACTGAAAGTCATTGCAAACAACACCTTAAGGTTCGCTACCCAGCATAACAATGAATTCTTATTCTGACCCCTTAAAATCCTTCTCCAAATCATAGCACATTGGGTTAACAAGGATCAACCTGCGGTATTTGTAGTTTCACTTTTCGTGCAAACCGAAATTCAGTGACTACATAAATTAGTGGCTCAAACCTTCTCCTTTGCTCGATCCTTCAATTGTAGCAACTCGTCACGAAGCCTCGCAGCTTCCAGGAAGTCGAGATCCCGCGCGGCAGCTTCCATTTTTCTTTGCGTTTCAGCTATGAGCTTCTGAAGATCATTTTTACCCATATATTGAACAACAGGATCAGCGGCAATGCGCACTTCGCTTGGCTCGACATATACTTTCCGAATTTTGGAATCAGCCACCGAGGTCTGTTCCATGATCGCCTCCCTGGATTTCAAGATGGTTTTGGGGACAATGCCGTTTTCAATGTTATATTCAATCTGAATGCTCCGACGGCGGTTTGTTTCATCGATTGCCAGTTGCATGGAACCGGTGATCACGTCTGCATACATAATTACCTTTCCCCGGTCATTCCGCGCTGCTCGACCGATTGTCTGGATCATCGAGCGGGTATCCCGTAAAAATCCTTCCTTGTCCGCATCCATGATTGCCACGAGGGAAACTTCCGGCAGATCCAATCCTTCTCTCAGTAAATTGACGCCTACAAGGACATCAAAAACACCAAGCCGCAATTCACGCAGAATTTCAACCCGGTCCAGGGTCTTGACTTCCGAGTGGATATAACGGCATTTTATACCCACCCTATCCAGGTATTTGCTCAGTTCCTCCGCCATTCTTTTCGTTAGGGTGGTAATCAGCACCCTGTCACCCATCTTGATTCGCTTCGTAATTTCTTCTAAAAGGTCATCGATCTGATTCAGACTTGGCCTCACTTCAATTTCCGGATCCAGCAATCCTGTTGGCCGGATAATTTGCTCCACAACGACCCCCTCGGATTTCCTCAATTCGTAATCGGCCGGCGTGGCGCTCACAAAAATGGTTTGGGGTGTCATATCTTCAAACTCCTGGAATGTCAGTGGGCGGTTATCCAGTGCGGAAGGCAGACGGAATCCATATTCCACCAGCTGCTCTTTCCGGGAACGGTCGCCACCCCACATCGCCCGTATCTGCGGCATGGTAACGTGACTTTCATCCACCACCATCAGAAAATCATCCGGAAAGTAATCCAACAGGCAAAATGGCCTTTGCCCGGGCAGCCGGCGGTCGAAGTAACGGGAATAATTCTCGATCCCGGAACAATAACCCAGTTCGCGCATCATTTCCATATCAAACTCCGTGCGCTCTTTTACCCGCTCTGCCTCAGCCAATCTACCCTCCTTTGTGAAGTATTTGATCTGCATGGCCAGGTCATCCTGGATCTCTTTAATAGATTGCATCAGCACATCGCGACCGGTCACGAACAGGTTTGCCGGAAAGATTGCAATGGCCCGGTCGGAAGATATTTTCTTACCTGTTTCGGGTTCGATACGCTGGATTTCCTCGATTTCATCCCCGAAAAAAATAAAACGGTAAGCAAAATCAGCATACCCCGGAAAAACGTCCACCGTATCACCCTTTACTCTGAAAGTACCTCTGTTGAATTCAACTTCTGTTCTGCTGTATAAAATCTCCACCAGCCTGAACAAGAACTGGTTACGACTAACGATATCGCCAACTTTCGCACTTACAATGCTTTTCTTGTATTCGTTCGGGTTTCCGGCACCATATATGCAGGAAACAGAAGCCACGACAACAACGTCGCGCCTCCCGCTCATCAATGAAGAAACGGTGTGCAGCCGGAGTTTTTCGATTTCCTGATTAATCGCCAGATCCTTCTCTATGTAGGTATTGGTACTCGAAATGAAGGCTTCCGGCTGGTAATAGTCGTAGTAACTGATGAAGTATTCGACTGCGTTATTGGGGAAAAACTGTTTGAATTCGCCGTATAATTGTGCGGCTAGTGTCTTGTTGTGGCTGAGTACAAGTGTGGGTTTGTTAACGCGGGAAATTACATTGGCAACTGTAAAAGTTTTCCCGGAGCCAGTTACACCGAGCAGGGTTTGGGAAGGTTCCCCGGCCTCAATTCCCTGAACTAATTGGTCAATTGCATCTGGCTGATCGCCTGTAGGTAAGTAATTGGAAGTGAGTTCGAAGTCCATAGTAAGTTAAAAAGCCGTACCTGAGTAAACGCATTTCAAAGATAGATTAGTTCTTTCAAACGGGTAATTCCGGTACGGCCCTTTCACTTATGCTTGTTGTCTCAGCACAGATTCCGCGTTTTCGACCGCTTTCTTTTCTTTCCAGTGCTGCCATTCAAGACCAAGCAACTTGGTCATGCTTTTATCCACAAACGTGTGGCGTACCAGGTTCATACCACCTCGTACTGCGGTAAAAATGGAGTTATTAGCCCTCAATGCCAGACTGAAGCCGCCATCCACATAACGGATATAATGCCACCACAATGAAGGAATGAAAATGGTTTCGCCGTGGTACAATGTGGTTTCGTGGCCTACAGCCCCTTTAAGTGCCGGAAAACGTTCGTAATCGGGGTTCAGAGGATCCACTTTGCTCATCACCGTGAAGGGGTGGTGATAAAGTCTGCGGCTTTCTTCAGGGGAAAACAAAATGAGCTGTTTGCGCGTCTGAAATTGTGTTAAGAACACATTGGAGCAATCCATATCATAATGCAAACTGGTGATAGAACCCTCGCCCCCAAAAAATACGAATTTATAATATTTCAGGAAGCCGTCCATGATCGTTGGAAAACGTATATCGTTGGCCAACTCGGGGATTTTTTTGAAAATATCAAAAAGAAAAATACGAAGATCGGTAGGCCCGTTTTCTATCAGGGTAAGATAGTCCCCAAACTTCATTGTCTTGGCTATCTGAAAATACTTGTCGGCGTCGTGAATGTGGTTATCGACCAGCGGGACATCCAGGCTCCCGTGATTTTCCCTGAGCCACTCAAAAGTCCATTTTTCAATTGCAGGCCAGTCCTTTGCAAGATCGGTAAAAACAACAGGCTTACTTGGCTTCAAATAATTTTCAATAAATTCTTCACGGGTAAGCCCGCTTCGCTTCTCTATGGGCACTAATTTCATAATAGAAACAGAGTAATTGGTAATCGACTATGTTAAGATATCGTCAGATCGAATGTCAACAACGTCCATTACGATGCATTTTTGCTGTACGTATATCTGATCAAATGTATTAAAGAGATTTCAAAAATATAAATTTCATCGTTACCTTTCTTTTCCGGCTTTCTGAAACGTCCATGTAATGAAATACCTCACTTTCAATCCCCCACCTTACCTTGCCAGTTTTGTCAGGTACTATTGGGCACTTGAAAATGAAGTTTCAGCCGGATCACCGTACTTTCACAGGACAATGGCCGACGGCTGCGCCGAGCTAATCTTTCATTACCAGGGAAGGTTCGACGAAATTGCCGCTGACCAGACAACAGTTCTTTCCTTTACGTCGGGCATCTCAGGGCCAACGAAGCGTTTCAGAAGATTTGCAATCGGCGAAAACTTCGGAATCTTTGGTGTCTATTTATATCCATTTGCTATTCCGGCGCTTTTTGGAGTTCCTGCTGCCGAAGTTTGTGACGAAATGCCCGACCTCATTACTTTTCTGGGTCAACCCGGCGCCGATCTTGAAGAAAAAATGATGCTCGCTCCCGACAACCTGACACGGGTCGAAATCGTTTCAGGATTTTTGAAATCCTGTCTCAATCGGTCGCAAGTGCAGGAACCAGCTGTTTTTTCTGTGATTAACCAGATCATTCAAGGTAACGGTCTGTCCAGTATACCGGATCTTGCTGCGCAAAGCTTCCTTTCCACGCGGCAGTTCGAGAGAAAATTCAAAGAGTTTTCGGGCCTCAGCCCCAAATTATTCACTCGCATTATCCGTTTTCACGGTGCTATGAATGCTTATGGCGACCGAGGCAAGACGCTCACCCAAATCGCGTACGACTGCGGCTATTACGATCAATCCCATTTTATTCATGAATTCAGGGCTTTTTCCGGCCAGCATCCCCGGGAATATTTTTCTGGTAAGACAGAGAGCACCGAATATCGGGATGTATGAATGTCGTATTTTTCCAATTTTGATCTCGTACCTGCATTTACATTTGCTTAAACAATAAACAAAAAAGCAATGAGCACTGTAAAAATCCCCAATGGCCATCAGGCCGTAATGCCCTATCTTATGCTGGATGGCGCTACAAAATTCAAAGCATTCACGGTAAACGCGCTGGGTGCCGAAGTTACTTCGACGCATTACCACGACAATGAACCCGAAATGATCAAACATTCGGAGCTGAGGATCAATGGGAGCACCATCATGTTTTGCGACAGCCGTCCGGAATGGCCCGCCCATCCCGCTAACCTGTTTTTGTATGTGGCAAATGCTGATGACACTTATCAAAAAGCGCTAGAAGCCGGCGCGACAAGTGTGATGGAGCCCGCGGATCAGGATTATGGCCGCAGCTGTGGGGTGACAGACCCTTGTGGCAACGTTTGGTGGATTACCTCCGTATTATAGTCAGCAGAATTAAACTTTTTAACCTGTGATCAATTACAATAATAAAATTTTTGTAGCTGTTTCTAATTCAGAAAATGGCGAAGTCGATTCGGGAATGGAGTTTCTGTATCATCAGTCGGGCAGTATCGTTACATCGACTTACCATGGCGATAAGATCCTTTATGGTCATCTTATCGCTTTGGTGGATAAAACCGGAAACCTTGACATGCGTTATCACCAGGTCAATCTGAAGGGTGAGATCATGACGGGAACCTGCCATTCGACACCAGAAATTTTGCCCGATGGCAAGATCCGTCTTCATGAAAAATGGAAATGGACATCGGGTGATTTTTCCGAAGGGGAATCACTTTTGGAAGAAAAATAAATCACAGACTTACGATCAAACTCATGAACACCCTGAAAAACCTGTCTTTTACCCTAATGGCAATCTTTTGCTCAGTTACTTGCTTCGGACAAACGTCGAAGATAGTTTCAGGAGCTACAAGTTTCAGCGTCAAATTTATCCTGGGAACTTGCAACGGCACTTTCGATGGCCCCAGGGGGACCGCAATTTTCGATGAAAAGAATGTCGGAGCGTCATCATTTGACTTGAAAGTGGCCGCCGCCAGCTTCAAAACCAATAATAACTCAAGGGACAAGGACATGAAGAGTGATAAATACTTTTATGTTGAAAAGTACCCTGACATCCATTTCAAATCTTCCAGAGTCGAAAAAAAAGACTCCAAATTCCAGGCAACCGGCACACTTACCATGCGCGATGTTTCTAAAACCGTCACTCTGCCTTTTGAGGCAAAAAAGAATGCGGATGGTAGCTATTCGCTGACGAGCACGTTTGAAATCAACCGTCTGGACTTCAAAATTGGCGAGAAAGACTGGAAGCTGAAAGACATTGTAACCGTCACGCTTTCAGCCATTATCAAATAAGTTTCTTTTATTTTCAATAGGGCTCATCTAAAAAATTTAAATGTTTAATTGTAATTAGTCTAAATAATATTTTTATTCGCAAAATATATTTAGTCTAAATAATTATTCGATGAGATATCTCTTTACCGTTCTGTTCATTTTGCTCTCTTTTACGATAGCTGATGCACAAACCAGCGGCACGGTGCAAGGCAGGCTTATTTCGCAAGATGGAATGCCGTTGAGTGGTGTGAGCGTATACCTCAAAGGAACTCCTCACGGAACCGAAACTGCCGAAAATGGCACATTTTCTCTCAAAGCCCCTGTCGGCAACTACACGCTGATCGCCAAAACAATTGGAAATAAAGACAAACAGACGGCGGTAGAGATCATATCCGATAAAACACTGAAGTTAGCAGACATCGTGTTTTCTGAAACCCCGCTGGTATTGAATGAAATGGTCATTACAGGCCAGTCTGAGTCACAATCACTTAGAAAGTCAGTTTACCAAGTAAGGACCATAGATAGTGAAAGAATCAGGCAACGCGGCGCAACCAATCTGCAGACAATCCTGAATACCGAACTTGGTATACGCTTTTCCAATGATCTCACACTCGGAACCACTGATATTCAGCTGATGGGTATGACGGGCCAGAGTGTCAAAATACTGCTGGACGGCGTTCCGATGGTCGACCGCGGAAGTACGCGCGAAAGTCTGGGCCAGATCGACATCAATACCATCGAACGTATAGAGATCGTCGAAGGGCCGATGTCGGTGATCTATGGGACAGACGCATTGGCAGGCGTTATCAACATTATTACCAAGAAAGGGCGCAGCGGCTCCAATATCACCTTAAATGCGCGGATGCAGGAGGAAACGGCAGGCGAAGAATACGATGCATTCACCAAACGCGGCACACATAATCAAAGCGTAGGAGTAACCTGGCAGAACCTGCACTTACAGTTAACCGGTAATGTTACCAGGAATAATTTCGGCGGATGGCAGGGGGCTTCTGCGGGCAGGGCGAAAGACTGGATGCCCAAAGATCAAATGTTTTACACAGCAGGAGCGGGATATCAAAGCAATAGATGGAACATCTGGTATCGCTTCAACGGAACGGACGAAACGATCCAATACTTCGGTAACCGTAACCCGATCAGCGGGATAGCTGCCGACAAAGACTATCACACTTACCGGTGGTTCCACCAGTTCCAATCACAGCTTAATGTTACCGAAAAACTGAGACTCACAGGCGTTCTTTCTTATACCGACTATTCCAGAAAAACACTCAGCACCAACGTCGATTCACTGGGTCGACGGACACTTTCCCTGGATCCCGGCTCCCAGGACAAATCCATTTTCACTACTGCTTTCTTCCGCGGGACCATGTTCTACAAGTTTACCGACAGCTTTGTATTACAGGCCGGAATGGACCTTTCGGACAATAAGAGCTCAGGTGCACGAATCCAGGGCTCACCATCCATTTCGGAATATGCAGTGTTTCTGGCACCTGAGATCCGGATCGGGCACATGTTTAAACTTGCTCCCGGTTTAAGATTTCTCAAAAACTCCGTTTACGATGCTCCTCCGGTAATCCCTTCTGTAAACGGCAAGCTGGCCCTTACAAGGACACTTGATTTTCGATTTGGCTATGCACGGGGCTTCCGTTCGCCGGCTTTGAGGGAATTGTATTTCGACTTCCATGATGCCTCCCACTCCATCAGCGGCAATGTGAATCTTAAAGCGGAATACTCCAATAGTTTCAATTCGTTTCTGGTATGGCAATCGGTAACCAAGCCAAATGTGCGCGTCAGCACAACCTTGGGAGGGTTTTACAATATATTCCACAATCTCATCGATACCGGAATTGACCCAAAAAATCCGAGCGAAACGACTTACCTCAATGTGAATCTCTTTAAGACAACCGGATTTACATTGGACAACAAAATCTTCGCCAAAAATCTGCAGGCCAGCCTGGGCGGCTCATATATAGCACGTTACAATCAGTTCTCGGAATATCCGGAGGAATACGGAGCGCTGCCGCAATTTGTCTGGTCGCCAGAGATCAACGCCAATTTCCTCTATACTTTCAAAAAAATCGGTACAAGCGTTAACCTGTTTTACAAATATTCAGGCAAAAGACCGATTTACGAAATAGTCGGCCAGGTCAACGTGCACCTTGCCGAAACCGCCGCATTTCACATGGCCGACCTTACGGTAAACAAGACAATCGGCAAATACATTAACCTTATAGGTGGAGCTAAAAACCTGCTGAATGTGACTACGCTCAACAATTCTTCCACAGACACCGGCGGGGCGCATAGTACCGGTGGAGCGGTGCCGATGTCATACGGCAGGTCTTATTTTCTGGGACTTCATATTCAATGGTCAAAAAATTAAACAATACCCTTTCAATAAATCAAAACAAACATGAAGAAAATAGTTAAGTCGCTCCTGCTGATTACGTTCCTGGGAAGCTTCAATGCCTGTAACGACGATGAACCACCATTGCCCGACAATCTCGCAGGATTTGAAAGTTCCGCAAAAGGCTTCGAAGGTGACGAAACCGAAATTAAAATTGTGCTTACCCGTGCCGTCGATACTGCGACGCCCATCAGCATATCGCTGACACCCACCCAGCTTACCTACAATACAGAGTTCACTACAACACCTGCCGCCACAAACGATGCCATCGCATTGTCGGTACCTGCCGGTCAATCATCCGTTTCTTTCAAAGTGACAAAAAAAGCGGGAATTTTTCTGGATGGGGATGAAAGCATTGCTTTTAAGATCACTTCCGTAGGAACGCCTGCGCTGATCGGGACCGTTGCGGATTTGAAATTAAGCTTCAAGGCGATCATTTCCGAAGGTACCAGCATCCAATTAAATGGTATAGCCGGTTCGGAATTAGGCAGCAGCGCCGCCAACTCTGTTTTCCTTGATCTGAGCAGCAACACGCAAACTCCTGTTTTGCGCGACAGCTGGGACCTCGGATTCTACGGGGCCACTGATTTCCGCGTCATTATCAATGGGACAAATGGTGCCTCTGCGCTGATGGTCGACAAATCGGACATCACCACGGTAACCGATAAAGACCTCGTTGCAGATTCGCTGGCTGTCGGGCAGGGAGTAGGCAAGCTGAGCCTTGTAGATGACGCTACTGGCGACCTTACCAAAACAGTGATTAAAGAAATATCCGCAACCGATACCGACAACAAAGTATATGTTTTGAACCGCAAAGGAGGATCAGGAACGGTCCTGCCAGCTGCTGACTTATACAAAATCAGAATTCTGCGCAAAGGGACCGGTTATACGCTTCAATACGCCAAATTGAATGATACCACATTCAAAACATTGGACATCACCAAAGACGCAGCCTATAATTTCGAATACGTTTCACTTGAAAAAGGGGCAACCTTGGACGTTGAGCCAGCAAAAGATCGCTGGGATATCGAATGGGGATATCGTATGTACTACACCAATTTCGGTACCGGCCTGATCCCTTATGGATTCTCCGACCTTGTATTTATCAATAAGTTTGCCGGTGTGCAGGCGGCTGAAGTTCTTACTACCACTGCCACCTATGATGCGTTCGCAGAGGCAAGCCTGACCGGAATTACTTTCTCATCGGCGGCAGACGCCATAGGTTCCAAGTGGCGCGTGACTTCGGGCGGTACTGTCGGGGTAAAAACAGACCGTTTTTATCTGATTAAAGATCCGGCCGGTAATATCTACAAGCTTCGGTTTGTAAGCTTCCATCCAAACGACGGCGGTGAGCGCGGCAAGCCGAAACTGGAATACAAACTGGTTAAAAAGGGAGCTTAGTCCTTCACACGCTCCCAGAGGCTTGCATCATGTAACTCTCTGGGGGCATAACACTTAAAGGTATGTTACTGAAGACAATTATTTTTCCCGTTTCATTATTACTGGTTTCCGGAAATGAAATAATCTCCCCCATTGCAAAGAACGATGGCATGACAATCGCTCCTGCTAAATCAGAAGTTGTCGTCATCAAAGACCTCGACGCCAATACAAAACCTTACATCTATTTCAGCCTGGTAACCGGCAAAGCGGTTCCCGCGACTGACGCCAAGAGTAAAAACTGGGACATTGCGTTCAGCAAAACAACGATCGCAGTCAATGGTGGTACCAGCGGTCCGGGGGAAGGTGGAGCGATCGTCCTGGAAAAACCTTTTGATCTGATTGCGGAGGCTGTAAAAGAAGGCTATAAATCCGACGGTGACGCGGGTTTTGCAATTCCCGGCGGCAGCGGCAATTCCTGGTATAAATACGATATGGGCGTACATGCGATTTTACCAATTATTGGTCGCACAATTCTGGTTAAAACCGCAGAAGGCAAATACGCCAAAATAGAAATCATCAGCTATTACAAAGGTGCGCCGGAAGACGTGCCTACCGAAGAATCAAGCTACTACACTTTTAGATATGCGCTGGCTGATACCAGCGGGAAGTTTTAAAAAGGACAATACTTGCCAGGTTTTCAAAAACCTGGCAAGCCTCCTGATTACTTCCTTTCATACTTCCAATTACGCGACTTTCCTTCTTCCATCCATTCGAGTGCCGTTTCAATGCGTTTATTACGCGTTGCTTCAGTTTTGGCTTCCTCGAACCATTCTATGTATTCCTTTTTATTGGAGTAACTGAACGCATCAAAAGCCTTCTGAGCTTTTGGATTTTTTCCTAATGCCTCGGGTAAGTAGTCCGGAATAACCAGTTCTTTTGGCTCAGTAGGCTTCTCTGGTCTTTTTTGTTTTACACCGCTGTCAATCAATTCCATAGCCTCCTTAATGAAGCCGACCAAATATTCCTCTGCCGGAAGATCTTCCAGGCTTTTGATCTTCCCCAGTTGGCCCATAGAAATTTTTCCATCGCCGGTAGCTAACAGGTTATGCGGGTCGGTCATCCTGGATGCAAGCCAGAATCCAAAAGAACAGTGCTGCTTGAACGACGCCATACTGCACATAATGCTGCCATGATAGTCGAAATTAGGAAAACTCCATTTAATGGTTTCCCTGACATCCGGACAGGTGGCATGTACCAACGCCCGGAGATATTCTAAAATGGGTATTGCAAAATCCGCCGATTTGACAATGTAGGCATCGACACGAGGATCTGTATGGCTCATTTATTTTTCCAAAATTCCCTTTAAGTGGTTCAACCCATCCTGAAAATCCTTGCCAACCGACTCTTCCATACCTATAAATGGCAGCATGACGTTCATGGGTATAGGCATAACGCCGGTAAAGCCCCATTTTACTTTTGTCGAGCTTGAATCGACGGGCTCGGTAATCATAAAAGCATCGTTGGTACTTTCAAATGGTTCCAAAAATCTCAGTTCCGTATCGATACGCTTTCCCTCTTCAATTTTTGTAATTTCCTGTTCGCCTTTACCGACGTCCTTATTTCCTTCCCACCTTGAAGTGAAGCCGACCGTACCGTCTGTACCCGAATAATTTTTCTTAATGTTAGGGTCCTTGCTATACCAAACACTCCACTTATCCTGATTTTTGAGGGATTTCAGGTAGGCAAACACCTCCGCATTGGGCTTGTTAATAACAACTTCTTTTTCCACCGCATAATCTTTTGGCATGATGAACGCGGCAATCAGGACAACAGCGATCAGTCCTAGGATAATGTAGAGCGCTTTTTTCATTGATAGATTTTTTTGAGGTAAACAACTAAACTTATACTTGATTTCGTCAATATCTTCTACAGTCTGTACATTGATCATTCCGGACTTTTCAAGTACCCGGATAGAGGCCGCATTGTTTACGTTCACATAAGCAATCACGTCCTTCGCTTTCAGTTTTTCCTTTGCAAATTTGATTAACCCCGAAGCTATTTCGGTGGCTACCCCCCTACCCCAGTGCTCTTCCAGAACGCGGTAGCCAATTTCAATTTCAGAACCCACTTTATCCAGTTTGGCCGCCCCAATCAGGTCTCCTGTTAAAATCTCCTCGATCAGGTACCGGCCCAGGTACGTATTGTGACCGTATTCCTCTAAAAATGCTTTCAGCATTTCATCGGACTCCTGACGGGATAACGGATATCCCGTGACGTACTTCATCACTCGCTCATTATTGCTCAGCCGGAAGTACTTGTCGCCGTCGGCCGAAGTCATTTTAGTAAGAATAAACCGCTCGGTCCGGATCGTTTTAATGTCCATGGAACAAATTTTTCGATGCATGGATCAACCATGAAAAGTTGATGATTTTTTTGGAGAAAATCAGTATTAGCTTATTTTTTCTTTTGTAAAACCCAATGTTAACACACATTAACGATTGTTTAAATTTGGATTATACATTCGAATCGTTACATTTGAAACTTGTGTTGATTGTATTAACATTCCGTTATAAAAATTCCAACCAATCTTGAATTCATTATAAAAGTATAAATTTTTAATGAACTGACTTCAATCAGCCTCATGACAAAAAGAACTTTTGTATTGTTTTTCAGCCTGATACAAATCATGGCTCTCGGGCTGCTTCCACAGCAGTCGGCAGCCTTATGCAAATTACAATCCAGCTTAGGTAGGTTTGCTCCGTACACCACTCAACCGTCCGAAGGCCTAGAAGATTTCGTCTTAGCCGACGACGCCGTTTGCAAAAATGAGACGATTGTCAGGGCCGACGAGTTTGAATGGAAAGAAAACCTGTCAAGCCTTTTGCGGCATAGGCATTCAACCTACCGGTTTCTATCAACCGTCACACCAGCCGTTCCGGATTACAACACTGCGCAGTTTCCTAAAATTGTCCGGGAATCCGTAGCATTGCCCGCCATGAGCAAGGGCGCAATAGCTCTGCCCGGTTACTACGGTTTTCTTCATCGACTTTGCCCTTTTTGAACTCGCCGCAAGCGTTCTCTCACATTCCGTTTATTAAAATAGACATATGCACGCCCTGAAAAGGCTGTAAATGTCCTCTTGCATACATTTCTGTCACGCGCTCTCAGCCCAAGGCAGACATATGCTGTAACACTACTCTTTAAACTCAATTCAACTCAACATGAAAAATTTCCAATTGCTATTATTGCTGGTATTGAGCGTATTATTTTACAGCTGCAGCTCGAAAAGCGAAACCGCCGACAATGCCAATGATAGCATTCTGACCATTCCGGTAACTGAACTCAGACCGCAAAAAACCGACTTGCACCGGGAATATGTGGGGGATATACACGCCATCAGAAATGTCGAAATCTATGCCCGTGTAAAAGGCTATCTGGAGGAAGTATATGTCGACGAAGGCAAGGAAGTGAAGAAAGGACAGATTCTCTTTAGGATTAACAATGAAGAGTACGAGGCCCAGCTTGCCAAAGCCAAGGCCAATCTGCAAAGTGCAATCGCCGAAGCCAAAGGTGCCGAGCTGGAACTGAAACGGGTAAAGCTCCTGGTGGATAAAAATGTGATCACCAAAACAGAAGTGGAAGTGGCAGAAGCCAAACTCGCTGCCGCCAACGCCAAAATCGAGGAATCGCGGTCCGAGAAGTCAAATGCTGCAATCCATCTTGCGCGTACCGAAATCAAAGCACCATTTGACGGGGTAATCGACAGGATTCCGCAGAAAATGGGGAGCCTGATCGATGACGGCACACTGCTTACCACATTATCGGACACCAAATCTGTTTTTGCTTATTTCAATGTTTCCGAAAACGAGTACCTCGAATATGTGAAAGCCCGGGGCAAAAGCGACAATAAAGAAGCGATCGTCGAGCTTGAACTTGCGGACGGCTCTTTTTTTAAACACAAGGGCTCCATTGAAACCATGGAAGGCGCTTTCGACGAAGGAACCGGCTCCATTGCATTTCGGGCAAGATTTTCGAATCCTGAAAAATTGCTGAAACACGGTTCAACAGGAACCATACGCCTCACCAACACCGTGGAAAATGCGATCCTGATACCCCAGAAAGCTGCATTTGAAATCCAGGATAAAAACTTCGTATATGTTCTGGGTAAGGATAATAGGATCAAGACCCGCAGTTTTGTGCCAAAATCAAGATTATCAGGATACTATGTGGTAAAATCAGGATTGGAGCCAGGAGAAACGATTGTTTGCGAAGGGCTGCAAGGGCTTAGGGACGGTGCTACTATCAGGCCCAAAAACATTTCCCCTGACAGCCTGCGCGTTCCCGCCAGCAAAATACAGCTCACGGCACGCTAGGATCTTTTTGTCTCACCTGAATTTTCAATCATGTTCCAAAAATTTATTGAGCGACCGGTCTTATCGCTGGTGATCTCCATTTTCATAACCCTGCTTGGGCTTTTTGCCTTTCTGGAACTCCCTGTTTCCCAGTTTCCCGACATTGTGCCGCCCTCCGTTGTGGTTACAGCAACCTATACCGGCGCCAATTCCGAGGTTTGCGTCGATGCGGTAGCCGTACCATTGGAAAAAGCAATCAATGGAGTGCCCGGCATGACCTATATGACCTCTGTTTCAGGAAATGACGGAGTAACCACCATTACGATCTCATTTAACGTCGGTGTTGACCCTGACCTGGCAGCCGTAAATGTTCAAAACCGCGTCCAGACGGTTATCGACGAACTTCCCGAAGAAGTAATTAAAGCTGGCGTTACGACTGAAAAGGAAGTGAACAGTATGCTGATGTATCTGGATATTATGAGTTCGGATACATCGGTAGCAGAGGACTTTGTGTACAATTTCGCCGATATTAATATTCTTAAGGAACTGAAAAGGATCGATGGTGTCGGCAGGGCGCAAATCATGGGAAGCCGGGATTATTCCATGCGCGTATGGCTCAAGCCCGACCGGATGAACAGTTACAGCGTCTCGGCTGACGAAGTCGTAAAGGCAATCCGCGATCAGAACGTGGTAGCCGCACCCGGGAAAACCGGTGTGAGTTCCGGCCGGGAAACGCAGGTTTTACAATATGTCCTGAAATATACCGGCAAGCTCTCCGAGCCCGCCCAGTACGAGAATATAGTACTGAGATCCAATCCCGATGGTTCTATGTTGAAACTGAAAGATGTGGCAGACATTGAATTCGGCACATTGGAATATGATATGGCTTCCAAATCAAATGGAAAACCGTCAGCTTCCATTATGATCAAGCAACGCCCTGGTTCCAATGCGCAAGAGGTGATTGCAAATATCAAAAGCAAAGTAGCTGAGTTAAAAAAAACCTCATTCCCTCCCGGAATGGATTACTTTGTCTCCTATGATGTTTCCCGGTTTCTGGACGCTTCCATACACGAAGTCGTGCGGACGCTGATCGAGGCTTTTATTCTCGTTATCATCATCGTATATCTTTTTCTGCAGGACTTCCGGTCGACACTTATCCCGGCGCTGGCTGTACCGGTTGCCCTGATCGGCACATTCGCGTTCATGCAATTGTTCGGATTTTCGATCAATCTTTTGACACTCTTTGCGCTGGTCTTGGCAATCGGTATTGTGGTCGACAATGCGATTGTCGTGGTGGAAGCAGTGCATGCAAAAATGGCTGAAAAGCACTTGGGTCCGAAAGAAGCAACCATTGAATCGATGAAAGAAATGAGCGGGGCAATCATCGCAATCACCCTGGTAATGTCGGCGGTGTTTGTTCCGGTAGCATTTATGTCGGGGCCGGTCGGCATTTTTTACCGGCAGTTTTCCATAACCCTTGCCATTTCCATTGTCATATCGGGTATTAATGCATTAACGTTAACCCCGGCCCTTTGTGCCCTAATGTTAAAAAATTCCCATGCTCAGCCTTCCAAAAACACATTGCTTGACCGCTTCTTCGAAGGTTTCAATCGAGGCTATGACAGTGTATCAAACAAATACCGTCGGCTGCTTTCCCTTATTGTCGGCAGGAGAATAATCACTGTAGGGCTCCTGCTCGCATTTTGCGTGGGTACTTATGGCATCAACACCATTCTGCCTACCGGCTTTATACCAACGGAAGATCAGGGGGTAATTAACGTCAATGTAACTACGCCGGTAGCCGCCACAGTAGAAAGGACGGAGGCTGTTCTGGACGAAATCCAGAAGGTAGCTAAATCGCTGGAACCTGTCGAATCCGTATCATCACTTTCGGGATACAGCCTCATCACCGAATCCGCTGGTTCTTCTTATGGAATGGCAATGATCAATTTGAAACCATGGGACCAGCGAAAAGCCTCGGTTCAGGATGTCATTGCAGAAATGGAGCAAAAAACGAAACACATTACGGATGCCGATATCCAGTTTTTCCCGCCGCCAACGGTTCCCGGATTCGGTAATTCGAGTGGTTTTGAGTTAAGGGTTCAGGACAGAACCGGGAGCGAAGATTTGCAAAAAACGGCTGAAGTAACCAATCAGTTCGTCAAAGATCTGATAAGTTCGCCCGAGATTGCAACCGCATTCAGCAGTTTCGACGCAAGTTTTCCGCAATATATGATCCACGTAGATGCGGATATTGCGGCAAAAAAAGGGGTATCCGTGGATGTAGCCATGGGTACGCTCCAAACTTTGATTGGCAGCTTGTACGCCTCCAACTTTATCAGGTTTGGACAGATGTACAAAGTAATGGTTCAGGCCGACCCAAGCTTTCGGAAGACACCCGAAGATATCCTTAAACTATATGTAAAAAACAATCGCGGTGAAATGGTGCCGTTCTCCACTTTCATCAAATTGGAGCGGGTTTATGGGCCAGAGCTTCTCACCCGCTACAATATGTATACCTCCGCAATGATCAATGGGGATGCCGCCCCCGGATACAGCAGCGGCGACGCCATCAAAGCCGTTGAACGCATTGCAGCTACGAGCCTGCCAAAGGGTTTTACCTATGACTGGTCGGGAATGACGCGGGAAGAAATCCTGTCCGGAAACCAGGCAGTTTATATCTTCGGAATATGTCTGATTTTCGTTTATCTCTTGCTCGCCGCACAGTATGAAAGTTTCTTACTCCCTCTGCCAGTTATTCTCTCCCTGCCAACCGGTGTTTTCGGGGCGTTTTTAGCCCTTAAGTTAATGGGCCTGGAAAATAACATTTATGCACAAGTCTCACTGGTAATGCTAATCGGGTTATTGGGGAAAAATGCCATACTGATTGTTGAGTATGCCATCATCAGACAAAAGGAAGGGCGATCGGTTATTGATGCGGTCCTCGAGGGAGCCACAGAAAGGCTCCGGCCAATTCTGATGACTTCACTTGCATTCGTCGCCGGACTTGTTCCGCTCGTGATGGCTTCCGGCGCGGGGGCTATCGGGAATCGTTCCATTGGAACTGCGGCAGCAGGCGGTATGCTCGTCGGAACGTTGTTTGGCGTAATCGTCATTCCAGGACTCTATGTGCTTTTTGCAGGAATCTCCAGCCGAAAGAAATCACAGAAAATAGCAGCTCAAAAAGAAGAGGCTGTACTCGGCTAAAACGCGTGCGTTCCATCAAGACTATCCATTCATGAAAACATATAAAAAACTAGTATACCTCCTCTTCTTAGCTGCTATGGCTACGCTCTCAGGCTGTAAACTAACGCAGCCCGTTGAGCAAGCGAAAAGAACCGAGCCTCCCAAAACCTTTCAGGGCCAAACGGACACAGCGGGCATTGGGAATGTACAGTGGAGATCATTTTTCAAAGACCCTTATTTGGTCGCGCTGATCGATACTGCGCTGCAAAACAATCCGGACTTGAAAATGGCGGCACAGCGCATTGAAATGATCCGGTCCAATATCCTGATTGCCCAAGGTGCATTGCTACCATCTGTTTCAGCCGATGTGTCTGCCGGGGGCAGAAAATTTGGTGATTATACCATGGATGGCGTTGGAAATTATGATACCAACTTTTCCGAAAACCTGGACAACGATAGAAAACTGCCTGCGCCTTTTATGCCGGATTATTTTGTAGGGTTGCGAAGTAGCTGGGAGGTTGATATCTGGGGGAAACTTAAAACAAAGAGAAAGGCCGCTTACCATCATTTTCTGGCGTCGGAGAAGGCTCGACAAGCAATCATAACAGGTTTAATTGCACAGGTAGCGGGTTCGTACTACCAGTTATTAGCGCTGGACAATGAGCTTGACATCATACAAAGAAATATTGCGCTTCAGCAATCCGCTGTCGAAACAATAAAAATTCAAAAAGAAGGCGGACGTGCCAATGAACTGGGCGTGCAACAACTAACCGCACAGCTGCTCAATACACAAGGACTGGAATATGAGGTACGGCAAAAAATAGTAGATTCAGAGAATTTTCTAAATGTACTGCTAGGCCGTTTTCCTCAACAAATTGTACGGGATAGTACATTCGGGCAACTTCTCCCGGAAGTGATCGGGGCCGGTATTCCTGCCAACATGTTAAAAAGACGGCCGGATATACAACAGGCTCAACTGAATCTGCTGGCATACTATTCGGAACAGCAGGCTGCTCAGATGGCTTTTCTCCCGTCCCTAAACATTACCGCATTCCTTGGATTTAATGCTTTCAAAAGTGACCTGCTTTTTTCCCCAGGCTCCGTTGCATACAGCGCGCTGGGCGGTTTAACAGCCCCTCTTGTGAATCGAAAGGCTCTGAAAGCTGGTCAAAAAAGTGCAGAAGCTGCAAGTAGGGAAGCTTATTACGCATATAATAAGTCCGTTTTGATCGCCTTTCAAGAAGTAAGCACCAGTTTAAAAAAATTGGAAAACACCAGGAAGATAAACGATTATAAGCAGCGGGAATTCGTGACATTGCAACAGGCCGTTGCCACTTCCAAAGATTTATTCTTAACAGGATATGCCTCTTACCTGGAAGTTATCACGGCACAGCGAAGCGTTCTTGAAGCTGAATTGAACCTTACCAATTTGCGCAAGGAGCAATTTTTAGCGCTGATCGAGCTTTACCGATCACTAGGTGGAGGCTGGGAGTAAGTTTCGTTTGAGGAAATAAAAAAAGCACGGATCGGCGATCCGTGCTTACCTATTCTATTACCCGGTTTTATTTTTTCTTGGTCCCGGCAAGGCTTGGCTCCTTAGAAATAACAATCAAATCTGCCAGCATCCTTCCTGTTTCGGTCAGATAGATGTCTTTTTTCTTTTTAACATCTTTGGGGGCCTCGGCAACTTTCGTATCCACTTCTTCCTCATCGTCATCGACGTTGTCGTCCCCGAGTTGTTTCATGGCAGCTCTTTTCTTCTCAGCCACATCCCGCTCCACTTTGCGTTTTGACTCCTGAAGAGATACGATTTTATTCTCACGAGCTTCTTTGAACTCGTCCAGTGTCTTAACCAATGTTTTCAATTCTTCATCGGATTTCAGACGTTGGTTGTGTTTTTCCCTCAACTGGTCAACAATCTTAGGGCTGATATTATTGGCCAATTCATATTTCGACGAAGGTATCTGATCCCACGGAAGCGCACTTGGCTGAGAACCTTCGCCATATTCATTTACCTTGAAAGCTGTAGGCAATTCCAGGTCCGGCATAACTCCCTTTAACTGGGTGCTACTTCCATTGATACGGTAGAATTTCGCGACGGTCAGTTTTACCTGGCCCAGCTGATCCGTTTCCTTAGGCACCCACTGGTTCAAATCGATCAGGGTTTGCACGGTGCCTTTGCCGTAAGTTTGCTCTCCAACAATGATACCACGCTTATAATCCTGGATAGCCGCAGCAAAAATTTCAGAAGCCGATGCACTGAACCTGTTGACCATAACCGCCATCGGTCCATCGTATGCAATGCTTGGATCGTTGTCAGATTGTACCTCAATTTCGCCTTGCCCTTCTTTCACCTGAACGACCGGGCCTCGGTTAATAAAAAGACCGGTTAATGAAACAGCCTCCGTCAAAGACCCACCGCCATTGTTTCTTAAATCAATTACAATACCATCGACGTTAGCTGCCTGCAGATCTGTGACTAATTTTTGAACATCGCGCGTCGTACTCGAAAATTCCTTTTCCTTGTGTTGAGCGCCTTCAAAGTCCCTGTAAAAAAGAGGGATATCAATCACACCGATCTTAAAATCCTTGTTACCTGAATTGATAGAAACGATTTCACTTTTTGCGCGTTGCTCTTCGAGCTTGATCTTCTCACGAACCAGACGATATTCTTTGGGAGGAGTACCCGGCAACGCATCGGCAGAAATAACCTGTAATCTTACCACGGTTGATTTAGGTCCTTTGATCAGTTTCACCGCGTCGTCAACAAACCAGCCAATGATGTCGACCATCTTGCCCTCATCACCCTGCGCTACAGCTATGATTTTATCCTCTTTTTTGAGCTGTTTGCCTTTGAAAGCAGGACCGCCCGGAATGACGTCTTTAATTTTGATGTAATTATCTTCCTCTCCCAACAATGCCCCTATTCCTTCCAGCGACTGGCTCATTTCCTGCTTGAAACGGTCGGCAGAAGTCGGCGCCATGTAGCTTGTGTGAGGATCCATGGATTCCGCATAAGCGTTCATAAACATCTGAAAAACCTGCTCTGTGCGGATACGCCCTAAGGCGCGGTCGCGGTTTTTGTAACGGTCTCGCAGCATGGTTACGACCGCAGTGTCTGCTTTACCAGAAAGTTTCAGATCTAATGCTTCACTTTTAAGATATTTTCTCCAAGTGTCGTTCAGTTCATCTGTGTTCTTGGCCCAGGCCGCCTTTTCACGGTCTGTATTCATCGATTCGTCCACAGAAAAGTCAAAGGGCTTGGCTTCTTTCAGAAGTGTCTGGATATAGTCACTCCTTTCTTTGTAGCGCTTTCTGAAAACGTTATACATTTCAAAAGGCACGTCCAATTCCCGTTTTTGAAGATAATCGTCAAAAGAATCTTTGTATTTATCAAAATCGGCGATGTCCGTAGCCAGGTAATAAAGCTTGCTATGGTCAATCGCATCAATGTATTTGTCGAACATCGCCTCGGAAAGCGAATCGTTCAGTTTTGTTTTCCGATAGTGATAACTGGATAAAATACGAGTGGTCAGCTCCTCCGCTTTATATTGAGCAGGAACGGGCTTAATATCTTCCTCCATGGAAGTTTCAACACCAGGCGTAAAAGCCACTTGTTGTTGATCAGGGCCGCGCTGCCATCCAAGCAATACAACCGGAATAAGAGTGATCAAGTACTTTTTCATTTCGAACTTTTGCTATTTAACAATTTCCAATAATTCAACCTCAAAAACCAGTGCGGAATATGCTGGGATCTGAGGGCCTGCTGCGCGCTCTCCGTAAGCAAGTTGATATGGAATAAACAGTTTCCATTTTGAACCCACAGGCATGAGCTGAAGCGCTTCTGTCCATCCCTTGATAACACCATTCACCGGAAACTCAACCGGCTCACCCCTATCCACCGAACTGTCAAAAACCGTTCCATTAATCAATGTACCATGATAGTGGGTCTTCACTTTATCGGTGGCGGTCGGTTTGGGACCGTCGCCGGTTTTGATGACCTGGTACTGTAGTCCGCTTTCAGTTGTTGTAACTCCCGGTTTCTTCTTATTTTCTTCTAAAAATTTCTCACCTTCCACACGTACCACTGCGCCCTTCTCTTCCATCATTTTTTGGAAATAATCTCCTATAAATTTATTCGCTTCTTCGGGAGTGAATGTCGCTTTTTCTCCCTTTAAAGTTGCATTAATGGTTTTTGTAAGTACTTCGGTATTAATATTCTCTATTCCCTGTGAAGATAATGAATTCGAAAAACTGACTCCAATAGCTGCGGACAAAGAATCCATCTGATTTTTGAGTACAGTTGCCGATGAAACTGCTTTTATCGGAGCGGGGGGTGTCTTTTTTACAGTTGTCGCTGGTTTTGTTGGCTTCTTGATAGTCTGTGCGTTGCCTTCCGATGTTACTAAAACTCCTAATACTAAGGCTGCTAAAACGGTTTTTTCTAATTTGTACATTATACTGAAGGATGGTAGATAAGAATGGTTTTAAATGTGTAAGTGATATTAACGAATTCAATTACAACAAAAACACAATTAACACCTAAAAAAGTTTTAAAAATGTTCTTTATCGAGGATAGACGGCTATCAGATGTAAGCGCTTGGGGATATATGACATACCTTGGAAAAATCTAATTTTTATCTCTCAGGTTTTAATCAAAAAATACTGTTTTTACCAAAATAAACTTCTACCTTTGCGGCAGTTTTCAAAAACTTACTACTATACTCTAAATAAGTTAATTATACTATGGTATCTGTTAGACCGGATGAAGTTTCGGCCATCCTGCGCGAACAACTTGCAGGCGCTCGATCAGAAGCAGAACTCGAAGAAGTAGGGACAGTTCTTCAAATTGGCGACGGTGTTGCCCGTATTTATGGTCTTTCCCAGGTGCAGGCAGGTGAGCTGCTTGTTTTCGAGACTGGCCTTAAGGCCCTCGCTCTTAACCTTGAAGAGGATAATGTAGGAGCTGTTTTGCTGGGAGATTTCAGCGATATTAAAGAAGGAGCTACAGTAAAACGTACAAAAGAGATTGCTTCTGTAAAAGTAGGCGACGGAATTATCGGACGCGTCGTCAATACACTGGCAGAACCTATTGACGGGAACGGACCTATTTCAGGAACACTTTATGAGATGCCGATCGAGCGCAAAGCCCCCGGTGTTATCTATCGTCAGCCTGTAACAGAGCCTCTTCAAACTGGTATTAAAGCGATCGATGCCATGATCCCCATCGGACGTGGCCAGCGTGAATTGATCATTGGTGACCGCCAGACCGGTAAGACGGCGGTGGCGATTGACACCATTATCAACCAAAGGGAATATTTCGAAAAAGGTGAGCCTGTATTTTGTATCTACGTAGCTTGCGGACAGAAAGCTTCCACCATTAAGTCGATAGAAGCGACACTTCGCAAATATGGTGCGATGGATTACACCGTAATCGTTGCTGCCGGCGCTTCGGATCCTTCGCCTATGCAATTTTATGCCCCATTTACTGGCGCAGCGATTGGTGAATACTTCCGTGATACTGGTCGGCCTGCCCTGGTTATTTATGATGACCTTTCAAAACAAGCGGTTTCTTACCGCGAAGTATCCCTTCTTCTTCGCCGCCCGCCAGGACGTGAAGCGTATCCCGGGGACGTTTTTTATCTGCACAGCCGCCTTTTGGAACGTGCCGCAAAAATCATTTCAGATGATTCCATTGCAAGAAACATGAACGACCTTCCACCGTCTCTTCAGGGAATTGTAAAAGGTGGTGGTTCATTAACTGCACTTCCAATTATTGAAACACAGGCTGGTGACGTTTCGGCTTATATCCCAACCAATGTAATATCTATTACAGACGGTCAGATTTTCCTCGAATCCAATCTTTTCAACTCAGGTATCCGTCCTGCGATTAACGTAGGTATTTCGGTATCCCGCGTGGGTGGTAATGCGCAGATCAAATCGATGAAAAAGGTTTCAGGAACCCTGAAACTTGATCAGGCGCAATTCCGTGAATTGGAAGCCTTTGCGAAATTCGGTTCGGATCTTGATGCAGCTACAAAACTGGCTATTGACCGCGGACGTCGTAACCAGGAAGTGCTGAAACAACCTCAATACGCACCGGTACCGGTTGAACTTCAGGTTGCCACTGTTTATGCTTCTACAAAGGGTTTGTTGGATAAGGTGGACGTTAATCGTGTAAAAGAGTTTGAAAAAGACTTTCTGACAGTGCTCAGCGGCCAGCATAAAGAGACATTAGCTGCTCTCCGCGCCGGTAAACTGGACAACAGCGTGACCGATGTAATCGAAAAGGTTGCAAAAGAAGTTGCTGTAAAATATCACTAAGACTCTGACATATTCCATTAATTAGCGTCGGATCGCTTTAAACTTCCAAATAATGGCAAGCTTAAAAGAAGTACGTAGCCGGATTATTTCGGTCAACAGCACCCAGCAAATCACCAAAGCCATGAAAATGGTGGCCGCCGCGAAGTTGCGCAGAGCGCAGGATGGTATTCTGCAAATGCGCCCCTACGCTCAGAAGCTGGGCGAAATGCTTTCAACGGTTTCCGCGGGTGCTGAAAGTGCCGTGGATAGTCCTTTGAAAACAGTCCGCGTAGTAAATAAGGTTTTAATTATTGTTGTTACCTCGGATCGCGGACTTTGTGGTGCCTTTAATACAAACATTATTAAAGCCGCCCTGCAGCTGATCGAAGAGAAATATGCTTTTCAGGCACGCAATGGTAATGTTGAAATCTTTGCAATAGGAAAGAAGGGAGCCGAAGCTTTCGCCCGTCGCGGCTTTGCCGTCAACATCGGTTACACCGACACCTTTACCCGACTAAGCTTCGTGACCGTCAAGCAGGCGGCAGAAGAAATTATGAAGGATTTTTCTGAAGGACGATACGATGCTGTGGACTTGGTTTATAACGAATTTAAAAACGTTGCTACCCAGATTATTCATGCTGACCCGTATCTTCCGATACCCAGCGACGATAAATCATCCAAAGCAAAAAAGACTGAGGTCAACTATATTTTCGAACCCAACGAAGAAGAAATTCTTGCTGAATTGATTCCAAAATCTTTGAAAATAAAGTTGTACCGGTCTGTTCTCGAGTCGAATGCTTCGGAACAAGGTGCGCGTATGACCGCAATGGATAAGGCAACTGAAAATGCCCAGGAACTTTTGAAAGAGCTTCGCCTGGTTTATAACCGCACACGTCAGGCGGCTATTACCAAAGAAATTCTTGAAATTGTTGGTGGCGCGGAAGCATTGAAGAACTAGGTCCTGGTTTATTATATCATACTTGAACGAGCGGTTTTCATAATCCGCTCGTTTTTTTGTTGTTATATTTAGTGCACCGAACTACAATATAGATCTTTCAAAAGAGTTCAAAAATAAACAACCTCATAGCTGATGTTTAAATTCGCCCTAGCCAAAACACTTGCTCTGCTCGTCATAGCAGGAATTTTCAACTCGCTTTCAGCCCAGAACCTGGATGAAATCATTGCAAAACATATCCAGGCAATGGGAGGCGCTGAAAAGCTTTCCAGACTGAAAAGCATGAAGATCACCGCCGAAATGGATGTTATGAATATGAAAGTCCCCATTACGACAACCATCATTCAAAACCAGGGTTTCAGAAGTGAAACTACCGTGCAGGGAATGACGGTCGTACAGGCGATCAACGGCAATACCGGCTGGGCGATCAACCCCATGACAGGGCAGACTAAAGCGACAGCACTGCCAGAGGAAGCAATTAAGTCGATGGCCGCAGAAACGGACCTTACCGGATTGTACGATTATAAGGCAAAGGGTTATATATTAACCCTCGACGGAGAAGAAGATCTCTCCGGAGCCAAAGTCTATAAAGTTTCTATGACATTGAAAAATGGCATAAAACGTATCAACTATATTTCCAAAGACACATTCTATATCCTTAAAATCGTTGTTCACGCCAACATGAATGGCCAGGATATCATGTCGGAAAATACCCAATCCAATTTTAAACAGGTCGACGGGATTTTTTATCCGTTTACCTCCGAAGTAACCACATCAGCCATGCCAGGAACAGCGATGAAACTGGGAATCACAACCCTGGAAGTTAATCCAAAAATAGATCCTGCTATTTTCACCATGCCGGTCAATTAGTTTCGAGGCGGCATCAAACATCCGGATAAATATTATCGCGTATTTTTCTATGTGATGAAACTAATTTATAATATTACATGTATATACATTAAATGTTAATACATATATAAAATAAAAGGGATATGGCAACTACAACATGGGTTATTGACCCAACACATTCAGAAATTCAGTTTAAAGTAAAACACCTTGTAATCTCTACGGTAACTGGTGCGTTCAAAAAATTTGAAGGAGCAGTTGAAACTGAAACAGAAGATTTCGACGGGGCTACTGTACATTTTTCTGCCGATGTCGATAGCATAGATACCAATCAGTCACAACGCGACGAGCATTTGAAATCCGCAGATTTTTTTGATGCTGCAAACCACCCTAAACTTTCCTACAAAGGTAAACTGGAAAAAAAAGGGGACGAAAGCTATACGCTGAAAGGTGATCTGACAGTGAAAGATGTGACTAAACCTTTTGAATTCGCAGTTGAGTACGGAGGAAACATGACCGATTTTTATGGCAACAACAAATCAGGCTTTGAAATCTCCGGGAAACTAAACCGCAAGGAATTTGGTCTCGAATGGAGCGCAGTAACTGAAGCTGGCGGGGTAGTAGTGGGCGACGAGGTGAAACTGATCGCCAATGTCCAGATTGTGAAGCAATAAACAGTACATAATTAAAACCTAAAAAAGCGCGGACCTTCGTCACGCGCTTTTTTGGTTTTAGGCATCATGTATTTTGTGAGTAAAAGCATGTTTTTGCATGTCGATCATTTATTTTTGGGATATCAGGGCAAAGCACTTTTGTTTCGTCATTTAGTTATTACTTTCGGCCTAAAAAGACTTTCACATTGATCATTGAAACACGTGCTTATGCCCGGGCGGGTCTGTTAGGCAATCCTTCCGACGGTTTTTATGGCAAAACAATATCCATTTCTGTAAGAAATTTTGGTGCCTCCATATCCCTTTACGAATCTCCAGAATTACATATTGAGGCGCAGCCGCAGGATTTAAGCACATTCAGAAGTATCTTCCATTTGCGTGACACCGTGAGCATGCTCGGCTACAATGGCGGGATTCCGCTCATCAAAGCCGGCATAAAAAAATTCGGGGATTATTGCGAAGAGCAGGGGATACGTTTGCCGAACCGCAATTTCACGGTCAGGTACCGCTCTTCGATTCCGCGACAAGTCGGCATGTCGGGGTCCAGTGCCATAGTAGTGGCTTTATTCCGTGCGCTGATTCAATTCTACAAAGTCGATATTCCAATTGAAATCCTTCCACAGCTTGTGATGGTGACTGAAACCGAAGAGCTGGGTATTACGGCTGGCCTGCAGGATCGTGTGATCCAATGCTATGAGGGCTGTGTCTATATGGATTTTGATAAAGAAATGATTCTGCAGAAAGGTCATGGCAAGTACGAACGTCTCAATCCTGAGCTGCTGCCAAAACTGTATGTTGCCTACAATACCAATCTGAGCAAGGTCTCCGGCAAAGTGCACAGCGACGTGCGGACAAGGTACGACCGGGGCGAAAGCATGGTGATTGACGTGCTTAATCAAATCGCACAAAAAGCTGAAGATGGTAAAAAAGCATTGCTGGAAGGCCGAGCTGATGATCTGCACCAGCTGATGAACGAAAATTTCGATCTGCGCTGCAAAATATACAATGTGCCAGAATCCAATAAAAAACTAATCAATGCTGCGAGAGCATGCGGAGCCTCTGCTAAATTTGCAGGTTCCGGGGGCACCATTATAGGCATTTATCGCGACGATGACATGCTGAACCAGCTATTTGTAGAATTGAAAAAACATAATGCAAGGGTGATCAAGCCTTTTGTGGTCTGAGCGCTGTTGGTTATTTGCGTTCGGCTATTAGCCTATTTTTGATAAATTAAATTTCAGTCAACCTGTAAATAAAAGGCCAATAGCCAACCGCTAAAAGCCAAAAGCCAGTTATGATTCGTAAAGCCGTTATTCCTGCCGCCGGACTTGGTACCCGTTTTTTGCCCGCTACCAAATCGATGCCGAAAGAGATGTTGCCAATTATTGATATCCCTACAATTCAATATGTCGTTCAGGAAGCCGTAGACTCTGGCATTGAGGATATTTTAATTATATCAGGCAAAGGCAAACGCGCCATTGAGGACCACTTCGACCGCAATGTGGAGCTGGAAAGTCGCCTGGAAGAAAAGGAAGATCTCCTTTGGTTCAATGAAATGCGGCGCCTGGCGGATATGGCCAATGTTCATTTTGTCAGACAAAAAGAAGCGAACGGACTGGGAGACGCGATTTACTACGCGCGGCATCATGTTGGTAATGAGCCGTTTGCTGTTCTTTTGGGTGATACCATTATGGATTCCGTGATCCCCGTAACGCAACAGTTGATGGATACCTACGAACAGTACGGCGGATCGGTTATCGCTGTGGAAGAAGTACCTGCCAATAAGGTAAATCGCTATGGGATTGTGGGAGGAAAAGCCCTGAGCGATTCGATCCTCGAATTAAGTACGTTAATCGAGAAGCCGGCGATAGACCTTGCCCCGTCCAATCTCGCAATTGCTGGAAGATATGTGCTTACACCCGAGATATTCAACACCATCGAGCAAACCCCAAAGGGTAAGAACAACGAGATCCAGCTTACAGACTCGCTTTTGCTTCTTCTAAAGCGCGAAAATATCTACGCCCACCATATCGAAGGAAAACGTCATGATATTGGGGACAAGCTGGATTACCTAAAAACCACAGTCGAATTTGCCCTGAAAAGAAAGGAATTTGCAGAGCCTTTCCGGAAGTTTCTCATCGATATTCTGAATAAATAAATGGAAAATCAGGTATTAATCAGCGGAGCGACGGGAAATCTGGGCCACGATGTCGTCAGGAAACTTACCGATCTTGGCTTTGGGTTACACGTCAATGTAAGGGAATATCAGAGCGCATTGTACTCCAATCTTGGGAATGTGACGAGTTACCTTGCAGATTTGTCGGATGAGGTCCAATCCGGGGATTTTGTACAAAAGGCCATTTCCAATGCTGGTTTTTTGCGTGCAGGTATCTTTTTAGCCGGCGGTTTCGCTCCGGGAAAAATCGCCGAAACCAAGGCTTCCGATATTGAAAAAATGATCACCATGAATTTTTTCACCGCATTTAATCTGGTAAAACCGCTGAAAGCACATTTTGAAGCAAATGGTGGCGGGCAATTCATTTTTATCGGGGCTAGGCCTGCATTGATCGCTGAACAGGGGGCTGGGAGTTTTGCATATGCGCTTTCCAAATCCCTCATATTTCAAATGGCTGAGCTGATCAATTCCGAAGGTAAATCCAAAAATATCACAGCCTCAGTCATTGTTCCCAGCATTATCGACACACCCGACAACCGTGCAGCAATGCCCGATGCCGATTTCAGCAAATGGATTCCCGGTACGGACATGGCCGAAGCAATTGCTTTTATTTTAGGAGATACCGGAAAAAAAATGAAGGAAACAGTACTCAAACTTTACAATAACGCCTGATTATTGTTCTTTGAAAGGCTCAAAATCAACTTCAATAATCCGTTTTCCGTCCCTTCCGACCTCTCCAATTGAAATTCTTTCAACGCGGATATCCTTGCTGTTCACTTCATATTCGGCCCTTTTCTTGCTCTTCGCCTTCTTTCCATTCAGCATGTAGATTGCGCTATCATCGTCATAATCGAAGGCACCAAGGTTTGCTTTGATGGAAGTTTCCCTCTGCACTTTCACCCATCCTTGCCCACCTGGAGACACATAATCGACCGTTTCTTCCTTATTACCCCTGATTTGTTCATAAGTAGGAAAAGTATCGCCCTTCTTTTTACTTTGGGCAAAAGCTTCCCGATATTGTAAGATGGCAAAAACGCTGATGCAGGTAAGCTTTAAAACAGTCTTCATAGCTTTTCATTTTACTGAGTTCAAAATCAAAGACAATCTCCGGTTCTTTTTAATGAAATTCAAAATACATTCAATCTGTACTGTTGTTATTCTGGCATTTAACTTGTCCATAAACGGACAGACCCTGTACGTTTCTCCAAAAGGCAACGATTCAAATCCAGGTACGTTACAATTGCCTTTTAAAACACCGGAGGCCGCGTTTTCCAGATCTGCCCGCTTAGCGCCGACCAAAGCGGATATCATCCTGAGGGAAGGCGTTTATTATCTTGAAAAACCATTAATCATTAGTTCGCAGGCATTCCCGAACAAGCAAATCACTTTACATTCTTATCATGATGAAGATGTCGCGTTAAGCGCAGGCCGAAAACTAACTCCGGTTTGGGAAGTGCACAAGGGCCAGATCCTTAAAGCCAAAATCAATGGGCCTGCCTTTGAAATGCTTTTTATAAACGGCAAACAGCAGCCGATGGCCCGGTATCCAAATTATGATTCTACCGCAAGGGTATTCAATGGCACTGCCGAAGATGCCATCAGCCCCTCCCGAATCGCACGGTGGAAAAATCCGGCTGGTGGCTATGTCCATGCACTGCATCAGGGCGAATGGGGAAGCTTTCACTATCGGATTAACGGGATAAAAAACGGCGCTCTTGATCTGGAAGGCGGCTGGCAAAACAATAGGCCGTCGCCATTGCACCCGAAAGAACGGTTTGTTGAGCATATTTTTGAAGAACTGGACGCTCCCGGCGAATGGTTTTACGACAAATCTGCCAACACCTTGTACTTCTATCCGCCCAATGGATTAGATTTAAAATCGGCCGACATCGCCGTTTCAAATCTTAAGCACATCATTGAGTTAAGAGGTACCGATAAGGCCCCACTTCAAAATGTGACTATTACAGGCATTCGTTTCGAAAATACCGAGCGCTCGATCATGGAACATTACGAACCATTGCTGCGCAGCGATTGGATGATCTATCGGGGCGGGGCAGTGGTAATGGAAAATACAGAAAACTGCGTGATCAGAGACTGTGAATTTACGGGCCTGGGCGGTAACGCAATCATGTTGACTGGCCGCAATATCAAATCAGGGGTTACCGGCTCGCACATTTACAACATCGGGTCAAGTGCGGTTTGTTTTGTCGGAGATAGCAGCGCCGTTCGTTCTCCTGCTTTTGGATACGATCATTTTGTGCCGTTTTTAAAAATGGATAAAACACCAGGACCTAAAAATAACCGGTATCCATTGCAATGTTTCGCCGAGGATAACCTGATCCATGATATCGGAAAGATTGAAAAGCAATGCACGGGAGTACAAATCGAAATGGCATCTGAAATTCATGTCAGCCATAACACCATTTACAGAGTCCCCCGTGCCGGGATCAATATCGGCGACGGGGCATGGGGTGGCCATTTGATCGAATATAATGATGTATTTGAAACTGTACTGGAAACCGGCGACCACGGAGCTTTCAATTCCTGGGGACGCGACCGGTTTTGGCACCCAAACAGGAATACCATGGACAGCCTGACCGCTGCTCACCCGGAACTGATCTTGCTGGATGCCCAAAAACCCATAGTAATTCGAAATAACCGCTTCAAATGTGACCACGGCTGGGATGTTGACCTGGACGACGGGAGCAGCAACTACCATATTTATAACAATGTGCTTTTGAGCGGCGGATTGAAATTTCGGGAAGGCTTTTACCGCATTGCCGAAAACAACATCATGATCAATAACTCCTTTCATCCGCATGTATGGTTCAAAAACAGCGGCGACGTTTTCAGAAAAAACATCGTGATGCGTCCCTATTTCCCGATTCTAGTAAAAGATTGGGGCAAGGAAGTGGACGATAATCTTTTTGCAAGCGCGGCAGATTTAAAGAATGCGCAGTCAAACCGAACCGACTCACATAGCAAGTCGGGCGACGCCCAGTTCATCGATCCCGAAAATGGAAATTACCAGGTTAAGAATTCCAGCATTGCGCTCACTCTGGCTTTCCGGAACTTTCCGATGAATGATTTTGGCACCCGGAACGCGCATTTAAAAAAGATCGCCAGGAAGGTATCTTTTCCAGTGCTTTTGAATTCCGAGCTGGAAAAATCCATGCAGGAAATGACATGGCTGGGCATTAAAATCCGGAACGTGCAGGGCCTTGGTGACCGTTCGGCCTTTGGGTTACCCGATGAGAAAGGTGTTATTGTCGTGGATGTGCCGACAGCCAGCGTACTTGCAAAAAGCGGGCTGAAAGCCAACGATGTGATCGTGAATGCGAATAAGGAACCCGCCGATAATGTAGTTCGGCTTGAAGCGATCCGTCAGCAGATCAATTGGACGGGCCACATGGACGTGGAAGTGTTGAGAAACCAGCAGACCGTCAAGCTAAAGCTGAATCTGAAATAGGTTAAAAGATATTCTGGGTATCCAGCAATGTGATCTTGACTTGCGAAATGGTGCTGCGTTGTTTTTTGATCACCGTAAATTCATAATGCTTGGTTTTAAGCTTCTCGCCGACGGATGGTATCCTGCCAAATTTGAAAATCAGGTAGCCAGCCAATGTTTCATAATCCCCCTCTTTGGAAATATCGTGGGGCAGCTTATCATTAATGTCCGTGATCGACGCCGAACCCTGAACGGTATAGGTATTGTCGCTTTCGTTCTTGACAATCGGAATTTCGTTGTCATACTCATCCTGAATTTCCCCCACCAGCTCTTCCAGAATGTCTTCCATCGTAACGATACCTTCCACGCCGCCATACTCATCGATGATCACTGCCATTTGCTGACGTTTTAACTGGAAATCACGGAGTAATGCGCCAATAGGTTTGGATTCATGGACCGTCGCCATTTCTCTGATCAGCTCCCGCAATACAATTTCCTTCCCCTGCCGCATTTTCAGGAGCAGGTCTTTCAGATGGAGCACGCCAATGATCTGGTCCAATGTATCTTCATAAACCGGAATTCTCGAATAACCTTCTTCAATGATCTTTTCGAGCTTGGCTTCATTGAAATCGTTGATATCGATGCCTACTACCTGCGGCCGCGGGATCATAATCTGCCGGGCAATCCTTTCGGAAAAATTGAATGCATTTTTGATCAGGTCATAATCCGCGGCTTCAATCATTCCGCTTTCTTTCTGTTGCTGAACAAGGTATCGAAGCTCGTCGCTGCTGTGAACTTCGCTGCCGTGCGAAGGGGTTATGCCAACTCCCTTCAGGATAAAATTGGCAATCCCATTCAGTATCCAGACAATCGGCCTGAAAACCAGAAAAAATCCGTGCAAGGGGTACGACAAAAATAAAGTAGTAGCTTCCGGTCGCTGTATTGCGATTGATTTGGGGGCCAACTCGCCAAAAACGATATGCAAAACGGTAATGATTGCAAAAGCAGCTGGTAGGGCAATCTGATGAGCGAGTACAGGATCAAGAGAGATCCCTACGAGCTCCATACCCCCGATCAGTATCTTAGAAACCACCGGCTCCCCGATCCAACCCAGTCCAAGGCTTGCCAATGTAATACCAAATTGGGTTGCAGCCAGATAACCATCCAGATTGGACACGATTTGCTTCGACAAAATCGCCATCTTGTTTCCTTCCTGTGCCTTTTGTTCCAGCTGAGAAGCCCGGATTTTCACGATTGCAAATTCAGCAGCCACGAAAAAACCATTCAACAATACGAGCACTAATGTTATTAAAACCTGGATAGCCATTTATTTGAGGGGCGGTGTGATATCTGGGAAAGCGTTATGAAGATGCATTTTAACAAAAAATTGTACCATTGAGAAATGGAAGCGGTTATTCCTTCTCGGCGCATTCCGGTCTTTCACATTTTTTGTAACTTACATGAGATATGAAAAGTGGTCACGCGGATTTGCCTTTGCACTATGGAAAAGTGCCGGTTTGGCTAGCTCAACGGATGAGCAGCCTGGGAGGGGCAATTGTGGAGTCGATCGTGATGGAATATGGCCGGAACGCTTTGCTTCAGAAAATGAGTGATCCGTTCTGGTTCCAATCGCTGGGTTGTGTACTAGGAATGGATTGGCATTCGTCAGGCATCACGACGTCGGTCATGGGTGCTTTGAAGAAATCGGTAAACCTGAAATCCCAGGAACTGGGTATCTACATTTGCGGCGGAAGAGGAAAACATTCAAGAGCGACGCCAGCCGAATTACTGGCCATTGCAGAAAAAACCGGCTTGGACGGACATCAGCTCGTTTATAACAGCAAATTATCTGCAAAAGTGGATAATACCGCCATACAAGACGGTTTCCAATTATATCTGCATTCGTTTGTACTATCCAAAGAAGGAAATTGGGCAGTCATTCAGCAAGGCATGAATACAGATGAGCGGCTTGCGCGCCGGTACCACTGGCATTCGCCCGACATCACATCTTTTGTAGAAGAACCCCATTCTTTTATTTATGGCCATAATCAGGGCAATATTCTAAACCTGACCGATAAAGCCGCCGCCCCTACCCGATCGGGAATTCTGGATCTCACGAAGGAAAACCCCGGCCGCATCATGCGGGAAGTAACAAAGCTGGTGATGCCGGGCCACCACGATGTACGGGCCGAAAATGTGAACCTTAAACGACTTGGCGCAGTATTGGCCCTCGCCCACGATAATCCGGTGCAGGACATGGAATCCCTGCTGCTTTTGGAAGGTGTCGGCCCAAGAACCATCCAGTCCCTGACACTGGTTAGTGAAATCATCCATGGGACCCCATCCAGGTTCTCGGATCCGGCACGATTTTCATTCGCACATGGAGGAAAAGACGGACATCCTTTTCCAGTCCCCATTACTGTTTACGACGAATCCATTCTAACATTGGACAGGGCGATTCAAAAGGCCAAAATGGGCCAGAATGAAAAAGCGGAGGCATTGAAAACCCTTTCAAAAGTCTCTTTACAGCTCGAAAAGGACTTTCAGCCCAATAATAGATTCAATGATATCGTCCAGCAGGAAAGAGATCATTCTTGGAAATATGAAGGAAGAACGGTAAAAGGCAAGGCCAAAAAACCGCGTGGCAACACTGGGCAATTGGAATTGTTTTGACCCGCGTCAGTTCTTATCCTGTTATTTTTAGGCATTCTATTAGTATAAAATCCAGCATATTCCCTCTTCATTCCGATTGTAACGCATAACGTTATGTGTTACTTTTGAAGGCTTGCTGATACACACATTTAAGAACAAAGGCTTAAATCTTTTCTTTGAAAATAATGATCGTCCAAATGACAAGTTCATCATGTCGGGAAGATCCGCCGAATTCTGTGTCGCTTGAATGAAGCGGCATATGTCAGTGAGTTGAATGTAGCGGGCTGGGGTTTGCAGTTCCCTGCAAGGATTCTGGTCTGTAAAAGTGAATGGAAATTATCGGATCATATCTCGGTTTGTCGACGGAAACGCTTTTGAGGTCGACTATTTGGATTATCATTAAAATAAAATCTCATGATAAAAAGAGGAATGATGCCACCACATCCTGGTTCCATGATAAAGGATATGATTGAAGGTATAAAAGAAGAGACCGGGCAGGTTCTTACCATTCGGCAAGTCGCTGAGGGTTTGGGCATTACTCCCAAAACACTTTCTAACATTCTAAATGAACATCAGGGAATCAGCTCAGAGATGGCGATCCGCCTGTCGGAGGCCTTTGGTTCTCCGCCCGATTTTTGGTTAAAGCTTCAACGCGACTACGAACTTTGGCACGCCGAAAAAAAAGTAAATCGAGCCGATATTCACCACTTTTGGCCGCTGGGCGAAGCAGGACTTCAATCAGCTTAGCATCAACATAAGTAATCCATTTTCTTATTAAAGTTACCTCAATGCTTTCCAAAAAACTTTTACAAAAACCGTTGATTATTGCCGCAGCCGTCACAGCCATCGTTGTGTCCTGCATGAAAATGTCGCCGACCGGCTCAACTTCAAAAACCAGTGGCCCTACCTCCAAAACAAATAGCACCGCGCTGGTGGTTCAGGAAGATCGTTTGACCGGTAAAGCACGCGCCAAAGAAATCCGTGAAAAAACGGCTGTGAAACTGGCCGATGGGCTGAAACTAGAATTATGGGCCTCCGACTCTCTTGCTCCGGATCCTGTAGCAATTGCGATGGACGATATGGGCAATGTTTATCTAAATCGCACAAACCGTCAGAAAAACTCTGAATTTGATATCCGTGGACATCGTAACTGGATGACAGCTTCTATTGGTCTGCAGACCGTGGAAGACCGCCGTGCATTTCTTCACAAAACCTTCGCACCCGAAAAAAGCAAGGAAAATAACTGGCTGAAAGATCTCAACGGTGACGGCTCCCACGACTGGAAGGATCTGGCGGTAGAAAAAGATGAAGTGTGGAAAATCGAAGATACCGATAAAGACGGTATTGCAGACAAATCCACGCGGATCCTGAACGACTTCTTCGATGAAGTGTCGGATGTGGCCGGTGGTTTGCTGATCCGTGCAAAAGATGTATTTGTTGCCATTGCTCCGGACCTATGGAGATTGAAAGATACAAATGGTGACGGTGTTTTGGATGAAAAAACCTCAATCAGCCATGGTTATGGCGTGCACATTGGCTTCAGCGGCCACGGTATGTCCAACCCGATTGAAGGACCAGACGGAAAAATATACTGGAACATCGGGGATATTGGCGCGAACATTACCACTGCCGAAGGCACGAAGTATGAACACCCCAACTCCGGCATCATTGCACGCTCCAACCCGGACGGCAGCGATTTTGAAGTATTCGCGCACGGATTGCGCAATACGCACGAGTTTGTTTTTGACGAATATGGTAACCTGATCAGTTCAGACAATGACGGTGACCATCCTGGCGAAAGTGAGCGACTGGTACACGTAGTGGAGGGTTCCGACGCTGGCTGGCGATCCAACTGGCAATATGGCAAATACACCGATCCAAAAAATAATACTTACAAAGTTTGGATGGATGAACAGCTTTACAAACCTCGCTGGAACGGACAAGCCGCCTATATCATTCCTCCGATCCAGAACTTCCATAATGGCCCGACCGGTATGCAGTACAATCCGGGAACCGCTTTGGGCTCTGAATGGAAAAACAAATTTTTCCTGGTTGAATTTGTAGGCAATCCGGCCCGCTCACCAATCTGGTCGTTTGGTTTGAAACCAAAAGGTGCGTCATTCGTCCTGGATGGCGAAAAAAATATTCTGACAGGTATCTTGCCAACAGGCATACGCTTCGGCCCGGACGGTGCATTATATGTGGCCGACTGGATCAACGGATGGGACACCAAAAACTCCGGCCGTGTATGGAGACTGGATGTTACCGACGACAAAAACGACCTGAAAGCCTTACGACTGGAAACAAAGAGGCTGATCCAGTTGGACTATACCAAACAAACAGATGATATGTTGTTATCGCTCCTGTCCAATCAGGATATGCGCGTTCGCCAGAAATCACAGTTCGAACTGGCTTCACGCGGAGCCAGGGGAGCTGCTGTTCTGAATAAAGCAATTGAACAAAAAAACAATCAGTTTGGCCGGATCCATGGTATATGGGGCATGGGACAACTGGCAAGAACCGACAAGTCTTATGCCAATGTACTGATGACCCTATTGAAAGACTCGGATGAAGAAATCACCGTTCAGGCGGCAAAAGTGTTGGGTGACGCCCGCATAGCAGAAGCTGGCCCGATGCTGGTTCCGATGCTTTCGAGCAAAAACCCGCGTGTTGAATTTTACGCCGCCCAGGCGCTTGGCCGTATTGCTTATAAAGATGCGGTTGCACCTCTTATCAGCATGCTTAAAGCCAACAATGACGAAGACGTTTATCTGAGGCACGCCGCTGTCCTGGCATTGTCCCGTATTGGCGTAGCGGAGCCGGTTGTCGCTCTTGCCACCAGCTCCGAAAAGTCACTTAGGATTGCGGCAGTATTGGTTTTACGGAGAATGAGGAATGAAAAGATCAGCTTGTTCCTACAGGACAAAGACGAATACATTGTTGCGGAAGCGGCGCGTGGCATCAACGACGACCTGTCGATCCCTGCTGCGCTGCCCGGACTGGCGGCGGTATTGAATGAGAAAAGATTTACCTCCGAACCTTTGCTTCGTCGCGCAATCAATGCAGCATTAAGAGTTGGCGGAGAAGCGCAACTGAATGACCTGATCGCTTTTGCCAAAAGAAAAGATATCGACAAAAACATCAGGGCTGAAGCATTGGCCACGCTTGGTACCTGGGCAAGTCCGTCGGTGATGGACCGTGTCGACGGCAGATACCGCGGCCCGATGGAAAGAAACCCTGCCATCATTAAAGGTAAAATACAGCCGATTGTTGCTGAACTGCTGGACGATCATGATCCAGCCATTCTGATCGCTACCGCTCAGATGCTGACTAATCTCGGTGTTTCAGAAAACAATGGTGCGCTGGCCAAAATATTGGTTGATCATAAAGATCCAAAGGTTAGAACAGCTATGCTGACGGCCCTCAATGACCTGAAGTATGCTGATATGGAAACGGTCATGAAAAAGGGAATGACTGATTCCGATGCCGATGTACGCACTGCGGCACTTGGAATGGTCGGCAGCGTGACCATGTCAAAAGAGACGCTGGCCGATATTTCAAAAACCATTTTTGAGAAAGGAAGCGTTCGCGAACAACAGCAAATGATGCGGGTTCTGGGAAGTTTGCCTGTCGCAAAAACGGAAGGCATTTTTACCGAACTTATTGCAAAAATGTCGGACAAGCAGTTGCCTCCAAGCCTGGCCCTGGACCTGGGCGAGGCCGTGGATTCTACAAAATCAGCCACTTTAATTGCCAAATTGGCACCGTTGCGTACGACCGGCACCACCGTCGCTGATTTTCAGGATGCGCTTTATGGCGGCAACGCCCAGCTGGGACGTCGCTATTTCTTTACGAATTCTGCAGCTGAATGTGTTCGTTGTCATTCGATTGGCGGCCAGGGCGGTGAGGTAGGGCCTTCCCTTTCCAACATTGGGAATATTTTGAAGAGAGAGCAAATTTTGCAGGCTTTGATCGAACCAAGTGCAAGGTTATCCCCTGGATTTGGGATGGTCATGCTTACCTTGAAAGACGGAACGAGTGCCGCCGGAATCCTGGCGGAAGAGAATGAGCACGAACTGGTTTTGAAAACATCTGAGGCAGAGCCGCTGAAAATCGCGGTTTCGAGGATTGCCAAACGCGAAAATGTGCCGTCCAGCATGCCGCCGATGGGTTCGATTATGTCGAAAAGAGAGATCCGGGATGTCGTTGAATTTTTATCTGGACTAAAAAAATAACCATTGATAAAAGCCCGGACAACCCGTTCCGGGCTTTTATATTTTTATAAAATCATCACACTAAAATCTCAAATGGAATTAGATAAAAAAGAAGCTGAGGTTGTGGGCAGGGCAATCCAATTTTGGGAAGAAAAACAGACCATTTCCAAGGAGCTCGCCGGGGAATTGAGAAACAGCTACCAATTGAGAAACTCTAATGCCGACGCGATTGCCGTATATGCATTGATATCTGCCATATCCTGCGGGTTACTAGCCTTCGGGGCTTTGGTTATCGACGAAAAATGGATCGAGCATCTTCGAAAACAATGGGGGTTTTCCGAAAATATAGTAGGGATTGGATTTACGCTGTTGACTGTCCTCTTTGTCTTTTTGGCCAAAAGAAGGCAAACAAGGTTTCCAGGTGCGCGTGTAAGCAACGAAGTTTACAATATCACGATCATCCTTACCGTCGCTATTGCAATTACCTATTGGACGCGAAGCTTCGCAACTGCTGAAAGCAACTATGCAATTCCCCTGTTAATTGCCTCGATTGCTTATGGCGGGATCGCTGTTTTATTGCGTTCTACACTGCTCTGGACGGTCGCTATCATTTCTTTGGCCGGATGGTGGGGAGCGCAAACCTACTATTGGTCTGGCGGGAGCTACCGCTTTCTAGGTATGAATTATCCGTTACGTATGACAGTTTTTGGGTTAACCATCTGGGGTTTGTCATGGTTTACAAAACGTATCCCACCGCTGAATTTCGTGAACGAGGTTACCTACTCTATTGGCCTCTTTCTTTTTCTGCTGGCTGGCTGGACCTTGTCGATGTTTGGCAATTACGACGATCTGAGTGGCTGGAAGGTACTCCGTCAAAGTCATTTCTGGTACTGGGCATTAGGGTTCACCATTGTTTTAGCCCTTTTGATTTACTATGCATTCCAGAAAAAGCTGGACACTTTACGCGACCTGTGCCTTGTTTTCTTCCTTCTTAATATCTACACCCGTTACTTCGAATATTTCTGGGACCGTACTAACAAAGGAATTTTCTTCGCCCTCCTGGCACTTTCGTTCTGGTTCGTGGGAAGAAAGGCTGAACAGTGGCGGAATAAGGTAGTATCCTAACAAAAGACGATGAGCAACATCCGACCCATCCGGCAAAACGAAAAAGATCTAGTCCATTTTTTGCTCCAAAAGCTGGGACTGGATCCTGAGAACTATCCACTTAATGAACATGTAGATGAATATGAGGGAGGCAAAATGGGCAGCATTAGCTTGGGCGGAAATGTGGACGGCTATGACGGCGATCTAATTCAGGCGGAATATATTGACAGCGATTTCACCCCGGTAGTCATCACCCTAACCAAAGATGACCAGGGTCGGCTATTGGACCTGGATTTCTGGAAGACCGATTTTTCCAAACTCATTGAATACCCAACCCCTGATAAGCTGATTTTCGGCTAGCAGTATATGGGATGGTCGAAAAGTTAAGCTTCCTCATAATCCAGCTCTTTGCCATAAGTTTCCTCCATCTTCCATAGTGATAACAAAGCGAGCGAGAAACAAATAGCCCCGACAATGGCGCCGGAGTTAAGAACACCCCAGCCCGGTTTCAACAGCTGAAACAACGGCAACGTAAGCAGAACTGTCGCCCGGACATTGTTTGCGACCGACGTGGTAACGGTAGCCCGCAGATTAGTCCCGAATTGCTCGGCAGTTGTGGTCAGGAACATTGCAATGTAGCCAATTGAAAACCCAAGCCAGGCGTAGCAGATATAGAGTGTTGTTGCCGATCGGATACCTCCGTAGAGCAACCAAACCACCCCCGCCAATGTCATCGAGATCATCAGCAGAATAGCTTTGCGCCGGGAATGAAGCCATTGGCTTAATATCCCGCTGAAAAAATCACCGGTAACTATTCCAATATAGGTGTAAAGCACACAGCTGCTTGCCTGAATGTCGCCTACGACGCCCAAAGCTTTGGAAAATTCATTTCCAAATGTGGAGTAGATGCCGATTACCATATAAGTCGGCAGGCCAATTCCCATACACCGGATATATCGCACAAATCTCGACCAGCTCGTAAAGATCGTCCACCATGGGACTGGCTTTGTCCCCCGTTTTTCAAGACTGCTATTGAACACAATGGATTCCAGCACATTCACGCGTAAAACCAGAAGCACCACCCCCATCCCTCCGCCAATAAAATATGCAGTCCGCCAATCGGTCAGTTTTACAGCAAAAAAAGCCGCTATGGCACCCGCGAGACCGACACTGGCGACTACCGACGCGCCATATCCCCTGAGTTCCTTTGGCAAGATTTCGGCTATCAACGTAATGCCGGCGCCCAATTCGCCCGCCAGGCCCAGACCCGCGATAAACCTCAAAAAAGAATAAGTTTCGACGTTATTTGTAAATCCACAAGCGATATTCGCCAGAGAGTACGTCAGGATAGAGCCGAACAAAACGGAGCGTCGCCCTAATTTGTCGCCCAGGATACCCCACATGAAACCACCGATCAGCAAGCCTGCCTGCTGCCAGTTATAGATGTTTGCCCCGATCTTCGAAATTTCTTCTTCTGTCAGGCCAAGGTCCTTCAAACTTGGGACACGCACGATGTTAAAAAGCAGCAGGTCATAAACGTCCACAAAATACCCAAGGGAGGCAACAATGACAGGAAGCGTGAGGACTGCACTTATTTTGGGCTGAACTGGAGCAATGGAAGACATGGAGTGAATCGATTTCGGAATATGTCAGGATTATTCTTCAAAAGTCTTTTTACGAAGAGATTTAACGATCGCATTTCGCTGCTTGGTTTTCATTCGTTCCTGTTTCGACGCCCATGTCGGCCTGGTCGCACGCCTGCGCTTCTGAACCGTAAATGCCTTTTGTATCAGCTCGTCGAATTTCGCAATGACTTTGTCCTTATTCGCGAGTTGTGAACGTTCTGTCTGATGATATAAAATCAGTATCCCTTCATTGGTCAGTTTATTGGCAAGCTTTTCGCAGAGAACCCGTTTTTCTTCTTCGGTTAAAACTCCGGAGCCCGCTACGTCAAATCTGAGCTCGACCTTGGTTTCGACCTTGTTCACATTTTGCCCCCCTTTTCCCCCGCTTCGGGCTGTTTGGAAGACAAGTTCGTCGTGGAGAGTTTGGGGATTGATCATCAATGGTATTGAATATTGTTAACGCTTGTTAAGATTTTACAGCAAAAATAGGGGATTTGAAAGGCTTGGCTGTCTTAATAACAATGAATTAAAAAAGGCAATTACAAAAACACAACCAAAACGCATTGATTTTCAACATAATAAAATTGATCGCATTGAGTTTTGATGTAACATCCGACTGGGGGCCGGCTTCAAATCAGCGAGAGCAGCAGACTATCTCCTTTTGTGAGCCATTAAACCGAATACAAAAAGTAAAGTCCAAGAAACGATTTTTAAAATAGAAAACCATTTAATCATATACGGTCATGAACACCAAGCGTACTCTTCGGATCCTCGGCTTGCTTAGCTTCCTGCTTTGCAGCGTTGCGGTTTCTCATCAAACCCAGGCACAACCGGGATTCAGTGTTTCTTTTGACACCTTTTACAACGAATTATCTCCTTACGGCAGGTGGGTACGCAACCCCCAGTACGGCTCCGTGTGGATACCGGATGTTCCCCGGGATTTTCAACCCTACTCTACAAATGGCTATTGGGAAGTAACCGAATACGGTAACACCTGGGTATCGGACTACGACTGGGGCTGGGCACCCTTTCACTACGGCCGCTGGTCTTATGACGACTATAGCGGCTGGTTCTGGGTACCTGATTATGAATGGGGTCCTGCTTGGGTAAACTGGCGCTCTGGCGGCGGATATTATGGATGGGCACCGCTTGGTCCCGGCATCAGCATCAATGTATCTTTCAATGCCCCGTCATTCTGGTGGAATTTCGTTCCGCAACGCTACATCACCTATCGCGGCTGGCGTAACTACTGCGCTCCTCCAAGAAGAATAACCAATGTTTACAATCAGACGGTGATCATCAATAACTATTATCGCAGCAACAACAGGACCTACGTATACGGCCCGAGACGCGATGAAATCGAACGGGTTACCAGAAGAAGCGTTCCTGTCAGAACCATTGATGCCAGTGCGAGCGGACGTGGCAGGGTAATCGTGGCGGAGCCGGGCCGTGGAAACGACCGGTACGATTCACGCGGCAATGACCGTAATTACAGAAATGAACCAGAGCGCCGGGGAGGGGTAATCGATGCAAATCCTAACCGCGGCGGACGCGACAATGCCGACTACAACAACCGAAATAGAAATGAGCGCAATGACAATGGCCGCATCGGTGATAACTCCAACACGCCAAGAGTTCCCTCGGAAAGCCGCGACAATAGCCGTTTTAACAGGGGCGCAGATCCTTCCGCCCCATCGGAAAACAGAAATGACCGGTACGAATCGCCACGGCAGAACCAGCCTGCCAGAGAACCAGGCGTGCCCAATTACGGCAGTGAAAGAAGCAACCGTTCAAATGAATCTGTAAATCCTGGAGCAGGCAGAGGATCTTATGAAGCGCCCCAGCGTTCCAGTCGGGTAGAAAGAAGTCCGGAACCAGCTAATCGGGTCGAAAGAGCACCTGAGCCAAGAGGAAATGAAAGAAGCGAGAGGCAGGCGCAACCCAACCAGCAAAGAAACACTACCGAAAGAAGCAGCCGGTCGCCCCGATAATTCCAGATTATGTGCCAAAACAACCCGTCGTGGAAGTAATTCTCCCCGGCGGGTTGTTTTTGTTTGTCAGACAAATTATTGTTACCAGTTAATACAGCGGAAAGTATTATTTTAGCTATGTTCTAAACCCACGACATTGAATGGAAATACAGTTTGACATTGAATTTAAGGAGAGTGCCCCTAAATACATGCAAATTATTAAATCGCTGCTCCAGGCGATTAGTAAAGGAAAATTGAAGCGCGGTGATAAAATACCATCAATCAACCAGTTAAGCGAGGAGTACCTGCTTTCCCGTGATACCGTCGAGAAAGCCTACAAACACCTGATCCGGGATGGGGTGTTGATCTCAGTACGGGGAAAAGGGTACTTTATCAACCGGGTAGACATCGAAACTTCTCTGCGCATTCTACTGGTTTTCAATAAGATCAGCAATTACAAGAAGCAGATTTATAATGCTTTTGTGGAAAATATCGGCCGTAATGTAAATGTGGATTTGCATATCCATCATTCCAATGTCAATATTTTCAAAAACCTGATTAAAAATAGCCTCGGAGAATACGACTATTATGTGATCATGCCCCACTTTTATGAAAAATCTGAAGAGGCGATTGAAACCCTGAAAATGATCCCTCCCGAAAAGCTCATATTGCTGGATAAAGATCTGGAGTTAAATAGTAAAAAACATTCTTCCGTTTTCCAGAATTTCGAGAAAGACATCGTTTCCGCATTGAATGAGGCCGTCGACCTGCTTAAAGTCTACAAAAAGCTGATCCTTATTTTTCCTACGATCATTCGCTACCCTAAAGAAATCATCAAGGGCTTTCGGATTTTCTGCATACAGCACGAATTTGAACACGAAATCATGTACGATTTTCATGAAAACAGCACGGCCATGAAGGATACTGCCTATGTTGTGATTGAAGAGAACGACCTGGTAAACCTGATCAAAAAATGCAGGGAGCAGCAATTGGTGATTGGAAAAGACATCGGCATTATTTCTTATAACGAAACCCCCCTGAAGGAAATCCTGCTCGATGGCATCACAACCATCTCCACCGATCATGAGCAAATGGGAAAAACGGCGGCTGAGTTGATTACCGAAAACAAAAGGGCAATTATCAAAAATCCATTTACCTTGATCAGGAGAAAATCATTGTAAAAGGGCACAAAAAAGCCCTAAGAATTGAATCTGTCAACAATCTTAGGGCTTAACACTTTTATAATCCGGTAGCCACCGTCACTTTTCCTCTTTCGTTCATCAATTCTGATCGGACATTCAGGCTTCTGAACAAGCCGATTGGGTCAAGGGCGCCGCCGCTCAGCCGCATGGATTCACGGACTAAAGGACGTACGTCGGTCCTGAATGCATTCTGAAGTATTTGCTGGGCAAGTACGACATCATTATTATTTCTGGCCAATTCCAGCTTTTTGCGATCGACCATCAAAGCCTGCGCATAAGCTAAAAGAATTGCTTCCACAGATTGCAGCAGATCTTCCAAAGGATCTTTCACATTGTGGCTGGCGTCGATCATCCACGCATAGGTATCACTGCCTCTTCCTGCGCGTTTCATCCCCTCTACCAGCTCCACAAAGATCAGGAACAACATATATGGACGAATGCTGCCAACCGTCAGGTCGTCATCGCCATACTTGGAATCATTGAAGTGGAATCCAGCCAGGCGGCCCTCCATCATCAGCGTTGCCACGATTTGCTCGATGTTTGCATTCGGCAAATGATGTCCCAAGTCAACCAATACATCTGCTTTTGGACCCAGTTTCTGACAAAACAATAACGAACTACCCCAGTCCTGAATAACGGTTGAATAGAAGTTAGGCTCGTAAGCCTTGTACTCCACATACACTTTCCAATCATCCGGAAGTGCTGCATAAATCTCCTGAAGCGACTCCAGGGTATATTGAAAAGATTTCACAAAATTGGACTGCCCGGGAAAGCACGATCCATCCGATAGCCAGATAGACAAAGCTTTTGAACCCAGATCCTTTCCGTATTTGATCACCTCAATGTTGTGCTCTACTGCCTGCTTTCTGACTTTGGGATCCACATGGGAAAGAGAACCGAACTTGTAAGAAAGCTCCTGGTTTTTCTGGTCCTGGAAAGTATTGGAATTAACCGCATCGAATTGCAGGTTCAGGGAAGAGGCTAATGCAATGATGGAATCGGCTTGTTCCGGGATGTCCCACGGAATATGTAGAGAAATAGATCCGCTAGAACGGTTAAGTGCATGCAAAAGGCCTACGTCTTCTACTTTTTCTTCCAGCGACCTTGGTTCACCGCCACCTGAAAACCTTCCGAAACGTGTTCCGCCGGTTCCAAGCGCCCAACTGGGAATTGCCACCTGAAAAGCCTCCAGTGCTTTTACAATATCATGGGCATTAATTCCCTGCTCGCCGAGCTGCTCCTTGATGAATATATATTGATTGTTGTGCCGCGATAGCAGGCTATCGTTGTGCTGGTCAATCTGATATTGTTCTAATTTCATGTGTTACCGGGTTTTAGCAAAGATGCCAGGTTTTGAAGACCTGGCATCTTTCGAAGTTATCGAAGGAACGCTGCAGGTACCCCGCCATCTACATTGATCACGTTTCCGGTGCTTTTGCTGAGCAGACCGCTTACAAAAATGTACACACCGTTTGCAATGTCTTCCGTATGGATTTCAGCATTCAAAACAGTCCGTTTTGCATAGTAAGCAGGCAACTCTTCGATCTTGATGCCATAGGCTTTGGCGCGGCCGGCCGCCCATCCACTTTCCCAGATCTTACTGCCGGCAATAACCGCATCAGGGTTCACCACGTTCACGCGGATTTTATCTGGGCCCAATTCAGCAGCCAGTAAGCGTGTCATGTGTTGCTGTGCTGCTTTTGCGGTACCATAAGCCACATTGTTAGGCCCGGAAACAATCCCGTTTTTGCTGGCGATATTGATGATATCGCCGCCCAAACCTTGCTGACGCATGATCGCCACAGACTCTTGCGATACCAGGAACTGGCCTTTTACCAATACATCCTGCAAAATATCCCAGTCTTTAATCGTTGTTTCGGCCAATGGTTTTGAAATAGATAAACCTGCGCAGTTTACCACGATATCCAGGCCGCCATATTTCAATTTGGTCTCATGGATTGCAGCCTTGATCTGCTCAGGGTCCAGGACATTTGCATTGGTGGTAGCTGAAAAATCTTTGCCAAATTTTGCGTCGAATTCCGCTTTGGTTTCAGCCAGAGCTTTATCATCGATATCGGAAATGACGACGCAGGCACCTTCCTGCAACAGTTTTTGCGCGATTGCTTTTCCAATACCTCCTGACCCGCCGGTCACAAATGCCACTTTACGGGATACCGATTTTTCTTTGGGCATTCTCTGAAGTTTCGCTTCTTCCAATAACCAGTATTCAATGTCAAAAGCCTCCTGTTCTGGCAGCGAAACGTATGAAGAGATAGCTTCCGCGCCCTTCATCACATTGATCGCATTGATATAAAATTCAGCCGCAACGCGGGCAGTTTGCTTATCTTTTGCAAAGGAGAACATACCTACTCCCGGAAGCAGGATGACGACAGGGTTCGGGTCACGTACGGCCGGGCTGTTGTCGTGCTTGCAGCGGTCGTAATAAGCTTGGTAATCTGCACGGTATGCTTCGAATTGCGGACGGATGTGGTCGAGGATTTCCTGATCGGCGGCTTCCAGTTTTTCGAATGGCAGGTCAAGTACCAACGGGCGGATCTTGGTGCGCAGGAAGTGGTCGGGACAGCTGGTACCCAGGGGCGCAAGCTTCTCAAGATCGTTGCTGGCGATGAATTCCAATACCCGGGCATCGTCTGTAAAATGTCCAATCATAGCCTGTTTTTCCGAAGCCAGCCCGCGAAGATAAGGAGCCAGCTTGCCAGCTATTTCAGAACGTTTCTCGGCAGGTTCGCTTTCAATTTTAGCACCGCCAAATACCGGTCTTGTTTTCCCATAATGCTCATTCAGGTATTCAGAGGCTTTTTCAATCGTGTCCAATGTATTGATGTACGATTCATAAGCAGTATCTCCCCAGGTAAATAGTCCATGGCCGCCCAACACAATCCCGCGAATACCTGGATTGTCAGCCAGTGCCTGTTCCAGTTGTAATCCAAGATCGAAGCCCGGACGTTGCCAGGGCACCCAGGCGAGTTCACCGCTGAACAGCTCTTTAGTAATGGCTTCACCCTCTTTGGATGCGGCGATGGCGATCAAAGCATCAGGATGCAGGTGATCAATATGTTTAAAAGGCAAGAGCCCGTGTAAAGGCGTATCAATGGACGGTGCTTTGGATTTGAGGTCGTAAATACAGTGGTTGAAAAGCTCCACCATTTCATCTTCAAATTCCAGCCCGCGGTAAATGTTTTTAAGGCTATGCAGACGGTCCACATAAAGCCCGGCAAGCCCGCTTCTTGTTAATGTACCAATATCCCCTCCCGAACCCTTTATCCACATTACCTCGACCGGATTTCCGGTCAATGGGTCTTTTTCAATGGTTTTACAGCTTGTGTTCCCACCTGCATAATTGGTCAGACGAAGATCGGCACCTAACAAATTGGAACGATACAAAAGAAGTGCTACCTGATCATCACCCAGAGAAGCTGCTTTTTCATCATCCCATAAATAGCTTACGTACCGATACTGGCTTACTTTAGAACTGCTCATATTTTTTAAGTTGATTATTTAGCATTTTTTGAGGTAAAAGGCTCTATCTCCCAGAAAGGATTTGACAAGACAAATACTACTCTGGAACAGGTCACAAGATTAGAAAACTTACCCATAGGCACCGTCCTGTTGTATCCTGCACGTAGAAATAAATTGAGATTAAATGTGAGATTTGGAAGTTCAATTCAAAAGAAATGGCCTGAACAGCTTCCTATGTTCAGACCATTTTACCGTAAAATTACCTTATATCCCTTGGAATTATTTCCAAACTAACCCCATATTCTTAAACATAAAAGCATAAATATCTGCCTGCGTTTCCAATGCCTTTTTGGTATTGCTGGCACCATGCCCCGAGTTCGTGTCAATACGGATCAATAAAGGATTTGAGGAAGTCGCGCCGGCTTTTGCCTGCAATTCGGCTGCATATTTGAATGAATGCGCCGGTACCACGCGATCGTCATGATCTGCCGTGGTGACCATTGTTGCAGGATACATGCCGCCCTGCTTGATGTTGTGCAATGGCGAATAGGCATACAATACCTTGAATTCCTCCACATTGTCGGCGCTTCCGTAGTCGGCTATCCAGTTCCAACCGATGGTGAACTTGTGAAAACGCAGCATATCCATGACACCCACAGCAGGAAATGCGACCTTGAACAAATCCGGACGCTGGTTTATCACAGCCCCAACTAGCAGACCGCCATTAGAGCCCCCCTGAACGGCCAGCCTTTCAGGAGATGTATATTTTTCCTTGATCAGGTATTCGGCAGCAGCGATGAAATCATCAAATACATTTTGTTTTTTGAGCTTCATCCCCTGCTCATGCCATTTCTCGCCATACTCACTCCCACCCCTCAGGTTGGCTTGTACAAAAACACCGCCCTGGTTCAAAAACGGGATACGCGTCGGACTAAACGAAGGCGGAAGGCTTATGTTAAACCCGCCATAACCGTAAAGTACGGTCGGGTTTGAACCATCCAGTTGCAGGCCCTTTTTGTAAGTAATAAAAGCCGGAATTTGAGTCCCGTCCTTACTTGGATAAAAAACCTGTTTGGTTTCGTAGTCCTCCGGCTTAAATGAAACCTCCGGCTCCCGAAAGGCTTCACTCTTTTTGGACGCTATCTCATATCTGAAAATCGTAGGGGGATAATTAAATGAGGTATAGGTGTAAAAAACGAATGTATCTTCCTTTTCCCCTCCAAAACCGCTTGCAGAACCCAGTCCTGGCAAATGCACTTCATTCTCCGGCTTACCGGTCAGGTCATACACATTTACCCGCGTCGTGACATCTTTCAGATAGGAAGCGAATAATTTGCCACCAGCAGTACCTGCCCCCTGCAATGGCTCAGACTTTTCGGGAATCACTGTTTTCCACTTCTTTGTCCGGGATTCGTAAAGGACTACCTTACTATTGGGTGCGTCCTCATTGGTCTCAATCAAAAAATTGGCTCCAATGTTATCTATGATCCCAAAGCTAAAATCTGTGATCTCTTCTTTGATGGGATCGAATTTCGTCTCTCCCTTTTTCATCACCCAAAGTCCGTTTCCATCTTTACCCTTACCACGGTCACTTACCGTCAAGATGGCGTATTGCTCGTCTTCGGTAGTACCCACGGTGTGAAAACGCTGAGGATTGGAAGCATCTTCAAAAATAAGTTTATCCTCTTTTTGTTCGGTGCCGATTTGATGATAATATACCTGGTGGTTTTCATTTTTTGCAGCCAATGCACTTCCTTCGGGTTTAGGGTAGCGGCTATAATAGAAACCATCGCCTTGCCACGCTGCACCTGAAATTTTTACCCATTCAACCCGATCCGATAGCATTTTCAGCGTTTTCATGTTCATCACATTGTATTCCTGCCAATCGGAGCCTCCTTTGGAAAAACCTAAAACTGCATGCTGACCGTCTTTGGAAAGACTAAATACGGTAAGCCGTGTCGTCCCGTCTCCTGAGAGTTTATTGGGGTCCAGCACAACTTCGGGCGTACCTTTCAGGCCTTTCTGACGATATAAAACCGCCTGATTTTGTAGTCCGTCGTTTTTATAAAAATAGAAATACTCACCTTTTTTCCTTGGCGCCGAATATTTGGGATAATTGTATGCCTTTTCCAGGTCGGTAAATATTTTCTCCTTAAATGGAATTTTGTCGAGATAACTGAATGTAACTTCATTCTGAGCCTTCACCCAGGCTGCGGTCTCAGCCGATCGATCATCTTCCAGCCAGCGGTAAGGGTCCGGCACTCTTACGCCATGGTAATCATCAACTTGATCTGTTTTTTTAGTTTTTGGATAAGACAGGCTCTGAGAAAACCCGTCCGGCGAAATGACGGTTGCACTAATAACACTCATTATAAAAAGTTTATTAAACATAAAATCAAGAGCTGGATTTATCTGATCACATCCACTTCCAATGCACTGGCAGCACTTCCCTGGTGATAAAGGGTTTGTTTGGCTGAAATAAAATCCGAATCCTGGGCTTTGTAAATATTTTCGACGTATTTCTGAGGATTTCGATCAAACAAGGGAAATGCAGTACTTTGAACCTGTACCATGATGCGGTGGCCCTTTTTGAAGGTATGGAGCACATCCTGTAAACGGAATTGAATGTCGGTTATCTTACCAGCTACCAGAGGTTCGGGCTTTGCGAAACTGTTACGAAACCTGGCGCGCATAACCTCGCTGCGCACCATCTGCTGATATCCCGCCAGTACGGTTTTGCCATCCGGAAGAAAATCATGGTTTTTTTCATCGCCGGGATAAACGTCGATCAGTTTGACAAAAAAGTCCGCGTCCGTTCCTGTGGTACTGATTTTTAGCAAAGCTGTAATTTCGCCGCCCAAAGTCATATCCTGATCCAGAACTTCGGTTTCAAACACCAGGACATCGCTTCGCGAAGATGCAAAACGCTGATCCTCTGACATATATTCAAAGGGCGTAAATCCAGACATCTGCTTGTAATTGGCAGTATAAGGTACTGGTTTTGAGGGGTCACTAATATATTCACTGGCTGACTTGGTCTCTTTGGGAGCATTAAAATCCAGTTTACCACCTTGGTGAAAGTAGAGTTTTCTCTTTTCCAGGCCAGCAACCGGCCATTTATCGAATGTTTTCCATTCTTTCTTCCCCGTATCAAACAAATAAGCTTCCGGCAAACCGGTCTTCCCGTCACCTGCTTCCTTTAGAAAATGCCTGAAAAACCTGGCTTCTATGTTGTTCTGATAAAATGTGGCGATGCTATCTCCAAAATAAATGTCATTGTGCAAAGTGTGCCCAGTCTCGCGGCTCCATCTGCCATGCCCAAATGGTCCGATTACAAGGGTATTGTAAGCTGAAGGATTGTTTTTTTCAATTGTCTTGTATGTATTCAATGGCCCGTACAGATCTTCAGCGTCAAACCATCCACCTACGATCATGAATGCGGGTTTGACGTTTTTCAAATGAGGAAGTATATCCCTCTTTTGCCAGAAAGCATCCTTGTTAGGATGATCCACCGTTTCCTGCCAGAAAAAGTTTTTGGAATAGAAGCGGTCGAAGTTCTTCAGGGAGCCCATGTTCAGATTGAACGTATAACCATCTGGCTGTGGCTTGATTATTTCGCCGGTAAACCAGGACGCCGTTGTTGGTTTCGGGGGTTTTATCCCAAAAACCGGGAAAGTCAGGTAGTAGCCCTGGGTAAAGGCGCCGTTATGGTGAAAATCGTCAAAGAAAAAATCTGCGATCGGAGCTTGGGGCGAAGTAGCCTTCAAAGCCGGATGCTCGCAAAGTGCGCTCGCAGTGGCATAAAAGCCGGGATAAGATATGCCCCATTGCCCTACCCTGCCATTGTTATTGGGTATATTCTTCAATAACCATTCAATGGTGTCATAGGTATCTGAGGCTTCGTCGACGTCAGTCTTTGCTTTTTTCTGATCAATGTGTGGGGTCATATTTGTCCACACGCCTTCGCTCATATAGCGACCGCGCACATCCTGGTAAACAAAGATGAATTTGTCCTGCATTAAAGCTGTGCTGGGCCCGATTCTCGGGGGATAAGTGTCTGCCCCGTACGGCGCCACGCTGTAGCATGTACGCTGCATCAAAAACGGATATTTCTTTTCGGGAGCAGCATCCTTTGGTACATAAACAATGGTGTGCAGCTTTATGCCATCCCGGACCTGAATATCGTATTCAGTTTTCGAATAATTATCTCTTATGAATTTCTCATAAGAAGCATTTTGCGCCTGAGCACGGTATATTACCAGTATTAAAATGGCGCAGAGTACATTTTTCATCATCGTTGGCTCTATTTTCTTTTGTAAAAATTTAATGACACGGCTGTCGAACTGGACTTTTCACTAAGTGTATAAAAACCCTTCCCGTCTGTATCAAAGCAAATGCTTTCGCCCTGCGGTTCAAGGGCTACAGTCAACTGCTTGTTGGCCGCCTGAGTGAGTGTTTGTCCCACAGTTTCATCTGCTTTTCGCTTCCAATAATATACCGATAAATAAGTTCTGATCACGATTTCACTGCCATCCTTGGAGATATCTGCCGCTGTCGCTACCGAAACCGAAGGTACCTCGCCTACTTTCTCGGCAACGATTGTCACACCAACAGACTGGGGAAATGGCAGCCGGTAGATTCCTGTTCCCTGCTGAACTTTTGAGATCACAAAAATATCTTTTGTGATCGGATCCAGAAACAGCGACTCCGCATCCCTGGGGCCATCCGGATAACTGAAAACGATTTTCTCGACTGATCCCTCATTGAATGAACCATTGGGGTCAGCGATTTCGGGTACACGATAGATGGTATTCGTAGTCGTCATAGGCGCATTATTATTCCCTATGTCACCAATATAAAGATAATTAGTCCCCGCGTTTGGCCCGCCGCCCGCGGCAATATCCTCCCAATCATGGTTCGCCGACCCAGGTACGTTATATTCTTTTATCGATTTGCCATCTTTACTGATCAGGTAAATGGAATGAGGATTTCCTGAATCCTGGTTCGTCCAGAAGTATCCGGTGAAATTCTGACTTGCCACCAAACCGGAAGCTTCATCAATAATGCCCGGCGTTATCGGAAATTTTTCTGGTGTTGTTTCAAACTGATCCGAGCTTCCCGTTATCGGGTCTGGATCCGGGTCACATGAACAGGTTATGCAAAATATAAGCAGAGAGAAACAAATTCCAAGCTGTCCTCCCCATCTTTTATATAGATTCATAGAAAACACTTCATGTTAGATTTGCTAAAAATACGTAGTTTTGCGGCATTTATTATCAGGGACTTTCTTTATATCAGTATTAAAATAGTTATATGTTACGAACACATACCTGTGGTGAGTTAAGCTTAGAACATGTTAATCAAGAGGTTGTATTGTGCGGTTGGGTTCAGCGGGTTCGCGACAAGGGAGGAATGATCTGGCTCGATTTGCGTGACCGTTACGGGATCACGCAGCTGCTTTTTGAAGAAGGAAAAACAGCCTCAGAGGTATTGGAAACAGCCCGTTCCCTGGGCCGGGAGTTTGTTATCTCCACAAAAGGCGAAGTAATTGAGCGCCTGTCTAAAAATGATAAAATAGCAACCGGTGATATCGAGATCCGGGTTCGTGAACTGAATGTCCTGAATCCTGCAAAACTCCCGCCTTTTCTAATCGAGGATGAAACGGATGGCGGTGATGATATACGAATGAAATACCGGTACCTGGATCTCAGAAGAAATGTGGTACGCAAAAATCTGCAGTTGCGTCACCAGGTTGCCCGTCATACACGTGCATATCTGGATGATTTAAACTTCATCGAGGTAGAAACGCCGGTTTTAATCAAATCAACTCCTGAAGGGGCACGCGATTTTGTGGTGCCCAGCCGGATGAACCCAGGGGAGTTTTATGCCCTTCCCCAATCACCCCAGACCTTCAAGCAGCTTTTAATGGTTGCAGGCTTTGACCGTTACTACCAGATCGTCAAATGTTTCAGGGATGAGGATTTACGTGCGGACCGCCAGCCCGAATTCACGCAGATAGACTGCGAAATGTCCTTCGTAACACAGGAAGATGTGCTCAACACTTTCGAGGGGCTGATCAAAACCCTTTTCAGCAAAGTGAAAGGGATAGATCTTCCCGAAGTGCCGCGAATGACCTACGCCGATGCAATGCGGCAATATGGGTCCGACAAACCCGATACGCGTTTCGAGATGAAATTTACGGAGCTAAAGGGCGAGGAATTGGACCTTACATCGGGAAAAGGCTTTGGCGTTTTTGATGATGCAGGGTTGGTAGTTGGAATTTGTGCGCCTGGCTGCGCAGCATACACGCGCAAGCAAGTGGATGAATTGACGGAATGGCTGAAGCGCCCGCAGATCGGAGCGAAAGGGTTGATTTATGTTAGATATAATACCGATGGCTCAATCAAATCTTCCGTTGACAAATTCTACACCGAAGATGAGCTAAAAAAATGGGTAGTTGCATTCAATGCCAAACCGGGCGATCTCATGCTGATCTTATCCGGCCAGGCAGACAAGACCCGCAAACAATTGAATGAACTTAGGCTGGAGATGGGTTCCAGGCTTGGCTTGCGGAATCCTGACGAGTACCGGGCGCTTTGGGTCCTGGACTTTCCGTTACTTGAATTCGGGGAAAGTGAAAATCGCTGGTTCGCGATGCACCATCCTTTTACAAGCCCGAAATTGGAAGATATAGCGCTTTTGGATAAGAATTTAGGCTTGGTTCGGGCCAATGCATACGATTTGGTGATTAATGGCGTTGAAGTGGGCGGGGGTTCTGTCAGGATTTTTGAACGTGGCTTGCAACAAAAAATGTTTGAAATTTTGGGATTCTCCACCGAAGAAGCGCAGGAACAATTTGGTTTTCTAATGAATGCATTCGAATTTGGAGCACCTCCACATGCCGGAATTGCATTCGGCTTCGACAGGCTTTGCTCGATTTTTGGAGGCGCCGAATCAATCCGCGATTTCATCGCCTTCCCTAAAAACAATTCGGGTCGTGACGTGATGATCGACTCGCCCTCAGTTATTTCCGATAGCCAACTTAAAGAATTGTCGATAAAGGTTGAATAGCCCGTTTTCACAACAACAATATTTCATTTTAGAATTTAATTAAATAAGATTCGTAGTTTTACTCGAACTTCCTAGTGCTAACCTGGCACCATTTTAATACCATGGTACTGAGAATAATAAAATACACTGCATGCATTATCAATCCTTTTCAAAAAGAAATTTCTTTCCCATTTTTCTATCGGCCCTGACACTGATTAGTGTCCATGTTCTTGGACAGAATACGTCGCCACAACAATTGCCAGCTCAAATCAATCCTGTAACTCAGCCTCAGGTGAATCCGGCTCAGATCAGCAATCAGCAGGCAGTTGACTTTTATAACCAGGCAAAATCCGCTGGTATGACAGATATGGATATCGAGCGGGCCGCATTACAAAGAGGTTATACCCTCGATCAGATTTCAGCTATGCGAAAGCGGTTGCAGCAAAAACCGGAAGAGCAAAAGCGGGTACAGGATACGAACAGGGACCAATTGGATGAGACAAGAGATCAGGATGGTCTTGATGAGCTCGATGATGAGTCCAATAATGAGAGAGATTCAACCAATTCCAGGCCGCCTGGTGGCCGTCGACTGAGCAGAACTTTCGGCTCTGCGTTTTTCGCATCCGGCAATTCTACCTTCGAACCTAACCTGCGACTGGCTACACCAAAAAATTACATTCTTGGCCCCGAAGACGAGATTGTAATTGACATTTACGGTAATGCGGTCGACAATTTCCGGATGAAAGTCAGTCCGGAAGGAACAGTGAAGATGCTGAATCTCGCGCCGGTGTACGTGAATGGTTTAACGATCGAACAAGCGAATGAACGAATTGTAAACAGGCTGAGGCAGGCTTATTCTACATTAAACCGTCCAGGTTCTGGCACTTATTCTTCTATCACACTGGGAAATGTGCGCAGCATAAAAATAATGATCACCGGAGAAGCTGTCAGGCCAGGCACTTACACTTTATCGTCTCTCGCAACGGCCTTTAATGCGCTTTCATTGTCCGGGGGACCTAGCCGCAACGGCTCTTTCAGAAACATCGAAGTGATCAGAAACAACAAGGTTGTCAAGAAAATTGACCTGTATCGTTTCCTGGTAGACGCCGATTTACTTGATAACATAGCGTTACAAGATCAGGACATCATCCTCATTAGGCCTTTTGATACAAGAATTGAGCTGAATGGCCAAGTAAAAAGGCCAGGTATTTTCGAGGCAAAACCAGGCGAAAAGATCTTATCATTAATACGTTATGCTGGTGGCTTCACACCAGAGGCTTATACCAAAGTACTCACTTATCAACGTAATACAGGCACTAACTATATCATAGGTAGCCTGGATTCAGCTCAAGTTGAAACATTTGCGCTTAGAAACGGTGACATATTCAACATCAAACAAATACTTGACGTCGTGATCAATCAGGTTGAGGTCAATGGTGCTGTCACTATACCCGGTGCCTACGCGCTGGAAGAAAAATGCAATACCGTCCTCGAATTGATTCAAACTGCCCAAGGACTTAGCCCAAGGGCATTTCTTAATCGTGCCATACTGGAAAGATCCTCAGGCGATACACAAAACGGTATCGTTGCCATTGACCTGCGCAAGCTAATCAATGGTGAAATTGAAGATATTCCTTTGCTTGCCGGTGACATTCTTACTATTAAATCCGTTGAAGACCTCAAAGAATTTACCTATTTATCAATCGCAGGAGCTGTCATCAATCCTGGCGATTATTACTATTATAAAGATATTACCGTTGCGGACGTAATATTTCAATCTGGGGGTTATGTGGAAGGCGGTATCCCCTATAGAATTGAAGTTTCCCGAAGGGTTAAAGAAGACACGTTGGATCTTCCTAATTCACAGAATGTCCGAATCTTTACGTTAAATGTTTCTGAAAATCTTAGTTTAAATCCGGAGGATCAGAAATTCAAGCTTCAACCTTTTGATATCATTTTTGTGCGAAAATCGCCCCGATATGAAAATCAAAAGACAGCTACTATTTCAGGTGAAGTTAAGTATCCGGGTACTTATACCATTTTATCAAATTTCGAGCGTATCACTGACTTGTTCCCAAAAGCAGGGGGTCTCAAACCCGAGGCTTACCTGGGCGGTGCGAGGTTTTACAGAAATAACGAGCTGGTTGCGGTAGACCTGGATGCGATATTAAAGAGACCCGAACTACCATCAAATCTTTTATTGCAAAATGGAGATAACTTGGTTATACCTATTAAAATTGAAACCGTCCGGATTCAGGGCGGTGTACAAAATCCCTCTGTAATGAATTTTGATGGCAGATTTTCTTATACGGATTACATCTCTCAAGCCGGGGGATATACTGAAAGAGCCTGGAGGAACCGCGCCTATGTTTCCTATCCGAACGGTCGAACGCACAGAACAAAGAAGTTTCTTTTTTTTCGCTCTTATCCCAAAATTGAGTTGGGATCCACGATAACCGTTCCTCTAAAGGAACCTAAACAGGAAAGACAAATGAGTTCGGGAGAGAGAATTGCAATTATCTCAATCTTAAGCTCCATTGCGCTGACAATCATACGCTTACTTTAGTTACTTGAAATTCTAGAACTATGTCTGAACCAACATTTCATTCAGCGGCACGACGAAAAGAAAGTATTGAAATAAGCATAGCTGACGTGTTTTTTTTCTTCAAGCAATATTTCATACTGCTCGTTTCCATAACATTTGCATTTGGGGTTTTAGGGTATCTAACTGGTTACCTGCAGCCAAAAGAATATCTGTCTCAAACTATTCTTCTGCCTGAACAGGGACCGACTACGGGAGGTTTTTTTGCTGGGCTTGCCATGGGCGGTATGTCTGCTGAGAAAATCGGTGCAGTGAGAACTGATTTGTATCCGAGTGTTTTACAAAGCATTCCTTTTGGTATATTTATGCTGAGGCAGCCGGTTATAGACCAGTATAATCACAAATATAAATCTCTGAAGGAATATCTGGAGACTGAAAACACTCAAAGCATTTTTTCGAAGCTGTTCGGAAGTGCCCCTGTCCCACAAGTGGAGAATCGGCCGGTACTACCCGGTGATTCAAAAATTCTTGCCCTGACAGGTTCGGAAATGGGTAATGCAGCCAAAATCCTTCAGATAGTTCAAACCTCCATTGATACCAAGACAGGTATAATAACTATAGCTGCCGAAATGAGGGATCCTGTTGTTGCAGCTATCGTTGTTGATGCCGCGAGCACCTACCTTATGAACTATGTGTCGGATTATAGAACTAGCAAAACGGCAAGAGAAGTTATATTTCTTGAAAAAAGAACAGCAGAAGCCAAAGTAAGGCAGCAAAAGGCAGAGTATGCTTTGCAAAATTACAGAGACAGGAACATTAATGCTTACCTTAACACAGCCAGAATTGAGGAACAACGGTTACAATCAGAATACACACTAGCTCAGGCTATCTATAACGATTTGGTAACGAGATTAGAACAAGCAAGAATTAAGGTTCAGGAACAACAGCCTATCTTTAAAGTTCTTGAACCTGCAAAAGTGCCACTTAGTAATAGCAAGCCCCGAAAATTGTTTATTGCGCTCGGCTATGCGTTTTTAGGCGGTTTCTTAGGTTTAATGTATATTTTTTTTGTTAGAGAGAAACTTCAGAATAAGTTACTCAGCTAACTATCCAATAAAACACAAAAATACACTCACTTATCCATTTGATCCATGAAAGTAGTCTTGCTAGCTGGTGGTTTCGGAACCCGTATTTCGGAAGAAACTGTAACAAAGCCGAAACCAATGGTGGAAATTGGCGGCAAGCCCATCCTCTGGCATATCATGAAAATTTATTCTTCTCATGGTTTCAATGAATTTGTAATTTGCCTGGGTTACAAGGGTTACTATATAAAAGAGTATTTCGCGAACTATTTTCTTCACCAATCGGATGTAACTTTCCACATGCGGGAAAACAGGGTGGAAATACATAATTCACTGGCTGAGCATTGGAAAGTAACTCTGGTTGACACCGGTTTCGAAACCATGACTGGAGGAAGAGTTAGAAAAGTGAAAGAGTACCTAGATAACAAGCCATTCCTGCTCACCTATGGCGATGGCGTTGCAGATATTAACATTAGAGACCTCGTTGAATATCATCAAGCCCATCATAAATTACTGACCGTTACTGCAGTGCAGCCTTCCGGAAGATTCGGCGCACTAGACATTTCCGAAAACCAGGAAGTTGTTTCATTCTTGGAAAAACCCAAAGGAGATGGCGCATGGATCAACGGCGGTTTTTTTATCTGCCAACCAGAAGTCATGGATTATATAAGCGACGATAACACGATATTTGAGAAAGAACCTCTTGAAAACTTAGCCGCAGATCGTCAGATGATGGCTTATAAGCATGACGGCTTCTGGAAGCCAATGGATACTTTGAGAGATAAACATGAATTAGAAAATTTGTGGGACTCGGGAAAAGCCCCGTGGAAAAACTGGTAGACACCCAAATGAATTATCAACACTTAACACATTACTATAAAGGCAAACGGGTTTTTCTGACTGGTCACACCGGTTTTAAAGGTTCGTGGCTGCTCAATTGGCTTTATTTACTGGGAGCAGATGTCAAGGGCTATTCGCTTGCGCCGCTCCACGACTTCGATCTGTTCAATGTCATAAAAGGCGACACGTTATGCGATTCGGTCATAGCGAATGTTCTTGACAGAGACCGCCTGATATCTGAAATCACTTCATTCGAACCAGATTATATCTTTCATCTCGCCGCGCAGCCGCTTGTTCGCCTTTCATACGAGATGCCTTCCGAAACGTTTGCTGTAAATGTGATAGGGACTGCACATGTATTGGATGCAGTTAGAATGTTAACAAAAAGCTGCAATGTCATTCTGATTACAACTGACAAAGTTTATGAGAATAAGGAATGGCAATATCCTTACAGGGAAAATGATCGCCTGGGAGGCTACGATCCGTATAGTGCGAGCAAGGCTTGTGCCGAATTGGTGATCAGTTCTTACAGAAATTCGTTTTTCAACATTGCAGAATATGCCACGCATCAAAAAGCGATAGCGAGTGCACGGGCTGGTAATGTAATTGGGGGCGGTGACTGGGCGAGAGACCGTATCATACCGGACATTATACGGGCCCTCTCAAAAAACGAAACAGTATTTGTTCGTAACCCTTCGTCCGTCCGTCCATGGCAACACGTTTTGGAGCCGCTAGGCGGCTACTTGCATTTGGGTGCCAAAATGACTGACAACCCGACTTTAATAGCGGATAGCTGGAATTTTGGTCCCCTACCCGAGGACAATCTAACCGTAGAGGATCTTGTCAAAATTGCGTTAGCCAAGTGGGGACAAGGCAATTACGAAAGCCAAGCGGCCAGAGAGAAGCTTCATGAGGCAGGACTTTTAAAACTAGATATCAGCAAGGCTGCTAATGTCCTGGAATGGAGGCCCAAATACAATGCTCAGACAGCAGTCGAAAAAACATTGGACTGGTATAAACAGTTCGAAGGGCAGGCATCAGTTATTTCTTTTACCCGAGATCAAATAATGGAATTCGCTGATGCCCTATAACAAAATATTTTTGACGGGAGTGTCGGGATTCATTGGCTCACATCTTGCCAACCTCCTAATCAATGAAGGTTATCAGCTCATGGCATTGAAAAGACGCTCAACAGATTTATGGCGTTGTCAAGAATTCGAAGACCAGATTTTATGGATCCAGGAAAGCACTATGGAAAGTGCCTTGCTTGAATTTAGGCCAGAAATAATCATTCATCTGGGTTGGACGGGAATAAACCATATTGAGCGTGGAAACTGGGAAATGCAATTTTCAAACTTACAGATTCTTTTTACACTGCTTAGAATCAGTCGATTGGTGCCTGTCAAAAAATTCATAGCCTTTGGATCGCAGGCAGAATATGGATCCATCGAAGGTCGGGTAAGTGAACTGGTGTTGCCGAGACCAGACAGCGCTTATGCAGTAGCTAAATTAGCCGCTCAAAAGACGCTTCAAGTATTTTGTGAGCAAAACAGTATAGAGTGGTATTGGCTCAGAGTTTACTCGGTTTTTGGACCAAAAGAAGACAAGAGCTGGTTTGTTCCCATGGTAATTAATAATCTGCTGAATAACAGGCCCTGTAATCTCACGGCTTGTACGCAACAATATGATTACCTTTATGTGAAGGACCTGGTGGGTATGATTCTTAAAGTTGTTCAAATGACCGAGAATCGTTCGGGAGTGTACAACTTATCATCCAACCACGCAAGACCATTGAAGTCTCTGATTCTTGAAATCAACGATATAATTAAATCCAAAGCTGCAATTTCATTTGGAGCTGTTCCCTTCCGCCCGCAGCAGTCTATGCACATTGAGGGCAACAGTGAACTTTTTAATACCACATTTGGACAATTTGATTTATGTGATACGAGGTCTGCTTTGGCGGAAACAATCAATTTCTATAAATCAATTAAATAATAGGAGGATGAAAGTATCAGATTATATAGCAGCATTTATCCAAAAACAGAGAATTCACACCGTCTTTGAGATGGCTGGGGGGATGATAACTCATATGCTGGATTCCATTGCGGCTTATGACGACATCAAGATCGTCAGCATGCATCATGAGCAGGCAGCTTCTTTTGCTGCGGATGCATTTGGACGATCCACTGGACGTCCGGGGGTCGCTCTAGCTACATCCGGGCCAGGCGCTACGAACCTACTGACCGGTATTGGAAGTTGCTATTTTGATTCCTCCCCTGCTGTATTCATCACCGGGCAAGTCAATCTGCATGAGCAAAAAGGTGACCGTGCGATAAGACAGCTAGGATTTCAGGAGACAGACATCGCTACGATGGCTGAGCCGATTACCAAAGCGGTTTATCGTATTGAAGATGCTTCTCAAATTGAAGAAGTTTTCAACGAGGCATTTTCGGTCGTATTAAGTGGTCGCCCCGGCCCGGTTTTAATCGACATTCCAATGAATATTCAACGTGCTGATATTGCAGTCGGGCCAATAGAATATATAGAGAAAACAGTTCCTGCTTCAACCGGGGACAATGCTTCCCGGCAAATGATGTATCGGGAAATCGTTGAGATGATCAATGATTCGTCCAGGCCAGTTATCCTGGCGGGCGGCGGTGTGAGGTCCTCGGGATCCCAAGCACTTTTTAAAAAATTTGTGGAGAGTACTTCCCTTCCGGTCATTACGTCCCTGCTTGGAATAGATGTACTGCCGAGAACGGACAAGAGTAATATTGGTTTCTTAGGGGCTTACGGCAACAGATGGGCCAACCTTGCAATAGGTGAATCCGATTTGATACTGGTATTGGGAAGCCGCTTGGACATTAGACAAACCGGTGCTGATACCGGCTTCTTTGGTTCAAAAAAGATCGTTCATGTGGATTGCGAACTGGGGGAGCTTAATAACCGGCTTAAAAACTGTCATGTTATTCACGACGACCTGAGTTCGTTTCTTGAAGGCATTCTTAGGTTTATGGATACTACGCCGGTTAGGACAGATTTTTCCTCCTGGAAAATTGAAATAAGAACGTTGAAAGAAGCCTGGCCCGACGTGAATGAACTTCCTTCGGTTACAGGGATCAATCCCAATGTTTTCATGCATAAGCTATCCCACAATGCAGGAAACGTATTTGCGTGGATTGCGGATGTCGGAAATCACCAAATGTGGGCTGCCCAATCCCTTGAAATAACGGAGGGGCAACGTTTCCTGACTTCAGGCGGCATGGGGGCTATGGGATTTGCGTTGCCCGCGGGCATTGGGGCTTGTTTAGCTTCCCAGAAAACAGTTGTAGTAATAGCAGGAGATGGTGGATTCCAGTTGAATATACAGGAACTGCAGACCATTTTTCGAAACAACCTGCCCGTCAAAATGATCGTGATCAATAATAATAATCTTGGTATGATCCGGCAATTTCAGGACAGTTATTTTAATTCTCGTTATCAATCCACCTTTTGGGGCTACTCTGCACCTGATTTTGAAAAGGTGGCCCATGCTTATGGCATCGCAGCCAGTACGATCAGGAAGGACGAGGAGATTGATTCTGCGGTAGAATGGTTCTTACGCGAAGACGGGGAATCCAAACCCAAACTTTTACAAGTTATGGTTGACTCCTATGCCAACGCTTATCCAAAAATTGCATTTGGTAAACCACTGACTGAGATGGAGCCTTTTGCAAAACCGATCGCAATGGAAAGTACATGACCATAAAATACCACGCACAAAACAGAAGCTAACTTTCAACATGAGGGATGACTTATCCTTAATTAATTGATTTAATGGACCAAACACCACACAATCTTAATAATCTGGACGCGGAACTGATCGAAAAACTGATCCCGATTTTGAAGAAGAACACCTCCAGGGAAATCATTGCCGGCACCGACTATATTCCGGTAACAGGTAAATTAGTTAATGAGCATGATCTGTTATTGGGTATTGATTCAATGATGGATGGATGGCTTACCACCGGAAGATTTGGCAAAAAATTCGAATTCCAGTTTGCTAAATATTTCGGCTCCAAATTTTCGGTCCTGGTCAACTCAGGATCGTCCGCAAACCTTTGTGCTTTCTATGCGTTAACTTCTCCTAAGCTCGGAGATCGTCAGATTAAGCCGGGGGACGAGGTCATTACCGTCGCAGCAGGGTTCCCAACTACCATTAATCCTCTTTTGCAATACGGCGCAATTCCTGTTTTTATCGATGTTGATATTCCCACCTATAATATCAAGTCTGCTCTTATCGAGCAGGCAATAACTTCGAAAACAAAAGCCATTATGATCGCCCACAGTCTTGGAAATCCTTTCGACTTGGATGTAGTTATGGAAGTTGCGAAGAAATACAACTTATGGGTTATTGAAGACGATTGTGATTCCCTTGGAGCAACTTATCGTGGACGTAAAACCGGTACATTCGGTGATCTAGCGACGGTATCTTTCTATCCAGCCCACCACATTACAATGGGAGAAGGCGGCGCTGTGCTTATCAACAATCCAAAATTAAAGATGATTGTCGAAAGCTTCCGCGATTGGGGAAGAGATTGTTATTGCGAAACGGGGAAGGACAATACCTGCCGTAAACGTTTTGAATGGCAATTAGGCGGTCTGCCATTTGGCTATGATCACAAATATACCTATTCCCATATCGGCTTCAATCTGAAAGTAACCGATATGCAGGCAGCAGTTGGTCTGAGTCAATTGCAAAAAGCAGATCAATTTGTATCAAAGCGTCGGGAAAACCATAAGCTGCTTTACGATGCACTTAAACCCTTCGAAGAGCACTTCATTTTGCATGAGGCTACTCCTCACAGTGAGCCTAGCTGGTTTGGGTTTATGATCACCATCAGAGAAGGCAGTACGCTCAACAGAAGCGATCTTACTCAATATCTGGAGGAACAGAAGATAGGCACCAGGCTGCTATTCGCAGGAAACTTGCTGCGTCAACCAGCCTACAGAGAAATTCAGCACAGGGTTGTTGGTGATTTAACCAATACCGACATCATCATGAACGACTCGTTCTGGCTGGGCGTTTGGCCGGGCCTTAACGAATCCCATTATGCATATATCCAGGACACACTATCACAATACATCAAATTGAATTCATGATATCCCCCAAACCAAAGATTGGCGTTGGAATCCCGACATACAACCGGGAAAGGTATTTGAGAATGCTGCTGAACACCATTCCTGCGGATGTGGAAGTGGTAGTCAGCGACAATGGAAACAGCTGTACCGAAGCATTTCGGGAGGAATTTAAGAACCGCACATTTATTGGAACAGATCATGTCGTTGATGTCGTCAAGAACTGGAACAATGCAGCTTCAAACCTGACCGCAGAATGGATCTGCGTCGCATCCGACGACGACATCTTTTTCGAAGGAGCATTTGATACTGTTAAGGCTTATATCGCTCAATATCCGGATGCAGAAATGATCGTTTTTGGGCATAAAAATATCGATGAAGATGGCAATGAGATAAATAGCTGGAAAGTGAAAAAACTGACCATTTCAGACGCTCCAAAGGGTTATGAAATTGTCAAATACGGTGTCGATGCACGGGTGATCGCTATATTTTTCAAGAAAGAGCTCTATACCAGGATTGGCAAGTTTGACGAAACTTACAAAATAACGGCAACGGATAGTGACTTTATCCAAACTGCGCTGCTTCAATCAAAATCGGTATTTGTACCGGAGATCATTGCGGGGTACCGTGTGTGGAAAAAGAGCATGACCGGAACGTTGATTGCTACCAAAGAGTGGATCAATGAAGTGGAATTCTGGCAGAAAAAAATCGGGAATGAGCTTAAAAATGTCAATTACAGCAGTTTCTTGATCAGAAAAAACACCAATGAAGTGATTGCGAGAAATCTTTTGGCAGGACTGAGATCGCTTCATGCCCAAAAGAAAAATCTTTCTTTTTCAACGGATTTCCTGTTTCAGTTTAAATATCCGGTTTTCGCCACTATCAGAACCCAGCTTAAGATTGTACAATGTCTATTAAAAATCGCATTGAAAGTTTAGGAAGGGCCGGCAAATCCTTGTCAATTTCCTTTGTTAGTCAGATCACTACGTCCGTTATAAGCTTTATAATGGTGCCATTGCTGATACAATATCTTAATAAAGACAATTACGGGCTATGGGTAACTTTGATATCGCTCGTTAGCTGGATACTCGCGTCCGATTTTGGCATCGGATATGGATTCCGTAACCGTGTTACGGAATACCTCGCCGACCGAGATAAAGAAAAGTTGAATGGCTATTTTAAAAATACCTTCCAATACTATCTCATCATTACAGTATTGATTTCCTGTTTTTTTGTCTATACCGTTTTTAATAATCCTATTCTTAGCAAGTACAAATCGCTATCGCTGATCATATATATTCCTTACATCATTTATTTTCCATTTAGCATCAGCAATCAGGTTTTGCAGGGATTGAGATTTGTTCATTACACAGCCCTCATAAGCTTGATGAGAGCTGTGCTCTGGGCTACGTTCGTCGTGCTCCTGATCAATATCAATGCTATCGGTAATCTTACGAATATCGCAATAGGATACAGCGTGGTCAACTCCATTGTCAACGGAACGGGCGTTTACCTTGCTTTCACCAAATCAGAAATCCGCTTGCCGCATTTCAAATCGCTGCTAAGCAAGCCTATAATTGACAGTACATTAATTACTGGGGCCAAATTTTTTATATTGCAAATCAGCACTTTGCTCCTTTTCTCAATGGGCAATTATTACGTTTATTCCAACCTCACGGCTGCGGATACTACTTACTACGACACCATCAACAAGGTTTATACGCTGTATATGACCTTTTTCAACATCATCATTTCCGTTTTCTGGTCCGAGATAGTCTTTCTAAAAGCGCAGGGCAATTTTTTAAAATTAAGAAACACCTACAAAAAGCTACTGGGTATTTCTCTGGTCGTTTCGGGGGGATCTTTCGCAATTATGTTCGTGGCACCATACTTCATCAGTCTTTGGACCAGTGGTAAAATCGCAGTAGCAAGTAAAGATTGCCTTCCATTTTCGTTTCTTGTTTCCGTCCAATCTGTTGCCTATGCCGGAGCTGTATTTTTGAATGCGTTCGAAAGAGTGATGCCGCAGGTCATATTGGCATTTATGAATATTATCTTGGTATATCCTCTTATCAAACTGGGGTTCAAGTATAACACCGGTTTGGGAACTGTACCTCTTGTCTCCGGAATATTGTCAATACCGGCATTACTCATCTGCCATTATACCGCACTGCGATTGATAAAACCCGCAAATACCAATCACACATGAGCAGTATCCTGAACCTGATCAAAAAGTTGCGGTACAAGTTTACGTTTGGTAAACTTCCCTCCTATTTGTATCAGATAGGCGACGGCACGATCATGCAGCCACATGGGATCAGACTTTTTTTTCACACCAAAAAAGAGGAAAGAAATTACGTGACCGTTGGCAAAAAATGCATCATAAAAGCAGATTTCATATTTGAAACTGCAAAAGGAAAGGTAACTATTGGAGATAACGTTCACATAGGCAATGCCAATTTCATTTGCAGGACCAGTATTTCGATTGGTAATGATGTGACCATGGCGTGGGGAATTACATTATATGATCATAATTCTCATTCTATATATTGGGAAGACAGGATGAATGATAATCATCAGTGTTATAAAGACTTAACAGAATCCGGCAATAATATTCTGAATAAAGACTGGACCAGCGTGGTCCAAAAACCAATAGAAATTGGCAATAAAGTATGGATTGGTTTTGATGTGACAATCCTCAAAGGAGTGACTATCGGTGAGGGAGCAGTCATTGGAGCAAAAAGTGTGGTTACCAAAGATGTCCCGGCCTGGGCAGTTGTCGCTGGCAACCCAGCAAGGATAATAAAGTATTTAAATGAATAAAATGAATGTTCTTATAGTAGGATCCAAGGGTTTTATTGGTGGTTACGTTGCGGCACAATTTCAAAAAGCGGGCTTTGAAGTTTATGAATGCGATGTCGTAGTCGATTACGAGAAATCGAACTATTTTCAGATCGACTCGACCAATGCAGACTATCAGAAGATTTTCCAGTCCAGGAGTTTTGATGCATGCGTGAATTGTTCTGGCGCTGCGAGTGTGCCGGATTCTTTGGTTAACCCGCTTCGTGATTTTACCCTAAATACCTACAATGTCATCAAACTGCTGGACGCCGTCAGAACCAACCAGCCGACCTGTAAATTTATCAATCTATCAAGTGCTGCTGTTTATGGAAACCCTGAGAGAATCCCGGTTACCGAGGATTTGAGCTTGAACCCAATCTCTCCCTACGGACTTCATAAACTGCAATCCGAGCAAATTTGCCGCAGTTTTTACACTTATCATCAAGTCCCAACATGCTCATTGCGTATTTTTTCGGCCTATGGTAACGGATTGAAAAAACAGTTATTCTGGGACTTATATCAAAAAGCAAAGAACACCGATTCTGTCGAACTGTTTGGCACAGGAAAAGAAACACGGGATTTCATTCATGTTCAAGATGTTGTCGAAGCGATTATTTGTTGTCTGCAACATACCGAATTTCAGGGGGAAACAATTAATGTAGCCAATGGCGAAGAGATATTGATCGAGCACGCGGTTTCCACCTTTCTGTCTTTTTTCCCAGAGAAAAAGGCGGTAAGCTTCAATGGGAAAGTAAAGGAAGGAGATCCGCTCAACTGGCGCGCCGATATTTCAAAGATTCAATCGATGGGTTATAAACCTTCTATAAGTCTACATCAGGGACTTGAAAAATATTTCCAATGGAGAAGCCAGTTGTAGAACGAAAGCAGATCGGGTTACTTTTTCTCTCCACCTACAGCGAGTGGGCCGGAGGGATTATCTATATTTTGAACCTCATAAGAGCACTCAATTTTTTGAGGGACGACCTTAAACCTGAAATACTACTATTTCACGGTTACGGGTCGCCGCTAGATGAGGTCAGGGACATCAACTATCCTTACATCCAATTTCACCAGGCCAATAGTCCAAATAAGCTGATGAAGGTTTGGTTCAGGGTTAAAAGGATCATAACAGGTAAATCAGCCTTTTATGATTTGCTTCCGGAAATTGTTTATCCTTATAACCCATACACCTTTCTCGGCAAAACGCCGATCCATTGGATCCCTGATTTCCAGGAACGCTACCTGCCGGAAATGTTTTCCGAAGCAGAAATTGCAGAGCGACGAAACACACAATCGGCCATTGCATCCAACGGTGGGATTGTTGTTTTCAGCAGCAATGATGCTATGAAAGATTTTATCCAGTTTTATCCACATCACATTTGCGATCTCAGGCTCCTCCGATTTGCCAGCATCCTGCCTCGGTTCGAGCATTTAAATACGCTGAATTTAAAGTCCAAATTTGATATAGGTAAGACCTATTTTATGTCCCCGAACCAGTTTTGGAAGCATAAAAACCATAAAGTTGTGTTAGAAGCTATTGCGCTTTTAAAAGACAAAAATCTCGATTTTCAAGTTGCTTTTACAGGTAGTGACAAGGATCACAGAAATAAAGAATACTTCCAGACGCTCAAAACCTTTGTTGAAAAAGAACAGATTCAAAAATGGATCAGGTTTCTCGGGTTCATTGACCGGGCGGAACAACTATCCCTGATGAACCACGCTACCGCAATTATTCAGCCTTCCTTGTTTGAAGGATGGAGCACTGTCGTCGAGGACAGTAAGGCACTTAACCAATATATTATTTTAAGCGACTTGCCAGTTCACAGAGAACAAGGCAATGAAAATTGCGATTTTTTTAACCCAAGATCTGCTAAAGAACTCGCGTTGGCCATTGAGCGATCAGTAGCCACGCCGCCAGTGCGAAAGCAGATAGATTATTCGCAAAATATCCAGGATTTCGCCCATACCATTATAAAGGTGCTGGACCTCTGATTTCAATCATTAACGAGACTCCTGAAACCGTTAGATTAACCATGCTGCAGGACCCGAAAATAACCATCATAACTGTTGTTCGAAACGGAGAAAGCTCAATTGAAGGCACGATAATAAGTATCCTTACCCAAACCTATAAAAATATTGAGTATATTATCATAGACGGCAAATCGACGGATGGAACACTTGCAATAATTGAACAGTATCAGCTGCAACTGGCATACTGGATCAGCGAACCAGACCGCGGAATATATGATGCGATGAACAAAGGAATAAGGGCAGCAACCGGTGATTGGTTATTATTCATCAATTCCGACGATTTCCTGACTGACAATACCATTATTGAGCAAGCCGTTCCATATTTGATCAATTGTAGAAGTAAAGTTGCTTACGGAAAGGTTGAATTTATTTACGACTCGGGAAAAGAGGTTTCATATGGCCTAGATTGGAAAATCATTAAAGATAAATTTATTAATATTTCAATGAGGATACCGCACCAGGCTACTTTTCATTCGAAAGAACTGTTTTTGGAAGAGCAGTACGATATCTCATACAGAGTGCTGGGCGACTACGATCTGCTACTTGGATATCTCAAAACAAACGATGCTCTGTTCATTCCATTGACAATTGCCAAAATGTATGAGGGAGGAATAAGCAATCAAATCAGTAAATATGTTTTATTAAAAGAGACCAGAAAAGCCCAGTTAAAACATAAAATCTATAAATATTTACCTTCACTTGGATGGTTTGCTTATAGTGCGAAGCTGATCCTGGTTAATGCATTAATACAAGTCCTTGGGACAAATGGAAAGGATAAAATAAAACGAGTTAAGGAATCACTTATTCAGTAATAATTTTTATTAAAGTCAGTCAATACCAAGCGAAATGTCAAAACTATTGATTTACATTCCTTTTCTTTGGAATTATTTAATGATCAAACTTTGTAACGGGAGATATAACTCATTCCCAAAAATATCAGGTTTTCTATTTGTCAGTGGCAGAAAAGGAACAATCGAATTTGGTGACCACGTAGTGATCAATTCGAGCAAATGGGCAAATCCCGTGGGTCTAGCATCGCAAACCCGGTTTCGCATTCTGCAGGGGGCTACCATAAAAATTGGAAATAATGTAGGGATATCCAGTTCTATATTTGTTGCTCGTACCAGCATCGTAATCGAAGATAATGTGAACATAGGCGGCGGGTGCCAGCTTCTTGACAATGATTTTCATGCATTAGATCCTGCTTTACGACGTAGCGGACAGGATCAGGCCTATATTGCAACCGCTCCTATTCAAATCCGGAATAACGCTTTTATCGGAACCCAATGCATCATTTTGAAAGGCGTAACCATTGGTTCCGACAGCATTGTCGCTGCCGGTTCGGTTGTTACAAAATCAATTCCGGATCGCGAGATCTGGGGAGGGAATCCTGCACGGTTTATCCGCCAGACAAGCAAAGAGCTATGAACGCGAACAAATACCCGAAGTTTACAATCATTACTGTTTCCTACAATTCAGAAATTTATATTGAAGAGACGATTAAAAGTGTCGTTTCCCAGTCCTATCCCAATATTGAATACATCCTGATTGACGGAAAATCGGAAGACAGGACCACTGATATAATAAAAAAATACGAAGACAAAATAGCATTCTGGATCAGTGAAAAAGACCAATCCATGTATGATGCAATTAACAAAGGATTGAGCAAAAGCTCCGGCGATTTCATCTGGGTTATCAATTCCGACGATTGCATACCAGAAAAAGATACCGTGCAAAAAATCTTTGAACAAATTCAAAAATACCCGGATGCCCTTGCTTACTACGCAGATTTATTTATCAGGGAAGGCGATCATCTACGGTTACGGAAAAGTTTCCAGGTAACCAAAAAGCAACTTTTGCTCTCCACACACGGAACATTTATACCCCACCCGGCATTAATCGTAACAAGAAAATCGCTTGATTTTGTCAATGGATACAATTTAAAATATAAATACGCCTCCGATTTCGACTATACTTTCAGGCTTTTAGATTCTGGTAAATTAAAGCATCTGAAATTACCCATAAGTGTTTTCCGGAGGCACCCCGAAAGTATTACCTCTTCCGGTAAGCTTAATTCAGAGCGGCTCGAAATATTGGAGGATTTTGGATATAATAATTATAGTATACTCACCAAGAAGTTTAATTATCTTCTTATCTGGATAAAATATAAAATAATCAATTACCTGTAATTTTATTCTTCTTGACCAGATTTCTGACATACGCATACATTATAAGCCTTCCTTTCACAAGTGCCTTCGCACTTACAGAGGTAATAACACCTACTTTACTTATTTTGCTTGTCTTATCATTCTTGTTTCTAATTGGATTTGTACTAGGAACACGAAGCTTCGCAATCGATTATATTGACATTGCAATTTTGCTGTTCTGGTCATCTGTGGTTGCCAGTTTCTTTCTCAATTCGGGACTATTTCTCTCAGGAAAACCCCTGAATCACTTGGTAGCGTATAGTTTTGTAATACTGGCCAACTATTACATGCTCAGGAATATTTTAACAGATCAAGTTAAAAAAAAGGAAATTTCATTTGATAAAATAGTATATCTAATTGGTATTGGTATTTTAATTACCTCTATCATTGGCATTATTGAATTCGTCGCAAAAAACATCTATTTTGTCGATATCGACCAATATATTCCTAGGGTAGCTGTAGAAGGTTACAAACCATTTGCATCCAGCTTTATCAGGATCAGGTCCGTTATTATCGAATCGGGTCACTTGGCATTCTACTATGAAATTCTTGGTCCAATTGGCCTTTACGGGTTGCGAAAAAACAGAAAATTGTTTGTCATAACCCTGATATCTATGATCTTCTGCTTCATATTTTCTTTTAGCAGTGCGGGATGGATTATCGCAGGCGGTATTTCTGCAATTGTATTAATGGGAAGAACAACACGTAAACTATTACAAATAAACAGAAAGGTAAAAGTATCCAGATTTATTTCTATTGTTACTTTCAGCCTGCTGATCATTGCCGGCTTGTTTTATTTCTACAAAACAGTCGGCTCTGAAATCTTGGAAGCTACTGTTTATGACAAAGTAACTACTTCCAGTTCTGCCAACGATAGATCCGAAAGAGCCGTTCAGGTGATCACAACAATGAAAAGCGCCGACGTTTTTCATCTCATATTCGGTTACGGTCCGGCCGCTTACAATTCACTTCGCTATGATGAAGCTGCGTTGGTGTTATATTTCACCTTCCTCCTCGAAAGCGGCGCCCTCGGTTTATCACTTTTCCTGTGCTTCATTTTATTTAATCTCATTGATATTATCTCAATTAAGGATAAAAATTTAAGAACCATTTTTCTTTGCTCTTTCATTGCAGCATTGGTTCATTTTGTTTTTATATCAAATTATTGGTATCCATGGTTCTGGTTTTTGCTAATAATCAGCCAAATAGCTAAATCAAAAACTACCGAAACGCAATTGATTGAGCCGATGTAAACAGGATTCAGCTTATACTGGCATATTAATTTTTGAGAGCGCTACACGAACCAGATTCCTTTCCACAGACATTACTCCCAGGAGCAAATCTTGATAACGAATACACAACAGTTATGAAAAAAATCGTTTGTTTCCTGATTTTGATGCTGGCTTTTTCGCTGTTTGCTACCGCTCAAAAAAGTGTCAGGCAAAAGAAAATAGCCATAGGTAACGTACGAAGAACGCCTAATAGCCATCCGCCTGCCACGGGATTTGTAAAACCTGAAGAATTTGGGGCAAAAGTGAACGACTCTCTGGATGATACGGAAGCAATTCAGAATGCGATCTATTCCGGCAAAAATGTACTTTTCGGAAACGGTCAATATCTGGTCCAGTTGTTAAAAGGTAGGTCAGATTTAACTATGACAGGCAGCGGCCAGACCATCCTGAAAGCTACAACCAGCGGAGATGTGATTTCCTTGGTAGATGTTTCCAATGTAAACATCAGGAATCTAAGCATTGATGGCGGAGGTCAGACGAGTGATCAGTTTTCGGGAATCAAGGGCGTCACTGCGATCAGGATTAATAAATCCGATCAAATCGCACTAACTAATCTTTCAATAAAAAAATGTGGTACCGTTAACAAAGAAAATCATCAAATCGATAATGGATTCTCCGGAATTGGTATCAGCGTCCGGTCAGATTTAGGCGCGGTAAGTAATATTCTGATCGAAAATATTTTGGTGGAAGATATTGCAGGTGGAGGTATGAATGGAGGGGACGGTATCTATATCGCCGGATATAATAATGACACATCTATCTTGACAAAAGCAGTTATGCTCAAAAACTGTATTGTAAAAAGAGTGGGTAGACATTGTTATACAGTAGCGGGTGGAATTGGCAAATATGCGATTCCCTCTCAGATAACTATTCTAAATTGCATAGGGCAGCAGGCCGGTTTATCTGGCGTTGATATTGAAGACGGAAGAAATGTTTCTATCCAAAATTCGTTTTTCTCAAATTGCGGAAATTATTATAAATTTTATGATAGCAATTCATATGGCCCTTCTTATCGTCTTAGAAGCGGTGTTGCAACTTCCAATCATTCGGAAAACATAAAATTGAAAAATGTCGCCATCACTAATTGTTATTATGGTCTCAGTTTTCAGGCGACTTATCAGCTAACCATTGACAATACAACAGTTAGCCAAAGTGGAAATTCTGATATTTTTCAGGGTGGAGCGTCAGGTGGATCGAATATGATGATTTCAAATTCCCAATTCAAAACAGCCAAGCCATGCATGCAATATTACTTACCAAAAAATGATGCGAATCTGATCATCAAAAACTCTTCATTTGCCGGAGAAGTACTTATATCTTCTATCAAAAAAGGATTGTACTATAATTGCGTATTTGCAAATGGTGTGAGACTTGTCGCAGGTTCCAATAGCATCCAATCAGTAAGTTTTCAAAATTGTACTTTTCAGGCGTTTTTTGATCACGCGGTAAAGAGTGCGAACATTTCCTATCAGACACAGGACATCCGTTTCACAGGCTGTAAATTCATCGGAAACGGAAAATACGATGGAATCAACATTCCTTATAATGGTGCTGTGGGTTGGTCGATTTCCAAGAGCTCCTTCACCCACCTCGCAAATGGAATTATGGTAACCAATGGAAATTCGAAAAATGTTTTTGATAAAATTGAGGGTTGTAAATTTTGGGAAGTAGGGAACGGCATTAATATCATCCAGGGAATTACCAAAGCCACAATTACTGGAAATTCCTTCTCTTCAGTTCGCGATTGGGCCATTAATATATCTGAACAACCTGCCTCCCAATTGGTCAACAATATTATTTCCCGAAACACCGGAGAGAAATTGGTAAATAACGGAATAAGAATAGAGGCAAAATCCGAAGTGATCAAGTCCAATCAGATTATGGAAAATGATTTCAAATCGGTGCGAAAAACCAGATATTTAATTTCGACCACACAACCTAATGCTATTTTAAAGACCAATAAATGACAAGGAATCAGTTCATTATCGTCTCAATCATTTTCCATAAATCTTTCTCTTGTCGTTCAGAAATCTGTTCATACCGTTTGAGCGAAGCCGAAGAAAGTCTCTGATGTATGGCTTGGTCGCAGAGCTGCAAAATACGGTTTCTAATTTCGTCAATAGAATATGGATTGGCGTACAAAACAGCGTCCCCGCATATTTCAGGGACCGACGTTACAGCACTTGTGAGTACAGGTGTCCCTTTTTTCATCGCCTCGAGAGGGGGATATCCAAAACCCTCGTTTAAAGTCATATAAATGAAAGCATAGGCATTTTTATACAGCTTGTGCAAAAAAGCTTCGCTTACATATTTGTAAAATGTAAAGCGCTCCTTATTTATGATATTGCGAGAAAACACCTCTGGATATTCAACACCAGTAATCACGACTCGCTGCTTTATTTCAGGATTATCCGTAAACAAACGATCCAAAGCAAGCACGCTTCTCATATTATTTTTCAGCCATCTATTGCCGCTTACCAGCAAAAAATAGTTGGTCTGCTCGAAAGTTGCTGCTTCCTCATCATGACCAAACTCTTCGAATTCAGTCACATCGGGGCTATAAAACACTTCGATGTTTTTCTTGATATCCGGAAAATAGCTCAATATGGAAAATTTTGTATGATCCGAAACCGTGAAAATCGTGCAGTTCCCAAGAATCTGACGATATCTGAGAAGGTCTCTTTTAACAACCTGATTCCCCACCAGACTTTTAAAAAAAGTCCTACATGAGCCTTTAATGTCCCCGATTGAATGATAATTCAGATCAAACATACGCGGCCTTATCTCAAGGTTACGCAGCCCATGTATGGTACCATAAATTTGACAATTGGATTGGAAGGCTTCATACAATCCGTACTTGATCAATCCGAAAGGTAGTGCCGAATAAAGCCGATGTACATTATTGTCCGCTATAATGACAGGCAATACAACACCTTCAATATCAATCAATTGTACGCCGCTCCGGTCAATAGTATCCCTGATTTCCGCGTCCAATTTCTGCGATGAGCTGTATAGTCCCATTAATGAAAAGTCCATCTTTTTGAATGAGCATAAGGCTAAAAAGACTTTCTTTGCGTACTTCCCACCTCCATGAAACTCGCCATCAGCATTCGGCTGAGAAGCAATCAGATCAAATAGAAAATTCACCATTCTTCCTCTAAATCGTCCTTAAAATAATTTAAACTCTGTTTCCTACCAGGTAAACTTACGAAAACAGCAGACAATCCGTTGGCTTATACTTAGAAAGTTGCAGGTGATTGGGCCGACACTGCATTTAATAAAGCCGTACTATCTTTTAAATTTGGCAACAGATGGATACCTTTGACATCCATTGCCTGCATACACACATACAAGCGGGATATCTACATGATCTATAGAAAAATACTTCTCCTCGCGCACTGTGGAGAAGACTTTTACAAAGCCCGGATACCTTTCGCAAAGTTTTTGATCGAAAAGGGATATCAGGTCTACGTCGTCGTTCCTCAGGATAGTTATACGCAGATCATTAGAGACGAGGGCCTTGAGGTCCTCACAAGTCGGCTTGAACGTGACAACGTCAACCCCGTGGATTTGATGCGGGCAATTTGGAGTATACGAAAATTCATACAACAAAACGGGATAGAACTTACCCACTCATTCAAATTCGTCCCGAATTTGATAAACGTAGTCTCCAATATATTTTCCGGGAAAAAAGTAGTTCTCCATATTGCGGGCCTCGGTATAGCTTTCGCAAACAACTCTCTGAAATATAGAATCATACGCAATATTTTCAGAATACTGTTTTTCTTACAATTCATCAGGGCTAATCTTGTAATTATTCAAAATCCCGATGACTACGACGATTTTCTGTTCAAGGAAAAATTTAGGGACAAAATAAAGGTTGTAAAGGGCAGTGGCGTCAATACAACCACATTTAGCCCAATTGAAAATCGGGTCAGGCCAGAAGGACAAAAAAACCGCTTTCTCTGTACAACAAGGTTAATTTGGGAAAAGGGAATTGCAGAGATGGTCGAAGCATTCGTTTCCCTAAAAGAACCCCTTAAATCACAAATTGAACTGCTAATTATTGGAGACCCTGACAAAAAAAATCCACGTGCGGTCACACAACAGTTTATCGATCAATACAATGGTCATGAAACGGTTCGTTTCCTGGGCTCCAAAAGCAATATTAACGATTACCTTCATCAAGCGGACGTTTTTATCCTACCCAGCTACTATCGTGAAGGCATTCCCAGGAGCATATTGGAAGCCCTCGCCACAGGTCTGCCTGTGATAACTACAAAAGTACCAGGTTGTAATTTGACGGTTGTCGACAAAAAAAACGGCTTCCTAATTGAACCCAGATCCTCAGACGCCATCAGGAAGAGCGTTGAACAAATCATATTCGAAAAAAACAACTGGCAAAGTATGGGAGCGCATAGCCGCGAGCTCGCAATCCATGGATTTTCTGAAGAAGTAATATTCAGCCAAATTGTTAATTTATATTATCAATGAAAGTTTTAGTAACGGGAGCAGCGGGATTTATTGGTTTTCATCTGGTCAAAAAATTACTTCAGGATGGACATCAAGTCGTTGGCATTGACAATATCAACGATTACTATTCAGTCGAATTGAAGAATAATAGGCTCAGAAATTGCGGCATTGACCTGGACTCTCCCAATGAAGATGATGTTTTTCTTGATTCAACCGGCAATTACCGATTTATTAAGATGGACCTGCTGGATATGGACAGGTTGCTGGGACTGTTTGAATCCCATTCTTTTGATTATGTAGTCAACCTCGCCGCCCAGGCAGGCATCAGATATAGTATGGAAAATCCCAGAAGCTATATCAAATCCAATATTGAAGGATTCTTTAATATATTGGAATGTTGCCGCAAATATCCTCCGGAAAAGTTGATATATGCAAGCAGTTCAAGCGTTTATGGGTTAAATACAGAACAACCATTTGCCATTAGCCAGAAATCTGAGACACCAATTAACGTTTACGCCGCATCGAAAAAAACCAATGAACTGATGGCCCACGCTTACAGTCATCTTTATAATTTCACGACAGTTGGCCTAAGGTTTTTTACGGTGTATGGGCCTTGGGGGCGTCCGGATATGGCCCCATATCTATTTGCAGAAGCTATCCAGGCTGGTAAAGCTATCAATGTTTATAATAACGGCCAGATGAAAAGGGACTTTACTTACATTGACGATATCGTCGATGGCATTCTCTCTGCTTTGAAGGCAGATATGCCCGAAAAATATCAGGTTTTCAATATCGGGAACGGCAAGCCTGTTGACCTGCTTCACTTTATAAACTGTCTGGAAAAATCATTTGGCAAAAAAGCTGAAATAAATTTCAAGGATATGATTGCGGGAGATATTGTATCTACCTGGGCTGATACTGAGGCACTTGAACATATCACAGGTTACCGAGCAACAACAAATATCGAAAAGGGCGTCGATCTATTTGTTGAGTGGTACAAAAATTACCATGGCAATACACTTAATCGATAATTGGGGTCTAAAATTGCCACTTTACGCCGGTCAGGATAAAGATTGTTTATCGGCAATCGATTTCATTTTGCAATTTCCCCGGGCTATTTTGAAGCTTGCCCATCTTATCACCAGCTCAAATCCATAAATAATAATTTGCTCTTTAAAGGGCATCACTAGTCGGTACACTTGCGACGCACTACTGATTTAGCCTACATCATCAAATCGTTTTGCCATACAGGCAATAAATTTAACTGATTCAAATGCACCGCGAAACCGTTACAATCGACATCCCATAGACCAGCAGTGCCCATTTAGACATTCTTAACCCGTTTAAGATTTGCTAAACTATCCGGTTTGCCTAGGGGAGTACTTCCTGAAGTGAAAGTCTAGGCCATCACCCGTTATAATTTTCTGATCCAGTTGAATTTACTAAGAGAAAGGATCATGAGCGTGACCCAAGCTATCTCAGACGGATGATTTTGTATCGCAACTACCTTAGGAGACATACGCTATTAGGCCGGAGACATGCAACCTGCGGTTTCAGTGACAGCTAGGATCAAACGCAGTGATACCACTGCTGAATCGAACAGCCCAATCCACGTCAGAAAATTGCATCATTCACAGATAAAAACGCGCCCCCCTGGGTCTGCCGATATTGATATTTTCATACTTCCACATTACTGTAACCAACCTAACTTTGGTACGTTTACCAAGCTCCACAGGCAATGTCAAAATAATTCTAACTTTATTTTAATCAAGCATTTCGCTGGAACGCCACTTGATAATTAGTTTTTATTTTCGTCAAAAATTTATATTATTTTATTGGAGACTTAATTTCATTTTCTAAAACTTTATAACTAAACTTGTGTTCCAAACACACTTGGATCAATCCTTTAAGCGATTTTTCGATTTTAAATACACACATATGAACAACACTTACGTATCGGAACGGAGGTATGTACACCGACTTTTAAGTAAAACCGCCGTTTCAGAAGAAGTACTGATTGTTACGAGCTATGACTACTTCCTTCAAAAATATGATCTCGCCTTCCTGCTGAAGAGATACAAGGAGATCATTTTAATTCCGCACAGCTCAGATGACGACTATCTGCTCAATCACACGGTAAGGCCCTTGCTGGACAAGTTCGAAAAAATCCACCTCGTAACTAATCCACAATATGATAAAAGAAACAGGGTTATTTACGAGTTGGTCGTCAGAAAAAACAAGTCAATCCGCATCAACACCGTCTATGATTTTTGTGAAAAAATTTTAAAAAAGGTTTACATTCCGGACGATGTAGCCGAAATCAATCCGAATCTTCTCTGTCTGCCTGTCTTTGGACGAAGAGTGAGGTACCCCAAAAAGATCATTGACGTCACCATTTCCATCATATTATTTATTTTCACATTGCCACTTTGGATCCTGAGCTATTTTAGGATTAAATTGGAATCTCCAGGGCCTGTGTTTTATTATCAGGAACGTGTTGGAATGAATAATGCGGCATTTAACTGTATCAAGTTCCGATCTATGGGTCTGGACGCCGAACAAAATGGCGCATCATTCTCCAAAAAGAACGATTCGAGAACTTTCGCATACGGCTCTTTTATGAGACAAAGCAGGATAGACGAGCTTCCGCAAATCATCAATATTTTCAGAAGAGACCTTTCGTTAATCGGCCCCAGGCCTGAGAGACAGGTTTTTACAGAAACTTTTGATGAGACCATCCCTTATTATAATATGCGGCACAACATTAAGCCAGGTATCACAGGGTATGCACAGGTTATGTACTCTTACGGAGCCGGCGTATACGATGCGCGTCACAAACTGATGTATGATCTTTACTATATTAAGAATTGGAATCTGTACCTGGAACTGAAAATCATCCTGTTGACTGCTGTTGTGATTTTCAAAAAAAGAGGGAGATAATTTGTTTTGTAAATCACAAAGCTTTCATTTTTTGTTCATTTCAAGAAACTCCCAGACCGGAATCCCGGTCTGGGAGTTTCTTGTTTATCTAACCCTGTACTTCCCAATGTTCTTGGGACCGACAGCGACGGAAACTATGAATCTGTGATTAGGAACAACCAACATTTAACTTTAAGTTTATTCATGCTTGCCAAAAGGAAATAGAAAAGGCTGGTTTGAGGTTGAAATGGAGAAAATTAACTTTTATCGGATAACTTTGATCATCTAACTATTCATCAACAGAAGAGCAATTTCTATTCACTGCATGCCGCCCTTATTTTGTCAGATGCGAGTCTGTTTACCTTTTTTTCTCTTATGCCTCGCGTCTAATATTCACGCTCAGGACTCTACACTCTATTACCGTGCAGCTATTACAGCAGCAGGAGCTGTCAACCAGACACCATTTTGGATACAAGCAAATCAGAATGGTAGTGTTCCAAAAGATGGGAATTTCACGCTGGCCAACATCGGTTTCTACAAAGTCTATAATCCAAATAATCCAAGGATATTTCAGTGGAGTGGTGGCTTGCAGGGAATCGCCAGTTACGGAGAAAAAACCAACCTCTTTTTATCAGATGCTTATATAGCTGCTAAAATCGGTATTGTGGAAGTTCTTGCGGGACAGAAACGTATGATTACAGGATTGGTTGATACAACGCTTACTTCCGGTTCACTTTCCGTGGCTGGCAATGCGAGACCTGTTCCCCGTGTTCAAATTTCTGTCCCTGTCTATTATCCGCTATACCTGACAAACGGCTTTGTTGCATTTAAACTTTCCTACTCAGACGCTTACCTCGGTGCGAGTGAAGTCAATTATGGAAGCGCCACTCAAGTTCCACATAGTTATTTCCATCAAAAATCATTATATCTGAGATTCGGGAATTATGCACAGAAGTTCAAGATCTATGCCGGAATTAACCATCAGGCTGTATGGGGCGGAGAGGATAAAATAAATCCATTGTATAAATTTAACCCTGCAAAAGCCTATTGGTATACCATTACTGGAAAAACATTGGACAATAGAAAAATAGGTAACCATTTCGGAACAATCGACATCGGAGGTGAGTGGCATGGCAATAACTGGGCATATTTTCTTTACAGGCAAAATATTTATGAGACCGGATCGCTCTTCAAGGTCACCAATTTTGAAGATGGGCTGAATGGGTTGAGCATAAAGCGTGTAAATAAATTACCCGCAGGATCAACCTATTTTGCATTTCGCTCTTTCCTGGTTGAGGTGCTGGGAACACACAATCAAATCAATAAGTCTCCTCTATCAGACTTGGCCCTGTTTGAGAGGGGAAATTACTACAACAGCTATTTATATCGAAGAGGGTGGTCTTACTATGGGAGCGGTATAGGTACACCATTGATTCCTCCCTCCGGGGATACAAGGGGTAGTCTGCCGAAAAGTAATTCTGAGTTCACCAACAATAATCGTCTCTGGGCTTTCCACACGGGCGCTACCGCTACCTGGCTGAATCTGAAATTGGGCTTTCGAGCAACATACACGCGCAACTCGGGCACATTTGTTAGTTCTTATGATAAGGTGAAACAGCAGCTATCGCTCATTGTAAGTGCCGAAAAAGATCTGAAAATTCTCAAGGGCTGCAGCGTTTATTCGAGCATCGCGTCTGACATAGGTGAATTGTATCCCAATACTTACGGATTGCTTATCGGCATCAAAAAAAGCGGTTTCCTCGACTAACCGCCTGAATGCGTTCCTCAGTACAATATGAATACAGGAAAGTTCTCCTTATTTTTGTTTTCCATGATTTTACATTACACACATTACGAACGAGTTGACGGGCACCGATATGAGATTATTTAATTCCCTTGTCTTTCTTTTACTGGTACCCATCATTGCCTTTTCTCAAAAAGAAACTAAGCAACCCGAAATTTATAAGGACTCCGTAACCAATTATGCAGAACTTTCCGGAATGGGCAGTAATAATGGCTATACCCCCTTCTGGATCCAGGCTAACCAATTTGGGACAGTTCCTACTACCGGCCCCGCTGGTATTGCACGTGCTGGTGTAGAACATTACTGGCCGATATCTGCGCATACAAATAGAAACATCTGGAGGGCTGGTTTTGGAGTGGAGGCTGTGGGAAGCTTCAATGAAACACCAAAAGTGCTATTGCCACAAGCGCACGCGACTTTGAGGTTCAAAAACTGGGAACTCTTCGTAGGACGTAAGAAGCAATGGATTGGTCTGGCCGATTCAACGATCGGTTCAGGCTCTTATGCCTGGTCTGGTAATGCGCTTCCAATCCCAAAAGTGCTGATAGGAACAACGAAATTTGTCTCAGTCCCATTTACAAAAAACTGGGTATCCTTTCAGGCATTCTATTCGGACGGACTATTTGAAAGTCATCGCCCAGCTACCAGCGGACTGAAATTTCACCAAAAAGCATTTTACCTCCGCATCGGAAAAGTCAACTCAAAGCTGAAATTATATGGAGGATTCAACCACCAGGTACAGTGGGGTGGAAAATCGCGCTACTTGGGCGGAGCAGGCGGTAGACTTCCGGATGGATTTTCCAATTATCTGCGCGCCGTATTTGGAACGGTGGGAAATTCCGGAGAGAATATTACCTACTTCGACAGTACAAGTAGAATTGGGAATCATCTGGGCTCGATTGACGTCGCAATGGAGGTTGAAAACTATGGGACGAGCATATTCCTATACAGGCAGTTTGTATATGAAGATGGATCGCTTTTCTATCTTACGACGCTTTCCGATGGTTTGTATGGTGCGAGGATAAAAAAGAAAAACTCGTATGGGGCTAACTTCGAGATCACAGAAGGAGTAATGGAAATTCTTTTCACCAAAAATCAGGGGGGCGATGTTTTTGTTCTCGGAGACGGCAAAAAGCGAGGCCATGACAACTATTTCAACAACCAACAGATCAGGGACGGCTGGTCCTATTTTGACCGGACGATTGGGACGCCATTTATACCGCCAACCTCTCAAACTGGCTGGAAGTGGCCACAATATGATAATTTCACCAGTAACAACAGGGTACTTTTGTACCATGTTGGCTTAAAAGGAACCTTGTTTCGAAATATCGGCTGGTATACCAAACTGTCTTACTCGAGCAATTCCGGCACTTATGCCACCAGGTTTGTAGGTTCTCCCAAGCAATTCTCCGGATTAATTGCGCTGCAAACAAAGCTGGATATACTGGGAGGGCTAACTTTAAAGGGAGCCTATGCCGCAGACATCGGCGATTTATATCGAAAAACGCATGGATTTACGGTTGGGATCCGTAAAGACTTTTCTATTTACTGAGCCCTCTTAATTCTGAAAAAAGCTTCGGATTTTTTCAGCAGTGGCTGCAAGTTCTTCGTGAGAGAATTTCAATTTGGTACTAAAGTCCGCATCGGCCATGCTGTTGAGCGGAAGCAGGTGCACATGTGCATGAGGGACCTCCAAGCCAATTACACTGACGCCTATTCTCAAACACGGAATTGCTTTTTGAAGAGCTGGGGCAATACTTTTAGCAAAAAGAAACAGCCCGGAGTATAGCTCATCGTCCAGATCAAAAAGGTAGTCGACTTCCTTTTTAGGTATAACCAAAGTATGCCCCGCAGTAATCGGGAATACGTCGAGAAAAGCAAGAAAGTCCTCGTTTTCAGCAATTTTATGACACGGAATCTCCCCTTTGACAATTTTAGAAAATATGGAAGCCATTCAAATGAAAATTTAGATTGTCCCAATCGGCAGTTACTGGCAAGGCCCTGGTAATCCAACTTTCGATTGGTATAAGTAATTAGCAGCCCAAAAGTACTTAATATTGTGATCCAAAACTTTTAACAAACAAGACATGAATCGCAAAAATTGGCACGCGTTCGGTAAAGCATCAATTATCGCCTTCGTTTCGCTGGTACTAAGCGGAGCCGATGCAGACGCGCAAAAAGGCAAATGGGTTACACTTTTTGACGGAAAAAGCCTAAATGGCTGGCATAGCTGGCAATCGGACAAAGTACTGCCGCAATGGAAAATAGAAGACAATGCCATTGTTTTGGCAGAAAAAGGCGGCAAAGATTTGGTTACTGATAAAGAATACGGTGATTTTGAACTGGAACTTGAATGGAAAATTTCGGAGGGCGGAAACAGCGGCATTATCTACCACGTAATTGAAGACAAAAAATATTGCTGCCCCTATTCAACCGGCCCTGAGATCCAGGTACTGGATGATGAAAAACATCCGGATTCAAAAGCTGGCAAAGATGGCAATCACAAAGCAGGCTCTTTGTACGATATGCTACCGCCCAATGATATCAAAGTTGTAAAACCTGCAGGACAATGGAACAAAGCTAAAATCGTAATCAAAGGTGGGCACGGCGAAAGCTGGCTAAATGGCAAAAAGGTAGTTGATTTTCCAACGCAAGGTGCTGAATGGGATAAGCTCGTAGCCAATAGCAAATTCAAAACATGGGAAGGTTTTGGTGCTTCCTCAAAAGGCAAAATTGCTTTGCAGGATCATGGCGACAAAGTTTCATTCAGAAACATCCGTATCAAAGAATTATAGAATCTGATCATCCAATGCATTGGACCAGTATTCGCGGCTGTAAACACGCCTGAACGGCCAATTTTTCATTCGCAACAGAAGGGGTAAGTAAGCGTGTGGTTCCTTTGACGATTTACTATGATGGTACAAATCATCATCTGTCAGGATCAAACCCTTATAAACCCCTTCTTTTTTTACAGTTACATCGCCAAAAGGCAGCTCTTTTTTATACTCTGGCTGGAATCTTAGCAGACGGTCTTTCAGCAGCCAGTCTGTCCTCAACTGAGCGTTGGATGAGGCCATTGGTTGAAATCCTCCTTCGGATACTTGCTGGGCATATTCCATATAAGCTTTTAACATTTTAGGGCCAGCATTGGCCACTTGATCGGTCTGCAATTGCGAGGGCCAGAGGCTCGTGACAAAATAGACCCGCTCCCGGGCACGGGTAATGGCTACATTTAGCCGATTTTCGCCGCCTTGCAGGTTCAGGCTCCCAAACTGCATGGCGACCCTCCCCTTTTCGTCTGGTGCATAACCCATCGAAAAGATGATGATATCCCGTTCATCGCCCTGGACATTTTCAATATTTTTGACAAATAGCCCTTTTGCAGTCACACCCTCTTTCTCTAAGCTGTCCTGTATTGCTTGTTGTTGGTAAAAATTGAAGGTAACTACGCCGATGCTCTTGTCTTCTGGGCCAAGCTCCCTTAGCAGATCCACCACTTTTTGTACTTCAATAAGATTAATGTGATGCTTCCAGGTGCCTTCTGTTTTGATAAATTTAATACCGGGCAGCTCATCATTTATTCTGGTAAAATCGGGAAGAAGTTTTAATGTGTTTTTGTAAAAATGCCTGTTAGAAAAATCGATGAGGTCTAATGACAGGCTTCGATAATGCCCGGTAAGCTGATATTGATCCAATGATTGCGCGGCCAGGTCAAGTAGCGATTCTATTTCGATGGCTGCATCATACTCCTCCTCTTCGGCCCGCTCCTCATAACGTACTTTGTATAAGTCATTCGGAGCAAGCTGCTTGCTATCTCCGGTTACCACAACCTGCTTCCCCCTGAAAGCAGCAGGCAATCCATATTCGGCATAGCATTGCGATGCTTCGTCGAAAATTACCAGGTCGAACAGACCAGCCTGCATAGGAAAAATAGCCGATACTGCTTCGGGAGACGCCATCCAGCAGGGAATCAGGGAAAAAACTTCATCGGGGTAATTTTCAATCAGCTTTCTGATAGGCCAGATCTTTCTTTTTTTCGTAACCTGGTGACCAAGCTCACGATAGGTAACCCGATTCCCCAGCCTGTTTTTTTCGACATCCTGATAAGTGGATTCCCGCAGTTTAATTCCTGTAATGTGGCTACTTAATTGTTGCTTCTGAGTGATACTTTCCTGAAGCTGCTCCTCCCATTGTTTCATTTTCAAGGAAGTAACTGACCTCAAATGCGGGCTCTTCGTCTCTATATGTTCGATCCAGGCCAACTTGACACTATTCTCGAACAAGCTTACCATTTCCTGCGGCTGATCGATAGCGAGTGCCCTGCTCTTTTCAATAATCAACTTCGTGACCGATTGCTCGGGCGAGGACATTTCAATCCAAAGCCTGTCCATATCGACCAGCGAGTCGAAGTCCCTTCTTAGTGATTCCAATAGCTCTTTGCTATATAAATCTGGCTCCCGGATCAATTTCCTGATCTGCTCCGGAACCAGGAACGGCAGCATTGCCCTTTCCAAACGATTCCAGGCTTCCAGCCATTTACCTAATGCATGGATAGAAGACAAAAATGAATTAACATCAGGTTGGTCTGCAGCAACCTTCTGAACAATTGATAACCACGGTTCAATTGTGGCCCTCGCAACCGCATCGGCAGCCGATTCCGCTTTTTGAAAAAAAGCCAGATACTTTTTGCCGGGGAGTGGTTCTGTATCATCCATGTATTCCGTGCTAAATCCCAGAATGGCATTTTGGAGCCAAATTTCCAACTCTTGCCGGTTCCTCACCTTGATCTCCAATTTCCCCAGGTCCTGCAATGAAAGCGTGAGACCATTCTCCAACGCGACCTTTTCAACCTCTTTTTTCTCCTTTCCAAACACCTCCCACCAAAGCCCGGCCACAGCCGTTTTTTTTGACAAAACCGCTTTTCTTAAAAGTTGGGTAAAGGGTAACAACTGATCTCTTCGCAAGGAAAATTCAACACCACTCTCAGTTAAAAAACCTTCCAGGGCATCCGTCGTTTGACGGATAAAGGCCAATCTTTCGAGGCTACCAGGCGATGTTACAGAAATGTACAACTTAAAAAGTTCCCAGGTTACTGGATCATCGATCAACCCTGCGATGTCGCCGAGGCGCTCCTGAATTTCGTTCCGGTTACTAATAAAGATCTCCGAAAAAGATTGACTGGTAAGTGTTTCAAATTTTTGTTTTTGCTGGGAAAAAGCTTCCGGCCAATCGGTAAGCATTCGCTCCATGCTGCGCAGGTCGCCAAGCCCAAATCCCGCAAAATTCTTACGCTTAGCCCAAGAATGGCCGGGAGATATCAGCATCTCATACTGGCAATAAGTCTTAAGACTTTGTCTGAAATAATCCCAGGAATTGGGCCGGAAGTGCCTATAGAAATCTTTAACATCCACATTCGGAGCCCCCTGGTCGCTGGTTAGATAAAGCTCTTTAATGCTCACGCCGCATTCAGCCTCGTCAAACAATGCGTCCCGAAATATATTGAGATCAGCAACCGTCCTGTCGATTGACCGGCTCTGCTGAGAAAATTGCCTTTCCAAAAAAACAGCATCCAGACTGTAATTCTGCTGGCGATACGTTTCTACCTTATCAATCTGAGATGCGATCTGTTTAAAGAGTGCGGAGCGGTCATTTTTGAAATCATGAATTAAGCCTACAAAATCACGCATCCCAATGGTTTGCAGGCGCTGATAAACGACGTCAAGTGCCGCTCTTTTTTGACATACCACCAAGACACGTTTGCCACGTGCTGTGAAGTCCGCGATAAGGTTGCAAATCAGCTGGGACTTACCACTTCCGGGGGGGCCTTGTACCACGGCCGACTCTCCGGATTTGACAGCCAAAATAATTTCCTCCTGAGATTCGTCCACTGGAAAAGGAGTGAGAACATCCTCTTCCCGCACATTCCGATTTTTAAAAGAAAGAGCCGGATCATTGTCTGAGGGATCCTCTTCCTCCAAATCTTCAGTATCAATCAAGGAAATCCGAAACGGCTTCTCCTGAAAGTCCTCAATCAGCGTATTATAATCTGGAACCAGATAGGATCCAGCCTGCGGAAAAATTCCCAAAACCGCTTCCGGGAAAAGCTTAAGTTCTCCATTCCGTTCAACTTCCGCCAGTTCGGAACTCTTAGAAATTGGAAAAGGAGTTAATTTATCTTCAAAAAGCTGTTGATTAAAATTGATTCTGAAAGAGGTCGTTTTCAGCCATTCATATAACTGCGTCCGAAATTCCAGGAAGTCCTTTGAGAAGTCTTCAAATGATTTCTCCAGAATTTCGTCAGAAACCCTGGCTTCGTTGAAATGCGCGTAAGCCAGCGCAAAACTTTGATTCAGCGTAATATTAGCTTCTTCGCGTTCAAACAAACACCATTGCTCCTTATCCATTTTTAATGTAACCGGGAAAAACAGGAGCGGCGCATGAATCGGCGTGCCGTCAGACAATTTGCCTCTTACGAATGGGTAGCCGACATACAAATCCTGAGAACCGCGTTCTTCCTCAATGAACTTTTCAGTCCGCGCAATTTTTCGAAGCCTTTTACTAAGCTCGTTTACCCGCTCAAACCGCGCATCCGTTACATCACAAAGCGCAATGCGGGATTTGCGTTGAATCAGTTGCCCGACAAGGTCAACAGACGGCTTTCCAAGGAGAAAGTCCGTTTCATGGAGGTCCAAAAATTGTTCTGCCGCAAGATGGGTCAGCAGCAGGGATTTATTGCGTGTGCTGAGATTGGTAAGTCGTTTTAAGTAAGCCTTTAGAATGCGATTCATAGATACTCAAACGATCCTCTTCACTTAACTATTTGAAAGAACTTTATCCTCCTTTTCCTTTTTTTCAGGAATAACCACCGACGCAAGTATACTTACCGCCAGAATTCCTAAAATAACATATAAAGAATAAACTGTTTCAAAACCCATTTCTTCAAGTTGCTTGTGGGCAAGCATTTTCCCTCCGATGAAAACAAGCAAGACGCCGAGACCATATTTCAGGAAGCGGAATAACCCCATGATGTTACTCAGGAAGAAGAACATTGACCGCAGTCCCATGATCGCGAAAATATTGGAAAAGAATACCACATATGGGTCTTTGGTAACCGAAAACACTGCGGGAACGGAGTCAACCGCAAAAATAAGGTCGGTAAATTCTATGATCAGGACGACAACAAATAGCGGCGTAACAAGCCATTTGCCTTTTTTCAGTACAAAAAAATGTTCCCTGACATATCGGGGGAAGACAGGAAGGTATTTAGAGGCAAACCTGACAACTGGATGCTTGGCCGGATCGATTTTTTCATCTTCCCCACCTTCGAAAAATATCTTCCCTCCCTGGTAAACCAGCAACAGCCCAAATATATAAATGATCCATTCAAAGCGTTGCATGAGCGCGGAGCCAAGAAAGATGAAGCCAAACCGCATTACTATTGCGCCCAAGACACCCCAGAAAAGCACTTTCTTATAATACTGTGGCTTCACCCCAAATGAAGAAAAGATCAGGATGATCACAAAAATATTGTCGACAGAAAGCGCGTATTCCAGCAAGTAGCCTGTGATAAATTCAAGCGACATATTTTTGCGGTAGATGCCCACGCTTGCCTCAAAATTACCAGGTATCAGCTGTAAATGAGGAGCATACTTGCCTTTAATTTTGTCAAGCTGCGCATAGTCGTCCATTCCGTGAACCAGATCTCCATGCGTTTTGATGACAAAATAGAAAACCATCGCCAACGCAATCCAGGCCGCAGTCCAGGCTGCGGCCTCTCCAAACTTCACTACATGGTCCTTCTTACTGAAAACCCCGAGGTCCAGGAGGAGCATAATACCAATCACTAATATAAAACTGCCGAAAAACAGTACTTCATTGGAGAACATGAAAGAGCTATTTAATTAAATCCTGTTGGTAGAAAAGGTAGGATTGCATCTAATTTGTCGAAAAATAGTTAGAATCCCTTTGCAGTGGGCAAAGGTAATCAAAATATAAAGTGGACAAATTAATTCGGACGGATGGCAGATTTTGTAAAAAAATGGCGCCATACATGGATTGATTTACAATTTGTTAATGAGAAGTTGCCTTATTTTTATCAAATATTTTTTACAAAAACTTGCGTCAAATGGGCCAGGTGTATACATTTGCACCACGATAACCGAATCGGTTACGCGAAAGTAGCTCAGCTGGTAGAGCGCGACCTTGCCAAGGTCGAGGTCGCGGGTTCGAACCCCGTCTTTCGCTCAGAGGACAAAGCACCGGAAACGGTGCTTTTTTTCTCTTAGATGCCAAAAGTTCACATTAATGGCTAATGCCGGGGTGGTGGAACTGGTAGACACGCAGGACTTAAAATCCTGTGAGCCGAAACGCTCGTACGGGTTCGATTCCCGTCCCCGGTACTGATTTAGAGAGAGTTACAGCTGAAACTGTAACTCTTTTTTTATGCCGTAGAATTCGTGCCAAACATTTGCCAAACAATTCAATCCTAATCCGCGCAATTTCAATTACCTGCTGCCCCGTGAATGGTCATTAGATTGGCAATTAGGCTGACGTACTCTGTTATCTTTTTCCCAATATCTTTGACCTCACTTTGCTCCACGCCGTCAACGCGTTAAAGCTTCTCGACTTGCCAAAGTAGTTTTTCTACACTCTTCTGAAATAATTCATAACGTCCGTAAAATCCTCCCTTTTGAACAAAGTCGTGCGCCTCTACATTCAGCCAAAATAAAATAGAGTCGCGTGTTCCGGAAACCTTTTTACCGTGATGATCAATCGTAAATCTAACTAACCTCTCTCTCTCGAAATAATTTATCAATTCCGAAAGGGTTGAGCCGCCAATTCCCGGAATGACATCCTGGCGATCAATTTCAACTAGTGAGCCGACTTCATAGGTTTCTACGATTTCGGGGAGTATGGCATCTTTTAATTGAGCAGTAATTAGCATATTGTAAAGATCTTCTAGGCATACGAATAATATAATCAGTTAAGCCATTCCAATATCAGCTCGAAATACCAGTGCCTGTTCGAGCAGACCGAATAATAAGTTTCCCCTCATATATAACAATAAAATCTCATAATAATTTAATTGGTGTTTTACGATAAGCTACTTTTTGTTATTATGCATAAATATTACCCTTAGGATTGAACGTGAAACCAACGCCCTATATAGACCAGTTGATCGAGGCAGCACCTAGCCATCTTGCCAAGTCGCTTTTTGAGAATTTCGCGGCAGCATTCGTAGATCCTGCACTAAACAGTGCAGATTTTGCATTACTGCTCAAAGACAAAATGGAAAAACATCTTACAGAAAATTTCGAAAATAATGCGGCTACAGCAGCTGACAATCCATAACTTTAGAGGCTTTGGTCCTAGCACAAACGCCATCCAAATGGATGGCGACCTCCTTCTTTTCTTTGGTCCGAACGGCTTTGGGAAGACAAGTCTTTCCGAAGCTATTGAGTGGCTTTTTTATGGTTCTACAAAAAGGCGGGAGCGTGGTAATCGAAATAGCAAGCGCGAGCATGATAATAGCTACCGAAATGTTCATGCTGTGAACGATGCATTTGTTGAAGCAACTGTAAATTATCGAGGCGATATTATAACGCTAAGACGCACACTCGGACAGAATGATACCTCGACCACCTATATAGACGGAATGGCGAGCCCTTTCAAATCGGTTGGTATTGACGCAATTGAAGCTGTTTATCCTATTATCGCACAAAACGGTCTCCAATCGATCATCCATGCAACTCCAAAAGATCGAAGAGATGCTATCTGCGCAGCGTTGGGTCTGGACGAGCTCACTGAGCTAAAAAGCGCACTTGATAGCGCTCGGACCTCATTTCAGCGTTCACCACCTGCAAACATCCTGGAAGCTCGAAAAGTTTTGTCGACGAGCATTTCTGGACTTACTCTTATAGAAGAAACAAAAGCTCTTGCAAAGCGCTGGCAACAAGTGCCTATGCAGGTGTCAGAGGAAGTAGACACTGCTACATTGCGGGCAGCTGCAGGTCTTCTGACCGGAGTAGCAACTGTGACTGATGAAGATGCTCTTGAAAGCCTCCGAACAAAGCGCCGGACGATTTCCACTAATGTATTTAACACTCGAACAGTCAAACTTGCTGACGATCATCAACAACTCCTCGGGCAATTCAGCCAAACTACAACTACTCTTCAATCCGTATTAGGAGAAGTGTTAGAGACCTCTCGGGAATTGATTGAAGCAAGCTTAAGGGCATTTGAAGCCACACTCGTCAGCCTTTGGAACGCTGGACTTAGTCTCGCAAAAGATGAGACTTGTCCTCTTTGTGAACAAGAAACTCTCTCCAAGAATAAAAAAGAGGAACTTCAAAGGAGAATTGATTCATCATCGTCTGCGACGAAAGCAGGTTCAACTTTGAACGCTACACTTGAACGACTACGATCGTCCGTACAAAGAACAAAAACTGACATGGTGCGACTGGGTGCGTCAGGCCTAACGCCAGAGGAAAGAACTAAATTATTATCTTTATTTCACGATAAAGTCGACACACTCAATCAGTTTCTGGAGAGTCACGATGGCTGGATTCAGGCCAAAGTCGACTTTGATGCGCTCCTAAATCAACTCCTGGAGACATCCAAAACGCTTCCCCTACTGATTATAGATGCAAAAACTTCTCAGGCAACAATTGAAGAGTTCATAAAGCAGAAAGAGCAGATTAAGCTGAACACGACTCTTACTATCGAGACCTTAACGAAATATGCCCGAGAATGGCAGAATTTTGATATAGTGCTTCAAGATATAATTGCTAGTGATAGTGAAATCACAAAGATTGACGCGGTCGGCAAAGGCATTGCAAACCGTTCGAGCATCGAGATTCTCACGAAATACGCAATGCTCCTGGTTGATACTCAACAAATAATTAGAAATGTAGAAGCTAAAATATTGGCTGAGCAAACAACCCTTCTTGGAGAGAGGGGCGCCACGGTAAAAAATCTTTATGATCGGCTGAATATCGGTGCGCAAGTTGGATTTCACAAGATGGAGCCCGGCAATGACAATCTTAAACTTCACGCCACTAGTTTTGGAAAAATAATGCCGGCTGCATCCATGCTCAGTGAATGCCAACTAAACTGTCTTGGCCTCGCTACTTTTCTTATGCGTGCGAACAGTGCAATTTCACCATTTGGCTTTGTCGTCCTAGATGACCCCGTCCAATCTATGGATGATGCACACACAGAATCTTTCATGGCCGATATAATCCCCCATTTGCTCGATGATCATGGGAAGCAAGTGATTGTCTTATCACATGCAAAAAAAATTAGTGAACGGTTAAGCGCGTTGAATCAGCACAGGTCAACAAGAGTCTATCACTTCGAGGCTTACGAGCAAACCGGCCCCGTATTAACCGAGCAGATTGAGCTGGCGCAAAAACTTTCACAGATAAAGAGCGCGATGAAGGGAAACGAAGATAATAGGAAATTTGCCGTTGATAGAATTAGAGTACTCTCTGAAGCGCTGATCCGACGATTGTACGAAAAAACATCCGGCACCCCGGTCCCGGCAACTTACGATACCTCGTCCGCCACGCCTTTATTATCGCTTTTTCAATCTATTCCAGGAACCATGCAGCAAGAGCATGTAGGGCTCCGAGACACCATTGATTTTGCCAATCCTGCTCACCATACGCAGGTCGGTTACTCGACACCTGTGCAGAGTCAAATTGCGCCGCATGTAAGTAGGCTAGAGAATCTCATCAACAAATATCAATTAAAATGAAAATGAAGCACATCCAATGGACAGACCAATCTTATATAAGAGGCACAGGAACCCTATTTATTAACTAATTGAACTTTCTAAACCTTAGCCCCCACTCTTGCTTCAAGTATAGAGGCTAAGGTAAAAAGGATTGTAAGATATCCCTCTGTGTTTGCAATTCTATATTCAGTTCAACCTTCTTGTTGAATTGGTGACATTTTGCAATTTTCGACTCCAGTTTCCTGATTGAAGCTAGAAGTTCGGTCTTCTTTTTCTCTTTTGCGACCAAGTCTGACAAGTTGGCTTCGTTCCTACCGCTAATCTTCTGACAAATATCCAGATAAACAAAATCAAGGCTTTTTTTCAAATTCAAGGAAAATGGCTGATCGTCAATATTCATCCAGCTGCTATTGAACATCCAGTCAACCACCGCATTATCTGGGTTGAGCGGGTTCGGATGTTTACGACAGGCCGATATCAGTAATTCCTTCTTGTATCTAACACAGCAAATCAGAGGATAAGGAATTACTTTATTAATGATTTCTAGAACAGTCTCAACTCCATCCCTCTTTCTTAATTCCAAGTCAAAGATTTGGATTTCCTGTATTTCGTTTCCAACCAGATTAATTGTCTCAAAACTTAATTTGTTTACCCACCTGATCCTTTCGATAACGTCAACAAACAGCTTTTTTTGCTGAAGCGTCACCTGAGTATCAAAGGCGTTTTTGGGAACGCTCCTGCCAATAACTGTTCGTAAGGGAAGGTTAAAAACGTCCATTATTTGACGACAATAAAGCTTACAAGGGTAAAATCCTCAATTCCTTTTGGCATTCCAATCGCTGCCGTACCTCCCGCCTTAAATAAGCTAAGTACCTCCTTCTCGTCTCCAGTTTTCAAAATTGAACGAATGCTCTTTTGCAATAAATTAGAATACAAATGCATATCACGGAAATCTCTTGTTTCCTGATTAAGCTGGTCGCAAAGGTCTTTTAATGGTTCATTTTTCCCTTTGCATAATAGTCGTATCATATCCAGCGACTTCTTCGCTTCCAGATATCCATGAAATATATTTTCGTTTTCCTGGATGTAGACAACATAGTATGGTGCTAGCCGATTCAGCTTATCTTTATCAACTGAATCATTAATGTTCTTCAATATAAAAATCACTCCTCGCTGGTCAGGATTGATTGCCTGCGTCACTGCATGCAATCCCAATGGAGCGGAATCCGGATTTCGATAAATTTTTGTAAAATTAGCGAGGTCTACCCTGAAATCATTCAATCCAAGATCTGTTATGCTGACTCCTTCGCGGAGATCTTCAAGGTCAACAACTTCCTCTTTGAGTTTTTTAAGTTGGATTTTCCGATATTCAAGATCCTTCTCATCTGCATTGAGTATGTTGTCGTCGCCAGTACTCGCTAAGTTACTAATGGCCATTTTGTTTTCTACGCGCTGCTTCAAATTAATGTAAGCATCCAAGGTTACATCTGGCCAGAAATTAACCATGGTAATTGTCTCATTTACCGAGCCAATCCTGTCAATACGACCAAATCTCTGAATAATGCGGACTGGATTCCAATGAATGTCGTAGTTAACAAGATAATCACAATCCTGTAAGTTCTGCCCCTCGGAGATACAGTCGGTGGCAATCAGGATATCTATTTCATTCGTGATGTCCGGATATATAATCGCTTTCCCTTTCGAACGCGGTGAAAAGCAAGTTAATAAAGCATTCAAATCCGACGGGATCGTCTTTGTAGAACAAGCCCGCCTTGAGCCTGTAATTAGCGCAGTGTTTAAGCCATGTTGATCACTGAAATAATCTTTCAATTCTGAATAAAGGTAGTTCGCGGTATCTGCAAACGCTGTAAATACGATTACCTTTTTGTTGCCCGGATTGATTGGGTTTTCAAGCTTATTAACAATGATCTCTTTTAGCTTATTAAGCTTTAAATCTTGCTTACCCTTAAGCGAATCTATTTCACCCAGAAGCTCATTAATTACGAGCAGATCAGCGGAAAGGTCTTCCTTCCACCTTATTTTGTCCATATCCGAAATATGAACTTTAACTTTATTTCCAAATACGTTTTCTTCTTCTCCCCAATCTGGCTCCCAGTCAAAGTCCTCAGAACCTGAGTCGATTTCGATCCCATAATAGGTATTCGCTTCACCCCTCGCTATTGCGCTCAGCCCTTCTTCAATTAATCCACGAATATTCTGAAGAGTAAGCGAAAAAGAATCGGTGGAACTCTCAATACGTTTTAGAAGATTAATTCGCATCAAAAGCTGCAAGCTCTTTTCCCGATCCTGTTGCTTGAAGGTTCCCGATTTTACGCGCTTATCGTATTTATCAGCATAGAACTGAATTTTACTCGGCAGAATGTAATTAAACGGGGAATATATAGAGAGGTTCAAAAATTCCAACCAATCGGCGACGTGTTTATAATTTAATTCCGTCCCCTCCTTCAATTGGCTATATATCGAAATCGGCTTGTTTCTTAGCGGAAATTTACCAATCGCCGCTGTGTCGTAATAATTTGTGATGTGCTTACGAGACCGGGCAATGGTGAGACTGTCTAAGATTTGAAAAAAATCAAAATCCAGAGCCTCTAACAATCGCTCTGATGTTCTTTCTTCGGTGCGTAATTTAGACCAGCTATTAAAAGCTTGCTGGGCTCGCCGGAATACTAGTTCGATACCCAGTTCTGTATCAAGTTTTTCATCAATTTTCTCCGGCGTTCCTTCATATGCCAAAGCCAGCTGATTGCGTAAATCATTGAACCGGTTATTGACGGGTGTAGCAGAAAGCATCAGTACCTTCGTTTCAATACCTTCCTGGATTATTTTGCGGAGTAGTTGCTGGTATCTGTTCTCCTTTCCGATAACTGTGTTGTTATTCCGAAAATTGTGGGATTCATCAATTACTACTAGGCCGTAATTACCCCAGTTAACACTTTCTAAATTTCGGCCATTGCTAACACCCCTCTCCCGGGAAAGGTCAGTATGAAACAAAACATCGTATCTGAAACGATCTTTGGCTAGGATATTATTTTTGTCGTTGTGACGATAGGTATTCCAATTAGCCTCTAGTTTCTTAGGGCATAGCACTAAGACATCTTTATTCCGCTTTTCATAATATTTGATGATTCCCAGGGCAGTGAAAGTTTTGCCCAAGCCAACGCTGTCGGCAATAATGCATCCGTTATACTTTTCAAGCTTATTGATTGCGCCAATAACCGCATCCTGCTGAAAATTAAATAACTGATTCCAAATGACGGTCTCTTTAAAACCAATACTATCATCGGGCAAGTTATCCAGCGATAGGTCACTTAGAAAATCATGGAAAATATTATAGAGTGTTACAAAATAGATGAATTCCGGGCTATTTTCCTGATATGCCCCCGCTAGATAGCGAAGAACACTTTCCGTTACATCATTCGTATTTTCTTCGTTGTTCCAGATTTCATCAAACCAATCCAAATATCCTTCTGCCATTGGATAGCTGATCTTTGAGATCATTGATCGATGTCCTTTTCGCGAAGAAAAACCAAGATCTGGTGCTGTAAACCCGGTGAAACCAGAATAGGATGCACTATCCTCCGGCCCGTTATCAACGTGGATCAGGCTGTTCAACGGCGAGTTGCCAAGGGCATTGGTTTTAAATATAGCCTTCTCTTTAACCCACTGGGCACATTCCCGCGAGATTGCTCTCTGCGTCATTTCGTTTTTCAATCTCAGCTCAAATTCTCCCCCACACAAATCCGCCTCTTTCCAGATGTGCGGAATGTAAAATTCACGGAGGTGGGGCTTACCCTTTTCTTCTTGAAATGTGGGGGTAGTAAAAATAAAGCGAAGCTCCTCAATACTTTTTAGCTCTTTCCTAAGTGCCTCAAACGCATAGATTGAAAAAGCAGAAGCTGCTACACTCAGCTTACTACCCTTTCTGAATTCAAGTTTCAAATCGTCTCCCAGACGACTATCTATATTATTGAAGATTTTCATCCGTGATTATTTCACTTGCACTATTTCCAGCATTTGCTCGTAGTTGCTGACTTTTGAAAACTTTACCTCCTGCCCGCCAATGGCCTTAAAATGCTCTCCCGCACAGTGAATTTTCAGCTTTTCTATCTCGCGTAGCTCTAAATCCGAATCTGTACCTTTGGTTTCTGCGACAAAATAGATGTGACGGACGGAATCCTTATCAAATACGATAGCCCAATCAGGACTATAATTAGCAACAGGTGTGGTAATATAGAAACTCTTCGGCAGCTTCGCGTAGACCTGAACATGGTTGCTGTTTTCCAACGCCTCGGCAAAACGCGCTTCGACTTGTGAATCGGTCGTCAGAAAGTCATAAATATGCTTTTTCAACATCTCTGACTGGCGAATAACTGATTTATCATTCACAAATACAGTCTTCGCATCGTGCCTGTCGTCAATTTTATGGTAGACGATATTGTTAATGATTAAACTGGCCTTCACTTCGTTGATTAATTTGCTAGTTCGCGCAATGAACTCTTCCGGGTTTTTCCGAATCATCAGAAACTTGCCGGTGTCAATACTCTTCAATATCGCCACCACCGTTCTTCGGGTCAAATTGGTATGTTTGACAATCTCTCCAACCACATCATATCTAGTATTTGTGTAGACGTCAGAGTTGAGCTTCTTGTATTGCCGTGAGGTTTCTTGAAAAGCATTCTTTTCCTGTAACTGTTCTTTCGTGCTCTCTTCCAGCTCCCCACTCCGGATTTCGTACGTACGCTCGGAGATGTGTAAATCTGCATTAATCCGAATTTTTGCATCATTAATCAGCTTTTCCGAATTGAACTGCACTTCATATATGGTTTTCAGGTTGATCTTATTCCAAAGCTCCTGAAACTCCTTTTTATGAAAATTGCTGTTGGTCTGGACCGTAATAGTCTCCCGATCATTCTCGGGCTTTATGGCCTCGCCTGTATAAACTGATCGTAAAATTTGGTTCAGACTATTTCGGAACGGCTCAAGGCTAATTGGAAGAGGGACATTATTCTCATCAATCAGCCTCCGTCCATCCTCTGTGATCTTGTCATCGTCATCCAAGACATCTTCTTTATAAAGATACTTGTTCAGCTTTTTCGCTTCCTCAGACGTTAAGCGTTTTTGGTTACCATGCTCATCAGTTAGGACTTTCCCCGATAAAAACTCAGCGGTCGCTTTTTGAGGCCTATCTTTTAATGTAGCAGCAATTTCTGCTTGCAGCCCCCTGGCGAAGTCTTCATAGCTTTCAGACGCTATGATAGTCAGCTTGTTAATTTCGTGCACCTGCTCTCCGACGGCTTCTTCGTCCTGCCGTATTCCATGCTTATTAACCGAAAGACGCATACCGCGTCCAACCTCCTGGCGGCGGCGAATGGATGCATCGGAATGCTTGAGCGTACAAATTTGAAAGACATTGGGATTATCCCATCCCTCTTTCAGAGCAGAGTGTGAAAAGATAAAGCGAGTAGGCTCATCAAAACTCAACAACCGCTCCTTATCTTTCATGATCAAGTCATATGCACTAATATCGTCGGTCTCATCACTTCCTCGCTTTACGGAGGGATCAATCATTTTTTTATGCTTATCAATGGAGAAGTATCCGTTATGGATTTTTTCCGCCGGATCTCGTTGCAGGTATTGGTTGTAATCGGGATGAAACAGGTCCAGATACTCGCTCCTTAACTGAATATATTCCTCCTCAAATATCTGAGCGTATTCACCTAAGCCGGAAATTCCGTCCTTATCATACACACGGTACTTATCCACCGAATCGATAAAGAACAGCGAGAGTACCTTAATTCCCTTATCAAAAAGCTCTCTCTCCTTTTTTAAATGAGAACTAATCGTTTCTCTGATTTGAATTCGACGGAATGTTTTTTCGTCTAAATCGCCAATGGCCCCCCCGGCATCAATCATTTTTCCGTTGATGACCACGCGATTAAAATATCCATCGACCTCTTCCAACAGCCAGTTTCTATACTGGGGCATTTCTCCAGAAAGCTCAAACAGATTGGCTCCTTTTTCGAGTTTCTCCCTTACCCTTCGCACACCAGTACCGCTTCGTTTTTCATACTCAACGACCGCAAAAGGTGGCTTGGAGGTAGAAAGCTGAATTTGCTCTAGATATAAATATCCGCTGGTTCCTGTTGCCCCTTTGATGTTGATACCCTTCACCTGGATTTTCTTTACCAACTTCTTGTTATATGCATCTAGAGCGTCCAGACGATACACTTTGTTATATTCATGTTTATGAGTAGCCGAGTAACGCAGCGTAAAAAGCGGATTAAAATCCTGCATACCCTCCAATGTCCTATCCCCTTCTACTGATTGAGGTTCATCAATAATCAGAATAGGATTCGTCTGAGCGAGAATTTCAATGGGTTTTCGTGTGCCAAACTGATCAAGCTCCATATAAATACGGCGGGCATCTTTGCCCTTTGCATTAAACGCTTGAGTATTGATGATCATCACACTGATGCGGCTATCCGATGCAAAACTCTCAATATCTTGTGGACGAGATGAGTTATAAATAAATGGGCTAATGCGATGTCCATACCGCTCCTGAAAGTGATCCTGCATCACCTGGAACGACTTATAGACCCCTTCGCGAATTGCAATACTCGGAACAACCACAATAAACTTACTCCAGCCATAAAGCTGGTGCAGTTCATACATGGTGCGGATATAGGTGTACGTTTTACCTGTACCCGTCTCCATTTCGATGGTGAACTGATAGCCCTTCTTTACACCTTGGGGCTTTTCAAGGGATTTACTTTGAGTGATATCATTTTGCCGCTGAACCTGCTGAATGTTCTCCAATAACTGGTCTTCAGTAATCTGGATCTGGCGGTTCCGGTAACCGATAAGCTCCTCTACTTCCAGATCCATGCCAAACTGGCCTTTGCTTTCTGACCTCGCTTTGGCAATCAGTTCCTTGCTTTTTTCCAGCGTAAAACGGTTCGTTTCCCTGGATTGTCCCAAAAAGCAGTCTGTGATGGCCTGAACAGCATCTAACTGAAATCGCTGCTCTTTAAACTGTAGTTTCATAAAGTCCTGCCATTTATAGACCTAGATCGATCTAAATTACCATTCAAATCAGCGATACCCAGATGTTCTTGATTAGCGTTAAAAACCTCAAAATGGTTTTTGTGCATATTGTCCAAATACCAATAGTGGCCACTAGCTATTTCCTGGTATACCGCTTTTCCTTGCCGTACTAGGGTTGTTCTTGTAAATTGTAATTGATTATCTAACGAGAAAAACGTCAGCATCCCTCTTGAATAAAGTAAAGTTGTGTAATGACCTTGCTCGAAAAGGTTGTCAATTTCTATTTCCTCTCCATTTTTATTGATCATTATTAGAGTGTTTCGAAAACTCTCGTGAAGAAATGATATTATTACCTTATCTCGCTCACATGATTCAGCCAAAGAAGTGCTCGATACTAATATCTCTCCGAATAAATATTCCAAATTGGAATCATGCATTTGGTCATCCTCCCAATAAGGTTCATCAAAACATCTTGATAGATAAATCTTAAATTTTCTAAGTTCATCATAGCTACGGGAAACACTTCCGCTCAATATATCATGAATTGATTCGATTGGCGTGACCTGAGATGAGTAGAAATCATATGTCTTAAAAACCTGATCTTCATCCTGCAATTCAGCGAATACATGCAGAATATTCATGATTCCAGCCTCAATAAAATGATCTATTGAGTTATACTGACCAGATAGTGAAAGCTCATTTAACAATAAATCCATAATTATCAAAGTCCGATTAACTCATCAAGGTCATTATCAAATTGATCGAACAAACCTGGTACATGATTTAAGACCCGGCCTTTATCTGATATTTGGATTTCCGTAGCGACAGTGGTATTCTGCCCGTTCATTTGAATGTATTGAACCGTTACATTTTGCCTCTCGATTAATCCTGAGTTAATTGATTTTCGAATTCCATTAAAAATATGATCACTATGTGTCTCTACAATTATTTGAATACCACTTTGAGCAGCTAGACATATCAATTCTGATAATTTCGACTGACCTCTTGGATGCAAATGAGCTTCTGGATTCTCAATCAAAAGCAACGATCCGGGAGATGCACTTAATACTGCAACAACAATAGAGAGAGAGTAGGATACACCAAATCCGATATTTTTGGATTTAAGCTTACTAAGAGGTACGGTGTCGTCCTCACTTTTATATCCAAATTCAAATGTTACTTTATCTGCGACCTTCCTTGTATTTATGCTTAATCGGGGACTTATTTCCTGCTCCCAAGCAATTACCTGATCTATGAGCTTTTTGCTATCTGTTGACTTATGTAATAGCAAATTAGAAGCTACATTAAAGTCTCTGTTATTCCCGTAGTGCTCCAAAAAGTGAGCGACCAATTCGCCTTGCCCATAGTTCCGAGAAACCTGCATCTCCTCCTCGACAGCGAAAGTATCAATTGGATAAAACTCAACGGCGGCAATACGGCCAGCACTCAAGTATTGAAAGTTGTTTGAAAATACTGCTAGGTTCAAAAGTTCTTCTGACAGATTAATTTTATCAACTGCGGGAAGGAAGGAATCATCATACTTGCCATGCGTATCAAAGTTGAATTGATAGTTTTGGCCTAACTCTGTTTCAAACCCAAATGAGATGACTTCGCTTTTTTTTGCATATCGGTACAACGCGTCATCACCTTTGCCTATGTCACAAAGTGGTTCATTTAAATCCAAGCCTTTGCTAAGTCTACCTTTTTTAAAACTCTGACGAAGTAAAAGAAATGATTGTATTATACTGGACTTGCCAGAACTATTAAGTCCAGTTAAAAGGGTAAGGTTACTCACATTGAGTACTGTTTCTTTGTGCGATTTAAAATTCGCTATCTTCAATTTTGTTATCATCAGATATTTTGATCCTTCGTCCTGTAAGACTCTTTTCTAATACTTGTTTGAACCAGGAAAATCGGACGTTAACTCTATCCTTAGTTCCTGTACCTCCTGAAAGTGAGCCGCTATATCGGCCGCTATTCATAAGATGTATCAGATTGTCTCTGAATAAATCCTTCTGAAGTTTAAGCAAGTCTATTTGATCGTCATTGAGCTTGGAAAAAAGGACAGTAATGACTTCAAAATACGCCTTGTTTATCGGCTTTCTACGGTCTTCTTTATTGAAACGTTTTCTAAATGCATCATTCTCAAAAATGGAAGAGGTCAGGTTCAAAGCTTTTTTAAAATCTGATTCCATGCGATCCACAAGATCAGGGTTTATAGAGTCCAGACTCTTATTGATAAAGTCATCTAAGCCGGGTTCGTATTGGGTGTAATCCAGCAAATAAAAGGCAATAAAACGACTGACAAAATCCCGGTCTTCCATCCTTTTAGTTGGTATTCGTCCTTCGGTTGCCTGTTTAAACTCATCTAGCGCAGCAAGTCGCTTTATTGTATCTGCTGGAAATCCCTGATAAACAGCATTTCTTATTTCCGGTGCAGTTAATTCCAAGCCGCCAGTGTTAAGTCTCTTAAAAAGGATATAGCGGACATTTTTGCTGGCTTTCTTTATTTTATTGACGGTAATCGGACGTGTAATAATGCTACGCTGTAGCGTTCTATCCAGGTCATCATAGCCTTTCCCATCTAGATAAAGCTCTCCGTCCTTTCTCGCCAGAAACTCTAAACCTTTGAGTTTTAGTGTCTTTTTCACGCAGAAATTTTCGATGGAACAACACCTTTGCAGGCCATCAATGATGTCCCATTTTGAGTTGGAAGTATCAAAATAAAATGCAGGTAAAGGCAAGCCTAATAGAATGGACTCGATCAACCTGCTTTGTTTTTCATCGGACCATAGGTCATTTTCTCTTTGAAACTCCGTGTTCATATTGATCTCATTATGTTCAAGATGGTCAACGAGGTATCCTATTGTATAGGGTGGCGTTTCAATCTCAATTTCGTTTGGATTAAACGGATGTATAATTATGTCCGGACCTGAAGAAGTATCTTCTGGCTCAATTATCAATTCTGTATTATGTTCGTCTATATTTTCCATAGCTTAAATCACTTTCATTTCAGTATCAGGACTTAGTTGCTTTAACAACTGGCGGACATTTTCCTTTGCCGTATCATCTTTGAAACTTTGATCTCGAAATACCACACGCAGAGGCTTGTATGCTGCTATTTCTTTTGCAAAAGCCTCATCTATTTCTTTATCAAAACAAGCGAGCAACGAGTCCTGTGCAACTCGGAATACTGCTTTACCTAGCAAAATCATCTGTTCAATTTTATAGGAAAGCGGCAAGCCCCAATCAAGCAACACTTGAGCTAGTAGATCATCAGCAGTACGATCCGGTTTAATATTATCCGCGAAAATATCTAGTTGATCTTGCTGGTAATCCTGCGGGCGATAATAAACATCTTGCATATTACTGACGTCCAGACGATAGACTCGAAATCCAGTGTCGAGTTGTTTTTTTTCTTTACTACTAAAAACCAATTCTGTGGATATTTTCAGAGCTAATTCGTCTTGTAGTTTTTTCCCTGCCCGTCGGATACGCTCTTTTCCTATTTCGCAGATATTTTTAAATCCGGCCTTGAAAGCTTCGCTTTTTTCATCAGTCACTTCAGGAAGCTGAACCATAATGTACTTGCGACTCCCCCCATCTTCAGCATTACTTGCAAGTACTGCCTCCGCCATCGTTGATGAACCACTAAAATAATCAAGGACTACAAAGTCGTTACCGGTATTCATCGATATCAAATACTTGTGAAGATTTATTGGCTTGGGGAAATCAAAATATATCCCTTCCTTTTTAAGTTTGGCACTAGTCGATTGGGTATTGCCAACCGCACTTATCACAGAAATTACATGGCTTTGATCGGCACTTCTTTTCTTTATTACTTCTAATGCGCCAGTTTTCGATAAACAAAATACTGTTTCCTGACCTTTTCCGTCCGTAATTGCCTGCATATTGTTGTCAATAAACTCGATTGCAAGGTCTTTTGAACTCCATCCACTCTCAATTATAACTTCATTCTGTAGTACACCATTTTCTATCGACGCGGAGTTTAAGTACCTAGGCCACACGTCAGATCTCTCATGAATTACACCAGTTTCGAAATCAGCTGGAAAACCGACCGGCAATTTGATTTGACTAATTGGATTCGCTGGGCCGTTTTTTACAATTGTGTTGCGTATCTCTTCTTTGAAGAGTTTGCTACTTCTGTCAATACTTGGATCAATTGTTGGGGGGCTAGGAAAATCACCCAAACTTTTGCAATATGAAAGAACATATTCATGGCAGTTCTTAACTTTTGCTTGATTATCAAAGTTACCATCTGTTCTCCATACGAACTGTGATAGAAGATTTTGTTGACCAAAAACCTCGTCGCATAACTTTCTTAGATTATGTGCTTCATTGTCATCAATGGAAATAAAAATAACGCCGTCTTCGGTTAAGAGGTTACGGGCAAGTTTAAGCCGAGGATACATCATGCTTAACCAATCAGAGTGGTAACGACCCGATGTTTCTGGATTAGCTACCAATCTTTGGTTTTGCTCATCCATAAAACCGCTTTCTTCCTTAAATTCTTCATTGGACTGAGCAAAATTGTCCTTGTAGACAAAGTCCTTCCCAGTATTATACGGCGGATCAATGTAGATCATCTTGATTTTGCCGAAATAGCTCTCCTGCAACAGTTTCAGTACTTCTAAGTTGTCTCCCTCAATGTATAGGTTTTCTGTATTGTCGAAGTTGACAGAGTCTTCACGCACAGGGCGAAGTGTCTTCGTTGTGGGCAGGTTCGCCGTGACAATTGCCTCCCGCTTGCCGGGCCATTCCAAACGGTAACGTTCTTTGTTACCTTCAATCACCTGATGGCTGAGTTCTTGCTTCAACAAGTCAAAATCAACAGCCTTTCCGTTTTCAGTCTCGGTGATACAGTTGGGAAATATGGTAGCCAGTGCTTCCAGGTTCTTGCTCACCAGATCAGGGCTGGCCATGTCAAGGCGGTCTTCGTCTGATAAATACGGCATTTCGGGCTGTTCCAATTAATAAATATTGTTGTCAATTATTACCTAAGTAGTTCTAAAAGCAAAGATACCATAATGATTTTCTTTGATGTACCTAGAGTTTAAGCCGGAAAAATACAAAATTTCGGAGGAAATTAGGCTCTTTTGAAAGTCAGCGGTCGAGCCTGAGAGTAAACAGTTAGATCAGAGATACCCAAGAATTGCTTTATCCTATGACGGAAGAGCATTTGTCCATGATGTACCGTACTCCAAAGAGACGTCACTAAGTTCCTGGGATGTAATCGCTATCTGAGCGTCTTTCTAGTAGACGCAAGGCACATTTAGGTCGAGGGGATTAACACCTTTCTGAATTCAACAACTCTTTGAATGGGATGGCAAGCCCAACTTGAATCGACAACAAATCATTTCCTGTCCTAACGATGCTCTAAGGTTTGGGTAGACTTCATTGATCCGTGGTCAGATTGCAACGAAATCCGTAAATTGAGGCTCATTTTCATACCAGTATGGGTAAAGAAGGCGATTACTGTAGATTATGCAGCACGAGACCAGCGTGTAACGTAGCTTCCCATATTGTTCCAAGCTTCATGACATATTCAATTCTTGGAAACAAGAATCGAAAGGAGGCGTTTAACCTTCACTTTTCCAAAGAAAGGATCACTCAAAAAGTACAGGACACCGCAAAGGAGAAGTACTTGGTTTGTCAGGAATGCGAAGATTTTTTCCAGTTACTCGAAAGAGAATTTGCAAATACAATTCACAACGAAATTAGAAATCTCGAAAATACGCTGGATTATAATACACAAAGATCTAGTGATGAGTATATACGGATATGCTTGAATGCGGAGAGTACTCTTACGGCGCTGTTAATCTATTCAATTGTTGTTAGATGCCACATTTGCTCTGTCTATCCTTTTGAGGAGTTCAAGCTCGACAGAAGTGAATTTCGCCTGATGAGAAACATATTAAGGAAGTACACCACAACTAAGCGGAAAGCACTTTTTGAAATATTGAAGACAATTGGGCCATGTAAAGTAATTCCATTCCGTTTATTCACCTCATTGACCTTAAACAGACCTGAAAATAATTCAATTGGCGCATTTAATAAAATTCGAAATGGCGCAGTTTACACTTTTGCATTAGGAGAATATTTGTTAGAAATATCGTTAACGACCAAACCACGCCATCCTCTTTTGATCGGGGCAACAAACGACAGCACTTCTGGAGCTATTAGAGTTATGCTGATTGAGGAGGAAATCTGGTATGAGAAAATCGTAAAGCAGGTTGCCCAATGGACAGCCTCATCGGGGATTCAAGAGCGAGTTAGGTCAAACCTTCCAATTCCATCTACCCTTCTTAGGGCTTCTGACAAGTAGAGCATTCTTAATGTTCGGAGGAAACAAATTACCCCTACCTAGAAAGTCAATAGGTCTCGGGGGCAAAATTCGGGGCAATACGTCATTTACTTTGCAAAAATTCCGTTCATTCACAAGAAGATACAGACCCAGTTGGATTGAGGCCGGGGCCACCATTATGTCATCCCCCTACATTCATTGACACTCCCTTAAAACCACTGTAACATAGAGTTAATAAGGGTTTTTTGCCCACTAATGCTCGCCGACGTATTTCTATAATCACTCAGAACCACGGCGAATATGGGGCAGACCTGGGGGCAACAGAAAAAGGTGGGGGCAAGATGAAATTAACAGACGCGGCGTGCAGAGCTGCAAAACCAAGAGAAAAGTCATATAAACTGTTCGACGGTGACGGCCTATATCTTGAGATTATGCCGTCAGGCAAGAAATTATGGCGACTCAAGTTCCGCCATCTTGGTCGCGAAAGTCGTATGTCCTTCGGCGCTTACCCGCTTGTATCCCTTTCCGAGGCTCGGGAAGAAAGGCATAAAGCAAGAAAAATGCTTCACGAGAACGCCAGCCCAACTGCCGTTCGGAAAAGTAGGAAGATTGACCTTTCTCGCGAAGCACAAAATACTTTTCAGGTTGTCGCATCAGAATGGATTGAACAAAACAAGGATCGCTGGAGCGTGAAGCATTATAACCGTACTAAGAGGTCTCTCGAAAATAACGTATATCCTTTTATCGGCCTCAGACCAATCTCACAAGTGACGCCCTCCGAACTTCTTACCGAATGCTTACGCAGGGTTGAACAAAGAGGAAGACTGGATATTGCAGGTCGCATCAGACAGACATGTAGTCAAGTTTTTCGTTATGGTATCGCCACCGGAAGGTGCGATAGAGATTGCGCAGCGGACCTTCGTGGGGCATTGAAGATTGCCCAGGTGAAACACTTCCGCACCATTGATTCAAAAGAATTGCCAAATTTCCTAAAAGCTCTCGAACGAAACGAGGCTAGAATTTTCGAACGCACACGCAGAGCGATTTGGCTATCTCTTTATACTTTTTGCAGACCGCAAGAAATCAGGATGGCTCGCAGACAAGATGTTGATTTCGAACGAGCCAGATGGGTTATTCCCGCCGAATTTATGAAGTTAAAGCGAGATCATATTGTCCCACTAAGTACGCAATGCATCGAAATACTGAAAGCTCAGTTGGCAGATACCCAGTTTTTACAAACTGATTGGATATTTCCGGGCCATTCGAACTATAAAAATCCAATGAGCGATGGAACAGTCAACAAAGCGCTCAAACTTTTGGGATTCGGCGATAAAATGGTAGCCCACGGATTTCGGGCTTTGGCACGGACAACAATCAGGGAAGAACTACATTTTGAGAGCGAAGTCATTGAAAAGCAATTAGCCCACGAAACAGGTGGCTCACTCGGAGCCGCCTACGACCGAACCCAATTCTTAGAAAAACGCGTGGAGATGATGCAAGCATGGTCAGATTATTTGGAGGAATGCGCCCTAAATTCAAACCGCCAGGTCTAAAAGATTTCACTAATTATAAAAATGAGCTATAAAATACCTTTCTATAACTCAAATTTTATACTAATATTGAGTTATAGAACAAGGAACTATAACTCATGAGATGGATTTGGGAATTACCGGACTGGCCAAAGTTCACATTTGACGCGACGCGTTTTAGTGCTTTTGAGCGAGAATTTCATCGAAATACTGGATTAATCATTGGTTCAATGACTGCAATCTCGCCTGATGAGATCAATGAGCTGCGCGTTTCTTTGTTAAGTAATGAAGCTCTCGACACGTCAAAAATCGAAGGAGAGATTTTAGACAGGGATTCTGTGCAGTCCTCAATCCGTAAACATTTAGGACTCCAAACGGATGGAAGAAGATCTGGCCCGAAAGAAATAGGAGCCTCTCAAATGATGGTCGATTTATACCGAAGCTATGCGGAACCACTTACCGAAGAACGTCTTTTCTCGTGGCATAGTATGATCATGAATGGCAGGATTGACCTAGAAACCGTAGGCAGCTACCGCACACATTCTGAACCTATGCAGATTGTCTCGGGGCGACTAGATATGCCAAAAGTATTCTATGAAGCGCCACCGTCATCACGCATACCAGAAGAGATGACAAGATACCTCGATTGGTTTAACAAAGCATCTCGCGAAGAAATGCCAACAGTCGTCCACGCCGGTATAGCTCATTTATACTTTGAGCTAATCCACCCATTTGAAGATGGCAATGGTCGGATAGGACGTACCATTGCTGAAAAATCCTTAGCTATGAGAGGCCCGCAATCACTGATCACATCATTGTCAACAATCATCGAAAGAGACAAAAAAGCATATTATTCGGCCTTAGAGCTGGCCAATAAATCCCTTGATATCACAGAGTGGCTCGTCTACTTCTCTGAAAAAATCCTAGAGGCACAGCTTTACGTACAAAAAATGATTGCTTTTATCGTGGACAAGGCACGTTATTTCGAAAAATACGGCGGCAAACTGAACGATCGGCAGAACAAAGTCGCGTTGCGGCTATTCCGGGAGGGACTGGACGGATTTAAAGGTGGCCTGAGTGCAGAAAATTACATTCGCATTGCCGGGACATCCAGGGCGACAGCTACAAGAGATCTCTCTGAGATGGTGGAATTGGGGGCTTTGAAAAAAACAGGTAAATTAAGACATACCCGATATTATCTTCCTTTCGTCAGTGAAATCAGCGAAAACTGAGCGGGACTGAAAAAAACTAAATCAAGAAAAAAGCTGCCTGTTTGCGACGGCAGCTTTTCTAAATCTAAATCAATATTTTTCGAGACCCTGTAGAAAACTCAACAAATCTTCGGCAAGAATCAGTGTGCGCCGTCCAATCTTGCGTGCTGACAGCCTTCCTTCATTGATATGTTGATAGAGCTTTGTCTTTCCTAGCCCCGCCATTTCTGAGGCTTCTTGAATTGAATAAGCAAGTTTCATAGATGTTTTCTCCTAAATTGGGAAGTTGCTAAGCAGGCTGAAGACTATTCAAATATTCAACGGCTTTTGTCGCTTCGCTTGCAGCGACAAAAATGCAAAATTTGTCCTGTTGAAGAACATCTATCCAGTGTGACAGGTAATTAGCATGGCTTCCCTTATCGACAGTATTCAAGCCAAAGCTCGCTGATAGAAAAGCAGCACCAAGTTCAGCCACGAGTTCTTCCGTTGCATAGGCGTTATCGCCAAACCTTTTTCCCTTAGTACGGTCAAGCCGTTTCGGACTTCCACTCCAGTGCACAAGCTCGTGATTCAGTGTGGAATAGTAATGCTCTGATGCACTGCAGCCATCTACAATCTTAAAGGCTTCGGGAGGAGGCATACATATCTTATCAGCCGATGGGATATAGCAGGCTTTATCTCCTCCGTGCTCGATACGCGCGCCAGTTGCAGCCACAAACCCCTCCACTGCGGAAATGCGTTCAACAATTGGCTGAGCTTCTGCTATCTCTTCTGCTTCTGCAATATAACTCGCTAGTTGGCACCTATTAAAAACAATCGAAGATTTGAGAAATGGTATTTTTTTAACCTCGCCATCTACGTCTTTCTCGAACGTATCGTAATATACGACCAAGCTTCCCTTCTCGCCCTTTCGCACGAACTCGCCCTTCTGAGCCCACTGTTTGAATGAGCCCCAATCATTTGTCTCGAAATCCTTTTGCAAAGCCATGGACCAAAGGAGCAGAATATTAATTCCCCGATAGAACTTTCCGGTTGCCCGGTTGCGCGGAATTGACAAAGCCCTTTTCCCACCCTTACTTTTCCAAGGCTGCTGCCAAGGAACTGTGCCCGCTTCCAGCTGTCTTATGATTGTTGTTGTTACATCTTGATAGAGGTCTCGGCGGCTTGGGTTGTCATTTGCGATTGGTGCTGTTGCGTTCATGCTTGTTCCTTTCCATGGACTAGACAATAAAAATCCCTAATGCGGCCTGCTGGCCCCATTTGCGAATAGGTGAAATGATTGATGATTAGAGAAGCTTAGGTGTAGTCGGCAGGCTAACATTCAGCGCATTATTGACGTGCGCTTCATTCACGTCCTTATGCGGCTCGTACTGGTAGTTCATTGGCTGATGAAAAACGTTCTCCGCAGATAGAAAATCAGCAAGCACTGACTTCGCTTTTTTTCCAGCTTGGTCATTATCAAGCCAAGTGAAGGCATGGCGATAGCCATAGTTTTTGATATAGCCGGTTGCTTCCTTTAATGTGTAGACAGAATTTAAAATGATCGCATCATCTTCAAGAGGTTTCCCTCCTCGTTTTGATATCACCGATAAAAAATCCATGAACCCTTCGAAAACATGAATTCCGCCGTGCCCGTAAACCGCGCCCCGTATAAACGATACAGCCTTCGTCTTTACGCACCCCTTGAAGAATGGGCTACGGAAATCATAACCCCCCTCCTCATTTTTAAAACCGGCCGCAAAGTACTCCTTTTGCGTTTCAATATTCTGGACATACACTTCTCTGAGATAGCTTTGCGCGACGGCCCTTGGTATTCCCCTGCTCTCTAAGTAGGTTAGAAGTCCCCTATGCACCAACGGCTTGACCTCTTTCAAGACAAGCACTGGTGACTTGTCGTTGCTAGGTGGTGGCAAATCACGGATGAGAAGATCCGCAGAAAGCATATTTCTCATCCAGCGTAGTGCGTCCGGAATGGCATAGCTCACTCCGGTATGCCGCAAATATTCACAAACAAATCGTATGGTATCACCACCCTGCCCTTCGCCAAAGTCGTACCAGAGATTGTCTTTTATATTTACCTTGAATGACGGTGTCCGTTCATTTCGGAAAGGTGAGTAAAACCAGGCAGCAGATTCCGTCGTTCTTTGCGGCTTGTAACCAATCTTATTCAGGATTTCGCGCATGTCTATACGACGCGCCTTTTCAATGTTCATTGAACGCTCCTTAAATTCGTGAGTGGTGAGAGAAAAGGGAAGTGTACTATCTTCCTGCTAAGCTTTTTCCTTCAAGCTGGCGAAAAAGAAAGCAATTGAGATAACGGCGGCTATATCGCACGCAATGCCCGACCTTTATAGGATGAAGATTATGCCGTTTTGTGCAGTCCCACACAGCGAGTGTTCCGGCAGACTTTTCTAGGTAACTGGCCGCCTCTTCTCGCGTCAGAAGAGGCTCCTCTAGCAAGTCCATTTTGTCGGACTTCAAAAAATCACGGATTAAACTTGATTTCTTGTAGTAGCTGCGACCCTTGATCTTTGTACATGGAAGATCATAGTCACCCTGACATTGCCAAACTGCAAGCGTACCGGGAGAGATATTTAATCTGCGAGCAGCCTCTGCTCTATGAAGCAGTTCGTCAGTTACACTAGGCACAACCTTAAATTGACTTGATAAATTTGAATATGGCATCCGAAACCCCCACAATCAGTTCGTATATAAGTACTTTATAATATAGCGGGGATTGCAATAGTAAATTATCTTATTTAATTAATGCCGGTTAATATTTTACATAATCTAACTCCGGTCCAACCCTAAGTAGCTTTTAAGAACCTCAATTTAATTTCCACCTTCTTTATAGAATCGAGCCTCTCCAACTTCCAATTTATTTGTTGAAAGATTGACATCGAGAAAAAGGCTATCTCCTTCAATATATTTAGAAAGCAAAAACAGAGCTGATCTAGCTCTAAAAAGGCTCGCGGCTTGCACGGTCAGTTCAACATCACATGCTTCCTTCTCTGAGCCGCCAGTTGAAGCTCTCGTTGTATCCGTCCTGCTGAGATTTTATCGCAAACTATGCCCCCTGTGAGAGCGGATATAATCAGGAATAACCTTCGTGATGAACAGACCGGTCCGAACATCCGTGGGTCGTTGTTTCTAAATTTTCAAATATTTGTTCAAGGTATTGCAGTTGAATAACAAAAGCGAAGCACCAAAGCTTTTATATATCGTAAGAATTAGGGTTACTATTTCGCATTTAGCCATTCCTCATATGGCGTTAATAAAATAAGAATGCTTCTGATCGCCAGAGCAATCCCAGCCCATATTAATAACGCCGCTATGATGCCTCCTTCCCCAAACAACAAAGAAAACTCCATTCTACCATTGTCATTGATAGCAAAACCGAAACCAATAAGGCCTAAAAAAGCTCCGACAACGCCATGAACAAGCGTCTCGCGCCTAGCCTTTGTAGAGAATTTTTCTTTCCACCATGATATTGTCGTTGATGATGAAGCCCTCGTTTGAGGTTTAGTCTCGTGAAATGTATCAAATTCTTTCGTAAGGACTTCGATTTTCTCTAAGCATCGAATTCTGTCGCCTTTATGTGCAATATAAAAAGGTACAACTATATTTATCAATGAATTCGCGACTTCTTCTTTGGCATTTTTATCCCAGTTGAAGCACTTTCTGTATGCTGATCGGTATAGTTCTAGAAGGGCGGCATCAAATTCTCCATCCTCCTCAACTTCAGCAATGACATTCGGCCCTAAGGGCTCTAATTTCTCAAGTATTTTCAAATTAATACTTATAAGAAACTCATGAAGCCCTTTTTCTTCTTGGGGGCGATTAATGTGCGACAATTCTTGTAACGCTTTATACTCCATTGCTAAAAGAGTTTCTTTTTGCTTTGAAATTACTGATCCTTTTTGCAGTCCCAATTTTGGACCTGTAATGGGTTTTAAAAGTTCTAGTATACCCTGAAGCTGAAGGTGTTTAGGCAGTTCTGATAAATTGTCTAGTGGGCTGGGAGTGGAACCAATTTGCGCTAAAAACTCAAGCTCACCCATGCGATAATTTGTTCGTTCATTAGCAGTGCCTTTGTATAGCGTGGCCAATTCATGACCAAGTGATGTTTCTTGTATATATGGTAAAATTAAAGAGTATTTTGATTTTCCATCGATCCCAAAACGAACTCCTAATACATCCTCCAAAGCCAGTGCAATCCGAATTATAACGGTTCTTAGTCCATCAAATTGGATACGCCTTAGCTTAGTGCCCATGACATATTTTTCAATATTCAGTCCTTCTGGAGAGCCATCTAACTCATATCTAACAATTGTCATACGATCAGATAAAGGCAAGTCTTGCCAGTTCAACTCACCTTTGTATAAATCAAATTCGGTTGCCCATGAAATAAATTCTGTCATATAAATCATACCATCTAATATTTAGCGTCTAATTTGCTTATAGCACATTTAGATCTCCTTAAAAGTTGCTGATGGCCATCAAATGGAAAATTCCAGTAGAAAATTTGTTCTGATGTAAACCAACGTTTACCAATGAACAAAATGGGTGCCGTTGATCATCTAACACTTGCGCCTAGCAAGCCATCTCGCTATATCTTCCAAGCCGTCCAACCCATCGTACAAAGCAAATTCTGTACAAAGGTAAACGTTGGTTTACCCATGAACAAAACTTGCTCTGTGCAAAAGAAAAAGTGTGTAACAATGAAAAGAGCGATCGCCTATTATCGAGTATCAACTGAGAGGCAGGGCCGAAGCGGACTGGGATTAGAAGCTCAGCGGCAGTCAGTTACACAGTTCGCCAACACGAATGACTACTCGTTACTAAAAGAAGTCGTCGAGGCGCAATCGGGAAAAAGAAATACGAGAAGCGGTTTAACAAAAGCAATTCGAGAATGCGAGCATGAAAATGCAACGCTGCTCATAGCAAAACTTGATCGGCTAAGCCGCAGGGTTGCATTTATATCCGCCCTTATGGAAGCAGGTGTTGATTTTAAGATCGTTGATAATCCTTATGCTGAAAAATTTACACTGCACATTCTGGCAGCAGTTGCAGAGAAAGAGCGAAGAGATATAAGCCAGCGGACAACAGACGCACTGGCAGCGGCTAAACGGCGAGGCGTCGTGCTCGGAAAATATGGACGTGACGTGCTTGCTCCCAGAAACAGACAAGTGGCCGAAGAATACGCAGCATCACTACGTCCCCTTATAAAAGAGCTGAAAGCAGATGGTATTAACACCGTGCGTGCAATTTCCGAGGAACTGAACAAAAGGAATGTAAAAACCTTTCAAAAACATGGGAAATGGCACATTAACACCGTTCACAAACTACTTAAACGGCTGGAAGAAGTGAATACGTAACCTGAATTAACTCATATTTTTAAAAGCTATGAATGCAACCCTCACCGAATGTACCGATTGCGGGAAAGCTATTTCTCGCAGAGCCAACAAATGCATCCATTGCGGTGCCCCCAATACCTCAGAAAACACTTTGGTTGATGAGCATGACACCGGGGATCTGACACCCGATCAGAAAGAGAAAAACCGGAACGCGCTCAAATGGGGAATACCTGTAATGTCCCTTTATTTTATTATGGTGCAAATGGATATCCTGCATTTTGGTAAGCACCCGGATTTCAATGCACTTGACGTCGTTGCAGGCCTTTTCTTTTTCGGAGCACTTGTAATCGTCTTTCGGTCAATCACAAAGACTTACAACCTTTAAAATATTGAGGCGTGACCAACCCCACCAATTAGGGGCTAAAACCTCGTTTCGTTAAATTCTATACAGCGTCTAAGGCGAGCGAAAAGTTACACCAGGTTTAACGTAAAAAATTATTCTTTCAAATCATCAAAAATTATGGTTATATCTTTCATCATTAAGAACAAGTGTGGGGAAACATCCATGCATACAGGGACTATTTTTAATTCTTCTGCCAGAAATTTTCTCGCAACGGCCAGCCTTGCCGCGGCAATGGCATTCTCTCCGTTTAACGCTGCCGCCCAAAAATTGAAAGCGGGCGTAACAGGTCCTCGTGACGTTGTTGGGTCAGTTATTGATAAGGAAGGCTTAAAGCCTTTCATGAAATATGATGCCACGATTGGTTTTGATGGCCTGAGAGGAATTTACCAAGAGCGTTATATCGCCCTCACTGATGATCTCAAATATGGCTATATGACCGATGGAAATAAAACCCTCGGTCAGTCTGATGCCATGACCATTTCTCGCGTCATTAAGAATGTAAAACTTTATGACGCAACCAAAAGTCATAGCTTTAAGGATCTCCCCAAACGCCCTTTCGATCAAGCCCTTGCACAAAAAGATGCGGACGAGCTTGGAAAGCAAGGCATTAAAGATGTTATGACCCGTGACGAATGGCTGGAAGCCGCAACCAAAAGAGGTGCAGCACCTGTTATGTCTGGTGAAATCTGGGGCAATGACGGCAAACTTTGGGGGTACGTCGATATCCTTGTGTCGAGAATTGAACTCGTTGATGTTTCCAACAGAACAGAATTAAAGGACAAGTACACAGTAAGCGTGTATGAGTCGACAAAAAACGGAGCTTGTTATCGCTTAGACGGGCGATTCCCAAGCATTAATCCTTACTTTACTAAAGTCCTTCCCGGTGGGGAACTCGCTTCTGTCAAGACAAAGAGTGATGGAACCCTCGCAGTCAATGCTCCAAATTAAAAGCTAAATACCTTGGAAGGGGCAGAATTGCTTGCAGCCCCTTCGGTATTGGGCTGATCTGTCCGCTGAGAAGGCTCTACCAATTTTTCTGTTGCTTGACCAAGGCGGACATTTGCTTCTGCCTGCAAATCCTGGGGATCACTGAATGTTGATTTTGCCTGGTTCCACTCACCGGCAGTGTTCATGGTTGACCGGTAACCAGCATCTTCACCCTTTTCGAGGTGTTTTTGCGCTTTTTCAGCCAGATCTTTAGAATATGGTTCGTCAGCCTGTAGCAACGCGTAAATAGAGGTTTCCGACTTACTCAGGGCCACTTTATTAAAGTCATTCCGCGCAGTCATGTCGTATTTGTCACCTCCCTTTATTGAAGAAGCTTTCAAATTCTTATCATTTTCTCGCTGAATTAGTGACTCTGCGTACTTCTCATCATACTTAATAACATTGTCCATGGCCTCCCGAAGCTGAGATGGAGAGCCTCCATTTTCGCGAAGCCAAGTATATTCCTGCCATGCTGTTTTTGCCTTGACTTTCTTTTCGTAGCCTTTGGTATCTCCTTTGGCCTGCAACTCTTCGGCTTCTTTGTCCAAGTTTTTAAGACGATCTTTTGCATCTTCATCAAGCTGGCCGATACTGATATTGAATTCTTTTCCGTTGATTTGAAGGCGAAGCATCTGTTGCCGCAAAGCATCTTGCATCAACGCAGATGAGCTCTTCTGATTTCCATTGCCTTGAACATCGTTGCGGGCACCGTTCGATTTCACGCCACGGCGAAGATCAAGATCAATCTCATACTGATCTTTCCGTTTTTTCCTATCACGTGCTAGTGAGGCATCAGCCTCCATGCCAGGATCATTTACCATACCGGCGACAGCTCCCCACTGTTCACTTAGGTTAATGCCGAGACTTCCCACCCTTGATTCTCCATTTGACATGGTTATGTAAATAAAGAATACACGCGACATGTTAATATTATGTAAATACAAACATCCTGTCGATGCCGTAAGCTCATATCACTTCAATGTTTTGAATATCAACTTGATCAGAAAAGCCAAATGAGATTTCAAAAGCATTCATTTGGCTATTAAAAGAACGCCCCCTTCTCAATCATGGGGGAATGCAGGGGGCGCTCAGGGAGTTACTCAGGTAAAAGCTTTACTGTGCACATATAAAATATTCACCATAAAAAAGTAAAGATTAATATGCATTGGAACACACATATTTCTCACAATGAATATCTCGGACGCGCTCTGTAGATGCAATCGATGTTTTCCAACCGCCCTATGCTTCGTCCGTCATACCCACAAAACATTTGTTATGTAAATTATTATTTAAGCTATTCTCCGTAACATAGAAGAGATACTTGCGGGGAAGCTGGTGAATAAAGACAATATAAGTTTATGGCCTACACTGAAAAAAGATCCACTCATATGCTATTATCTGGAGCGTATTGAGCATCTACATAATGACGCTGTGGCTTTGGAAGATGAATGCTGCAATCTTATCGTCTGGCTTAGTGACACCTACGAAGAATGCCGGCCTGAAGAATTTCAAAAAATATCGACCTGGTATGAAACAGACCCTGTAACCTTCCTTAATAGTGAATTCGCGGATTATCATCTGCTGTTTGCTTACCCCCAGGAAGAAAATACACCCGTCGAAAAAAAAGAAAGGGTTGCCACTAAGGATGACATGGCTCTCCACGATTACTACGAGTTTCGCATCCGATTATTAGAGCTGAAAACAGAACGGCTTCGCCAGAAATATAATAAGGTTTGTAATCTCGGCGTGGAATTTTATAAAAAATATAAGCCGGAAGATTATCAGCGGGTCTGGGACGAAGCGACGGAAATACTTCAGTCTCAGTACGCGCCATCACAAATCCAATCTACCAATACTCGGTCCTTAAAGATAGGAATCAAGGATAGCAGGACAAAGTTATTTCTGAGGACGCTGCCTTTTACCAGCAGAATAAGCCCGGAAGCCCCTCAGCCCTGTCCTTCTGAATAGTGCCGCTATGGTAAAACTGCCAAAAGCCATTCCAATTCTACAAATGCAAACGGCTCAAAAACCCTCAGTTGTTTGAACGCACCTGTTCTTTCTTTTCAGGCTTAAAATAATCATTGACATAATATGGGGACATAACTATGGTTCCGCATCAGAACTTCGAAACGCAGGAATCAGGGAAGATGAAACCAAAGAATGTCGCACCGGTCTTTAACATACTTACCGGTTATGTCGCCGAAAAAGGCCCGGCTCATATAGAAGCTATGTTCAACCGCAGAGCGTTCTTCAAAGACTTTGTTAAGGATATTGATAAAGTTGTTTCATTTTTGGAGGCGTTGTCTCGTATTGATGAAAAATTATTTGTACATGCCTTATCATTGGATGATACGGCCAAAAATATTATGCGAAGCAGTTATTTCAATTGGTTCATTCATAAAGTAGATGCTCTTAAAGAGCCTGATCACCTGACAAAACTTCTGTCAGCCCATGAGGTAGTATCTGAATTAACAAAAAATTGGTACGCCGGGTGGGTTGCCAAAAAGCTCGACTGCCTGGAAAATCATCAGGTCACGCAAATTCTTTCCGTTCCAGATGCCGCACACGATCTCGCCGACCACAAACTGGCTAAATGGCTAGTACACACCCTTGATCGACTATCAGATGAGCAAAAAGCGCAGGTGCTTTCAACAGACTATACGGTTTATAAATTGGTCTCTGCCGGCCAAAAGCGATGGCTGGAAGATACCCTTCAAAAATTGAATGAAGATCAGGTGACGCAAATTTTATCGGCCAAGTTTGCAATTTGCAGATCTATGAGCGGCAAACAGATTTTAGAGCAATTGGAGCGGGTCAGTCACGACCAGTTCGTAAAGATTTTTTGCACCGAAAACAGCGTTAAACGCTTTGCTTACAATCATGTACGAGCAGAATGGCTTAACCAAAAACTTGATGCTCTTACCTTTGAACAAAAGGCAATAATTCTTGCGAAGGGCAATGCTCCGGAAGCTCCAATAAACAAAGGACTAGATGAACGGATTTTGAAATTCAGGATGGGATTCGATACATAAAAAGCAGATGCTCTTGCCAAATCTGCTTCGGGTAAAAGAGCCCAGACACTGATTCGTAATCCTAAGAGCGGGCCGGGGTAGCTCTATCGGTATTGCTAACTAACTTCTAAAACAGGAATAATTACCTGCTGCGTTTTTATCTTCCCTGCAAAATCAATATAAAAATCATGTAACTACGCCTCGCCTTGTTTGCCCGGATCCTGTTGTTTATTTTTTTCGTTCTCTATCGTTCAAAAAAAATCTCAAATCCTACGGGGGTATAAATGGATACCGTATCTGATTTTACATGATGTAAAATTGACATTGGGAAGCAGGCGAAAAAATACCCTATGGGGCTTCCGGGGAAGGTAATGGCTTTGAAATAATTAAATCTTTCCTGTCCTCTCCATTGTCCTCAAAGAACAGATTGTACCCCTCCCAAGCAGATTTCATTCCACCCTGCCCTTGACCGTTCGCTTTATAGCCACCTATGGCGTCGGCTAAGGCAACTATGTTGAACCGGGAGCGAATATTCCTTTTCCCGCAATTTTTGACAGTTTCTTCTACATTCCAATCATTTGTATGAAGGGCCGCGATAGATTTTAACAAATCACTCATAGTGATTTTTTTGGCTGTCGGCTGGGTCAGACAAAGATACTTTATGACTTTTGACAAATTTTTGTTATCATTCTCTGAAGCAACGCCTTCTTTCTCCTCTCCTTTTTCATCAAACAAAAGTTGATATGCCACTTCAACGTCGTCTTTCCAATCTTTATATTTTCCACCAACTGCCTCAAAAACAGCGACTATATTGAATTCAGGACGTTCATCTTCATCTTCAAGAGTAAGTATATTATTTGCCTTCTCAACATCCCACTCATGGGAGTGAAGTGTTTTAGTTACATCAAGCAGCCCGGATAAAGGAATACCTCCCCGAAAACCAATGCTATCCCTCTCATCCATCCAACCGATCATGGTCATCAACTTAATGAGCTTACATAAATTTGTATTTTCCGGCATTGCTATCTCCTTCTCCTGGATGGATTTACCTGCTGGGACGCTATCAAAACAGAATGTATTATGTCAACAAAAATTCACCGTTCGAACAGAGTATCTCTATTAGAGCTCCTTTTGACGACTTCCCATTATTTGTCAGCTACCCCTGTCAAATACAGGTATCATCCTTTATATCCATAGATTCAGCATCAGGTTTTCGATTTTACAGGAAAATGTGTGCTTTTTATGGCGGTCAAGAACAGCCCAGCGTTCTTCTGCTTCACGCTTCAGGTACGCTTTTATCGTCTCCTGATCCGATGTTGTCAAAGATGCAATTTTATCGGGATTGAGAAAAAAACTCCTGAAACTGGAATTCAAAAAGGTAATGGATTTGCCTTTTCTGAGCGAAATGGATGCAAAAGAAGGGACAGTTTCTCACACTGTTCCAGAAAGCCAGGATGATGCGACATACATTGTTTTCCGGATTCCGTTACATCTCGTCAAAAACAATTTCAACCGCATCGCTTCACTCTTGAAGCCCTATGTGCCGCCAAAAAACTACACCTGGAGCAAGCTGGAACCCTAGGACTGCGCTCTATTTCGCTGCCAAGGCTAGAAGCAGCAAAACTTTCAACGCGTCTTGACATATCTATACCCGAAATTCGCAAAAGTGCCGGTTTTGGCCCCTTCATAACCGTAAATCCATGATCAACGTAAATTTCGAAAATATCCTAAGGATGTCTATGGCTCTGGTACCAGTCCAAAGCCGCAATAGTACTAACGCGCAAGCATTGCCATCGCCTCTCGGATACCTCTATTTTCTTGGGCAGAGCACTCAGCAGTTTACAGGCGGCAGGCAATCAGCCGCCCCAGGTGATACAGAAAGTCCGCCTGATTTCAGTTTCTGGGCTGCCGCTATCGCTTTCATCTTGACCAGCTTGTATCTCTACACTGACCGATATTTTGGCTTAGCAGGGTCGATCATCGCAAGCCTCATTGCCGCCTATCTGACTGGCAGCGTTTTCAACATGCTTATGCGAATGACCGTTTTTTTGATCAAGCTTGCAATCTATATAGCGATCGTGCTCGTTGCCGGATATTATTTTATGAAAATCTTTCAGGGTGCTGTGCATTTCTGAAATGCCGATGAGGGATCATGATCGAGCGCTTCGTGATTTCATTGAACCGAAACGCTCGATCGCTATAGTCCTATTCCTCCTTATCCTCATCCCTGAAGGAAATATCATTTCTTCGTTCAACCCACTGGGTGAAGTATTTAGCGCTATAGATAGGCTCCTGAATTGAGCTCAGGCGGCTTGACTTTTTCTCAGCCAAATAAAAAGCAATTGCTCTCAGTGTGACATTTTCCTTCTCGATGTCATCCTTGACGATTAAGGCCTTCGGAGTAAGGTCTGCCAAAGGATCTTGTTTCGTTACAACGACCGATTTTGTCAGATTTCTATGAACATCCATGCTTGTCGATAAGTAGGAAAAGTGCCCCACCGTAATCTCGGCGCTGGAAAAGCTACTACTATTCTCCGTGAAGAGCACGAGATTAGCAAATGCACCGCTCAGCCCTTTCATCAAAAACACTGTCCTGCCTTTATTATCAACTGTAACCAGCCCCTCAAACAGCTCCATAAAATCATCTTCATCCAGCCCAACACCCTCGATCGTCGCTGTATAAAATCCAAGATCATCTTTGGTCTTCTCTATTTTAAGGAGCATTCTCTCCACGCCCTCTTTACCCGCCCACTTCTTGTATTTATATAAATACCAGGACGATCCCGCAAAACCGTCAAGCAAGTCCGCCTTTAAAAGATTGACGAGAGGCCAACTTTTCTTAGAATGCACACCGAATTTCCAGATGAACTCAGAATCGCTCCACTGGAACGCCCGCTTAAAGTTCCTAAGTGCTGTATCAATAATCCGTTCATAAATCTGCTCTGAGCTGATAGGATTTGTCTCGGCATTAACGCTTACCTTTTCGGTTGGATGATCACGCATATACACAAGTTCATTCAAAGGAATACCAGCATTTTCTTTTAACGGCACTCTTGACCATCGGGATGCGCCGCCAGCGTCCTCCGGAACTGTGTAGATTGAGATAAAATCATGCGTTTTATTCGATCGTGGTGTTTTACCGTTAATTTCCGTTTGCGGTAACAATTCGAACAGGACAGCCCAATTCTCCCAGATAAAAATACGCAATTGATGGACCTGGTACCGGGCCAGGAATTGTGAGGCAATTACATCTATTTTTTTACTCATAAAAGATCCCGTTCGGGAGGGTTATAGTGAAAAATTTGATTGCCGGTTTAACATTGCAAGACGCTGCAATTTTTGCATTTTTTCATGCTCATCTGTCTTCTGACATTTACGCTATCAGCGCAAAAATTCTGATTAGCGAACCGACATCATTCTTTTTCACCATACTTATGAGGAAGCTAAGGAATATTAACGCTGCGTAAAATTTCGGTCTGAAGATATAAAATCATAGTTACAAAACAGATCGTATTTATTTCAATTTTCTCGCGAAACGATTTAAAACATTCATTCAAAAGAATGGATTTAACTATCTGAATCCATTATTGAACTTTTCAAAGCCCCTTCTTTTAATGACCTAAACATCAAGACAATGAAAAACACGCTTTCAAGGCTTCCGAATGTTTTTCAAAACAGGGAAGACGAACCGAATGAATGGCAACGTCACCTGCGCTCCATTCAAAAAGAACGAAAAAATGCCCGGAGCGATGCCTATCATCTGGGAATGATGGGGATGCAAACACTCCCCTTGCTGGAGCAAAAGCTCGATGCGTTTTTAGACCGTACGAAAACAAGCGCTGAAACTGACCTTTCCGTCATAAGCAAGGCCTTGGAAACACAGCTTGAAAACGTTGAGAGCGAAATTGACGACAATCCGCTCGGCTCGCAAATTTCCAAAAGCTATCATGGTGACCGTTTCGCCCTGAAAGATTTTGCGATCTCACTCCTTGAAAGCAGCATAACGCGGCGAGAACAAAGACTGGCTGGATATCGGCTGAATGAGCTGGATGTGATTGAAAAACTCGGGACCTTCGAAAGCAAGAAGGCAACCACCAGTATCGGGCTATGGAGCAAGCCTGCGGGCAAACTCCTATTGTCCATGATCGTTGGAATTGGTGAATTACTTATCTTAACCCCAATTCTGGAAGCAAGCGGCACATGGGGAAACACGATCGAGCTTTACCTGTTCTCAGCTGTGCTTGTATGCCTTCTGACCGTCAGCACCCATATCTCCGCGCAGTTTTTCGCAGACCGAAATCCGGCCCTGGCGATCCTATCTATTCTGGCGGGTCTTCTTTTGATTGCCGCACTTGCACTTATAAGGTGGAATGACGCGAATGCACTCATATATCTGATGATCAACGTCTCATTCTTTCTTCTCGGAACCCTTATCGCATATCATGCTCATAAAAGCTCCGCCTATGCAGACCTGCTAGCCCGCAAAAAGAGCCTTGAAAAACGGATCATTAGAACAGGAAGAGCCATTGGACGACTGAAAGGATTGAGGGATGGCATTTTAAAAGTGAGCCAACGAAGAGCTATTCGCAGAGGACTGCTTAAAAATGAAGAGCTCTCAAGGAAAAAATTAAAAATCAATGAGATGCGAGCAAAAATTGAGGCAAAATCTGAAACGCTTGACGCCATCTTTCAGAGCATGCGGACTGAGGCATCGTACGATTTTCGGCTCTCGTACGCATCCGGAAGACGTGATCGATGGTTTTCCCTTGCGGTGATTATCATTGTCAGCCTCTTTATGATTAACTGCCAATCAGTAGCCAAGGACGAGTACCGGGACATCTTTCTTGTTTTCGATGCCTCAACGTCAAACAGTGGAGCTGAAAAGCCTTCCCCAACAGCTGTTTTCGCAAAAATCGATGAGATCCTGGAGCTGGATCGCAGAAGAAACGGCCGCTATGGAATTAATCTGTATCTCGGCTCGCTTGGAGAGTCCAAGATCCCTAAAATCAGAAAGATTGCTTTGGCTCCCGGCGAGCCATACTTTCTTCGAACAGAAAATAAGCGCGTTGCCGAGATTAAAGCCTTCGGGGATTCCGTGCGAGCCGCCATCACGGAAACACTGTCAAAAGCACCCAGAGACAGGATGACACGAGCGAATGCTGGCCTGTGCTACTTTATGCAGGCGATGCTTCAAACACAATCAGGCAAGCCGGTAAAAAGAAACGTGATCTTGATTTCTGACATGACGGAAGCAAGCCCCGTATATGCATTCCCGTCATCCGGGGCAAGCGCTTCATTTACAAAAAGCAATTATGCGAAGATCTCACGCCTGATGAAAAGCGATTGTGAAATGCCTCGCCTTGATAACGTCTCGTTCGAGATTTGTCATCAGCCAAAGGTGCAGCTGGAAGATCAGTTCCTGGCAGCAACAGCGTTTTGGAAAGCCTATCTGCTCGATCATGGCGCAACCGATGTAAAAGTCTCAACGAGCATTTGATCGGCTTTCGCCCCTCCCGCTTAATCTAAGCCATCGCCTCACTAACCGGTCCTGCTTTGACCGGGAAAGGATCTATTGCCTTCTAAAATCTGTGTAAGCCTATGAAAAAGATATTGGAAATCGTGTTCCGTTACATCTTCACCTTATCGGCGCTGAGTTTAATGATTATGAGCCGCTCAAGGATTGGAGCTGATAATTTTTTACCCTGGGGTGTTCAACTGAAATATCCGGTCGTACGGATCTTCATTCGCCTCTTTACAGTGCCGCTCCTCTTCATTTGGATCCGGCTTTTCTTCATGCTGGAATATATGTCAGCACCTTCCGTTGTACCGTTCGATACTGACATGAGCTTCTATGAGCAGTTAACGGCATATCGCCCCTATCCGCTCTCAGGAGCATCAGCTTTGCAGCTTCTCTACTATTTGAGCCTCGCAGCCCCAATCGTCGCGCTTGCCCATTTGATTGCCATTGAGGTTTACTACATGCGCAAAGTACCGATCAGCTCTTCATCGCTAGGGAAATGTGGTTTTCTCGACAATCTTGAAGGAAAGCGGCTTTTTAAATTGACCGTCGATAAATATGTAATCTGGACAATCGAAGCCGTCTGGATATTTTGCATAGGAATAATTATCAATCTCACGCTTGCGTCGACCGGACTATCATCATTGTTCCTGGCAGGCGGCATATCGATGCTACTTCAAACGCAGATCCTGCGGCTTAACAACAGGGATACTATTCAGCGTGTCGTCGATGGCAGCGGAATGTATGAGGGAATACATCCCGCAACGCAGAAACTGAAGTCCGCAGCAAAAGCCAGCTCTAAAGGGCGTTCAGAAGATGAACACATTGCCGGGATAGCATAACTTACTTGTTAAAACGAAAGGCCGGACACACTTTGTCCGGCCATTAACGTGAATTAACCTAATTTACGCCTGGCTTTGGCTGACGCATGTATGGCTCTTTACCTTCGAGCATATCACCTGCAAACTTCATAAAACCGACAGTATCATACTTTGATTTACGGCCATGCCAGATCACTTTATGTGTATCCGCATAGTTGAAGCTATCCAGCTTCTTTTTCAGCCAATCAGCCTGACCATGAGCAAAGAGCCCCTCCGCTGCTGCCGGTGCCCAGAGGATATTGCGCTGATTTAATTGTGGCAGGGCATCAATGGTGGATGCAAGCCATTCACCATAACCGGCCTGGGCAAGTTCCCAGACAGCATCTCTTTTTTTAAGGATCTGCGTTATTTGATCTTCTTTCAGTGTCGCCAAGCGATCAAGCGCCTTATTCCCTTTTGGATGATCGACAAAAAGCCTGACCGCTCCATCCAATGATAATATCTTGGTGAGTTTATCATTGATAAGGCCGCTTGCGCGTTCAAAAAACATCTTTTCACCGCCGCCTAGCAGATTGATGGCGACAACGGGCCGTGACATCACGCGGATGAACTGCTCATCACTCATCTTCCCAATTTTTGAAATGACCCAAGGCTGCTGGCCTCCCGAAACCATCCGCTCGACCACGTCTGGCTTTGCCAAGATGCGCGAGAGGGCGTCGTTATTGACCTTATCAAGCTTATTCTTGAACCAGTTAACCGGTACGTCTCCGTCTGGAAATGAACTTCTCGCAAAAGCCTCGGCAAATGCATTTTTATCGATCATAAAGACAACATCCATCAGGGAGGCAACTCTTTCAAACTCCTCAGTCATGCCATCTTTATTGGGCAGTGCGCTCATCAGCGATCTCCTTCTGTAAAATCCGTTAGCGGAGATATATAGTCACCTGAAAAGTTATGTCAACAAAAAACCATTGCAATATGAGGCCTCCTATTATCGGAGATTATCATTTTCAAATCGCGGGGGAGAAAAGCGTGGCGAACGGGATTGTTACAGGAATTGACTAATCCGCCATTTAAACAGTTCCTATCGATCATCGTTCTGATCATCCGTTTTATGCTCTCCCCGTTTGCCGTCAAATGCTCATTCGTTCCTCACCGGCTGCAAGCAGCCTTTCGCTTTATTTGACTGCTGCACTTAACGGGACAGCATCTTTCGGAGTGGTCAGAAACATGAAACGAAAGGAAAGTTCAAAATGACAAATGATACAACTCCAAAAACTAAAAATCCTGATTTCCATGCCTTCACAGTCAAGCAAATAGGCGACAACAATGACAATCACTGGATCAGGATCGGGGCAGCCTGGTATCACGACCGGAATTTAGGTCTCACGATTGATCTCGACTGTACACCTCTTGACGGCAAGATTGTCCTGAGAGTTCCGAAAGACAGTTCTTACAGCTAAATCCTACTGAATGAAGCATGGGCTAGCTGGTTCATGCTTCATCTTTTCTCAAATCGTGAGAGCGCGCCACCTCTATTCTAGCCGTTTGCACCAAAGGATTTCCTAAGGGCTTCGCCCTCGCGCCACAAGGGTAAAGGCGCTTCGCTTCCTGTTTCTCAAAAATTTTCCCCTGCCCTTTCCGGGCATTCCTCGCGGATGCTTCGCTTCAAAATTTCCGAAAAACAGCCCTTGCGTTTGCTACCCCACCCTCGGCGGGGCCAAGGGTGCATTCGCACCCAACTCTCATTTTAAAGGAGAAAAAACATGAAACGCATAAGAGAAAATTACATTCCGGCAAACGCCCAGCTTCATTTTGCTGATGATCAGTCAAGCGCCATCATTTACCGTTATGAGAAAGATGGAAGCCCGATAGGTCTTGCTTTCCAGGGCAGAGCGCAAAAACCTTCATGGCATTACCGTTTCCAGTCCGCCGAAAGGCAAGAGCAGTATGAGCAGGGATTTATCAATTCTGTCCGTGCGACAGAAGAGCGGAAAAAGGAGTACCGCGAAGAAAAAAACAAGCCGCACACTCTGAAGATCGGCGATATCCTCTATACGTCATGGGGATATGACCAGACCAATATTGATTTCTACCTCATAACAGACATTACCGGAAAATCACTTTTCCTACAGGCAATCGGAGCGGAAACAGTGGAAACGACGAGCTGGGCGTCTGATATCGTCGTGCCAGACCCAGAAAGACGAATTGGCCTTCCTTTTGTGAAGAGAGCAGACGGGTTTAACACCGTCAGTATTAATTCGCACTGCACGGCACATCGTTATGATGGCAGGCCCTTACATCGTTCCTGGTATGCATAAAACCGCGAATTTGGCCTGAATTCTCACTTTTTCTTTGTAAATTTAGGGAAAGATGATCCTTCCCTAAATTTTAATGCTATGGATAAAGATGAGTATGATTCAAGGGAATCCGAGTACCAGGCGGCACTTGCCGAAGCCCACAAGGCGCTTGATGAAAAAGACGCGGTAAAAGCCCGCAAAGAGGCGGAAAAAGAGGAGCTGCGTAAGGCCCAGACAAACCGCAATCTCAGGATGAAACAAAGGACATTCGGCAGTACAGATAAAGAATACGAGAATGTCAGAAAAGCTGAACTCATCCGTAAAAAACTCCGGCAAGACCTGGAAGAGTCGGAGAAAAAGCAGGAACGGGAGAAAATTGAGAAAGCGTTGGAGCTTAAATTCTTTGGCTCCCGCGATAATCGGTTAGAGGCGCGGCAATCGGTCTATGGCATAGCTGACGCGGAAGTGCAGCGCCTCAGACAGCAGAAGGACCAAGAGGCACAGCAACAAAAAATAGAGCGGGAGAAATATCTGCGCCCTGATTTTGACAGGCCGCACGTGATCGATCTTGCCAAGGGCCAGTCAACAGTGGAATATAACAAAGATATCGCCCTGGAGCGTTAACCTCACCCGCCGTACTCTTCAATCTTCACCGTTTCGATCACTGGCTCATCACTCGCCGGAAAAAAGGATGCGTCTTGCTCCTTGATCCAAGAGACACGATGATCAAAAAAACAGTCAAAAACGGTGCGAAGATTAAGTCCTGTGATCCTGATCTGAAAAGTGACAAGGCTAATAATGATTTCTCCGCTCCCGTCAAACTTCATCGGCGAGACAACATCGTGATAAAATATCCCTGAGATTGTTCCATCCGCAAAGAAAATTCTGAACCCAAAGGCCCGTCCGTCATTTTCGGACAGGGCGTAGCATCCGGAAATAGACGGTTCAGAAGCCCCTTGGGCTAGCGGCTCCCCCGAAGCTTTCTTATCAAATTGTGCCGCCCGTAAAGAGGGCGGCAATGGGCGGTCGTCTGAAAATGAATTTGCCATGTGCTGTATAATCCTGTTTATCGGGTCATTTCCATGTCGGTATCGTGGGCGCGGCCACGCACATTATTAAAGACAGAGCTTGTTTTCTCACGGGCTCCGCCGAATATCTGAAAGCGTTCCTTGATCGCGTACATCCTGTTTCTCTCCCTGGCCGCCTCCATCAATTCCGTTGCAGATAACCGCTCCGCGCTCCGCTCAACGGATTTAAGCAAATACTCCTTATCATCCGTAAAAATTGCGATATCGAACTTCCCACGTGATGCAGAGACATAGAACTGTTCTTTACTCGAGGAGAGGCCGGATTGCGCTGTCTGTAAAATCAGCACCTTATTGACGCTGCGCCCCTGCGAGGCTGGCGAAGTTGTATAATAAGCGTGCGTAAAATTCCGGTAATTCTTGTCAAGGCAGATCTCGTTCTTATCTGTTTTCGCAAGGATATTGCCTTGCTTGTCAAACCCTGAGACCGTCAGAATCGCGCCGTTATTAAGGCGCTTTTTCTCAATAGAGAAGCCATTCTGCGTAATCCGGATTAGATCCCCCTTCGCAAGCTCCGTGTTTGTTTTTTCGTAGATACTGTATTTTTTGTGCTCTTGTAGCGGCAGGATTTTGGGAACGCCCTCCGCGGAAATAAGAATATTGCCCTTCCCGTCACCACCTGCAACATTGTATTTCTCTCCCCGTTTGAAGCCCTGGACGTTCTGATGAAACTGGATGGACATCCCCTTTTTATAGTTTGCAATGTCCCGCTTTTCCGCCTCAGTGAATGAGAGCGGGTTCTGCGTTTCAAAGGTGCGGTCCCTCTTGCCAAGCTTTTTCTGCGCTTTGAGCCCTTGCCGGATGGCCTCCGTCAGAGCCTTCCCCTGATTATGCGTCGTGGAGACGACCATAACGGACTCATTTTTTTGCCGCGCAGAAACATATTCCTTAGAAATCGCCTCGACCGCCTCTTCAAATGTTTCACTTTCCTTGATTGCCCCCATACGTTCAAGCATTCTGTAACCTTTGCTGATATGGCCTTCAGATAAAGCGCGAATAGCTGCCCTATAGTCTTCTGTTTTCTGGCGCTGAATTTTATTGATATAGGCGGGCTTCACACCAGCATATTTCTGCAGAACGCGCAAAGCATCTCCGCGGGCAACAGATGAGTGTTGCCGCGTATCGCCCGATAAAAGCAGCCGTGCGTCTCTCTCCTTACACACAGTCAAGACATCATTAAAGGTCTCGCATCCAATCAAGCCCGCCTCGTCAAGCCAGACAATATCCCCTTTCTGGATACCCTCTTGCAGGCGCTTGCTTTGCAGGAGCGCCGCAATCGTCGTTGCATTCTCAAATCCCTCATCACGCTGTACGCCCCGCGATGCACTCGCAGACGGCGAAAACGCATGCAAACCAAGATTTTTTCCCTTAACGGCGGTCGCGATCTCTTTCATCGACCAGGTTTTGCCCGTCCCTGCCCCGCCAACCACGAGTGTTACAAGGTCCCTGGACCTCAAAACGTGACGCACAGCGTCCCGCTGTTCCTCATTGAGCATTTCGTTCTGAGGGACATAATCTTTTGCTATGGCCGGAAACTGTCCCTTCCCGGCCCGCGCCGCCTGGATAAGCTTGCGTTCTTCTTCGAGTGCAGCTTTGCTCGTGAAGACGCGCTCTGCCCCGCTTCCTTTTGAAAGAAGATCTTTACGCGAATTAATCTCGTGCTGGATTTGCGGCATGGTTGTCTTGCCCATTGAGTGCTTCATCGCAAGGAGCATCAGTTCCTCATGGTCAATCACTGACTTTCGCTCCAGCACATGCTCAATCGCGTAAGTGACGGCCTTCCCAGCAGCTTCTTTTTCGGTTTCCTTATCCGCCTTCCCTTTGTTTTTTGCTTCATGAATGAGCTTAACTTCGCGCTCATCAAGTCTTGATACCCATTCCTTTCTTAACTCCTCCTGAGTAAGCCCCGTTCGCTTGTTAGCCCGCGTTCGAGCGCCCACTTTGTCTTTTCCCGTCGCCGCTTCAAGACCAAGCGCTTTTGCCTTCTCGTTGACTTCAAGGGTTCGACGAGAAAATTTTTCTATGGTCTCCCGTCCAAACCCGGCAAGTTCAAAATCACTCCGGTTCCGCTCAATCTGATATCCGGCTTTCTGGAGCTCGTAGGCAAGCCGGTTGTGAAAAAGCGTCTCATAAAATGGAGCCTTTCTTTTAAGATTTCGGAATTGACCCGCCTTCCAGGCCTGTTCCTTCTCGTCAAAAGTCGCATTGAACACAAAGCAGTGCGTATGAAGATGCGGATCGGGATACCCATCAACAGGCCGTGCATCACGGTGCGTAAAGGATGCCCAGACGAGATTGCCTGTCGTTCTGTTCTCCGCTTTACCTTGCTTGCGAACGCGTGCCTCCGAGGACTTCTCAAGTTCGGTCATCGTGTAGTTGACAGCGTTATTTAGCGCATCAGTGATCGCATGATCATTTGTTTGCGAATGAACAATCGATACACTCTTGGGCACTGAAAAAGTGAAATCGTAACCAACAGTTCTTTTGGACACATCACGGGAGGTCAGCTTTTTTCCAGTACCAGGCGTGATATTGTGACATAAATTATGAAACTGCTCCTTCTCCACATTACCGTTTAGGCCGAGCTGCTTTGCACCGAGACCACCCCACTGGCCAGTGATATCTTCTTTTCCTGCGTAGTAGTCCGAACGAGCAAGTCCATCGTTAAAATACCGTGTTGCCTGCTCCCCAGACTGGTTCTGAGTGATACGTAACATACATTAAAAACGGTTAGATTTTGCATGAATAAAATTTCACAGGCATCTTCCCTAAGCACAGCTTAGGACAGTTTTGCCCGTGGTTCACAGGGGATCAAGTGACCCGCAAATGAGTTATGACTCACGGGCCCAAGCACGTGTTAAATAATCGAAGAGATTAAATCTGGTTAAGCAATCATGTGTGAACTGATCACCTGTTTTGAAGGAAGACAGCCCGAAAATGATTTTTCTCGTTACTGAATATTCTTCCAGTACTGGTGACGATTGCATCAACCTTAAAATCATTACGAGGGCCACCGCGACGGAACATTGTAAATTCAATCGGCTCGACCTGAAATTGGCGTTGATCCGAAAAAGATCCACCCGAGCCATTGGACGTTCCGAAATTGATCGAGTTTTTTGAAACAAAACTCTCCCCAATACTCCGCGCTGCGAAACTGTTGGTTTCAACTTCATCATTTGCACAGTAAATCTTTGTTGCGAGATTTCCGATAATTGAGCCAACATAATCTCTCGGATTACTACCACCGATCAGCGCATAGAGGTTCGGCAGGTTTTGTGTGATATTTACAATGCAGCACTTGCTTTCCCGCGCTGTGCTATTAAAAATATTGTCGTACCGGTTTGAAAAGAGATGATACTCGTCCTGAAAGAGAAAAACGGGCATCGGGAATTTGCTTGTGTCGCGCTGTTCAACCTGCTTTTGCCAAGCATATTTAAACATTCCCTGGCCGACGACGCCCAGATTTAGCCATTCCTTTACCGGCAGATCAAGCACGATAATTTTACCTTCAAAAGTGCGTTCTGGCAGAAGTTCGTCCGATACACCTTCTGTGAAATATTCCGCGAGCATCCCTGTGCGAAATGGATCAATGAAAGCAAAAAGCTGCTCTTTGATCCCGCTTCTTGTCTTACTGGCAAGCTTTGGAAAATCTGAGAGAAAATAGGATTTGATAGCTTCAAAGATGCGGAGCTGGGCGGGTGTCTCCACTTCAGTGTATGCCCAGGTTAAGCAGTGAACCGTAAAGCTCTTTTTCCCCATTTCTTCCAGATGATGCTTGCCATCTTCATCATATGTTTGAATAAAATGCTCGAAGTTCAAGAGTGCGGATTCTGCATTATTGTTAAAATCAGATTCGGTAGGAATATCGCTTATAACCTTAACAATATTGGTCATGGTCAGATCGTATCTGCCGCTCAGAATAAGGAGGTGAAATGTGTTTTTTAACAGCCTCTCCATCGCCCAGATCCAGAAGGGATCAGATGAGCCGCCACCACTTTGCATTGTTGCCCGGCCCTGCATCTGCATCGCCGTAGAGAATAACCCTACAAGGTTTTCTACTTCTCGTCCGCCTTTTTTGGAACGAAGCTCATAAAGAAGTGGATTAAACTCGAGCCTGCTATCAGAACCAGGAGAAAAGACAACAACGTCCTTTAACCTGTTTTCCTTTTTCGCATATTCAACCCATCTTTTCGTCTCACCGACTTTTGCAGTAAGAACAAGACCGCCCATTCCTTTTCGCAAAAAGGCTCGGGCAATCGATTCACCCGGACCTGATGTTTTTCCGGATCCAATAGAGCCGAAAATCATTGTTCCAAGGGTACAGTCGTCAAGGGTAAACACATCCTTGTCCGACAATTTGTAAATTGGCGTTTGTAAATCCATCGTTTGAATTTGGCTTAAATGATTGAGGAGTTCAGAATTTCAAAGAGCGCCGTCAGGATGAGGGATCTCGCGCTGACCAAGTAAATTTCGCGATCTTGTCCGTCAACAGGCCTTGCACTTTTTGTAGGCTCTTGCAAAAACGGCGATCGCAAAAAACGATTTCATATCTTTCCATCATCGTCGGAATTACGCCGAAAACCTTTCGAATTCGCTCGTAAACCAATAATAGATATGGAAGTTATTTGTGTTGAAACTGAGGCGTTTTATACGCTCATTGAAGCCGTTGTCAGGCGAATAGGGAAAGCAGCGCCTGCGCAGGAACCAGAGAAATGGATCAATGGCAAAGAAGCCATGGCCCTTCTAAACATCAAATCAAAAACCACTTTGCAAAACCTTCGGGATGAGGGAAAAATAAGGTTCAGCCAGCCAAAGCGAAAGGTTATTCTTTATGATCGGGCATCGATCATGAGCTATCTCGAAACGTGTGTCAGGGAACCATTTTAAGATAGAACTTGAAATCACACCGGAATGAGATTGTGATTAAACGCATGTTTTTACCACTTTTTCATTCCGGTGTGACCGTTCACTAAAGAATTCAGTCCAAATACAGCATTACAATCAATCAAGATTGAATTTCAGACCGTTATGGCTAACTTGTTGTATAAAAACAAAGTATATGGATACAGAACATATCGAAGAAACAGTACCGCTTGCAGACGTATTGGAATTCATTTCCAGTCAAATAGTGGAAGCAGATCGCAGAGTTCAGAGCAAAATAAAAGCTGGGGAGCTTAAGGGTGCTTCAATGCTCTTTGAGGAGTGTGAAGTGGAGTTCGGCATCAATATTGAAAAAAAGGCCGAAGTCGGACTTGTTATTAAAGTCCTTAATCTTGGAGGAAGTACCACGAGGGAAAATACCAATACTATCAAAATCAAGTATGTCAAAAACCCTGAAAACCCCTTGGTAAGTAACGTAGTGGCTGAAAAGTTGTTGCAACCAGATGATGTACCTCCCGGCCCACCTTTAATAACCGATTGATATGGCTGTACACCCCGGATCTATTTGGATCGACGCTAATTGGGATGAGCTCAATCCATATAACAATAAGTGGATCGCTGCTAACGAAAATGGCATTGTCATTAGTGGAGGTTCGTTTGATGATCTTCTATCAATCGTCATCGACCGCAAAGACATTCAAATCAAGGATGTTATTTTTTTCTTCGTAACATTTGACCCAGTAATATGACAGTCCATTTTCCAAATCTCATTACATATACCGGAAACCGCCCATATGCAGATGTTGAAATTTTTGGACCGAGTGGTTCAACCAGCTTCAAGGCACTAGTCGACACGGGCGCAGACTATCTTACCTTGCCGGTTTCCGTAGGACTCGCAGTCGGGCACGATCCTGCAAAAACCGGCACATCTATGACTGCCCATACGGCATCAGGGTCAGTGACCTCTTATTTAATGACTGGGATATCAATTAAAATTGAGGGCCAATCTGTTACAGCGAGTGTGCTGTTTACTACTGCATCATCTCCAATGCCATTGCTGGGTCGTGAAGCGATATTGCCGACCATGCATATTGGCTTTGACCCCGCTCAATGGATGTGGGTGTAGGAAATCACCTATTAGCCTTCCAATACGGCATCCAGAGCATCATCAGCTGTTTGATGAATAAAGTTAGCCTGGTAGCCAATTGTTGTCGTGATATGCGTGTGCCTGTACAGCTTCTGGAGCATTTGGACAGGGATCTTATCTCCGGAAATATTCCCAAATGTGTGCCGTGCAATGTGCATGGTAAGCTTCTTGGTAAGCTCCATCTTTTCTGCTATTTTAGAAAGATAGTCGTCACAGCTGCGAATGCGCGTTTTGATGTGGCGCTGAACAGCTAGATCATTGGAAAGATCATTGTTTCGAGCCAAATCTGGGAATAGAAGATCGTGTTTATTTCCTGTCGGGTACTGATCCATTATGCGAAGGGCTTTTTCTGGCACTTTCAATGAGTCAGCTTTCTTATTTTTACCCATAGTGTAAAAAAGGCGTTCGTTCTGAAAGTCGGACCGTTTTACACGAAGAACGTCAGACGCTCGCATACCCGCGAAATAATAGGAAAACAGCCAAAGGTTACGTGCATGATTTTCAGCGGGAGGCAATTTGATCTCCTCGAGCGCCTTAACCTCTTCTTTTGTTAGACCAATCTTTGTGCTGTCTGGAAATTTGATCTTAATCTTGCCTTTTCCAAAAGGATAGTGCTCTTTGTTTGTGATCTTGGCTTCAATCGCCCGGTTGTAGATCGTACGAATAACGACAAGATGATTGACAATCGTCCTTTCACTCACCCCCCGCGTGCTTTTCAGGTAAACGCGGAATTTCCTCAATAAGACGGGCGTAATCTCTGAAAAGGCGATGTCCGCCCCCTCCAGAAATTCCTTAAATCTGTTTACCCGAGGTTCATCCGCTGATTTCTGGTTGAACTTCCCGGACTGCTCGAGTTCCTTTATGTATATCGCAGCCTGAGCAATGAATTTCGTTTCTTTATTCTTGCCGAGAGATTTCACAACCGCTTTGGAGGTCGTATCAGAATTACCCTTTTCCAGCTCAATGAGTTTATCTGTGGCATCAGCAATTTTTCTCGCAATGAGATTATTCAACCACGCTGAGTTTGGATGAGATTTCTTCACCCTCTGCTTTATAGGATCCCAATCAGATTCAAGTATACTGTGACCAATACTGACCTGGGAAATCCGTCTTTCTTTAATAATCCGCAGGTAGAGGTTCCTCTTCCCTTCTTTGTTATCTTTATTCCGGAGAATTACTGTGACCGATGCCATATCGATAATGTTTACAAGGCAAAGATACAGGATTTATGCCAAACATTTGCCAAACAAATCGCGATTCAAAACAGATTTTAGCAAATCAATAAATTACATAAATATCTGATTATCAGTGTTAATAATATCAAAATAGATCACATAAAACCAAAACACGCAGGACTTAAAATCCTGTGAGCCGAAACGCTCGTACGGGTTCGATTCCCGTCCCCGGTACTGATTTTGAAGAGGTTACGCAATCAAATGTGTGATCTCTTTTTTTATGCGCGAAAATTCGTGCCAAACAGGCTCAGGGGGGGCAGTCCGAAAAGTTGGGGGGTGACTGAAAAAATAGTTTTTTTGTGATGAACCAATTTAAGGTCCCTCTTTTGAATTTTCTAAAATCATAAAAAAAGCAGACAAGTTGGACCTGTCTGCGCCATGACGCCTACTGAGAAAGCTGCTTCCCTAGCTTCCCTCAGGCTCGTTAAAATAAGCAAGGATAATGAGAGTTTTCATAGGACTTTTTTACCATTAAAATAAATATTAATCTCCTGAAATCAAAAAGATAGTCCTGCATAAGCTGACTTTTATTTCAGTAGGGCTAAAATATCTGTTAAAGATTAAATAAACAGCCCACAAAAAAGGCTGCTTGTGGGCAGCCGGGTGTGTATAGATCTATTGTGGATAACGCCATTTAACGCACGTTCACGTTAAAGCTTCCTTCCGTCAGTACGCGTTTAACTTTGCCTGAGGCGTCCATCGCGACGAAGTTGAAAGTCCCTGCAATGTTGGTTGCTGTTCTTTTTGTAATCGTAATTGTTCCGCTACCGCCGTTGATTGTGGAAAAGCTCTCTTTATTAATAGTCATTACACCAAAATTTGTTTCATTAATGGGTACTGTACCTTCTTTCACGCTATTCGGCAAAGCGATAGCGACTACATCACTTGTTTTGCTGTCCAGACCATAAATTGCGTAATAATTGTCATTACCGGGGAAACTGGCAAGTGCATAAGCATAATCAGGCGTATAGGCCTTGCCATCTACTTTGACACTGAACCCTACCACGGAGGCTGGATCCGGGGTAACATCGTCTGACTTTTTGCTGCATGAAGTCAAACCAACAAGGCTAATAAATATCAGGACTGCGAAGAAACGTAGAGCTTTCATAGTGAAATTGGGTGTTGTTTTAGAATTTAAAATCTTGGTTAACTCAGGGATTGGGGTTGCTTTTGTTACCTTGTTTCCCTTTGGACATTTCAAAACTAATACAACAGGAAGGGCGCGATTTTTCGAATATACAGGAGGCTGGTTTTACTTTAAAGGTGGCAGGGATAATCCTAAAAATGGCAGACCGTAAAACTTTTATTTGAGCTTGCCTGAGTTCACATAGAAATCAGATAACAGTGCCAGGAACTCGTCTTTACGCCGACGTGAAACTTCGATTTCAGTATTATCGCTCATCCATACCTGCCCTCCGTCGCCCTTCACATAGCGCTTAATGTGTTCCAGATTGATGATATTCGATTGGTGAACACGGAAAAAATAGAAGTTATCCAAAATCTCTTCATACTCTTTTAAAAGCCGCGAAACCACAATCACGGGCCCTTTAACCAGGTGAAATTTGGTATAAGAACCCAACGACTCGCACTGGATGATTTCGGTCATCTGTACAAAGTGGATCCCTTCCGCAGTAGGCAACGCAATACGCTGATTTTCATTTCTTTTACGCTGAATCAACCGCGGGCTTTTGGCGGGATCGAGATGTTCCTGTAAAATTTGCAGCTGCTGCGGGTTAACGCTGCCGATCTTGGATTTGAATTTCTCCACCGCTGTCTGCAGTTCATCAGGATCGATGGGTTTTAGCAGGTAGTCGATAGCGCTGAAACGGAACGCCCTGATTGCATATTCCTGGTAAGCCGTGGTAAAAATGACGCCAAAGTCTATTTTCTCAAAACTCGTCAACAGGTCGAAACCCGTTTTCCCGGGCATCTGTATATCCAGAAAAACCAGGTTAGGACGCTCTTTTACGATCAGCTCAATACCTTGGTCCGCATTTTTCGCCTCCCCGCAAATTTCTACGTCCGGACAAATAATACCAAGCAGGCTGGTAAGTGCTTCACGTGCATTGGTTTCGTCATCAATAATGACTGCTCGCAGAAATTGCCCCATTTTCATACGTTTTCGATTGGAATGATCATTCTCACCCTGGTACCTGCCGGGTTACCATCTACGCCATGCAAGTCTATTAACTCGAGTTTTGCCTCGCTGTCTTTTCTTCGCAGTGAATCAAAAATACCTCGGGTCATTTCCTGGCCACGAGAAATATGTCCCTCAGTCCGTGGCGCAAACCTACGTCCTACCCCATTGTCTTCAATGGTACAAATGATGTGTTTGTTTTCAAGCCTGGCCGTAATGATCAGCTTTTTCTCCCCCTCTTTGGGCATGAGCCCGTGCCAGATCGCATTCTCAACGTAGGGTTGCAGCAGCATTGGCGGTAATTGCGCGTCCAGCAGCGCTTCATTTTCCTCTATATCAAAGACATAAGTAAATTCATGGTTAAAGCGGAACGACTCTATTTCCACGTACATCCTCAGCGTGTCCACAATTTTCTCAAATGACAGATATTGATGATTTGAGTTTTCCATGATCCTCCTCACCAGCTTGGAGAATTTGGAAAGATACTTGGCCCCCTCAATGCCCCGGTTGGTCAGAAGATAGTTTTGCACTGAATTGAGGGAATTAAATAAGAAATGGGGGTTCATCTGGGATTGAAGTGCTTTTAGCCGCCACTCCGCAATCTGCAGGTCTAGTTGTGTCCTTTCCGCCAACGTATTGAACCTCCAACGCATCATGCCAACAATGAGCGCGGCGATAGATAACCCGATCAGAATCCTGAAAAACCAGGTATTTGTAAAGTAAGGCCTTACCGTCAAATGGATTGTCAGCGGCGTCGCACTTTTGACACCGGAATTATTGCTACTGACCACTTTCAGAACGTAGGATTTCGCAGGAAGATTTGTAAACGATACCGTGTTCTGATTTCCCAGATCGATCCAGTTGGAATCAAAACCTTCCAGCTGATAACTGTAATGATTTTGCGAGGCAGGCTCAAAATTGAGCGTCGAGAAATCGAGCGTCACTGCGTTTTCATCTGGCTGAAGCACGATTTCTTTTGCAGGGTCTTTCTTCCACATTTTCCCTTTTACTTCAACCTTGCTCAGCGCTATTTGGGGACTGGTCAGCTGCCTGCCGAGCTGATTGACATTCAGAATATTGATTGCATTGGTATGCCCAAGTAACAATTCCTTACCCGGCTTGTAGTAAAATCCGACAGGCGCATTACTGCGCAGGCCTTCAATGGTCGTCAAATAGCGTATTTCCCGGGATTTTAAATTGGCTATATGGATGCCTTCATTGGTACTAAACCACAAACTTCCACCTGGGCTTTCGGCTATATTGGCACAATATGTGTCGTTCAATGGAGTGGTCTTGAACGAAAATGTATGTAACACCTCGCCCGACTTTGCGAGTTTGGCAACACCTCCCCAGCTGGCTACCAGGATCGAACCGTCGGTTGTCAACTGCATGCCGTTAATACAGTCCCCTCCCAGCCTCTTGCCTTTATTGAAGGGCAATTTCTCGATATTGATAAATTCCCTCCGGCTTTCATCATAGAAAAACAGGCCCCGCGAACAAGTTGCGATCCAGATCTTCCCGTCCAGGCCTTCCAGAATTCCTTTGATATAACTCAGGTTTACGAGCTTACGCATTTCCTTGTCATCCCATAGCTTGATCTCCGCATTTGTGACAGGGTCAATAACCTTCAGTCCTTCGTTCAGGTTGGCGATCCAGAGACGGCCCTTTCTGTCTGTTAAGCCATCCCGGAAATCCCGGTTCCGAAAGTGCTGCTTGCCAGGCTTCCATTCGGAAAAATCCTGCTTATCCCCGATAAAAATCCCTTTATCCGTAAAAGAAAAAGGCCTGCCCTGAATCCATCGCAACTGTTGTGATTGTGCGTTAAAAGGATACTTCATCAACCTGAATTGATTGCTGTTGGGGCTCCATTCTATCACCCCGGAATGTGAAAGCCCAAGCAGATAAGTTTGATTGGGAGTGGGCAGTATGCAAGTGATCTGGACGGGAAGCCGCACAATATTCGATGGCAGAGTGATGGTCCGTATGCCGACATTCCGGTAACGGTATTTGTAAACGCCTTCGCTGGTACCCACCCACAATATTCCGTTCGTTTTGTCATCGAACATATCATTGACTTTTATTCCATTGTTATAAAACTCGGGTAAATGGTATAACTGACCAGTCTCCGGATAAAGAATGCTGATCCCATCACTGGTTCCTATAAACAGGAGCTTGCGGCCGTTTTCATCCGACGACTCCTGAACGCACAATACATTGTTATGCTCAAAACCAGCCTTACGGACACTGTAAGACTTGTCGCCAGGCGAAAAACGAACTAAACCATATTCATACCCTCCGATCCAGAGATTGCCCGCAGCATCTGCCGAGGCTTTGCTAAGCCTTATCGGGATCTTATTTGCAGGCAATTCCGCATCCATTCCAAGCTCACAAATCAGTCTGTCATTTTTGCGGTCATAGCTGTACAACCCCAATTCCGAAACGACCCATAACCTTTTTTGGGCATCCTCGAAAAAGCTGGCGTACTGGTATATATCGCCCCCCGAGGCAGAATTTGAAAAAGTGTAGCGGCGCAGTTTCTTTGTAGAAGGGTCGTACCGTTTCACAGAAGAATAATCGCAAACCCATACCTGGTCGTGGGAGTCCACCATTCCCTGCTCATGCAGATCGTTTCCGGGGTCAGCGTCGTCATAATTGTTAAAAATCACCGTAGTCACTTCAAGCGTCCGGATATTAATTTTACACAAGCCACGAGTATCAACGGAAGTGTAGATATCCCCATTTGAATCCGCAGATGCCCCGGAGCAATAGCCTAGCAGCAAACTGTCGAGCCGAAGAAAGTCGTACCCATCATACCTGCATATGTTGCGTCCAGTACCGATCCATAAAAAACCGCTTTTGTCCTTGGTTAAGCACCATACATCGTTGGAAGGAAGCCCTTCCTTCGTCGTAAGATGTTCGAGCGTGAGGACCGGCATTTGGGCAATCGTTTTCCTGTAAGTACAAAAAGCAATGAGGAAAACCATTAGATACTTCATAAATCAAAAAAATAATACGCATTGTTATTTCACAAAAGCCCCTGCTTCGGCTGACCTTACTGCTCTTTTTACCTATCCGGCTTCATTGAGAGAAAAGGATAACAAATTGCCGCTACTGGGCTGGTGCAGCCTGAGGATCTCAGCAAACGATCGCTCTTTTTTTCGGGCATACCTTTGAAAGTCCCGGTTATTTTCCGATTCGGCAACCCGATCAATATCAGTCCGTTTTCATTGTTGATTATTCCCGACCGTTCCATGTCTTTTTGGGATTCCGCAGGGTGATAAGAACCTTCAATAGGAGTGTTACTAATCTGAACGCGCGTTTGAAAGGCCGGAATAGGGGTTGTTTTATCATCGGACGCGAATTTCCAGATAAAAAGTCCTGGAACCTTCAGGGAATCGTCGGGGGAAGGACAGGTATACTGCTTTTCATGGTAACAAATGACAAGTAATACGCCAAAAATAAAGTATGGACGAAATGACTTCATAAACGGGCTGAGAAATAGGATTAGAGGAACACTAACGTCAGTAGAATAATCACGGTAATGAGCAACAGTGCGATCCAGTCAAAACTTTTTTCCAGAAATCGGCGTATCCCGTGACAGCCATTTTTCAAGCTGTCCTTTCTGTTGATTTGTCCGCTACCTCCCATGCTCGTTTCATTGGTGAATGATAAATTACATTTTAAAAATGCCCATTAAGCGCAGATAATATGGATCGGATTGAAATGTGGGGAGAAAAAGAAAAAAAACGGCTGCGTTGACCTGATATGCGGAGCGGCTATTCGAAAAGACTTCGTGGCAGGAGTCTTTTTTTTTGCCCTGCTTTAACCTATATTTGAAGTTTTCCATACCGTAAAGACGGCTATTTCCGACGGCCCTATATCCCTTTTCCCATCAACAACTCATCACGCAGAACAGTCCATGAAAGTATCTCCCTCAGAACCTTTTAAGATTGTTTACTCAATTCTGAACCACGAGTACTTGGGGTATATCTTTGAATCATTTGTAGTCCAGCTCAACAATCACGGTGAGTTTACATTTCAGATACAAAACATTTCTTCCAAAAACATCAAGGAATTTCGCAACGGGCTGGACACGCGTGATTTCGAGCTGGTGAGGCTGATTGATGACATCCAGCAGGATGCTATTCTTAGGAAGTTCAACACCAAAAAATGGAATGCCATTGACTTCTTTCTCAAGGTTTACGATCCTCAAAAGGGTGACAAGCTAATTCAGGAAGCAATCAGCGAATATCTTGAAAATTGTAAAGCCAGGATCCTGGAACGGCTATCAGGCAAAGACATGTTCATCATGGGCAGCGATGGTAATCCGATCTGGAAGCCGGTCGTTATGGAGCAAGATAAGGCGACCATCCGTTTTCACTTTATCAGAAATGAGGATAACACTCATTATTTCCCGACGATAAGGCACCAGTTTCAAAAGCTTGATTTTCAATATAAAAATGCTTTTCTGATCTGCGAAGATCCGGCATGGCTGGTTGTCGAAGGCCATCTCTACAACTTTGAAGGTAATGTAGACGGAAAGAAGATCAAACCTTTTCTGAGCAAAAAATTCATCGCCATCCCGGGTCAGATGGAGGAGCAATATTATGGTCGTTTTGTCGCACCACTAATCGCATCTTATGATGTCGTTGCACGGGGTTTTGAGATCAGAAACGTGTCGTCATCGCCAAAAACCGTGCTGACGATTTCCGAATATTCAAACTCTGCAAAAAAAGCGCCGGTTTTGTTTCAGGAGCCGGATGACGTGGAGCTGATGGAGGAAGAAGACAATGATGTTGCTTTTGATCTGTCGTTCCTGTACGCAGGATTTTCCTTCCACTACGATAGCTTCGCCCATCCTTCCAGCGTGCATATGGAGAAGAAAGGAAATGAATACTTTTTTCATAAGGTCAAAAGAAACATCGACGCTGAGACCCTAAACGTACGTCTGCTGAAAGAATGGGGTTTGAATATGCGGAACGGGAAAGTCCAAATGCCTAAGTCGCAGGCATTTGGATGGCTGCAAAGCAATGCTCCGGCGCTCGCCGAAAATGGCATCAGCGTCAGACAGAATACAAGTGATGTAAAGCGCTACTTCCTCGGTTATTCGTCGCTGGACATCTCGATCAATGAGGGGACAGACTGGTTCGATATCCATGCAAAGGTCAGATTTGGCGAATTTGAGATCCCTTTTATCCAACTGAGAAATTACATACTTAACCGGAAACGGGAATTTATACTGCCCAACGGGGAGGTCGCGGTCATTCCGGAATGGTGGTTTACCAAGTATTCAGAATTCTTTTCTTTCACAGAACACGGAGATGCCGATGATGACCTCCGACTGCGGATGCACCATTTAGCACTGGTGCAAGAACTAAATGAAGATAATCTCGCTACCGCAGTAATCAGCCGAAAACTTGAAAATCTGCGTGACTTTCAACAGATAGAGCCTGTGGAGCCGCCAAGGAATTTCAACGGGACTTTAAGACCTTACCAAAAAACCGGTTACGATTGGCTGCAATTTTTGAAACAATACAGGTTAGGCGGTTGCCTGGCCGATGATATGGGCCTTGGCAAAACGGTCCAGACACTTGCATTGCTTCAATCCGAAAAAGAGGCTGGAGTTAGTCATCCTTCTATGCTCATCATGCCGACATCCCTGCTTTACAACTGGCAGCTTGAAGCGCATAAGTTCACGCCGGATATGAAGGTCCTGCTTTATACAGGTACCGGCCGTGAAAAAGATACGGCTCAATTTGACCAGTATGACCTGGTACTGACATCTTACGGAATTATCCGACTGGATATCGACATACTTGAAAGTTACCGCTTTAACTACGTCATCCTTGATGAATCCCAGGCTATCAAGAATCCCGCATCAATCATTACCCGTGCCGTCAGAAAGCTCAATTCGGCGCACCGTTTGGTACTGACAGGCACGCCGATTGAGAATAATACACTTGATTTATGGTCTCAAATGTCCTTTATCAATCCGGGACTTTTAGGCAGCCAGTCATTTTTCAGGGACGAGTTTCAGGTTCCTATAGAGAAGCGTGGCGATGAAGACAAAATCAAAAGGCTTTATAATCTTATCAAGCCCTTTATCCTGAGAAGATTAAAATCACAGGTCGCTACCGACTTACCCGAGAAAGTGGAGAGCATCCAATATTGCGACATGACTGACGAGCAGGAAAAAACCTACGAGGAAGCCAAGGCATATTACCGTAATCTGATTCTGCAGAGCATCGATGCCGAAGGAATATCCAAATCGCAACTAGTGGTATTGCAGGGGTTGACAAGGCTCCGGCAGCTTGCAAACCATCCGCGCATGGTTGATCCGGAATACCTACATGGTTCCGGTAAGTTTGAAGATGTACTCTACAAGATGCAAACAGTGATCAGCGAAGATCATAAAATACTGATATTCAGTCAATATATCAAGCATTTAGAACTATTCAGGCATTACCTGGAGGAAAGGGGGATCAGGTTCGCTTACCTGGATGGCGCAACGCGCGATCGGCAGGAACAGGTAGAAACCTTCCAGGTAGATGAGGGGATTAAGATATTTCTTATCTCACTGAAGGCCGGAGGCTTGGGACTGAACCTCACCGCGGCAGACTATGTGTTTATTCTGGATCCATGGTGGAACCCTGCCATTGAGGCACAGGCTGTGGACAGGGCGCATCGCATTGGCCAGGATCGAACGGTTTTTACCTATAAATTCATCACCAAAAACACGGTCGAAGAAAAGATCCTGGCGCTTCAGAAAACGAAAAAGCAGTTAGCCGACGACCTGATCTCAAATGAAGAAGGATTTATAAAGTCACTCAGCAAAGAAGACGTGCTGAATCTATTGGCTTGATAGCGTTGGCGATATCAACACTGGCTTGTCTAAATAGCCGTTGCCGGTGTTGTCACCGGCAACAGCTATTCTCACATGTCGTATTTGTTGGTGATAACACCAAAACAATGGCCGTTAGGCTATACCGATAACTCGGGAGCTTCCCTGCTGATTAAAGCCTCCCGGTCAGGACCTGTTGAAATAAAAGTGATTGGCAATTTCAATTCCTCTTCCAGGAACTTCACATAAGCCAGCAACTCTTCGGGAATCGCATCAAAATCGTGTATACCATCCAGCGATTGCTGCCATCCTTTGAACTCTTTATAAACCGGCTCCACTGTTTCGTCACAAAGATCATAGGGAAGCTGGTCTGTAAGCGTTCCATCGGGAAGACGATAATTGGTACAAACCTGGATCGCATCAAAAATCGTAAGGACATCCACTTTCATCATGATTAACTGAGTTACCCCGTTGATCATGATCGCATATTTCAACGCAGGCAAGTCGAGCCAGCCGCATCTGCGCGGACGTCCTGTGGTAGCTCCAAATTCGCGGCCTTCCTGACGCATTTTTTCACCAGTCTCTTCCAACAGTTCCGTTGGGAATGGCCCGCTGCCTACTCTCGTACAATATGCTTTGAAAATACCAAATACCTCACCGATCTGATGGGGTGCAATACCTAAACCAGTACATGCGCCGGCCGCCATGGTTGTTGAACTCGTCACAAAAGGATAAGAACCAAAGTCGATATCAAGTAAAGATCCCTGGGCACCTTCTGCTAAAACTGTTTTACTTTGACTAAGCGCGTCATTGATCGTGTACTCGCTGTTAACCAACGTGAACTGCTTCATGAATTCAATTGCAGCAAAGAAATTCTCTTCTCTCTCAGCAAGCACGTCGGAATAATCGTAGTTATAAAAGTCCAGGATTACCTTATGTGCATCTACGAGCTTCTTGTATTTAGCAGCAAAATTCGGAGAAAGCACATCTCCCACGCGTAACCCTAATCTCGCTACTTTATCCTGGTAAGCAGGTCCGATACCCCTCAATGTAGACCCGATTTTAGAATCTCCTTTGGAACGCTCATAAGCTGCATCAAGCAATGCATGCGTCGGAACGATAATGGAAGCTTTTTTGGACACAAATAAGTTACTGATCAGGTCCAGGTTATATTTTGCGAGGTTCTCTATCTCTCTTTTAAAAACGATAGGGTCCAATACCACACCGTTCCCGATAATATTCTGGATGTCGCTGCGAAAAATGCCGGACGGAATCTGGTGTAGTACGTGTTTGATTCCATCAAACTCCAACGTGTGCCCTGCATTGGGGCCACCCTGAAATCGGGCAACAACCTGATAACGCGGAGCAAGAACGTCCACAATTTTACCTTTTCCCTCGTCTCCCCATTGAAGACCAAGTAGTACGTCAACTTTCATTCAATTTTTGATTACTGAAACTAATATGGTGTAAGATAAATGCGCCGCCTTCTGCGGGCCTTCGGTCCTGATATGCTATCGGTCTTCGAAAACGGCCGTCGTTTCCCGAACTTCGTTTTTGTTCTGACAGTTTTCTTTGGTGCAGTTTCCATAAAAAATAAGAGAATGGTGCAGCACGCTGAAATTCAGCATTTCACCAACCATATTCTGGATACTCTGGATCCTGGGATCACAGAATTCCATCACTTTATGGCAATCGGTACAAATGAGGTGATCATGTTGTTTGTTGCCATACGATTTTTCAAACTGGGCCAGGTTTTTGCCAAACTGATGCTTGGTCACCAGATCACAATCTACCAGAACGTCCAAAGTATTATAAACAGTTGCCCTGCTTACCCGGTAGCGCTTATTTTTCATACTGATGTAAAGTTCATCTACATCAAAATGATCCTCCCGGTTATAAATCTCTTCCAATATCGCAAAACGCTCCGGTGTTTTGCGAAGTCCTTTGTTTTCCAGATAGGCCGTTAAGATCTTCTTTGCGGCTTCGAAATTTGGTTTGCTGGCTTGTGGCATATCTCTGATATTCTTGCGCGAAAATACGCTTTTTTACTTAAATCACAGTTAATCTGGCAGTATTACGATGCCTGGACAATCGCTGTCACCTCAATAACAACACACTAATAGAATCGTTCAACCCTTTATTTCCCGGTGAGATTGGTATCAAACCGCTGTACATTATATACACCTTCCACGTGCTCTAGTTTTTCAATCAATATGTCCAAATGCCTGGTATCCTGCACATAAAGCTTAATGTCTCCGTTAAAAACACCATCTTTAGTATCGATGGTAAGACCTCTCATATTAATGTGCAGCTCATTGGAGATAATCCTTGTCACGTCATTAACCAACCCGACACGATCGGTTCCTGATAAATAGAGCCCTGCCAGGAACGCTTCTTCTTTACTCGACTCCCATTTAGCCTTAATAATACGATTCCCGTGTTTCGACATAAGCTCAGCGGCGTTCGGGCAAGTAGTCCTATGTATTTTGATCCCCTCATTGATTGTTACAAACCCAAATACATCATCTCCTGCGATTGGGTTGCAGCATGGCGCCAGCTTATAATCGATTTTATCCATGTCATCACCAATCAGCAGTGTATCGCTATCGGCACGGTCGCCATGGATGTGCTTCAAAAATTTGGTCAATGCCTTTCCGTCCCCGGGAATATGGCCTGGTGCGGGAATAGCATGCGCAACATCAGAAGATTTACGCTCCTTCGCCTCCTTGTCTTTCTTGAACCGCTTTAATTCATCCAGCTGAATGTACCCTTTACCGATTCTATAGAAAAAATCTGCAGCCGTTTTACATTCAAAAAAAGCGCGCAACTGGTTCACTACTTCGGCGGTCAGGTCTATGCCTAATATCTTCAGTTTTTTCTCAACCATTTGTTTCCCGTCGGTCTCATAACGACGGTTATCTTCTTTGAGAAAATCCTTGATCCTGGCTCTCGCCTTAGAGGTTACGACGATCCGCAGCCAGTCTTCATTGGGTTTTTGCTTGCTGGAAGTGATGATCTCAACTTGATCGCCATTGTTCAGCACATAGCTGATCGGGACCAAAATCCCGCCCACTTTCGCCGCCATGCAATGCGCTCCTACTTCGGAGTGAATATCAAATGCAAAGTCCAGCGCGGTGGCGCCGCTTTGCAGTACTTTGAGTTCACCTTTCGGTGTAAACACAAAAACTTCTTCGTTAAATAAATTGCTCCTGAACTCGTCCAGGAATTCGATAGCGGCCGTTTTATCGCCGTATCCGTTTTCGAGCGTTTCCCTAACCTGGGTGATCCATTGCTCGATGTTACCTCTGACCTTGGTATCATTTCCTTTGTATTTCCAGTGCGCCGCATAACCCTTCTCGGCGATTTCATCCATCCTTGTCGTACGGATCTGAACTTCCACCCATTGTCCGCTTTTGCTCATCACCGTTGAATGCAACGACTGGTATCCGTTGGCGCGGGGAGTGCTCAAAAAGTCCTTTAAGCGGTCAGGATTGGGCTTGTAGTGATCCGTTACGATCGAATACGCCTGCCAGCAAATCGCCTTTTCCCGATCATTTTCTGCGGTCGATTCCAGTACGATCCTGATTGCAAAGAGATCATATATTTCCTCAAAAGGCTTGTTCTGCTTGCGCATTTTATTCCAGATCGAATAGATCGATTTGGGGCGGCCCTTCAGGATAAAATTAAGTCCCGCAGCTTCCAGGTCCTGTGCAATAGGCTCCATGAATTTGGCAATGAAGCGGTCGCGGATTCCTTTCGTTTCTCTCAATTTCCTGGCAATCGCCCGGTATTCCTGTGGTTCGGTGTATTTGAGATACAACTCTTCCAGTTCGGACTTAATACTGTACAACCCGAGCCTGTGTGCCAGCGGCGCATAGATGAATATGGTTTCCGAGGCAATTTTGAGCTGCTTATCCCTCGGCATACTGTCCAGCGTACGCATATTATGCAGCCTGTCGGCCAGCTTCACAAGAATCACCCTGACATCGTCTGAGAGTGTCAGCAGCATTTTCCGAAAGTTCTCCGCTTGTTGGGAAGTTCCGTACTCGAACCGCCCGGATATTTTGGTCAGCCCATCGATAATTTTCGCTACTTTTTTTCCAAAAAGACGTTCAATGTCTTCAATGCGCATATCGGTATCTTCCACCACATCGTGGAGCAGAGCCGCAACGATACCTGTGGTGCCCAGGCCGATTTCTTCAACTACAATTTGCGCCACCGCCAGCGGATGGTAGATATAGGGTTCTCCTGATCGGCGGCGCATATCCTTGTGCGCATCGACCGAAGTATAAAAAGCCTTTTTGATTAATTTTGCATCATTATCCTTCAAAAAAGGCTTGGCTGTACGTAATAACCGGCGGTATTTTTTGAGGATATCCTTACGCTCCTGTTCCAGATCAATGGTGAGGGGTTCAACGAGTTGCTCCACTGCTATATGTATTGGTATGCTTTACCAAAATAACAAATTTTGAGCACATTTTTCAATATTGGCTAGCCAAAAGATAAAATTTCACAAAAAACTTGCATGTATAGGAAAAATAAGAATACCTTTGCACTCCCAATTCGACGAAAGGCGGATAAAGGGGTAAATAAGCGGGCGTGGCGGAACTGGTAGACGTGCTAGACTTAGGATCTAGTGCCGCAAGGCGTGGGGGTTCGATTCCCTCCGCCCGTACGAATTACAAAGGGAATGACGGGGCGTCAGATTTCTCGCAAAAGTTGAATTGCTCCGTACTATAAACCCGTCAAATGCCCTCAGGACTTCGTTTTGAGGGCATTTGTTTTTTTCTTTCTATTTTATCCAAAGGTATTTACCAACAGCATAAGCGACTCATGGAAGTTTTATTAGAAAAAAGTTCGCCCACATTAGCCTCTCTGAAAGTTACGTTGACCAAAGAAGATTATCAGCCAAAAGTTGATAAGACAATCAAGGATTATTCGAAACGTGTTAATCTGAAAGGATTTCGTCCAGGCAAAGTTCCGTCCCATGTGATTCAGCGCATGTATGGCAAAAGTATTCTCGTGGATGAGGTAAATAACCTTTTAAGCAACGCAGTAAGCAGCTATATCAGAGACAATAAATTACAGGTTGTGGGCGATCCGGTGCCTGACCGCGAAAAAGCAGCCGAGGTAAACTGGGACAATCCAAACCAGTTTGAATTCAGCTATGATCTGGGTGTTGCGACTGACTTCGAAGCAACCCTGAGCGACCTTCCAGCCGTAAAACGTTACACGATCAACGTGGACGATGCGGAACTGGCCAAAACATTGACCAGCCTTCGCGAAAGGTTTGCAGACAGCATTCATCCCGAGGTGAGCGAAGCAGGAGACATGATTTTTGGAAAGCTGACACAGGAATCTTCTGAGTTCACTACTTCAACGGCAATCCCGACCAAACAAATCAAAGAGGAAGCACTGGCAAAATTCATCGGCGTTAAAAAAGACGATACGATTGTTTTTGACATTCAGGATACATTCGCCGATGAATCGGCTATCGCTCATGTTACCGGTAAGAAGAAAGAAGATATCGGAGAACTGTCGGGCGATTTTACGCTGGTAGTGGAAGACATCACACGGTCTGCACCGGCCGCCTTGACGCAGGAGTTTTTTGATAAAGTGTTGGGCCCCGGACAGGCTGAAAGCGAAGAGCAGTTCAACGAAAAGGTCCTTGAAATCATCAGAGGGAATTACGAGCGTGAAACCGAAGCTCTTTTACGTCGCGATATTGAGAATACCTTGCTCGATAACATTGCGATTGAGCTTCCCGGTGAATTTTTGAAAGACTGGCTGGAGCGTACTAACGAAGGCAAATTCACACGCGAACAGATAGAGGAACAATTTAGCGATTTTCAAAAATCCCTGAAGTTGAGCCTGATCAAAAACAAAATTGCCGACAAAGAGGGAGTTAAAGTTGAATATCCTGAAATCCTCGCATTTACCCGAGAAATGGTGAAGGGACAATTCGGCATTTACGGTGACGACGAAAGCATGAAGGAAACCATCGACCGCGTCGCACAAGGCTATCTGGCGGACAAAGAACGCGATAACTATACAAGCATCTTCAATCAGGTATTCGATAACAAGGTCCTGGATATCATCCGTGGGCAGGTCACTACCGACGAGCAGACCATTGAAGTAAGCGAATTCGAAAAACTGGCCAAAGGTGAAGAAGTAGAAGCCTGATCCGTATTCGTTAGATATTTTCACCGTCCCGGATTTCGGGGCGGTGTTTTTTATTTAAAGCCGATCCGTTCCCGATGTTCTCCAATCTCACGTACAATACCTTCGCCAAACCATTGTCTGAACTTCAACTTCCACTGATCCAGCTCGTTCAGCAAGCGCCTGTTTTCTGCTATCAGCCTGGTATTTTCCTGACGCAACCATTCAGTTTCGGACATGGTTACCGAATCAAAACCCATTAAATCGGGGAGCGGTATTTCCAATAATTTTGAAATGTTTTCCAAACGTGAAATGGAAAGTTCGGTCCGCCCTCTTTCCAGATCACCATATGCTGTTGTCGACAGGCCCAGCATATCGGCCATATTTTCCTGGGACAAACCCTTTTGGAGGCGGATCTGGCGGATTTTCTCTGATAAGTTGGATGCAATATTCATATTGCGGTATGTTTTCTGTTAGTAACAATTCATGATGCAAGGTAATCACCACATTCATAGCTGACTCTCGCAAATTCCGATAATTTATCACAGAAATTGACAAGGATTATTGAATGAAATAGTCAATTTTGTGACAAGTGAAAGAATTGCAAGTGGGTTTATAATCAGAAACTAACATATATTGCTTTTTGTTCTCTTAGTCATTTTGCCCTTTAAATATAAATTCAATTAAATTTAAGTTTATCGATGAATCACGGAAATGAATTTAGAAAATACGCTGTTCACCATCTCGGCATGAATGGCCTTACAGTTGACGGCTACGTAAACCACACCATTGACAACATGACACGCTCCGTTATCGAAGAGCGTCCAATGAATTTCCGGGAGGTCGACGTGTTCTCACGTTTAATGGCCGACCGTATCATATTTATGGGAACCGGGGTTGACGATAACATTGCCAATATTATTGTCGCACAGCTGCTATTCCTGGAATCGGCCGACGCAAAAAAAGATATCCTGATGTACATTAATAGTCCGGGCGGATCGGTTTATGCAGGGCTGGGTATTTACGACACCATGCAATATGTGCGTCCCGACGTAGCGACTGTATGTACCAGTCTGGCTGCATCCATGGGCGCGGTGCTGCTGGCTGGCGGGGCCGCAGGAAAGCGTTCTGCACTTCCACATGCACGCGTGATGATCCACCAGCCATCCGGCGGTGCCCAGGGAACATCGGTTGATATCGAGATCACAACCCGTGAAATCGTGAAACTGCGTCATGAGCTATATGAGATCCTTGCCAATCACACCGGCCAGACCGCCGAGCAAATTGCGTTGGATTCTGACCGCGACAAGTGGCTGAAAGCTACCGAGGCAAAAGAATACGGATTGATTGATGAAGTTCTGACAAGAGAAAAATAGTGCACTAAGTCCTTCTTGGATGGCCCGGATAGCATGTCTGTCCGGGCCATTTTATTGTATGGCCGCTCCCGAATTTGGTAACCCGGTTAAAAAACCGGAAATTCGCCTACAAATACCCTGACCTGGAAATGGCCCGTCAAATTGAAACAATAATTAATGTCTTCTTGTTAATTGGTTTTCCAGGCTCTTTTATACCATCATTTCGGATTGGTACACCGGCAAATCAACAAAGATTATAAGGATCAATGGCACAAGTAAGTTGTTCGTTCTGCGGACGTAAGAAAAATGAGGTAGATTTATTACTATCCGGAATAGATGCACACATTTGTAATCACTGCATTGCACAGGGGCATCAGGTAATTACCGAGGAACTGGGCCCGAAAGAAGATAAAAAGGAGAAAAAAACCAAGCTCCCCAAACTCAAGCCTATCCCGCCTGCCGAAATCAAACGTTTTCTCGAACAGTACGTGATCGGCCAGGATGAAGCAAAACGCTCGTTGGCGGTTGCAGTATACAATCACTACAAACGGCTTAACCAGACCAGCACAGAAGATGACGTCGTCATCGAGAAATCAAACATCATTATGGTTGGTGAAACTGGAACGGGGAAAACCTACCTGGCCAAATCCATTGCCCGTATTCTCCAGGTACCATTTTGTGTGGCTGATGCTACTGTTGTTACCGAAGCAGGTTATGTGGGCGAGGATGTTGAAACGATCCTGACACGTCTTTTGCAAGCCGCGGACTACAATGTGGAAGCCGCTGAAAGAGGTATCGTTTACATTGATGAGATCGATAAAATTGCGCGTAAATCCGATAACCCTTCTATTACCAGGGATGTAAGCGGCGAGGGCGTTCAGCAGGCACTGCTGAAATTACTCGAAGGCTCAATTGTGAATGTCCCACCACAAGGCGGACGCAAGCATCCTGATCAAAAAATGATTACCCTTAATACCGAAAACATTCTTTTCATTTGCGGGGGCGCATTTGATGGCATCGAAAGGCACATTGGCAAAAGGATCAATACCCGGCCGATCGGGTTTTCGGGAGATAACCGTATCATTGAGATTTTTGACAAAGGCAACCTGATGCGTTATGTAACAGCTATGGATTTGAAATCCTTTGGTTTGATTCCCGAACTGATCGGCCGACTCCCTGTCCTGACGCACCTCAATCCGTTGGATCGGGAAACATTGCGCCGCATTCTGACAGAACCGAAGAACGCCCTGGTAAAACAGTACAGTAAATTATTTGCAATGGAAGGTATTACGCTTCATTTTGAGGAGGAAGTTCTCGATTTCATTGTTGACCAAGCTATGACATACAAGCTCGGCGCGCGTGGGCTACGGTCCATTTGCGAATCTATCATGACCGACGCCATGTTTGATCTCCCTTCTCAGAAAGATGTCAAGGACTTTACATTGTCGCTTGACTACGCAAAAGATAAATTCGAAAAGTCTTCCATGTCGCTGCTTCGTTCTGTGGCTTAGTCCGCTTAATTCTTAGGTATAAAGCGCCACCTATTTCAACGTAAATAGGCGGCGCTTTTATTTTTTATGGTAATAGTCCTACTTTGCATTAAAATTTGAAAATAGTGATGGAAAATTGGTTAGCAAATAAGTCTATTGTAATCATTGGAGGAACAACCGGTTTGGGACTTTCTGCCGCCAGGGCATTTGTAAAAAATGGTGCGAGCGTGGTTGTGGTGGGCCGGAATCCGGAAAACTGCCTGATAGCCGAGTTACACCTCGGAAACGCTTCGCGGGCCAAACAGGGTGATGCCACCCATCCGCAAACGGCATTGGATGCCATTCAACTTTGTATTCGCGAATTCGGCAGTTTTGACGGGCTGTACCATGTAGCTGGCGGCAGTGGTGAGAAATTTGGCGACGGCCCGTTGCATCAAATTTCGCTTGAAGGTTGGAACAAGACACTCGACCTGAACCTGACCTCCCTCATGTTGTCTAACCAGGCGGCCATAAGAACTTTTATGGGAATGAATAAAGGAGGGGCCATTCTGAATATGAGCTCTGTGTTGGGCGTCTCTCCTGCCTCGGCCCACTTTGAACATCATGCCTACGCGACCGCTAAATCGGCGGTTGTCGGTTTTTCCAGGTCCATTGCTTCATCCTATGCCTCGAAAAACATTCGCATCAATGTTCTGGCCCCCGGAATTATCGAAGGTACTGAAAACAATTCGCAGGAATCCTTGGGGTATGTTTCAACCAAACAGCCTCTGGAAGGCGGAAGACCAGGATTAGCAACCGATCTGGACGGAGCAGCTATTTATTTTATGTCTGACTTTTCGAAATTTGCAACCGGACAAGTGTTCACTGTAGACGGAGGTTGGACGATCAGTGACGGACAATATTGAGGCATTCAGCCGCGCTTGATGTGAAGAAATAAGGATGAACGACGACAACGTCGCTTTTTTTCTTTTATTCGCATAAAAAACTCACTACTACTCTACTCTCTCACTTATGGCTACCGGACCAATTGTAACACTTACAATCAATCCCGCTCTCGACAAAAGCTCAAATGTGGCCCGCATTGTGCCTGACAACAAGTTACGATGCGGCACTCCCAATTTTGAAGCAGGGGGCGGAGGTATCAACGTAGCAAAAGCGATTCACCGTTTAGGTGGGAATCCGATTGCTATTTTCACGATTGGCGGCCCCACCGGACAGCGACTTCATAAACTTGTAAAAAGTGAAGGGGTGGAAACGATGGTCATAGAGACCAAACAATGGACGCGTGAGAATTTCCATGTATTGGAAACAAGTACGGGCTTTCAATACCGGTTTGGGATGCCAGGTACCGAAATGATGCCGACCGAAGTAAGATCCATCCTGGAAACGATGGAAGAATTTGATCCCAAACCTTCCTACATAATTGCCAGCGGGAGCCTTCCGCCAGGCGTTCCCGAAGATTTTTACGGGCAAATCGCCCAGATCGCACATAAACAGGGTGCCAAGTTTATAGCCGACTGCTCAGGCGACGCGCTTCGCTATGCTACTGAATCAGGTGTGTTCTTATTAAAACCGAACATTACCGAGCTCAGTGAATTGGTAGGTGTGGACAAACTTGAAATGGACGAGGTCGACGACGCTGCCCGTGCTCTAATTATTCGCGGACAATGCGAGATCGTGGTCGTGTCCATGGGAGCAATGGGCGCCATGCTTGTGACCGAAGACCAGGTGGAACACATCCCTGCTCCGCCTGTCCAGCCCAAAAGCACCGTCGGAGCTGGGGACAGTATGCTGGCCGGCATTGTCTGGACCCTATCTCAAGGAAAATCCTACCGTGAAGCAGTAAGAATGGGCGTCGCATGCGGAACTGCCGCTACCATGAACGCCGGCAGCGAGCTGTTCAGGATGCAGGATGTAAATCGTCTGATGGATTGGCTGAACCGTTACGGCAAACGATATTCGGCAAGCTGATTCAAATACAATCTTGCTTATAGTAAGAAAATGGGGGGGCGGCCTTTTTTGAAGAAAAGACTGAATCATGTCCGATATACAATCACGCCGCGAGTTCGGTAAAATCACTGCAATTGCCGCAGCAGCCCTTACATTTAAACCTTTTTACATATTGAACGCCAAATCAAGAGCTGACGGTGAAATCATCGGGCATGGCTCACATCGATATAAAGTCCACCAGGGATGGGGTAACCTGGACTCGTCTCAATTTCCAATCAACAATTGCCACGAAATGGTCCAGGACAGCAAAGGAAGGCTGATCATGGTGGGCGACGAAATCAAAAACAACATTCTGATCTATGACCGGTCGGGCAAACTGCTGGAAAGCTGGGGGCACGAATTTCCGGGCGGACATGGCCTTACGCTCTGGAATGCAAACGGAGAGGAGTTCCTATTCATCTGCGATCCTAACATAGGAAAGGTTTTCAAAACAGACCTGAAGGGAAAAATCCTGCTTACGATTGAGCATCCGTCGAAAGCAGGTGCGTATAAGGACACCGACGCATTCAAACCCACAGAAACTGCCATTGGACCGGATGGAACAATTTATATCGCAGACGGGTACGGATCACAATGGATTTTGAGATATAACCAGAAAGGAGAGTTTATTGACAAGTTCGGTGGCCCAGGTGATGGTGACAGCCAGTTTTCGACGGCTCACGGCATTACGGTGGATTACCGCGACAAAGCCAATCCTACCTTGCTCGTTACTTCCAGGGTTCACAATGCGTTCAAGAAGTTTACCCTCGACGGTAAGTACCTGAGCACCTTGTTTCTTCCTGGCGCATTTGTCTGCCGACCGGTTTTCAAAGACGATACACTTTATGCCGGGGTATGCTGGTCGCGTCTGCGCTACCTGAACCAAACACCTAACTCTGGTTTTGTGACGATTATCGATAAGAATAACAAAGTTGTTTCCAATCCGGGAGGTACAGCTCCTGAGTACCGAAATGGTGAATTGCAGCTGATGGTGCAGGAAAAGCCTATTTTTATGCATTGCCACGACGTTTGCATTGACAACGACCACAATATCTACGTGTGCCAATGGAATGCCAAAAAGACCTATCCGGTGAAGCTGGAAAGGGTTTAAACAGAATCCGGCGTTGGTCCGTTCAGCGGACCAGCCTGATCGTTACCCCATTTACAAGCATAGTACCGATCACCAAAATGCCATAGGCGGCACCAATGGACATCTCGGGAACGATCCAGGCCACCCCTATCAGGAAAGCGACAAAACCGTATCCGGCCAGCATTAATCCATATAAAATCCGCGCAGCCGCCACAGATCCCTGTTGCGCGTGCGTGAAAACCGCAAGGGTGGATGTCATGATCGGAAAGGGTGTTAAAATACCACTCCACGTAGGTCCGAGATAATCGGCAGCCTGAGTAAGCAATACAACAAAAAAGGTAGATACAAGCATTCTAAGCGGAATGTCGTATAAAGGTTGTTTCCTGACATCTCCGGTCGCCTTGGGTTTTGGGAAAAAATACAGGACTGCCGTCAGCACCGCCAAATTCAAACCAGCTGCAACCGGAAGAGAAACGTCTCGACCGATAGAAAGCACCGCTATCGCAAAATAAACAGCATAGCTGATCACCACCGTGGGTAACCATGAAAACCTTGGCGAGAGCATAGAATAGACGAGGGCGAACAGAATTGTTCCAATAGATCCAAGTAAAGCGGAAGTTACCGTAGATGCAGCAAAGGACGCACCATGTTCCAGCGCGATAAAAAACGAGATGGGGCCCGCTACCCACGGAAAACCGCCGATCCAGCCACCCAGCCCCTCTCCCCATTTTCTGACGGCCAAAGTTACAGCAGCTATCAGCGGCGGCATTAAGAGGATTTTGGCAAAAAGCAGGTCAGACAAAGTTCAAAAAGCAGGTAATAGACTGCAAATTTACGATCCTCTCGATAATAGGCCCTAAAAATGCGCAAATAGTTGCAGATTTTAATTGCAACATAGTTGCAATGATGCTATTTTTGCAACATTGTATCAAAAACGAATCGCCAGTTGAAAAAGTTGGCGTGCATGTACTCAATGAACCGGATCCTTCTCAGCTTTATATTTTCATGGATCATCGTCGATTGCTTTGGTCAAAAACATGAATGCGCCTGTTTTGTTAAAGGGATAGTGAAGGACCAGCATAGCGGACAGCCGGTTGTTGGCGCGACCGTTCTGATCACGGGACTGAATGCGGGCGTCTTTACAGATCATAATGGCCGGTACGAATTGCGAAACCTCTGCCCGGGCTCCTACATTCTCGAATGCAGGATTGTTGGCTATCAATCTTTCCAGCAAAAAGTTGACCTGACAGCAGGGCATGAAGAAAACTTCAATTTGCTTGAACAGGAAGTCCATTTAAAAGACGTAGAAATAACCGCTCATCGCACGGAAGCGCCATCTTCGCAGCCTCTCACCACGCTGTCGGGCATTGAGCTGGAAAAAACACGGGGACAGAACCTCGGTGAGAGCCTCAAAGGCCTGGCCGGTGTAACCACCTTACAAACAGGCTCTTCAATTTCCAAACCTGTCATTCATGGTCTGCACAGCAACCGTATCCTGATCATGAACAATGGTGTGCGGCAGGAAGGACAGCAATGGGGCTCCGAGCATGCCCCAGAAATCGACCCGTTTATTGCCACAAGGCTATCCGTTGTAAAAGGAGCTGCGGGCGTCCGTTATGGTTCCGATGCAATTGGCGGTGTGATATTGGTAGAACCCGAAGAACTTCCATTTAACAAGCCGATGAGCGGCGAAACCAATGCGGTGGGCTTTTCTAACGGAAAACAAGGCGTTTTATCTGGCACTTTGCAAGGTGGAATCACAGGATTCAAAGGATTTGGATGGAGGGCCCAGGGAACAATCAAAAGAGGTGGGAACATTAAGACTCCCAAATATTACCTCGATAACACTGGAATCAGCGAGAAAAACTTTTCGCTTGCGGCCGGTTACCGGCACGGCAGCTTGGGCATTGACCTGTTTTATAGCAGGTTCGACACCAGGATCGGTATATTTTCTGGCTCACATATCGGCAGCGTCACCGATTTATTGAATGTGATCAAAAATGGGGAGCCGTTTGTGAAATCAGGATTCAGTTATGAGATCGGGCGGCCTAATCAGAACGTTACCCACGACCTTTTGAAAGCCGAAACGCATTACCATTTTAAGGATGGGAACCGTTTTCAATGGACGATTGCGAGGCAGATAAACGACCGGAATGAATACGACCTGCATCGCCCGCGAAACGATTCCCTCGCTGCACTGAACCATCCTGAACTCACATTTAAGCTGACCACATTAACCAACGATGTGCTGTGGGACCATAAACCTATTGCGGGCAAAATCGCCGGACAGGTAGGTGTGAGCACATTTTATCAGTATAACCTGATGGATGGCCGACCATTGATACCCAATTTTAACCAGTTCAATATCGGGCTTTTCTGGATTGAACGCTATGTGAAAAATGGCTGGGAATTGGAAGCGGGAGTAAGATATGATTACCGAACATTGAAAACCTACAGGATCGTAAGTCGTGAAAAAGTGTCCAATGCATTCCAATTCGCTAATTTTTCGGGAACATTGGGAGCAACCCGAAATTTCTCTGACCGCTTTTCTGCAAGATTGAATGTAGGTACAGCCTGGCGCGCCCCCAATGTGAGCGAGCTGTTCAGCGACGGCGTACACCACGGTGCGGCTGCATACGAGAAAGGCGATGCAACGCTCCAATCCGAAAAGGCACTGAACACTATTGGGAGCGTGAAGTACGCAGATGCCCGCTGGGCGGTGGAGCTGGGCGGCTATTACAATTACATTTCTGATTTCATCTACCTGAAACCCCAGCCTGAACCGATACTGACCATCCGCGGCGCTTTCCCTTATTTTAAGTACACCCAAACGGACGCTTCTTTTAAGGGGATTGATCTGTCGGCAAGTTGGGAATTTGTAAAAAGTGCGACCATTTCCAGCAAGCTAAGCTATCTGCGGGTTTACGACCAGAGAAATAACAATTATCTGGTGATGATACCGCCAAACAGGCTGGACAACCAGATGAAGTACGAAATTCCGGATCGCGGAAAACTGCATCAGGTTTTTATTTCTATCGGAAACCTGTATGTAGCCCAGCAAAAAAGGGTACCTCCGGCATCCGATTTTCTTCCGCCGCCGAAAGCCTATTCCCTTTGGAGCCTGCAAGCGGGAACTACACTGAAAGTCTCCGACAAACAACAATTGGAAATAGGTATCGGCATTCAGAACCTTTTCAATGCGGTGTATCGGGACTATCTCAACCGGTTCCGGTATTACGCCGACGATATGGGTCGCAATACATCCTTACGCCTGAAATGGAAATTTGGAGCCTGAAAAATTTATCAATACAATCAATAAACCTGTTACTTATGAAAATGACCCGCAATTTGGTATGGATGCTGCTGGTCGGCACCACCGTTGCTTTTACGCAATGTAAAGATTCAGGAGAGGCCCTGACGCCAGACGACGAAAATGAGCTGGTCACTTCCGTAACGCTCAAATTTACTGAGGAAGGAACCTCGACTGTAAGTTCATTCTCTTATAAAGATGCAGACGGGGATGGCGGAAATTTGCCTACGAAATTTGACACCATTGCATTAAAACCAAATAAAACTTACACCATGGCCATTGAGCTACTCGACGAAAGCAAAACGCCCGTTAGTGATATTACGGCCGAAGTAAGCAAGGAATCGGATGAACATTTATTCATCTATACCGCATCCCCTGCCGCCTTGCTGACCTATACGTATGGCGATAAGGATGTTAACAATTATCCGATTGGGTTAACGGGAAAAGCAGTAACGGGGGCTATGGGAATTGGAAAGCTCACCGTTCAGCTGCGTCACCAGCCTGGTGTGAAAAATGGCACGCCTGTGCCTGGAAGCGATGATGTGAACCTGAATTTTAATTTAAAAATCCAGTAACTCAGAATGGTTTGTGAAATGGACTTAGACCTGTTTCACAAACCTCAATTACATTTCGGGCAAACACCCTGAATCAGCAGATTGAAATTTTCGGCATGGTAACCGGCTGGAAGTTGTATTGCCGGAATGTGAAGGGTTTCCAGACAATTGGTTTCTCCGCATTCGCTGCATTTGAAATGGATATGATCGTGCTGGTGTTTTTCTTCGGAGCAACTGTGCGAACATAAGGCGTAGCGCAGGCCCTCATCGTCCAGCACTTTGTGGATGATCCCTTTTTCGAGGAAAGTTTTCAGCGTGCGATAGATGGTTACGCGATCATAATTTTCTCCCAAGGCCCCTTCAAGATCACCATGAGAAAGCGCATTCTTTTTACTAATAAACGTAGAGAGCACGTCTTCCCGGCAGGTTGTAGTCCGCAAATGGTGGCCTTTCAGCGTTTCTCTTAACTGGTCCATTGTCTCCAATCGTTTGATGGTTCGTCCTTTTGTAAACCTTTCCGACCAAAGTTAAGTTCTAACTCTTACAATTTCCAATTCTTTTGTATTTGAGTAAAGAAAGAGAATTGTACGTGCGAAATATTTTGCAACTCGGTTGCAACTACCGCCAAATCGTGTTATTTTTGCAACATCATTGTATCTACAAATGAAAGAAGCACATTCACATAGTAAGGCCGACTACATTGGAATTCTGGGTTCCGTGCTCTGCATTGTACACTGCATGCTGATGCCTGCATTGGCATTCAGTTCTACGGTTTTATCCCATCACGCACATACCGGTCTTCGCTCGCTTGACTATCTGTTTATATTGATCAATGGCCTGGCCGTTTACTATGCAACGCGTAATCATAAATCTTTACCGCTGGGAATTTTGCTTTGGGGAGCGCTGACTTTGTTTTCAGCTTCACTGATTTTTGAAGGAAAGCATTTTATCTTTTCCTGGCTGGGCTATGTGGGCTCCGCCCTGCTGATCATCGGGCATTTTATCAACCTTTACATTTGCCAGATCGCGCCGCGGCTAAAAATGAAGGTTTCCTGAATTTTATTTGTCGTATTCGACTTCAAATCTTCCCAGATCCGGACGTACCGGACGCTTGCGACTTAGCTCGTATTCAAAGAAAGTCTTGCCCAAGCCCGCCATAAAGGGCAACCCGATGGTGTCATAATCGTACTTGTCGTCATTGAAGATCTCGTCGTCGTTACAATAGATAACGGCAGTCAGCATAAACTCAATACCCTTTTCGAAATCAGCGATATATGCGTTGTCTAGTAAGAAACCATAAGCGTCACCACTCTTGTTGAACAGCCGGATATGGCGGGGAAGCCTGGTTTTGGTGGCCCCGAACATCAGAAATTTGACATATCCGTCGTAATAATCGTCGGTATAGCTGGCCGGAAAATCCGTTTCCACCGGAAACTGCGACATGTATTGGTAAATGAACTTATAATCGTCAGGAGTTAAGTTAAATCTTTCGCTCGCAGGGGCCTGGTCAGGAAAAAAAAGCACTTTCAGCACCCGGTGCTGCTCTTCCAGCGGGAAAAAGTTTTTGGTGGTAAAATCAAATGGCTCATTCACCAAAACCCCATTTTTCATGTAGCCTTTGCCCATGAGGATCTTCTCAGGCGCTTTGTACTCCTTATCATTGTATCTGGCAGGCTGATCGTAAACTACCTTCCCATCTTTTTCAAACCGGATCGGATTGGTATACCGGTTATTCTCATGCCCAATCGGCGATTCCAGCCTGTGTACGATACGTGCATTGACAAAACTTTTCTTATGAAGACTATCATTGAATTCCTGCTGGCCGATGAATTCATATAACCGGTTAAAAGCGTCATTGTCACTAGCCAGGAGTATTTTCTTCGCATAATGTGCAACCGACGGCAAACCGCTTTCAGCAGAGGTATCTTTCTCGGCTTTTGTTTGCTCCGGCCTGTCTGCGCCGGTAAGCATGGGCGTGTATTTGTCGATGCCTAGCTTATTTAACTTTTCAAATGCAAGCGCAACGGCGGGTAGCTTTACCGTGCTGGCCGGATAAAAATACTCTGAGTTGTTGACCCGGTACCCATGGGTCGTGAAGTGGGGTTCATTCTTCTTGTTTCTGTCAATGCGCGTATACAGAATCTGTACCCTGTATTTATCTGGCTTATTAAGTATTTCGGAGAACCTTTCGGGGTGTTTTTTCAGCAATCTTTCAATAAAACCATCAGCCTGGAACTGCGCAATAGAGGGGAATGCAACAAGTGTTAAAAGCAAGCAGGGCAATAGTTTATGAACTCTGAGCAAAATCATGGACAATACCTGGCACGTGTAAAACGAAGATACAATATTTATTTTAAAGGGTTAACGGAATTATATTTTACTGAAAACGGCCTTTACTTAATTGAATTTAAATCATGGCGAAGAAATAATGGAAGAAAATAAATTGCGAAGCAGGGACTGGTTTGGTAAATCGGGCAAGGATGGTTTCATATACAGGGCATGGATGAAGAATCAGGGCTACCCCGCCGACGAATTCGACGGCCGCCCGGTGATCGGAATTTGCAATACATTTTCGGAACTGACGCCTTGCAACGGCCATTTTCGGGATCTCGCCGAATCGGTAAAACGCGGGGTTTGGGAAGCAGGCGGTTTCCCTCTGGAATTCCCGGTGATGTCGCTAGGCGAAACATTGATCAAGCCTACGGCTATGCTGTACCGAAACCTGGCAAGTATGGACGTGGAAGAATCCATCCGCGCCAATCCGATCGATGGTGTGGTATTGCTTTGCGGATGCGACAAAACAACGCCCTCTCTGGTGATGGGCGCCGCGAGTGTTGACATTCCTACCATTGTGTTATCAGGCGGACCTATGCTCACCGGCAAATACCGGGGCAAAAACATGGGTACCAGCGACGTTTGGCGATTCAGCGAGCTATATAGAAAAGGCGAAATGACGCAGGAAGAATTTACGACTTCCGAAGCGTGTATGGCCAGGAGCAACGGGCACTGTGCGGTGATGGGAACGGCATCGACTATGGCTTGTATGGTAGAATCGCTTGGCATTACATTGCCTGGAAATGCAGCCATCCCGGCGGCGGATTCACGGCGGAAAGTGCAGGCACATTTGACGGGCCGCAGAATTGTGCAAATGGTGAAGGACGACTTGCGCCTGTCCCATATTTTGACCAAAGAAGCTTTCGAAAACGCGATTATGATCAATGCGGCCATCGGCGGATCTACCAATTTTGTGATCCATTTGCTGGCGATTGCGGGAAGGATTGGGGTGGATCTTACGCTCGATGATTTCAATGTGCTTTGTAAAAATGTGCCTCTGCTGCTCAATTTGCAGCCTTCCGGCGGATATTTTATGGAAGATTTTTACTACGCGGGCGGGTTGCCGGTGGTCATCAAAGAACTTAGCTCGATCCTGCACCAGGACGTGATCACGGCGAATGGTAAAACCCTGGCCGAGAATTGCAGCAATGCTGAATGTTTCGATCCGGAAGTCATCGGCTCGCTGGCGCAACCGATCAAAGATTTTACAGGATTGGCCGTCGTGAAAGGTAACCTCTGTGAAAATGGCGCGGTGATCAAACCTTCGGCATCGTTGAAACCCGAGTTAATGCAGCACCGGGGTAAGGCAGTGGTTTTTGAAGATATCGACGATTACAAAGCCCGGCTGGATGATCCTGAGCTGGATGTGGATGAAAACAGCATCCTGGTACTGAAGAATGTCGGACCGAAAGGTTATCCTGGCATGCCGGAAGTAGGCAATATGTCCCTTCCCAAGAAGCTGCTGGCACAAGGCGTGATCGACATGATCCGCATTTCGGACGGAAGAATGAGCGGCACCGGATTTGGAACAGTTGTTTTGCACGTTTCACCGGAAGCAGCTGTAGGCGGTACCCTGGCGTTGGTTCAGGATGGGGACATCATTGAGCTGGATGTGGAGAACCGGAGTCTGAACCTGGAAGTCTCGCCGGAGGAACTGGCGCGTCGGAAGGAACTCTGGAAACCGCTGGATCTGGGTTACAACCGCGGATACGTTAATCTTCATATCCAACACGTACTGCAGGCGCATGAAGGTGCGGACCTAGACTTTTTAAAAGGTGGTTCGGGAGATAAGGTGGCAAGAGATTCACATTGACCTAATTGAAAATGAATAACCAACTTTTTAATAGCCAGGTCGCGGTCATTACCGGGGCGGGGCAGGGAATTGGATTTGAAATAGCACGCCAGCTCGCTTTCCAGGGTGCTGGCGTCATTCTTAACGACGCAGACGAAGCGCTCGCTGCTGATGCTGCCCGAAAAATCCGGGAGGAGGGCGGAAATTGTATCGCCTTCGCTGGTGATGCGGCGAAACCCGAGATCATTGACGGAATGGTTGAAGAAGCAGTCAAATGCTTCGGTAAATTAACCATATCTGTTGCGAATGCTGGGATTACGCTCTTTGGAGACTTCTTCGAGTACCCCATTGCCAGCCTTCAAAAAGTCCTGGAAGTAAATTTAATGGGTTCCTTTTTACTCACCCAGGCAGCTGCCAGGCAAATGCGGAAGCAGAAATCAGGCGGGCGGATCTTATTGATGTCATCGGTGGTTGGTCATCAGGCACACCAATTTCTGGGTGCATATGCCATGACCAAAGCAGGATTGGAAATGCTGGCAAAAAATCTTGTCCTCGAACTTTCGCCATACGGGATTACCATTAACACGGTGGCTCCCGGTGCTACTTTGACTGAGAGGACATTAGCAGAAGATCCAACCTACCCCAAAATCTGGTCGGCGATCACGCCGATGGGACGACCTGCTATTTGTGAGGATATCGCCAACGCAGCACTTTTCATGCTTTCACCACACTCCGGGCACATTACCGGACAAAGTCTGGTTGTAGATGGGGGGTGGACTTCGGTAAGCCCCCTTCCCGATCTTAGTAATCTGGAGTTAAAAAAGTAACGCTATTATTCTCCTAGCCGTCCTGAGAACAACTGGGCCTCCAGGTCGTCGATATTACCGTCTTTACTCAGGAACAATTCCCGCGGCTTTGAAGAAGCGGCGGGTGTGACGGTCATAAAAGTCCTGTACTGCTCATCGGAGATAATTTTTAATGATAGCGCCCTTTTCAGTACCATTGGGAAAGGAACTTTGAAAAAATTAGCAATATCAGAAGCAAGGAAGTCGGGAATTTTAGAAATATCATCCCTGAAAAACGTCTCGACTTCTTTGTAGGGAAGCAGTGCCTCGAAAATGAGTTGCTCAGAGCGGGCGGCAAGGGATGTAGTGCTTGCATACAAGGTGTGCAACCCCAAAGAAACAGTAAGCAAGTGAATATGGTAATTCCGCTCGTTGATTTCCGAAGCGGCATTTACAAAGACCCAGCCTTTCTGACGATATATAGCCGAAAAACCTTTAAAAGAAGGATCCACATGATGTAGCTGTGCAATTTTTACTCCCTCTGGATAAGGCAACTTATGACCGATCTGATGAACAATATCCTGTGCATAAGAAATATCAGCGACTTCACCAGCTGGTTCTATCATCCAGTCGCCGTTTACTAAACCTTCGAATAGCTGATCCGCGACCCGCCGGCTTTCCACCTGTCCAAGTTGCAGGACGACCCTGTTTCCTCGAACCGAAAAATCGAGAAGAAGCTGGTTTTTGGGTTGCTTTTTAGCCATTTTGTTGATGTTGTTGAGGTGAGAGACCCCAAAGATAATGCCTTCCTGATTTCACTCCAACTACCTATACCAATTTTATCTCCATTCCAGTGTTGTCAGCAATCTCACCATATCTTTCTGAAGGTAGTCGATTACTGGGGCCAGGGAGTCGTTTTTGATGGCAGTAGGAAAGTAAATGGCTCCTCTCAAAAAATGAACGGTACTGTCGGTAGTATAAAACTGGTACGGGCTTGGCACATCTCCCTCGATCTTGAATATCATGGCGGTGAGTCCGGCCGGCGTCAGGATTTTCTGTTCCTGGATAGAGGACGCGCGTATCTGATGTTTGACTGTCAGCTTGTAACTATCATCAATGAAGGCTTTTAGCTTCGCCGGATCGTTTTGGACCGGTTTATAGGTGATCTGGATATTTGCTTTAAAGCGGGGATAATTAATAAAAATCCAGTCTTTACCAGCCATTGCAAAAGTGTCGGGAACGACCTCAGCATATTTGGAAACTTCAAATGTATAGGGATGTTGCCCCACCAGCTTTTGATAATGATGGCCTGGCAGGTCTATCCTGTTGTAGCCCTTTGGCTTTGGTATATAACCCTGACTTTCTTTTTTACAAGAAGAAAAAATAAGTAAGGCTAAAATCTGAACAAATAAGTGGCGGGACGGCTTAAACATAAAGTTTGAATTCTCGCGGTGATGCATTGCGCAAAGCTAACGAAAACCGTGGTTCATTATTTCCAATTTCAAGCCGTCCCAATGCCCGATTTATTCAACCGTAACCGATTTGGCAAGATTCCGAGGCTGGTCCACATTCCGGCCGCGCATCACTGCAATATAGTAGGACAGCAATTGCAAGGGAATCACGGAGACAAGCGGTGTGAGGATTTCATGTGTTTCAGGCACCTCGATAACGAAATCCACCATTCCGGGAATCAGTTTATCGCCTTCCGTAACGATTGCTATCACCCTCCCCTTACGGGCCTTTACTTCCTGGATGTTGGAAACAATCTTTTCGTACGAGCTATCTCTGGTTGCCAGGAAAACCACCGGCATATCTTCATCGATCAGCGCAATCGGTCCATGTTTCATTTCAGCGGCAGGGTAGCCTTCTGCGTGGATATAGGAGATCTCTTTCAGCTTCAGAGCCCCCTCGAGTGCGACCGGAAAATTCAGTCCACGCCCCAGGTAAATAAAATTTCTGGCATAGGTAAAGATGAACGCGATTTCCTTGATTTTAGAGGCATTGACAAATACGCTCTCGACTTTTCCCGGAATGTTTTCCAGCTCGATGAGCAATTCCCTGTAGGTTTCCTCCGTAATCGTGCCCTTCCTTTTTGCGGTTGCAATAGCCATCAATGTTAAAACGGTAACCTGCGCAGTGAATGCCTTGGTACTTGCGACGCCGATCTCGGGGCCTGCATGTGTGTACGCACCTGCGTTCGTTGCACGCGCAATAGACGACCCCACCACATTGCAAACACCAAAAATAGTCGCGCCCTTGGATTTGGCCAGTTCGATCGCTGCGAGCGTATCCGCTGTTTCGCCCGACTGCGAAATAGCAATAACAATATCATTTTCCCTGATTACAGGATTTCTGTACCTGAATTCCGATGCGTACTCCACCTCCACATTGATCCTCGCCAGTTCTTCGAACAGATATTCGGCAACTAGCCCGGCATGCCACGAGGTACCACAACCGACAATCACGATCCTTTCGGATTCCGCAAGCTTATCGAGGTAATTACTTAGCCCTCCCAATTGTAAATGGGCATCTTCAGCGCGCAACCTCCCCCGCATACTGTCACCAATCGATTTGGGCTGCTCAAAAATCTCTTTGATCATGAAATGATCATAACCACCCTTTTCGATCGTTTCCAACTCCATTTCAAGTTTCTGAATGTACGGGATCGTCTCGGTATCATTATTCAGGTTCTGAATGCTCAACTTGCCTTCGTTTATCACGGCCACTTCGTAATCATCCAGATAAACTACGTCTTTGGTGTATTCGATGATCGGCGTCGCATCCGAGGCGAAAAAGAACTCCTGCTCTCCCACTCCGATCACAAGCGGGCTTCCTTTTCTGGCTGCGATCAATTGCCGGGGATGATCAGCCGACAACACGACGATGGCGTAAGCCCCAACTATTTCTTTCAATGCCAGTTTAAGGGCCGCTTCCAGGGTGCCACCCGTCTCAATCTGAATATCCTCGATAAAGTGAATCAGGACTTCTGTGTCCGTTTCGCTCAGAAAAATGTGCCCCTTTTTGATCAAATTTTGTTTGATGGCGGCATAATTCTCAATGATACCATTGTGGATGATGGACAAGCGCCGATTATTGGAAAAGTGTGGATGTGCATTCGTATCGTTTGGCTCTCCGTGAGTGGCCCATCTCGTATGCCCAATCCCAATTGTGGCACTGATCTGTTTGCCTGAGAGCTCGGATTCCAGATCTGACACCTTCCCCTTCTTCTTGTAAATATTCAATTTCCCCTTTTCCAGCAGCGCGACACCGGAGCTATCGTAACCACGGTATTCCAGACGTTTGAGACCCCTAAGGATCAAAGGCAATGCCTCTCTATTTCCAACATAAGCTACTATTCCGCACATATTTTTGCCAGTATGATGTTTAAGTGTATGTTATAACAGCGGCAAATAAATGCTAATCTATATTGGCTAACAAGTCAATTTTTAATTTAATACTAAAAAATATCCTATCTAATCAAAGTGTTCGAACACATATAGTTATTTATTTTCAAAGTGCAGACACAAAAAAACCGGCGATTTAGAGATCGCCGGTTTTTTTGTGCCTGATATATGGATTTCAATTCATCAGGTCTGTGTACAAATTATAATACGACTCTGAGAATTTTTCCTCGTGCTCATCCAGTTCGACACGTTTAGGAGCACTATTGAAAATTTCGTTCAGACTATCGCTGCAGTGGTCATCAGCTTTAAGAACCGCATCTGCATAAGCACATCCGATTTTTACAAAACCTTCAAAATCGGCTGAATGCAAATGCGCAAGTGCCTCGTCGCTCACATCCATTGCTTTCGCTTTGCTTTGCAAGTCCGCATCAAATTTGTAGTCGAATGCGTTGTTGTGCACTGTAAATACACTCTTTGTATCCTTAAACATCGGATCGTTGCGATAGGTTGTTTTCAGGTATAAGGGAATCAATGCCGTCATCCAATCATTGCAATGCACCACGTCGGGAGCCCATCCTAATTTTTTAACTGTTTCCAGAACACCTTTACAGAAGAAAATCGCACGCTCGTCGTTGTCGTCGAAGAAGTTATTCTCTTTATCGAAGAAAACAGATTTACGGTGGAAATAATCGTCATTGTCTATAAAATAAACCTGCAGCTTCGCATTGGGAATGGAGGCAACTTTGATGATCAGAGGCTTTTCTTCATCTCCTACAGTAATATTGATTCCTGACAGTCGAACTACTTCATGAAGCCGGTTTTTACGCTCATTAATAAGACCAAAACGCGGGACAAGTATCCTGATTTCTGCACCGCGTTCCTGCATTGCCTGAGGAAGTTTCCTAACATAATCAGCAACATCAGTGGTTTGGAGGAAGGGATTGATTTCACTGGCTACATACAAAATTCGTAGTTTCTCCATAGATCTTTTAGCAGTTTGTGAAAAAAAGTTTTGCAAAATTATACAAAAAAAATCGCAATTTCAAAAGATATTCCAAACTAATTGTCATATTGCGCCCAGTTTGGGAATCTTCATTCCAAAATGTTCGCTAATCTGACTGCAGGCACGGTTTTAAGTAAGTAAAGCAGCAAGATCAGTTTGGTTACTCCCTCAGATTTTACTTTTTAAATGGAAGTATTTACTTCGGTCCGAGGTCTTCGGACTTATCTTAATTCCCAAGCTCATCAACAAAAAACAACAGGCCTTGTCCCTACCATGGGCGCACTGCATGAAGGCCATATTTCATTGATCGAAGCTTCTAAACGGGAGAACGACATCACAGTTTGCAGCGTTTTCGTGAACCCCGCCCAATTCAATAACCCTGAAGATCTGCTCAAATATCCGCGGACACTCGAACAAGACCTGGATATGCTTGAAAAGGCGGGTTGCGATGCGGTTTTTGCCCCTGCTGTTGAGGAAATGTACCCGGAGAAGCCGGTTTTGACATTCAATTTCGGTTTACTCGAAAGTGTGATGGAAGGGTCGTCCCGTCCGGGCCACTTCAATGGGGTCGGAATTGTGGTTTCCAAGCTCTTTAATATGGTCAACCCCCGTCGCGCATATTTTGGCCAGAAAGACTTGCAGCAGGTAGCTGTGATCCGGCAAATGGTCAGCGATTTGTCGTTCAATCTGAAACTGGTGATTTGTCCTACTGTGCGCGAAGATGACGGACTGGCTATGTCTTCGCGAAACAGAAGACTTGGTGAGGACGAGAGAAGAATTGCTCCCCACATTTTCAAGATCCTTGAATCTGCCAAGAATCAGCTGCTGCGTGGCAGTACAATTGCAGAAACGATTGGATTCGCCAGAAAGGAATTCTCGATGCTTGAAGCGTTTACGCTTGACTACTTTGAGGTCGTGGACCTTAAAACGTTACAATCTATCGAACAAATCGGCCCTGAAGGTACCAATGCAATTTGTGTCGCGGTTTTTCTGGGTCCGGTAAGATTGATCGATAACCTGGTTTTTTAGCAAAAAGACCTTGCAGGTTTGAAACACCTACAAGGTCTGTATACACCAGTCAGTGCTGTCTACGACAGCTTCCAGTCGCCGCGGTATTTGCGTTTCACGAACTGATTGGCTTCGTCGAAGTTTGTGATTTTCATATTCGTACCATCCCACAATAGCTTTTTACGCCCAGGATAGTCAAATCCCTTGCCGTCGGCCCGGGCCTGGCGCAAGTTATAGCTGCGGATACCCAGGTTACCCATGATAACCGTTTCGGTCAATGGTCCTGAATAGTCGAATGACGAAGTAAGCGCCTTATGCTCTTTGCTGTTGAACCCGGCTTTACAGGCGTCCGACCATGCAACATGGTGGCCAAACTCAGGCATGGTTGTATACTTGTTACCAAAATCACCCTGCTTGTATTCCAGCTTGGTACCGTCTTTCAGGTATACTTTCGGATTGATACCATAAGTTCCGCAAGTCATTACGCCTTTTTCTCCAATCAACAACACCCCATTACTGCTGTCTGGCTCTCCAAGAGGGTCATTTGCCGGGATCAACTCGGGGTGGAACGGGCGGAGGCCACCATCATGCCAGGTAAGTGTTACCTCCGACTTATTGATTTTATTGGCAGGGAATTTCAATTGTACCCGCGATGAAGGTGGACAGCCTTCCGGGATGTATTCAGGGGTCCAGTCTTTAATGAACACCTGGCCCACACTACATTCCAGTTCGGTTGGATACCCCAGGCCAAGCGTGCGGAACGCCGGATCGATCAGGTGGCAACCCATATCACCCAGTGCACCGGTACCGAAGTTCCACCAACCTCTCCATTTGAATGGGTGCCATGCCGGATTATAGTCGACCCACTCGGCTGAGCCTACCCACAATTCCCAGTCAAGATCCGCTGGCACCTCAAATTTCCCAGTTGGTACGGGGATACCTTGCGGCCAAACCGGGCGGTTTGTCCAGACATGTGCTTCATGCACGTTGCCAATTAACCCTTTGCTAAACCATTCCTTCATTTGCACCTGAGCAGGATTGGACGCACCCTGGTTACCCATTTGGGTGACAACTTTATATTTCCTGGCAGCTTCGGTCAACGCCCTTGCCTCGTAAATATCGTGCGTCAGCGGTTTCTGAACATACACGTGCTTGCCTCTTTGCATGGCGGCCATCGCGATAATCGCGTGCATATGATCGGTTGTGGAAACGGTTACCGCGTCGATATCCTTTTCCATTTCGTCGAACATTTTACGAAAATCCTTGTATTTTTTGGCATCGGGATGCAGTTCAAAATTTTTCTTGACCTGTGCCTGGCTCCAGTCCACGTCACACAATGCTACCAGATTTTCAGCTCCTTTGTTCCAGGCGTTATTTGTGTCAGAAAATCCTTTGCCTCCCACACCGACACCTGCAATATTCAATTTGTCACTCGGGGCACGATAGCCTTTACCTAAAACGTGGCGGGGGACTATAAAAAAACTGCCAATTGCTGCTGCCGTTGTCTTTTGTAGAAAGTCCCGGCGGTTAACATCTTTCGGTTTATTTCCTTCATTCATCGGATTTGATAAAAGTATAAGTGGACAATACTAGATTAAAGCACCTTGGTTTTAAATATTACTTAATGACATTAAATAGCGCTTAAATATAAGGATCTTCCCAGAAGCAGTGCGGCCTATTAAGAGATGTTTTCGCCCCGAAGCCCTTTGGAACAATAAGGAGAAGCGGGATGTTTTGAAGGCTGGGTATTATTCCTGTAACTTTGGGGGATAATGCATTTTATAATCTCGACCTATATTCACGGGTAATGCAAATAACAGTAATGAAATCGAAGATTCACCGGGTTAAAGTGACTCAGGCTGAATTGAACTACGTAGGCAGTATCACAATTGATGAAGACTTAATGGATGCTGCCGGGTTGATCGAAAACGAGCAGGTACATATTGTCAACAATAACAATGGTGAGCGTTTTGTAACCTATGTTATCAAAGGGGAAAGGAATTCGGGCATGATCTGTCTCAATGGAGCAGCCGCCCGGAGAGTGCAAATCGGGGACATCATTATTATTATTGCATATGGTAGCATGAGCCAGGAAGAAGCCAAAACTTTCAAACCTATGGTTGTCTTCCCAGACAGCAATAACCATCTGGTCAACTAATCTGCTTATTTAATAACACTGCACTTTATTCAGAAGATATGAAAAACGTTTTGCGTTACACGATTTCGCTTGTCCTGGCCGGTGGGCTCCTATGGTTTGTATTCAAAGATATAAACCTGACAGAAATGCTCGACCGCTTTGCGAAATCCGACTGGCGCTGGATTGCCGTTTCATGTTTTTTTCTGATGTGCGCTCATGTGACGAGGGCTTGGCGCTGGGGAATGCTGATGGAACCCCTGGGTTACAAACCTGGACTTTTGAACAGTTCGGTGTCTGTTTTGACGGGTTACTTTGCCAATTACATTGTACCCCGTATGGGCGAAGTGACCCGCTGCGGGACGCTTTACCGCCTGGAAAGGATACCTGTTAATCTGAGCTTTGGTACTGTAGTGGCCGAAAGGATTTTTGATGTCTTAGTCCTGCTGATCATGATCGGGCTGAACTTTATTTTTGAATTTGATCGTCTGAGCACATTTTTCACCGATTTTCTGCAAACTAAAGTCGGAAAAAGTGATGGTGGCGGCAACGGGCTTTTGTGGGTATTACTGGGTTTTCTGACAGTAGCCATTCCTGTTGCCATTTATACCATCGGGAATAAAGAAAAAAGAGCAAAGCTAATGCAGAATAGTCTGGTCAATAAAATTGCCACGTTCGCCAAAGGCATGCTGGAAGGCCTGTTGAGTGTTCGCAAGCTTAAAAACCCGGGGCTGTTTATCCTGAGCACCATCGCGATCTGGGTGTTTTATTATCTGATTTCGTACGTACTGTTTTTCTGTATTCCGGAAACCTCTAACCTCGGCCCACTTGCCGGATTGACCTTACTCGTTGTAGGTGCAATTGGTATGACTGCACCGACACAAGGTGGAATTGGGGCATATCACTTGCTGGTAGGCAATGTGATGATCCTTTACGGACTTTCGCATAACGACGGCATTACCCTCGCGACTTTTATCCACGGCACCCAAATGGTCTTTATGTTAATGATTGGGGCACTTGCTTTTTTATACGTTTTAATCCAGAACAAAAAAGAAGTAAGCGAGCCGGAGGGGATTTCAGCCGGAAATTAATTTTATCCGCTTTCAATAGTCCCGGGGAATGGAAACTTAGTATGTTACCATATTAATTCCTCAAAATCCTATATCGGTTTAACAATGAATTTCACGGAAAGCAAAATCCTTAGATTAGAAGAAGCCATACCTACGATCGAAGATTGGCAGCGCGCAGGACAGAAAGTGGTATTCACCAACGGCTGTTTTGATATCGTGCACCTTGGTCATATAGATTATCTGGAAAAGGCGCGTGCACTTGGCGACAGGCTTGTGCTCGGGCTCAATACGGATGCCTCAGTTAGCAGATTAAAGGGCCCCTTGCGCCCGGTTGTCAATGAATATGCCAGAGCGAGGCTGATGGCAGCGTTATCTTTCATCGATGCTGTCATTTTGTTCGACGAGCCGACGCCAAGTCAGTTGATTGAAGCCGTAAAACCTGACATTTTGGTCAAAGGAGATGATTATACCATAGAAAATATTGCTGGCGCAGATTTTGTTTTGGGTAAAGGAGGTGAGGTAAAAACAATAGCCCTGGTAAAGGGTTACTCTACGACCGCACTGATTGAAAAGATAAAACAAGGTTATAACTAAGTTAGCTATGATAGGTGCATATGTAATTGGTGGTATTGTGATGCTTGTGAGCTTTTACGTGCAATGGCGTCTCAAAAGTAAGTTCGAAGAATATTCGCAGGTTGGCTTAAGCAATGGAATGAGCGGGAAGGAAATCGCTGAAACCATGCTTCGTGAAAACGGAATTTATGATGTAAGGGTTGTTTCAGTAGAGGGAAGGCTAAGCGATCACTATAATCCTCAGGACAAGACAGTGAACCTAAGCCCTGATGTTTTTTACGGTAGAAGTGTGGCCGCGGCAGCGGTAGCTTCCCACGAATGCGGGCACGCGGTGCAGCATGCAACCGCTTATAGCTGGCTGCAATTTCGCTCTCAAATGGTTCCTTTTCTGAGTATTGCTTCGCAGTATATGCAATGGATCATTCTTGCGGGGATTTTTATGATTAACACAACCATTATTCCTCTGACAATCGGAGTGGCGTTGTTTGCTGCGACTACTTTATTCAGCTTCATTACGTTACCCGTTGAATATGATGCTAGCAACAGGGCTCTTGCCTGGATCCAGAAAAACCGGATAGTGACGGAACGGGAATATGCCATGTCGGCCGACGCGTTGAAATGGGCCGCACGTACATATCTGGTAGCTGCCATTGGTTCTTTGGCAACGTTGCTTTATTACGTAAGCATTCTTATGGGCCGCAGGGATTAACCAAATATCAAATCTAAAATCAAAATGGGAGGCGAATGCCTCCCATTTTGATTTTATTTACACCCCAATTCACCTCTTTCTTTGATTCCAATATACCACCAGGTTATGGGTCGCCCGTCCCGAGGCAATAATATCCAGGTCACCATCGCCATCCAGATCCGCCGGCAAAAGGTCTTCGCAAGCAATTTTGATCTTTTCGTCAAGCGTATATTCCTGCCATTTTTTCCCTTCCGGATCTGAGCCAACATAAATCCTTACCCCTGTTTCGCCAGTTACGTTCGGATTGCGCCAGCCCATTACAATCTGGTCCCTGCCCTGGCCAAAGAAATCAGCGCACGCCAGTGCATGCCCTTCCTTAATTCTCTCCGTTAAAACAGTACGGCTATCCTTGGAATAAACAACCAGCGAGTTTCCATGCATCGGCTCAATGGTTGCAGTAAAAAGCTGATTTTTACCCAAACTCCCCGTCCTGACCTCCCCTACCCCCTTATCGGCAACCATCCAGTTACCAGAAGATACCCAGCCATCTGCCCCATTTAAAAACACCTGCACGCCTTCCTTACCTGCTATTGAAAGACCCAAAAGCCTGCCCGGAACCTCCATCGGCTGCAGATTGTGGGTCATGTGCATATTGGTTTCCAATAGCTCATATCCCCAGATCCCATTTCTATTTTCAGGTACATCAAACACAATCAACTTTACACCTGCGCCCTCACCGCCTGTATTTCCTTCTCCGTGTAAGGGCAATACAGCGAGCTGGAATGCGCCGTCAGCTTTTCTGATCCATTGCATTCTATGAATGGTTACCTCGTGGTGCAAGCGTACAGGTTCCCATTCCTGCATGCGATCATGCGGGGCCATCAGGTAAAAAACAGCTCCCGATTGCTTCACATTCTTTGTTTCTGAGGGATTCCACTGTGCCCCGACCGCTACCTCCACTTTACCATCCCCATCGATATCTCTTGCCGCAATGCAAACATTATCATGCTCCGTCAGCTCTTTCGCGATGATGTATCTCGTCCACGGCCTGTCCTTTTTCCCAGGATTTTTATACCAGACGATTTCCTTTTTGTCTGCCAATAAAATATCCGTTTTTCCATCACCGTCAACATCCCCTGCAGCCACGCCATATCCGATGCTGATTTTATCGTCTATCGCCTCTCCAATGAAAGTAGCCGTTTGAGAAAAGGCCCCCGCTGAAATAATAAGGGCGGTAAAAAGCAAAAATTGTTTCTTCATGTCTGCGGATCTTGCCGGGTTTAGCTATAAAAGTTTTCGCCTATTTTTTCACAATATACTTCAAAATACTGTCCTCCTGCCTCAAACAACACTTTTTTGTGGGGCTTTCCTTGCCTTTGCATACTTTTGTAAATTCATCTGAACCTATTCATCATACATGAGAACTGTCCCTTTACATCTTGTCCATATTCAATTTGGAGCCAAAATGGTACCCTTCGCAGGATTTGAAATGCCTGTACGTTATACTTCGGACCTGGATGAGCATCACACTGTAAGAAATAATGTAGGCGTTTTTGACGTATCCCATATGGGAGAGTTCAGCGTGAAAGGACCAAAAGCATTGGAACTCATCCAAAAGGTCACTTCCAATGATGCAGCCAGCTTGTATGACGGGAAAGTGCAGTATGGCTACCTGCCCAACGCCACCGGCGGGATAGTGGACGATTTACTGGTTTACAGGATCAGCGAAGACAATTATATGCTCGTAGTGAATGCCTCCAACATCGAAAAAGACTGGGATTGGATCCAAAGCCAGAATACAGAAGGAGTGGAAATGGAGAACCTTTCTGATGCAACTTGCCTTTTCGCGGTGCAAGGACCCAATGCGGCAGCTACCTTGCAAAAGTTGACCGAAGTAAACCTGGCTGCGATGGAATATTACACGTTTCAAATCGGCAGGATGGCTGGAATCGAGGATGTGATCATTTCAGCGACCGGCTATACTGGCGCTGGTGGCTTTGAGATATACGTAAAAAATGGAGATGCCGAAAAAATGTGGGATGCTATTTTCGAAGCAGGTGCGGAATTTGGGATCAAGCCGGTCGGGCTTGGCGCAAGGGACACTTTAAGGCTGGAAAAAGGATTTTGCCTTTATGGAAACGATATTGACGATACTACATCTCCTTTGGAGGCGGGGCTTGGCTGGGTTACCAAGTTTTCCAAAGACTTTATCCATGCCGATGAATTGAAAAAACAAAAAGAGGCTGGCCTGAAAAGAAAGCTGGTGGGCTTTGAAATGATTGACCGTGGCATTCCAAGAGGACATTATGAATTATGTGATGCCGAAGGAGCTAAGCTGGGGGAAGTAACTTCCGGGACCCAATCCCCAACTTTGCAGAAAGGAATTGGCATGGGCTATGTACCTTCGGCCTACAGTAAGCCGGATACCGAGATTTATGTAAAAGTCAGGGATAAATTATTGAAAGCCAAAACAGTAAAACTACCTTTCGTAAAAAATTAACTTACCAAATCCCTATTTCGTTTCGATCCAAAATATGAAACAACTTGATGTTTGCCTTACACCGGATTTACTTCATTTACATAAACTTGATAACTCTATTGTTGTTGTTGCCGACGTTTTCAGAGCTACTTCCTGCATGGTAACAGGCCTCGCGTACGGCGTAAAAAGTATTACTCCGGTTGCCAGCATCGAAGAATGCAAATTTTTACAGGATAAAGGTTTCATCGCCGCTGCCGAACGGGACGCCCGAAAAGTGGAAGGTTTTGATTTGGACAATTCCCCGTTCAGCTACATGAATGAGCGATTGATCGGTTCTCAAATCGCAATGACGACGACCAATGGGACGTTATCAATCGCAAAAGCCAAAGCATCGGCAGTGAAAGTAATGATCGGATCTTTCCTCAATCTGGGCGCATTGGCCAATCATCTCAGATCGGAACCCTATGATGTCCTGGTACTTTGTGCAGGCTGGAAGGGAAGGCCAAATCTGGAAGATACACTTTTTGCCGGGGCTCTTGCCGACGCACTTAAAGACCAGTTTATGTTGCTGGAAGACGGAACATTGATGGCACAGCGATTGTATGACCAAAGCCACGATAACTTGATCGCGAGTGTATCTAATTCATCACACGTGAGGCGTTTGCAACGCTTGGGCATACAGAAGGACATCTCCTATTGTCTACAAAAAGATTTGTATGACATTGTGCCGGTACTGAGAGGAACTACCTTGGTAGCAATGAATTAACACACCCATATTCGACTTACATGCTCAGATTCTTCTTCATTTTCCTTTTCGGTTTACTTTTTCTTTCGAGTCACGCCGACGCCCAGCGAAGGGCAGCGTCACCCCGAAGACAGATCCTTGACCCTAAAAACAGGGCAGCGGCGCCAGCCTTACAGCAACCTGCACGAGATACAGCAACCCCTCAAATACCAGTACAGGTTGGCACTCCGAAAGCAGACACGACTAGCAGCACCGATTCTTCAAATGTTCCGGAAAATGAGACGGGGCAGTCCAAGGATATCGTAACAGAAAAAGAAGCAGAAGAACGGCTGGAAAAGGCTGCGAAGCCCGCCGCCGACAGCATTCGCTCCTACAAAATCATCGTTGAGGACATCTCGTATCTGTCCGTTTGTCCGGGAACAACGATTACCATTCCCTTTAAAACCGAAGGTCCTTTCGACGAAGACAATACCTTTATTGCGCAAATGATCGATGCCAGCGGTAAGACAATCCCCATTTCTCTCCCTTTCAAAAAGAGCCCGGTGAAAGCCGTTATTCCATCTTATAAAATCGGGGGAGAGGTATACAGGCTTCAAATTGTCAGCTCTATCCCTGTAGTAAGAAGCCAGGAAGTTCCTATCCGGTTGTTACAGGCACCCGCCGCAAGAATCGAATTTGCTGACGGCACACAATCAACCAGGATTATGCCCGGGCAGGAGGCACACCTTCGGGTAAGCCTGACAGGCGCAGCGCCCTGGTCCTTCCTCTTATCCGACAGTACGATTGTGCATCAGACATTGTCCAACCCACACTATCTCACTGTAAAACCCAAAGATGTTAAAGCTTATAAAGTAGCAGGCGTTTCCAATGCCTGTGGCAGCGGAGTTAGCTCGGGAGAAGCAATTGTAAATGTCAACAACAATCCAGAGCCGAAACTCGAACTCAAAGAAACTGAGAAAATAGCAAAACTTTGCAGCGGAGTTCCATTTCAGGTTCCTTTTAATGCAACAGGAAAATACAAAGAGGGTAATCACTTCGTCGTCCAAATTGCGGAAAGAACCGGAGCTTTTAAAACCATATCTTCCCCTGATACAAGTGGATATATCAATACGGAAATCCCTTCTACTTACAAGCCGGGTGAATATCGGCTGCGGGTAACCTCTTCGGCTCCATATCTGGTCAGCCAGACCACGAATGTCACGATCGTTTCGCCCACAGTCACGGTTTTGCAAAAAGATTCGTTGCGTCTGGGAGAAAACGAGTCGGGCGAACTTACTTTGAAATTCACCGGCGGCGGCCCTTGGTTTGTGCTGCTTTCAGACGGCACCTATGAAAATAACATTCAGGAGTCTCCTTACAAGATCAAGATCAAACCACAGTACGACACGAACTACCAGATCACTTCCGCAGGCGGCCTGTGTGGTGTCGGCAAGTTCTCGGGCTCTGCGAAAGTATCCGTTAAAAGCGCTCCGGCGAGTATTACTTTGGAAAAGCTGCCTCAAAACATGGTATGCGCAGGGTCGACCATCCAAATCCCCTATAAAACCGAGGGGCGGTATAATCCGGGAAACAAGTTTGTAGCGCAAATGACCGATAAATCCGGACGCTTTGTGAACCTGCCGACGACGGTTACTCCAACGGCCATGCAGGTAAAAATATCGGCCTTAGCGCAGGGCGACACGCTGAGAACACAGAAAATCAGGATCATTTCTTCATCACCCGCTGTTTCCAGCGCTATTGAAGAAATAAATGTTATCGCACCCGACAGGGCGATAGGTGAAGTGTCCGGAAGGGCCACAATTACGGCAGGCAGAACGACAAGGATACAATTGAAATTCAAAAACGGCCTTCCTCCCTGGTCATTCACCTTATCGGACGGCACTGCAATAAACGGCACTTTTCTTAATCCTTACCTGATTTCCGTTTCACCGACTTCAACGACCGAATACACGATCAGCTCGTTAAAAAGTGGCTGTGGTACTGGCACCGGCAAGGGATCTGCTATTGTTACTGTTGACAATTAGGGTTGCAGTTTCTCAAAATAATACCCTTTTTATGTGCCGGAGCAGGTCAAACAGAACAAAAAAACACATGCAAGTGCCTGCAGTGTTTTTCTTTTTTTTCCTGATTATTTCAAATCAGAGTGTTCAAGGCCAGTCTATTCCATTAGGCCAGTGGGAGACCCACTTCAATTATCTTTCTGCCAGGCATGTTGTAAGGGTCAAAGACCATGTTTTTTGTGCCTCTTATAATGGGTTGTTCAGTGTTAAAACCGGAGATCACCAAGTCGAAACCTGGTCGAAAATTAACGGGCTCAACGAAACAGGAATAAGTGCATTGGGGTATAGCAACGAAGATAACTTGCTACTCCTGGCTTACAGAAACGGCAACATAGACTTTGTCTATTTAGACGAGGAATCGGATCTCAGCCGGGTCGAGCCATGGCGGGTTTTCAATGAAACGCAGGGGCTACCGGAAAATAAAACCGTCACGCGAATCGCTTTCAAGGATGGATCGGCTTACCTGTGTACCAATTTTGGCATCGTTATTTTGGACATCCACCTTAAACAAGTTGTAGAAACCTACCGCTACATTGGTGCAAACGGGACCCCTGTGTCGGTTACTGACATTTGCTTTGCATCAGATTCTATATTCGCCATCACTTCACAAGGGCTTTTATCCATTTCTGATCAGCCATCGGTCAATAAGCAATATTTTGAAAATTGGAAAAAAGTGACCGCGCCCGGCGATCCATTGTCGCTGGTTAGCTTTAACGGTTCGCTTTACTCGGGAATTTCGGGCAAAGGGATATTTCAGAAGGAGAGTGCCGGCTGGAAATCGATCTATTCCTCCAATAGTAAAACCTATTCGGTTTCCGTTTCATCCAATGCTCTAATCGCAACGCTTGAAAAGGAAATTGTGAAACTGGATCCCGGTAATAAAGTTCAAACTTACAACGATCCCACTTTTGACTTTCTTAATGAGACGGTTGAAACAGAGACTGGTATTTTTTGGACCGCTGATCATTACAAAGGCCTGCTGAGCAATCAAAGCTCAGCCTTCCAAAGTATGGGCCCAGAACAAAACGATACTACATTGATCCCTCGGCAGGATTCTTCCATCATTGACCTTTCGGGAATTTCCTGGACACGCCTTCCAGATTACCTCGGTGGTGGTATATTGGCAAAAAGCACATTAAATCAGCAGCAAAGAATTTTGTCCACCTCTATTGGAAACGGAAGTCTGCCTTCATCAACCATCAATAGCCTGGCGATGGACAAGGATGGTTTTATTTGGTTCGCAAGTGACAAAGGAGTCGGGTATATTGTACCGGAGGGCGTTCTGGATGGTGAACGGGTCGATGCTATTCAGCCTATTTATGGACAGAGAAAGCTTTTTGCAACTGAAAAATGCACTTCACTGGCTATCGAGCCTGGCAACAGGAAATGGATCGGCACAAGAACCGGTTTATATCTATTCAATCCAGATGCAACAGAGTTAGTTCAAAAGTTTACAGCCAGGGACACCCCTCTCCCTTCTGATCAGATTTCAGTCTTGCGATTCGAAGACTCAGCCGGAGTGCTTTGGGTTGAGACTACCAATGGATTAGTATCCTATCAGAGCAATGCCTCTTCACCTGCTGAAAATCTTGATCACGTGATCATTTTCCCCAATCCGGTCCGTCCAGGATATGGTGGCCAGGTTGGAATAAAAGGCTTAATGCCGGAATCGACGGTCAAAATCACTGATCTTTCCGGCCGACTGATTTACCAAACCAAATCAGAAGGTGGAACGGCATCCTGGAACCTGAATGACTATACTGGCAGGCGCTCCAAAGGTGGCATCTATATGGTGCTCATTGTCGCTGGAGACGGAAGTGCGAAACTCGCCGGCAAATTGGCCGTTATAGAGTAAAGTGATAATTTATGTTTTATTTCAGAATAAGATCCAAATCTCGGATATGACTACTTCAGAAAAAATGCCTTATATCGTGGGTATAACTGGCGGAAGTGCCTCGGGTAAAACTTTTTTTATGAAAAGCCTTATAGATGCATTTGCAAAAGAAGATGTTACAAGAATTTCCCAGGACAATTACTACCGCCCGATTCACGAAATCCCGAGAGATGAAAATGGCGTGGAAAATTTTGACCTGCCCGAAACGATAGACCATCATTTGTTTGCCGAACATATCGCCGTACTACGGGCCGGGCGGGAAGTCCAGCAAAAGGAATACACTTTCAATAATCCACTGATCACGCCGGAAGTTCTGGTTTTCGAGCCGAGGCCCATCATCATCGTAGAAGGGATCTTTGTCTTTTATTTTCCCGAAATCTCCCGGCTAATCGATTTGAAGATATTCGTGGATGCCAAAGAACACGTTAAAATAAAACGCAGGATTATTCGTGATAATAATGAACGTGGCTATGATCTGGACGATGTACTGTACCGCTGGGAACACCATGTAGCGCCGACCTATGACAAGTTCATCCTGCCGCTCCGTTCCGAGGCGGACATGATCATCAACAACAATTCACGCTTTGACACCGGTCTGCAGGTTCTGATCGGCTTTTTGAGAGGGAAACTGGCAGAGCGAAAAAGTAAATAGCTTTGTGTACTTTTGGTTATCTTAATACGAAGGATTATTCTTAAAAACAGGTTGCAAATGAAGATCTTTACACACATTACAGCAATGACTTTTCAAAAATTCAGCTTTTTTCTGGTTGCTTCCATTCTTGTCCTCTCATGCAAGCATAATTCTACTGAACCAATAGACCCCTACAGTTATTATCCTCTTAAAGTAGGTTGGTTTGCAGTTTACGATGTGCACGAAGAAATCTACTCATCCGCACAGAAGGATCCCATAATTAAAACCAGCCAGGAGAAAGATGAGATTGAAGAGGTTAAGGTTAACTCTGAGGGGATTTCGACTTATACTTTTTCCAGGTCTACCAGGGCCAATTCAAGCGAGTACTGGCAGAAAGTGAAAGAATATACAGTCCAAAAGTATCCGGACAAAATATTGACCAATATCGACAATCAGACATTCTTTTCGCTCGTCTTTCCGGTTGACTCCCGGATTACCTGGAATGGTAATACCTACAACAACCAGGAGGCAGAGGATTATCATTACGAAGACCTGAACCAACCGGCCATAGTAGGCGAACAATCTTTCCACAAAACCTTAACCGTCGTAGAACGTAAAGACACGTCAATCATCAATAAGTACGTAGGCATCAAGCGGTATGGTCTCGGTGTAGGGCTGCTTTCCGACGATCAGACAAACTTTGAATTTTGCCAAAGCGATGATTGCATAGGATCCGGAAAAATAGAGTCAGGAACACGAAAAACGCGGATAATAGTGGAATTTGGGGGTCAGTAATAATTGCTAAAAATATCTTCAAAAACGCCTCAACTTGATTTTTTCATATTTAAAGTCAACAAAGTTTGCAAATTAAATTTATCTGTCTAAATTTACAACGGATATTGGTATATAGTCATCTAACAATTTAAAAATGAAAACAGTGAATTCGCACTCTACACAGACAAAAAAGTCTTATCGCAAACCGGTTTTGAACAAATTCGGTAATGTGGCTAAATTAACGAAGGGAAAACAAGGCGGTAGCCAAGATATAGATCCAACTGACTTTAATTTTAGTCCGGACTGATTTCGGTTTAAATAAACTTTTGCTTCCTGTTTATGTTGTTTGAAGGATTAATTCTTAGTAAAGACTTTGAATACAATCTTGAGGACGTAAAAAAGGGATATAATAGTTGTTTGCAATTTAATAATGGTTTTTTTGGAGTCGGTTTAAACTTGGCTTCCAATTCTTTGACGAACAGCTATTTTGGAGCGGTCGCTCTAATTAATGAAGAGACAAAATATTTGAGTAATTTAACCGCTCAAAATTTTGTCTCTTTGTCTTTACAGAATTTTCTGTCAAACATCGAATCAAACACCTTTGGTGTCAGCGCTTGGTTTTGTGAGGAGAAGCAGCAAGTTATCTTAGCAAGAGACTTGTTTGGCTTGATCCCTCTCTTTTATCTTCACGTACAAGGCCAGTTCATTTTGTTCTCCACAAATCTGGCATCTCTGGTACAAAATCCCAGAGTAAAGAGTTTGATAAGTATCAATTCCAAGCGGATCAGTACATACGGCACCTTTCTAAAAGATTCAGGATCCGGGTACGAGACAAATACATTTTATAACAACATCAAAACAGTGCCACCGGGGCATTTGGTTGAAATCACATCAAAAGGAGTTTCTACGAGACCATACTTTCGGTTTAAACCGTCTCGCTGGGCAAATCTATCTAGTGCCGCGGAATTTGGGGAGGAGTTTAGGGCTAAATTTTTAAGTTCGGTTGGAAATAATCTGATAGACCCCTCTGAGATAGTTGCATCGCATCTGAGCGGAGGTCTTGATTCTTCATCAGTGAGTACGGCAATCAAGTTTTTATATCCCAATCATTCCCTGCATACCCTTTATAATATTTCGAGCGGGGCCGACACGGATGAGAATCTACTCGCAGCAGAAGTTTCTAAAAAAATCAATTCTACTCACCATGAAATAATTCAGTCTGAAGAGGATTTCAGTCTGTTCAATTTATACATTCCCCTATTCGCCCAACCCTCATCGACTCTACTGAGTCCCTCTTTTAACGGCAGCTTGATGCAACACGCCAAGTCCTTTGGAGCAAATGCGATTTTTAATGGAAGCGGCGGCGATTCAATCGTTGGAAGTGGCCTGGAATTGATCAATCGATCATTTGAGAACGGTAATTGGGAACTCGTAAAGGATTTATTGAAGAAGAGGGTCAAGTATTTTTCACATTCAGATCAATATAGTCGGTGGAATTTATACTCCGAAGACAGAAAATACAATTTGGTGGTGCAGAACTTTCTTTTCAGAAGATTGGCGCCACAGCTAGTCCAACTATCCCTGAAAGATTTTTATAAATTGTATTCTGAGGTATCCTCCCATTTTGACATTTCCTATCCTTATCTATTAAAGAGAGGGGTCAAAAGTTTATTAGATAGAGTTAAGAAAGGACAGATCATTCCGTCTAAGTCTATTTTGGTTGATGACCTAGCCAGATTGGTCAGCGGCGCTGAAGGCCACAATACCGTAAAATTACTGGAAGACGGCACTTCGAGTTTATACGAGCAGTCGATGCTTGATATTTACAATGCTCAGGATTTGTTATCTCATGAACAAAACTTCGCGCTAAGCAATCATTACGAGATAGACAACCGTTCTCCGTTTTATGATAAGGAACTTTTTGAGCTCTGTATGGCTGTTCCTGACATTATCAAGTATGGAGACGGGATCGGCAGGTCACATTTCAGGGAAGCAATGAAAGGCTTGTTACCAGAAAGTGTACGGTGCCGAAGTACTAAAGCGCACATCAGATCGCACGGTCAGAAAATTGCTACACGTCTCTACAATCAATCCAGGGATTTTTTGATGGACTCAACCGAGGTTTGGAATTATGTTGACAAGGCAAAGTTCAAACAACAGGTGAAAATCCTGCAAAATGATAAAATCCCCTATCTACACAAAATTCATACCTGGTTTCACATATCACGGACAGTGTCACTGGCAGTTTGGCTTGAATGGCTCAAGGATGTGAAAAGTCGCTGACTATTTCACCAATATCACTTTACCGGTCAGCTGCTCAACAGCCTTGCCATCAACCGTATTCAAGAATATCTTGTAAGCATATACGCCCGATTGTAGCGTACTGGCAGGCAGCCAATACCATTCTGTTGTCAACGCAGAGGATATCAAGTCAACTTCATTTTCCTCCATCAGGACCCCGGCTTGGTTATATATTAAGTACTTGACAGACTTAAAATTCCGTTCCTTCGTGAGTTTTGTTGAAAACCTGATGTAAGACGAGGCTGGATTAGGACTTACGATTATCTGAGCCATGTCATAAACAGAGTTTTCTATCTTAAAACGTATCCTGTAGGGCTGTACAAGTGCATTCCCGGAACGATCGTTAGCATTAACTAATAATTCAAATATCCCTGCCTCAAGATTTGCTGTGAGAAAATCCAATCCGAAGGTTTTTGTATCAAGAGAATCTACTTCAATTTCACTTGCGTAATAACTTACCTTTTCAAAATCACAAAGTTCATCTCCACAGCGCTTAATAAAAATTTCCACGAGAGACGTATCGGCAAGTAATTGCCTGTCATCTCTCAACACCAGACTTATCTTGGGATTTGCTTCGATGGTCTCGTCCTTCTTAATCAAGCGATCATCAAAAAACACGGTTAGAATTGGAGGTACAATATCCTTGATGTTGGCTGACGAATAAACACTTTTGTCTTTGACAAAATCCCAATCCACGTCCAACTCCGCTATGTTATTACTAGTGTTTAATTCGCTAATAGTATGGTCTGGATCAATATGAACCTGAAACTTCTCAATGTCTCTGTTATTCGGAAAAGTTACCCGTACGGTGTCTTCATAGGGGAAAGATTGAATGAGCCCGGTTTTCACAATATCCCCCTTTTTTCCGAAATAAGTATATTTTATGGGCACAACCTGACCCGCGACATATCTGCCTTGATTGGAAATTGCGATCGCTACCCTTAACGAATCCGATTCCTGGATTGTCTTGTTACCTGACTCGGAAAATAAGGTTAGGCTCCCGTCGGGATCCAGCGAATAATCGGCCTTGGCGACAGTAATTAACTTCAACGCAGGATCTCCCTGTAATAATGATTGATGCACATTGGCAATACTATATTTGTCCTTATCTCTGGATATAATAGTATTGGCCACTGCCACCATAATTTTGCCTATCGACAAATTAACCGTCGATGGTTCCACAAACATGTTTTTATAAAGCTGTTCGAGATATCTGGACGCGGGACTAACGAAACTCTCAAATGAGTTCGCAATGATCGCGACCGTCCCGCGATTCGGCGCTAAGATCCAATCGAGCGACAACGTAATTCTGTCTGTTGACGTCGGATTGGTATTGTAGCGTGCGCTGAAGATGTTACCAACCCCGCATCCATTAAAATACATCATTGGATATTTTTTCGAGTTGTTATATCCCCTCGATGCATCGGAAATGTATCCCATGTCCAAGTCTGTAACCGTTGGAGAACCGTGACCAAAATAGGTGATTAAGCCCACACCTTTATTCACATCAGCTGTGATGTTGACGGATTCTACCTCCGCCATTGCCTGCTGCTTCACGTAGGGAGTTACCTTCCCTCCCACTACTCCTTCTTCAACGCTCGGCACCAATGCTCCTAATAAACCTTTCATCTGAGTTATTTCATCTACATTTTTGCCTCCATTTAAATGGAGAAAATTCTTCCGCCAGCCATAATCGCCTATTGCATTCGATTCATATTCTTTCACTTTCGCGAGATAATCATGAATGTGTTGATTTGTAATCGCTGCCACGCGACCAACTGGGATAGCAGGAACGTCAATGGCGGTTCCAGCGAGTCCTGCCACAAGCAGAAGGTCCGACGCAGGATATCCTATCGTTGGAACTTCATCTGGAAGTTCCCTTTTCATCCTCTCATTATGTGTGATAGACTTGCCAATCAAAAAAAGATATTTGTCCTTAGCCCCATCCGAAAGCATATAAGCCATAAATTTCTTTATGGCAAGAGGGCTCGGCTCGCCGTAATTGAATTGATTGTAAATGTCCGTTATCTTGACAACGAGAGGCTTAAATCCACCCCCAGCTTGCGATGCCCTGTAGTTAGCATACTCGATTGCGCCATCGTATAAATTATCAGCAGTAACAATGACATAATTAGGTTCCTTCGAACTAATGAAAGTTAAACCAACCGCTTTAATTTTACCTGCTGCAACACTGGTAATCTCGTTAGTGGCAAGCAAAGTGGCAGGTTTGCCCGAGATACGAGGAATCATTAGATTTTCTTTGGTGCCTTGGATTACTACTGGGCTGTCCGGATTAGATATATCCAGAAATGAAAGCCCCGTAGCCGCGCCTTTGATTTCAGCCCTGCTTACATTGCCTGATGTCGATTTCAAATAAAACTCTTTGCTTTTCAGAGCATCCATTTGAAAGGTCTGGGAATATCCGAGGGAGTAATATGCCAGGGAAAATCTGTCGGTTGGATCAGAGGCAACGGATTTAAAGGCAAGAATTCCATTTTTGTTGTCGTCCGTATCGTCTGCACTCAGGTCAAAAGAATACTCTGTTCCCTCAAAACCAGAGCTGTTGAGAGAACTCACAAGTCTCAAAGATTGTGCATTCTTTCCTACATAAATTTCAATTTTTCGGCCATTATTGCTTCTTCCGTGCAAAAGCAACTTGATAAATGGCCTTTCCGAGTTACTGCTGAAATTTTTAAGCGCAAAGTTAATGCTCATCAGGGCACCCACTACCTGTACTTTTCCTGTTCTGCTGGCTCCCAATTCAAAATAACTATTAAAGAAGTCCGGCCTGATGGGATTTTGTGTGCTTAGAGAGTAGTCAGTTTGGAAAATCGTGGTCGCTAATTCTTCGTGAAAAGGCAGCAATTCTGAAGCATTGTTAACCGGCAGATTTACGACTTTGGCACGGGCTCCCGCAACTTCCCCAACAGTTAAAAAATAGGACTCCTCGTCAGAATACATACTAAAATAGGGATTCAAGCGAGAACTCATTGGTCGGTAAAGCAGCGAGTCCAATGACCCGTCGTTGGGCAATGCATAAAATAAGATCTCATTATTTGTGGTACTAATAATGGATACTTGCTTGCCCCGCCGCCACAATTGTAGCTTTTCAGGCTCGCTTACCGAAATTTCCTTGGGCAGGGCAGAAAAAGGGATCCTGTGAATCCCTTTTTTAGTTGTCCCTATCTTCACGTAAGGCTTACCATAGCTGATCCAGCTGTTTGAGTAAGGAGCCGACCATTGTGCTTCTGCTTGTTGCAGATTTATAAAAATCAAGCAAAGCAACAATACTTTAAAATTAATCCTGATGAAAAACATCTAGTGTGTATTTAAAATAACAAATTATTTCTTAATCACTTTGCGATAGTAAACATCATTATTATCAGTGGTAATTTTCAAAACATAATTACCGCTTGATAAATTAGAAAAATCAGCCTTCGTGCCTACCCCGGTTTTTCTCACAAGTCCTCTGATATCCAAGATGTTCCAATACTTAATATTAACCGGCGCCTTCAAATCGATGTCAGCGAAATCTATCACTGGATTTGGGAAGGTTGTCAATACATTAGTTCCCTCTCTCGTCACCGATACTATTCTCGAATAAGTAGCTTTGCCATCGACTGATCCGCCGTCTTTCCCAGTAACTGCCTGATCGACCTGAATAAGTCGATAGTAGCTTATTCCAGGCAAAGGTTGGTCATCGATCAGATGGTACTCACTTTCGATATTTGAATCGCCTTTTCCCTCAACCCGACCTATCACTTCGAAATTCTTCGCGTTATAGCTTCTCTCAACAATGAAATGACTGTTATTCACCTCAGAACTTGTTTTCCAAGTCACATCAACTTGATTTGGGCTGGATTCCTTCGCCGAAAAGGAGATCAGCTCCACAGGAAGTCCGCCCTCGGTGCTGAGGAGAATTTTGAGTGCCGGATCGCCTAGGATAATTGTTTGATGAATTTGGGCCTGATCCTGAATATAGGCGGTCGCAGTCCTCGCGTCCTTGTCTCCCATTCTGAATCCGGAATTAGATTTCGTTTGCTGTGCAACAACCTGTAAAATCTTACCCAGGGTTTGTCTGTCTGCATCAGATTTTGTGAACATTTCAGTATACACTCTCTGCATGTAATTATTACAACTGCTAGCATAACCTGACCAAGAATTTCCAAACACCGCCACTGCACCTTTATTGGCACTTAACAACCAGTCAAGCGACTGTGGTCGTGAAGTTGACGTATTCACAGTTTCTGCAAAGTTGTTACTGAATACATTAAGTATATCACAGCCATTGTAAAACATGATCGGATATTTCCCCGGATTGCTGAAGTTTTTCAGGGGATCGGAAACATAGCCGAAATTAAAATCTGTCTGGTAGGGAGCGCTGTGCCCAAAATAGGTGATCATTCCTACGCCGCCCGGATTTCCTACCGCAGGTGCAGGAAAATTAACTTGCTTATAAAGCGTGTCGTTTTGTATCGTAGCATCTGTTGCGACCGGTTTTTTAGCCGAATAAACCTTGCCTTTAAAAATAGCAGAATTCACCTTGACTGCCGCATTCACTAGATTCAGTGCATGATCGTCGATTTCTGAATCCGTCTTGCCTCCACTGAGGTGTACCACATTCCTCCGCCAGGCAAGACCGCTTTTTGTTGCTTCGTACGATTTAACTTTGTCCAGATACGCCATAGCCTGATCGTTTGTAATGGCAGGAATTCGGCCAAAGGGAATAACAGGAACGTCGGAATCAGTTCCCTGAAGACCTTCGATTAGCAAAAGATCAGAGCCTGGAAAGCCGAATGTCGGAACTTCGTCAGGCAACTCCTTGGTGATCCTGTCGTTTCTGGTAACAGATTTGCCCATCAACAACAGATATTTATCTTTATTACCATCTGAGACCATGTAATCAACAAATCGCCGGATAGCCAATGGGCTCGGTTCACCATAATTAAATTGATTATACAAATCGACGATTTTAAAGACCCCGGTTTTGTATTTTTTACCTGGAGAATCTGTCTTACGATATTTGGCAAATTCCTGAGATGCCGCTAGCAACGTCGTATTACTGACAATCATATAATCGTAGTCCGAGTTCGTAATAGAAGTAAACTGCACTGGCGTGACCTTTTCAGCCGCGACGTTATTGGTCGTTACAGTAGCTAATAGGGTTAACGGTAGTGCATCCGGTCTAGAAAATATAAGGCTCGCAGCACTACCCGTTATATTTCTTGGGTTACTCGCATCAGAGATATCATAGAACTTCAGTGTTCCAGCTGGCGGGGAGGTTATCGTTATCCGGCTTGTTGACCCTGAGGTGGCAGCAGGAAAATTGAAGTTATACGATGCGGCTCCCCCCATATCAATTTGTTGCTTATAGGTAACATTGTAATAAGTCACAGAAAATCTATCCGTAAAAATATCCTGCGGAGTGGTATCGATATTAAACGCCAATGTTCCCGTACCGGCATTCAGGTCGGAGTCCTGAGCAGTGAAATCGAATATCCCATATTTAAAACCTTCGATAGCGATCTTACCTGCTTCACGAAGAGATCCCGCATCTTTCCCTATCCATATCCGGATATTTCTGGTATTTGCTCCACTTGGCGCGTAGTTTGTCCGCCCATGGACCAATGCTCTTATTCCAGGGGCCTCTGATCCTGATTGTTTTCTCAGGTTAATAGGAAAATTTGTAAACTTAGAGTGGGATGCATCATCTACCAGTATTGCACCCGATCTAGTTTGCCCATCTTCCATGAAACTATTTAAATTCGTCGGGCGGATTGGGATATTGGTTGCGTGGGTGTAGCTTGTCTGATAACCCACGTGATCTGTCTGAATGTGATAGGATAGCATTTCAGTCCCGCTAGGGTCATTAATGTTCACGGTAACGGCCCTTTTGCCATCAGGCGAACCGATGGTCAGAAAATAGGCGCTCTCATCTGAGAACATACTATAGTACGGGTCGACTCGGGCCGAATTTGGCCGGAAGAGATACTTATCGGATTCTCCATCATTGGGCACACCGTAAAACTCAATGTCAGTTGCCGTAGCACTTGTCAGGGCAACTTCAACGCCACGATGGTATAGATGAAGGGTATTCGCATTTGCACCTCCCATAAAATCGCCTGGAAGTGTTACTTTTTGGATTCCCTTTGTGGTTATCCCGATACGAAGCCATTTTTGATTGTACTTACCTTGTAACCACTCATTTCCGAATGATCCGTTCCAGGCCCCTTGCGCGACAACTGTTTCAGTGATAAGTGTGCATAGTAGAGAGGCGACAATGAAGAATTTTGTAAAAGTGCGTTGAACCATAAGTTGCTAGATTTTTCGGCAAAAATTTATTAAAAATAGCAATGGTTCACGACATTTTACAATGGCTCAACAAATTAATCACACCAATGTGAACTAATTCGATAACAAAAATTGCCAAACATGGCCCTGCTTCATAATATGGGTCACTCTGGTACAATTTTTGTATTTTTATTTCTCATAAGTAATTGCACAACCTCCTATTATCTTCTGAATTCTAGAATATCCCCTGGATCGCCATTTCCATAGGTATTTTTGGATTTTTATAGTTACTTTGCTTATATACGTATATCGACTAACCAAACTTGTTCAAACTATGCTTAAGAATTTAATCATTATCACGTTCCTGGGTATGTCTGTCATTCTCGCCAGCTGCGATGGCCCCAAAGGGGATGTAGGCCCCGCGGGACCAAAGGGAGATACAGGGGCACAAGGCCCCAAAGGAGATTCCGGGGTTAACGGGCAAGATGGGCTAAATGGAATTGGCGCCAGAGTGATTTCCACCGGACCTGTTAAGAGTTATAAAGGAGGATATACACTTGGAAAATCGAACCTGACAAGCGCTGACTCAATATTCTTTGCCAACAGCGTTGTTCAGGTATTTGTAACCGCAAATCATAAAACGTTCAATCAAAGCAGAACCTATGGAATGCCAGGAAAAGCTTGGTTTGACACAACTGTTTACACTGATTATGAATTTTTTACGCTATATAGAAGTTCAAGATTCTATGTTTCACTTGTCGCCGATAACTGGTCCGAAGAGCAAGATACCGCACCTGAACGTGAATTTCAGGATATCAGGGCAGTCATTATCCCGGCAACAGAATTCAGAGCGAACGGTGAAGTAAATTACTCAAGCTATGAAGAGACCATGAAATCACTTGGATTGACGGAGGCCGATGTAATTATGGCGGATTAATCCACTCCAATCGCTCGAAAAATAAATTGTTATTAAAGGTCGCGTACTTGCGGCCTTTTTTATTTCACTCTCCTCAAATTAAAACAAATCAAGTTTTAATTGCCACCTTTCAAGAACTTGTAACCCGTCATAACTTTTATTTTTGAAATTATACTATTTTCGAAACAAAGAGTGTTCTATACGTTGTTACGCATACATATCTTGTACTATTCCGGGTTTGTCGCCTGATTAACATACTTACTTTTTTCGTTATGAATACCAAAAAGTCTTCAAAAACGAGCACCCCTGATGTGGTTTTAATTGGGGCCGGGATCATGAGCGCAACACTGGGCGTCCTGCTCAAAAAGTTGAATCCTGCCATCACTATCTCCATCTACGAACGGTTGGACAGGGTAACAGCCGAGAGCTCCGATCCCTGGAACAACGCCGGCACAGGTCACTCTGCATTTTGTGAACTGAATTACACCCCCCAACTACCCGACGGCTCGGTAGAAACTAAAAAGGCCATCAAAATTGCCGAGTCTTTCGAAGTCTCCAAAGAGTTTTGGGCATACCTGGTCGAAAATGGGATTATTGATTCTCCTGATACATTTATCCACAATATTCCACACATGAGCTTCGTGTGGGGTGACGAAAATGTTGATTATTTGCGCAAACGCTTTGAGGCGCTTACAAGTCATCATCTTTTTCAAGGAATGGAGTATACCGAAGACCAGGAGGAAATCGCTGGCTGGATACCTCTCGTCATGACCGGCCGCCGGCCAGACGAAAAAGTTGCTGCAACTCGCATGAAACTGGGCACAGACGTCGATTTCGGTACACTGACCAAATCGATGTTCGACTACCTCGAAAAACAGGAGGGCGTTGATTTATTCCTGAATCATGAAGTCTCGGATATCGACAGAAATCGTGATAAATCATGGAACATTGAAGTTAGGAATCGTGCCACAAACCAATCAGGCAAGGTCAGTACCAAATTCGTTTTCATCGGCGCAGGTGGGGGTTCGTTGCTGCTCCTTGAAAAGTCGAAAATTCCAGAAGGTAAAGGCTTTGGCGGATTTCCCGTGAGTGGTCAGTGGCTGGTTTGCAACAAACCTGAAATCATTGAGCAACATCAGGCGAAAGTATATGGAAAAGCTTCTGTGGGGTCCCCGCCTATGTCGGTACCTCACCTGGATACCCGGATGATCAATGGAAAAAAAGCGTTACTCTTCGGACCTTATGCCGGCTTCTCGACAAAGTTTCTGAAAAACGGATCTTATCTTGATCTGCCCGCATCTATCAAACTCAATAATATTAAACCCATGCTGGCCGCGGGAATCCACAATATCCCACTGACCAAATACCTCATCGACCAGGTCAGACAGTCGCCGGAAGATCGCCTGGCGGCATTGAAGGATTATCTGCCTGAGGCACGTCTGGAAGATTGGGAACTTGAAAAGGCGGGCCAGCGCGTACAGGTGATCAAGAAAGACAAGAAAGCAGGGGGCGTGCTCGAATTTGGGACCGAAATGGTAACCGCTGCCGATGGGTCACTTGCGGCATTGCTCGGCGCCTCTCCGGGTGCTTCCACGTCGGTCTCGATTATGATCGACCTGGTCCATCGCTGTTTCAAGGAAGCAAAAACAACTGAATGGCAGGAAGGCTTCCGAAAAATGATACCCTCTTTTGGGAGTTCGTTGGCAGCCGATGAAGAACTCGCTGCTAAAACAAGGGCCTGGACCAGTGAGGTTTTGCAATTGAATGCGCCTCATCTCGAAGAAGAAATTACAGCATAGCAGCTATTTAGAAATAGTTTTTTGCCTCAGTTTAGTCTCCGCCTCCTTTCTGCTGAACAAGACGGGGCGGAGTTTTTTTATGACATCAAAGTCAACTAAGTCCGAATAGTGCTCCGGGCCATGCTGCTGAGCATCCCGTTGCTGATCAGTGCTTTTGCTTTCAACGTTCCTGAAAATTCAATCATCGCTTCATCCGTTTCCCCATGCAAGAGCACCTGCCTCCCTAAATTGATCCTTGAAAATTTCTGGCCGGGAAACGGGTTATGATGGATGCGGCAGCCTAAAAAGCGAGCGATCTCAAAAACTTCAGCCCTTCAACGGCAATCGCTTCTTTTGATGGCTCGACTTTACGCCAGATCGATGCTGCTTTGGCGATGACTTTCACGTCGGGGGTAAATGATTCGATGACAATATCACCTTGGTAGTTAATGTTATCCAATGCAGCGAAGATGCGGTCCCAGTCGATCTGGTCACCGCCGGGCGTACCGCGGTCGCTCCCCGACGCATGCAGTAACCCCAGTTTGGCACCTGCCTTTTTAATCGCCAATGCAGGATCCTTTTCTTCCAGGTTCATGTGAAAGGTATCCAGGTGCACCAGCAAGGCATTGCTGCCCACGTCTCGAATCAGGTCGAGCGCCTGGTCGCAGGTATTGATGAAATCGGTTTCGTAACGGTTCAATGGTTCAATAGCAAGTCTTACCTGCTTCTCTTCTGCATAGGCTGTCAAGGTTTTGAGATGTTTGACAACCATATTCCATTGCTTTACTTTCTTATCGTCCGGAACAAGGTTAGCCCGTCCTACTTGTGAATAAAGCGGTCCGGCTACCAGGTTTGCCCCGAGAACAGGTGCAATATCTACCAACGTCTGGATATAGTCCAGCGATGTGATCTGATCCTTCCGGTTTCCTCTCAAATCGCGGCCTGGCCCGGTTGCCGCGCAAACAGAGCGACATTCCAGTTCATTGTCATCCAGTGCTTTTCTTATAAAAAGAGGATCAATATTCGTCGGCTCCTCCACAGCTATTTCCACAAAATCGAACCCCCATTCCTTGAATTGCGGGAAGTAGGACACACTTTCGTTTGTGAAAGGCGAAGAAAACAAATACGTATTGATCCCGAATTTCATCCCTTATTTTCCTTTCTGTTGTATAAAAATCCTGACGCCCTTTTTATTGCCGGTCACAATGTCCAGCAGTCCGTCATTATTGATGTCTTCCACAGTCACATGCAATCCAATACCCGAATCGGTGTCGATGTCATGCCTGATCCATGTGGGTGTTTTTCCCGGCTTATACTCAAACCAGGTAACCAATGCAGGCTCGAATTCCCCCGGATCGTTCCCGCTATGGGCAAAATATCTCTTCCCTGTCACAAAATCCATATTCCCATCTTTATTCAGGTCCACCAGGGCCACTCCATGCGTCTGAGAAAAAGAATTATCGATCACATGGTGTTTCCATTCCACGTTACCCTGCGCATCCTTCATTTGTTCGTGCCACCAGATGCCGTAATTGTGCGCCGAAGCACTTAACACATCATTCAGTCCGTCGCCATTTAAATCCATCACATACATCTGCGAGGCATCCTGGCCCAGGTCGGCGGGATGAAATTTCCAGTCTGCATCCTTCGGATGTTTGGCCGGACCTCCTTCCGGGCCTTCCCACCAGCCGTTCCGCACGATCACATCTTTCCGGCCGTCGCCATTGATATCCCCATACCCGATTCCATGCGTGTACATGTGCGTGGCATTGTTGGGATCATTGCTGACCACATATTTTTCCCAGTTAACATCGCCCTTTTGGGAAGGCGATTTCAGCCAGATCACCTTCTTACCGGTGGGATCATTGCACAACAAATCCATACGACCGTCCCCATCCATATCTACCAGCATGGGCGATTCATTCCCCACTGCCGAATAAATCTGGTGCGCCGGCCAATACCCGGGTTTATTTTTGGGATTTTCGTGCCAGTACGCCGCTTTTCCGGGCCAGTCTATGCGGATCAGATCGATCCAGCCGTCCTGATTTACATCCATTGCGAAGTCCAGAAAAGAGTCGGAGTAACTTCCGTTCGCTACAAATGTGTCTGGTTTCATCAACTCGTGGGCTTTCCAGCTGGGCGCTTCAAACCAGTAGGCACCGGCAAGAACGTCTTTTTTGCCGTCCTTGTTCACATCGCCCATCGCGGCTCCTTCTGAAATAAATCTTTTGGTCAAGTCTGTTTTTTTGAAAACGAGTTCTTTTCCTTTCGACTGAGTTTGGGCAGTAGCGATTTGAGCTGACAGCAGCAAAAGCGGACCCAGGAAAAGCCATTGTAATTTTTTTCGGGTTAAAAGCATCTTATCTATTGGATTTAGGATTTCAATTCATTTTTATTTAATGCTCAGCAAGTAATCCAGCAGGGGATAAAAATCCTTTTCAGGGATGATATTTCGAAACTGGTCCGGCATCAAGGTGTATTTCGATGCCCGGTATTCTTTCATGTCATTCTTCACAACCGCAAATTCCTGACCGGTAAGGTCCGCAAAAACCATTGTTTCACCTTCTGTGCGCCGGTAAAGGCCTGTTAAAGTTTTGTCATTCTTCAACGTAATGTTATAAGTCCGGAATGCCTCGGTTATATTCCTGTTAGGGTCAAGAATCTTTTGGGTCAACGCCTTATGCCCCCAGTTTCCGATCCCATCGAGCTGCGGACCCACCATCCCGCCGGCTCCCTGAATGGAATGACAGCCACTGCAATGCTGCACAAAAATCGATTTACCGTAGTCCGTCAGCCCGGAAGCAGGCTTGAAAGCCGCAACCCTGGCATCGATCAGTTTCTGCCTTTCAGCACGTTCGTCGGCACCGCTTGCCAGAAATTTTTCCATCTGCTTTTTCTGATCTGCATTGGAATTGATCGCAAACCGTTCCTGTACCGGAACTTCATTGGCAATATCCGGATTAGCCTCCTCTTCCTTAAATGCATTCAATAGGTAATTGATCCCTTCCTGACTATTGGCTAAAATGGTTGCGATCACGACCTGAAGACTTCTTGCTCCCCCGGCCAACTGCTTTTTCAGGATTTCAAAAACAGAAGGCGACGACGCCTGCTGCATGGATATCGCCAGTTTTTCACGCAAAACAGGACGTTCGGCGGGGTCATTGAAAACGTCCGCGAGTACCGTTACATTTTCTTTCGGATCGATGTTCATCAGCGCCCCGGCCGCCGCGCTCCTGACCCGGTAGTCGAGCCAATCGGCTCTCACAAGCTCACGCAACTTGGGTTCCAGTGATTTGATCCGATAATCACCTGCAATATCTGCCGCCGTGATCCGCTGGTCTGCCTGCAAAGTCGGTGGTTTCGGGCTTTGTCCTGTTTTCATTGGAGGCGGGTTTTTCAGCGTTGAATCCTTTTCCGAGACCGTTGTTAAAAATTGGGCCGATAACTTAGTCCCCCAGGCGATCAGCTTCTGACCGGGGGCAACACCGCTTTGTTTTACGCCAGCCGAAATGGTTTTATATAACGAAAGCTGGATTTCAGGATCGTTCACAAATTTGTTATTGATCAGGTCGATCGCTTTGTCGAGCTGATAAGGAGATACATGCCGGCCAATGTATTCCAGGTTATTGACCAACTGTTTGGAAGGTAAGTCGTGGTTCAAAGTATAATCCAGCACAAATGATGCCGCCGCAGTCGAAGGTACATCGAGCATAACCCTGGTTAGTAGGGCTAGCTGGTTTTCGCTCCATTTCGTGCCTGGCACCTTCCACATCACGCTCTGGTTTTTCAGGTTATTCCGCACGCCCAGCATGGCGGTGTACTTCAGATGACTGTCGCCGGGATCAGCCTTTTCGTAAACATCCATTAAAAAGGCCAGGTTTTCACCCTTTGGAAAATGTCCTAAAACCTCGGCAGCGGTGCGTTGCACAAATGGATCAGTGGACGACAACGCCTGCACAACGACCATCCGATGGTCCTCGGCCAATGATTTCCGCTCCAGTAAAATCCGGAAAGCATGTACCTGAACAATCGGGTTGCTATGTTTGAGCCCCTTGTTCAAAGTTGCATCATCCAATGCATTGAGCCGGTGCAATATCCACAAGCCATGCACATAAGGTGTCTGATCCGAGGCATTAGTAACCAATAAAGCTCTCACAGGATCAATCGCCTTGTCTTTCCAGGTATCCACCAGCCGGTCTGCCACTTTCAATCTTGTGTTCAGCTGGGGATGCTTCAATCCTTCCAATAGCTGATCTATTGTCGCTTTGGACCAGTCGGTAACCTGCATATCCTTATGCGGCTCGGTGCCCTTGTAGGTAATCTTCCAGATCCGCCCACTCACTCTGTCTCGCCCCGGATGGTTCAATGCGACTTCGTAATGCCCGATGATGCGGTTATAAAAATCGGCAATGTACAATGCACCGTCAGGCCCGAGTTTCACGTCCACAGGCCGGAACCACGGATCTCTACTTACCAAAAACGGCTCCTCCTTTTTGGAAGCCGGGGTTGATCCTTTGTAAGTGATTGTATTGCGATCAATGCGGCAGGTTACCACGTCGCCCGTGAAAAAGCTGTTGCGGTATTGCTCGGGAAACTGCGTTCCGGTGTAATAAACCAGTCCTGCCAAAGCGGTCGAACCCAGGTCGTAACTCATCATTTCTGGTGCAAAACCCAATCCTACCGGTGCTTTTTTACCAAAATGCGGATAATCGCCTCCAAAGATCAATTGTGTGATCGGCTTCGTATGGCAATCCACCGAATACAGATAACCTCGCTCGTCGTAAGCATATCCAAATGGATTAACCCGCCCAAAGGTGGTCTGCTCCACGTGGCCTCCATCCATTTTCACGCGGAACGTGTTGCCTGAGGTCATTTTGATGGTATCCCCGTCTGAACCAGCCACATTGGAAACATTGGAAAAACCATGGCATACATGCAGCCAGCCGTCATAACCCCGCATCAGGTTATTGACCATTCCATGCGTGTCTTTATGCCCAAATCCGCCAACGAGCACCTTTTTGCTGTCGGCCTTACCGTCATTATCTGCATCTTTGAAATAATATAAATTCGGGATACTGTATGCGATCGCACCGTCGGAAACAGGCATGATGCCGATCGGGATGTTGAGACTATTGTCAAATTGGGTGAAAACCTCCGCCTTTCCATCACCATTTTTATCTTCCAAAATGGTAATCCGGTCTTTCCCGTCGCCCATTCCAGCGGCAATGGGATACTCAGACGACTGGGTTACCCAGAGGCGGCCTCGGTCATCGAACTCCATGTTGATCGGCTTGGTAATCTCCGGCTCGGAGGCGAAGAGGGTAACTTCAAAACCCGGGGGTAACTGAAAAGCCAATCGCTCCTGCTCGGGCGTCTGGAAGCTGCTGGTGCGGATATGCTCTGCGTAAATGTCGGCATTGGGTGTTGCCTGACTTTGTTTAACTGCTTGCTTGGCCGCCTGGTTTTTGGGGGCGCTGCAGCTTTGGGCATAAAGAAAAAAAATGGCCGTCATGAGCAAGACGCCATTTTTCTTTGGGTTTTTCAATGTGATCATACAGTCCGTAAAGTGACTTTTTATAAGAGGCTTAGGAATTTTGCAATAGATGAAGATTGCATGATATAAAACTTCGGTTGGCGGTTTTATACTGGTTTACTATTTGTCAATTGGCTTTGAAGGGATTTGTAGAGGCAACTCTTTCCAGGCCAGCCCGATGCTGCGGCGCATATGTGAAGTACTGCTGCCTTCGACGGCATCATAAAGCAAAGCGAGCCTCTTCCCCACCCTGATGACCGACGGCATACCAATGGCACCATGTGCCCAATCGGAGTTTTTGGCATCCAGGACAATTGCTTTATTGGCGGCATCCCAGTGGTTGATGTCCTTACTCCAATACACCCAGATCGCATCGGTGTATTCTTCTCTTTTTTCGTTGATCCCGATGTGATTGGTGAATAAAAACCAGGTCTTGGTTTCTTCTTCATAATAAACCGACGAATTCTCGATCTGCTCCGAAAGCGGGAAAAGCGGCTCTGCTTCGATCTTCCAGGAAGCATTCAGGTCTCTGGTGCGGGCGATACCGAGCGTCCTCTGCACTATCTTTCCTTCCTGTGTGGCACCGCTGAAAAACTGGATGTATTCGCCTTTGTGCTTCACAATAAAGCCTGGACTGGATGTGACGGTATAGTAACTGTTTTCCTTCGGCGGCAGCGGCGTCACATTATATTGCTTTGTCCACGGCCCGGCGAGGGACTTGGCCTGCGCTTTCATCGTCAGGTACGGAAATGCGGGAATGCGGTAAGGGGCAGGCGTGGTATTGGGCGTGCCGATATAGAACATGTGCCAGGTATCTTTTTCCTTCACCACCCAGGGCGACGAGGCGCTTTTGTAATCGTTTTGAGTGGAATCCCCCAAAGTCAGGATGGTGCCCTTTTTGGTCCAGCTGATCAGGTTTTTACTTTCTGCCAGGCAGGATATCCATCCGTTTTTACCTGCTCCGTCATAAAAAAGGTAATAAGTATCCCCTTCTTTATTGACCACCGCTTCCCGAGCGCCGTAGGTATCGCAGCTATCGGGCCCATCGCCGTAACGCATCACGATGCCCGTATCTTTGAAGTCCATGCGAATGGAGGCATTGGGGCGGCCATCGATGTAGGCTTGGGTTTGAGCAAAAAGCAGTGCGGGTAAATGCATTGCGATCAAGGTAAACAACAAGGAAAAAATGATTTTCATGGCTTATAGTGATAGTTAAACCTTCCGGCCGGAGCAACATCACCATTGATCCAGAAATCCATGATATCGCCATCGTGCTGCATGTTATCGCTCCATTTGAATTCGAAATCGGGCTCCCCGGTGATGCCCAGCATGGATTTGGGGATTTTTATTTCCAATTTATTTTGATTGACTGAATATTCCACTTCCCCGGCTTTCTGCCAATTCCAGCCGGCATCTGTTTTCTCTACAACTGTCTTTTGGGCTGGGCTAAGGCGGTTTACTACAAAATCGTAACCTTCCCAGCCGGTGTTTTTATCGTTGTCGATATTCATGAAAAGCCGCATCCAGCCCGGATCTCCTTTGGGTGTGAGCGGCGCGGCGGTTTCTACGTAGAAATAAACGTGATCGGCATCCCGCGCGACTTTGGCGAGCACAATGTCGTTTCGGCCGGTATTGTTCTTATAAACCAAGCTCCCCCAGCCTGGACTATCGCGGTGAATGGTATTGCCCTTATGCGCTACGAAACTCGGGGTGACCTTTTCCCAGTCATTCAATTTTCCGTCAATAGAAATGGTAACTGGCGCGGAAACCGGCGCGGGGGCAGGCAGACCTTTAAATTTCCTGATGTTAGCCGCCATCTGATAATAGTAATTGTCGCCGTGGCCGCCTTTCATGGGTTCAATATCGCGACTGCCTTCCTGGTCAAACTCGTCCGGAAATGCATTGGTCTGCTGCTGCCAGGTATCGTAACGGCCAGCGATCCATTCGTTCCAGCCTGTGAGGAAAACGAGCTCGGGGTTCAGTTCCAAGGCCCTGTCCCATTGCTCCTGGAAGTTATAGCCATAGTTAACCGCTCCCCGCTCGGTGATCTGGCCTTTTGCGTTGGTATAACTTCTTCCAAAAGAACCTGTTGCATTCAAAGCCGTCAGCCCAATTGCCTTCGTCCAGTTTTGCGCCACGCCGACGGTTACCTGTTCAAAACCACCATTTTCTGTTTTCTTAAATCCATGCTGCGGGGCAATTTCGAGCCAGCCCCAATGATCCGGTTTTTCAGGGCCTTTATTATAAACCGGCTGACCGGGGCGGAATGTGAAGAATTCACGCATCTCTTTTTCCAGTGCCGGGTTCGCGTCTTTTCCTTTGATTGGTTCGGTAAATTCGGGCGAAGCCATGATGAACGGCTTTCCTTTCCATATAAACCAAAGATCCTTGTATTTGCCGGGTTTATAAAGATCATTGTAAATTTCCCGGATGATTTCCTTCCCGCCATCGGTCGTCCAGAATGGCAGCATAAACGAGATCTGTGGCGTTCTGACGCCGTCTTTTCTTGCTTTGGTAAAAACCTCGCATAGTTTCATGTATGATTCTTTCCAGGTCAGGTTTCCATTGGTACAATCAAAAATGATCATATCCACACCCGCGTCGGCCAGCATCTCGGCATGTTTGCGCAGCAGCCATTCGTCGGTATCCACATAATATCCAAACAAAGGCTCTGCCCAGAACCACGGACTATTGCGTTTCGGCCAGATCGGGTTCCTAAAATCATGGATTGCTTTTGGGTCGCGCGCCAGGTACTCGGTCACATTCAAGGCAGGATTATTTTGGGCTTGCTGCGTATGCCAGGTCCAGTAGAACAGCGCTACGAATTTGTCCTTTTTGAGATCGCCTACCTGACTGTGGTCGGGCAGCTTCCGGCCGACCGCGTCCGTGGCAGTGGTGCTGGACGAATAGTTTTGGGCCAGGAGGGCTGGGGAAAAGAATGCTATTATGGCAGTAATGATGAATTTCATTTCTGGGTTAGGATTTAGATTGGTTTGTCATAAAGTAATTGTCACGCTGAGCGAACCATCACTGACTCACAACAAAATTAAACCTCCCTCCCGGAGCCGCATCGCCATTGACATACCAATCCAAAGGATTACCTTCTTCCTGCATATTGTCGGACCATTTAAATTCCAGGCTGAGCGGGGTTTTGAGGTTTGTGATAAAGGATTTGGGGATGGTGATCATCATTTGATTGCCGGTCACTGCATAAGTTACTTTTTTCACATCGTGCCAGTTGCCTGCTTTGTATTGCTGCAGGGTATTGCCGCCCACTACGCGGTAATCATATCCTTTCCAGCCGGTTGCAGGTTTAGCGTCGCTATCCAGGTATAGCCGCATCCAGTTATCGCCGGAATTGGGGGTGATTTCTGATTTGGTCTTTGCATAGAAATAGAGATTCTTAGCATCACGGGCCACTTTCATCTGGTCAAAATCATTGCGCCCCGTTTTGTTGACATACACAGTTGCCGGGTCGGTTTGTGCGCCGGGATGGTTGCGTGCTTCGGTATCTCCGGTGTAATCTTTGTAAACCGGACCCACGTCTCCCCAATCCTGGAAGTTTCTGATGGTCTTGCTGGCAGATAGGTTTGGGTTTGCCTCCAGTCCTTTGTATCTCCGGATGTTTGCCACCAATTGCATATAGTAATTGTCTTTCAAGCCCGCCGTCAGCGAAGGTTCTATATCACGACTGTACTCGGGACTGGCCTGGTCGCAAAACCAGGAATGCTCCGGGTTGCCGTCGTGGCTTGGGAACTTGCCCGCGATCCATTCATTCCAGCCCGTTACATATACAAACGGGGTATTCTGTGTGAGGGCGAAATCCCACTGTTCCTGCATGTTATAGCCATAAAAGATGTCCTTTTTAGGATCTCCGGGCGAACCTTTGCGATAGCTTCTCCCCCAATTGTCCTTATTACCGTAAAAAGCCGAACCGCCCATACCGGCAGTGGGATTAGGGTGCTGCGCAATGGAAACGTTGATGATCTCTCCTTCGCCTTTGCTGTTGAAATGTACTTTCTGTGGCCGGGTGAACGATATCCACGGCCAGCCATTGACTTTCTGTCCCTCGGTTGGCCATTGCGATTCTCGGAAAGTAAAAAAGGATTTGTAATTGGAGCCTTCCGCTTCCTTGCTGAGCCCGATGATCAGAGGCTTGCCGTCGAGTTCATACCAGCATTCCGGGTGACGGTAGGGCGCGCCTTCTTTGTAGAACATATCATAAGCCTCCTGCATCGTTTCGCCGGATTGGGTATTGGTATAAAAAACAATCTTCGGTGCTTTCCTTCCCTGCGCCCGCACGGCGTCCATGGCTTTCATGAGCACGTCGGCCTGCTTGGGATAAGTAAGCCGGTTGGTGGCGTCGATCACAAGAAAATCCACGCCCGCATCGGTCAGGAGCTGTATGCTGCGCAGGTGCACCCAGTAATCGTCGGCTTTGTAATAACCATAGATCGGCTGACCCCAATAGTACATACCCAGGTTTTTAGGGTCGCCGCCCCACTCCGGATTGTCGAAATCTTCGAGTACTTCGGGATGTCCGGAGACGATTTCATTGAGATCCCAATGCTTCGCCGGTGCCACATCATGCCAGAGAAAATAGAACATACCCACCTGGCGGTTTGCCTTCGGGTTGCCGACGACATTGTTTTGAGGCAGGGTGCGACCGAGGTCGTCGGTTCCGGCAAGGGGCTGGGCGATAAGGCGCGCGCCGACCAGCATGATCAAGGTTAAGGTTCGTTTTATCATCGTTTTTTAATCTGCCGGATTGAAATCCGACGTTACTAAATCGGTCGCTGCTCTGCAGCTTTTGCCAGTGCCGGAGGTACGACGCATTTTCAAGCCCGGGATTTCAATCCCGGGCTACGCCGTCATCATTGTCATCATTGCCGTCGCTGTCATCACCATCGCCATCACCGCCGTCATTGTCATCGCCGTCATCGCCTGCCACGGGATTGAAATCCGGGGCTATGGATATCGGTCGCTGCTCTGCAGCTTTTGCCAGTGCCGGAGGCACGACGCATTAATCCAGCCACCCAGGATTCTGCCAATCTGCACCCGACAATCCGATCACTTTATCCACTTCGGCCTGATCGATCGGGTACATCAGGTATTTATCTGAAAAAGCATTGCGGTTCACGAATTTAAAGCGTTTATAGACAAAATTGGCGCCGCTTTTGGTGATCCGCATGCCGGTCACGAAGCGGTCGGTCTGGTCAAGGATTTTCCAGCGGCGGACGTCGAAGAAGCGGTGCTCTTCGAACGCGAATTCGATGCGACGCTCGTTTCTGTATTTGGTTTCAAAGGCAGCCTTGGTCATTCCGGCCGGGAAGCCAGGCATACCTGCTCTCGCACGCACCACGTTCACGGCCGCACGGGCTGTCATAGACTGCGAGCCCACCGGTACCACCGCATCCGGGCCTGCAGACTGATAAGCCGATTCAGCAAAATTCATATACAACTCGGCCAGCCTGAAAAGCCGGATCGCCCCATCCGCATCATTGTTCTGCCCCGATCTGAAATTGTTGAATTTGCGCAGATAATAGCCCGTTCGGGTGTGTTTGCGGTTGATGTCGGAAATCTCTTCAGCGCCACCGACAAATGTTTCTACCTTGGTGCCGGTCGGTTGATCCAGGTTTCTCACGGCCCCGTTGTAATAGATAGAAGCGTAAAATCTTGGGTCGCGGCCCGCATAAGGATCGGTTTCCTTGTAACCCGACGCTGTATTGACGATTGGCGTGGTGCGGCTCTCGTCCGAATAGCCGGTGATGGGTGCCTGGCCATTGGCCATTTCGTAGCTGTCTACCAGCTCCTGCGTGGGGCATGGTCCAGTCCTTTCCATACCAGGGTTGGTCGGCATGCCTGCATACCGCCAAACCTGCATGGGATCTCCGGCATGGTAGATGGTCTCTTTGTCCGTAGCGCGCTGATCGTTGGAACTGGTGAAAAAATACAGTGCGTAGGAATTCTGTGCGATGTTCGCGGCTGGTTTTACATCAAAAAGGCTGTATCCGTTTGCCAGGCACTGGCCCAATGCCTCTGCATTGACGGCTGTCGCTTTTTCCCAGGTATAAGTTCCGTCGCTCCACAATGGGCTTGCGGCATAAGTTACGGCCTGCGACTTGATTGCATAGGCAACAGCACGTGTCATGATGCCGTATTGATTATCGAAAATATCCCAGGGCAAACCGTCGCGGGTAGCGGGATAGGACAATGCTTTGTCACAATCGGCCAGGATGAAGGTGACTACCTCCGAAAACGATGCTCTCTTATCTTGCGAAAAATCGTGATCGATCGCCAATGGCTTGTCAAAAATCGGTACGCCTCCGTAGCGTTTGATCAGCTGCAAATAGTAAAGCGCTCTTAAAGTATACGCCTGCGCGGTCCAGGAGGCTTTTTCGCCTTCGCTGGCATAGACCGTGGCGGTTTTGATATTCTCAATAAAAACATTGCATTTGCGGATGCCTTCGTACAAAGTACCCCATGGACTGCCGTCCGCAGAATTGGCCTTGTAAGTAAGCGAAGTCACATTGCCGCCATACCAGACGATGTAGCGCGAACCCGGCGTGATATCGTCCGCGTCCTGGGCTTCATCGGTGAAAGAAGCGCGGTCCATATAAGGCTTGGGCACTTTGCCGTAGCAGGAATTGAGGTAACCACGCGTCCGGTTATAGTCACTGAAAACCTGGTCCATGGTAATGCGGCCGTCGGAAGGCAGGTCGAGCTTGTCGTTGCAGGAAAGCAACACACCCGAAACAGCCAATGCCACAAGAATTATTTTATATTTTTTCATTTCAAAAAAGGCTTTGTTTAGAAAGTCACACTGATACCCGCATTGAAAACCCGGTACACCGGAAACGCCGCATAACCACCGCCCTCAGGGCCGAAATCTTTGGATTTCATCTTATCCCAGGTGATCAGGTTCTGTCCGCTGACCAGTATCCTGATCTTTTCGGCAAGGATAACCCGGGCTAGTCCTGCCGGTAATGTGTAGCCGATCTCAACGTTTTTCAGACGCAGATAAGAGCGGTTATCAACATAGTAGTCGCTGGGTTCGTGATTGACCGACTTACCCAGTGAAAGCGCAGGAGAAGTAATTTCAGCCCCGCTGGCAAAGCGATCGGCTGTCCAGGCGTTGCGGTGAAGCGACCCAAAAACACCATCATAAGAAGTTTCCCAGATCCCGATTCCGCTCGTATCCAATGTTGAGTAGTTGCCAACTCCCTGGAAGAGGATACTCAGGTCAAAATTCTTGTATTTCAAACCTCCTGAAACCGCATAAGTCACGCTGGGCAGCATGCCTGTTCCTATAGGCGCTTTGTCGCGTTCGTCTATTTTACTGTCGCCGTTCAAATCGCGGTACTTGAGATCGCCCAATCGCGGCGTTCCAAAACCATAGGTCAAATTGCTCTGTGCAATTTCAGGCTGGGAATTAAAAAAGCCGTTTCCATTGCTGTAATCGACGAGGTACCCGAATTTTTGACCAAATGAATAACCTTCCTCCCATTTGCGATAGACATAATCCTCGGTTTTCTGTGCTTCGTTTCGGTTGATGATCTTGTTTTTGGCATAGCTCAGGTAGCCGCCGCCGTAGACGAGCAGGTCTTTGCTCAATGCTTTGGAATAATTAAGATTGATATCCACGCCTTTGTTTTCAAAACTTCCGGAATTCAGTCTGGGATAATTCACCAGCGGAATACCCTGATAAAGCGGGATGGTCGAAAGGGCGCTGACGATCATGTTGTTCATCCGTTCTTTGAAAACATCCACCGACAAAGTCCATGCATTGAACAGCCCCAGGTCAATCCCATAGTTCTGCTTTTTTGAAACCTCTGCCTGAATATTCGGATTACCCACCTGGCCTTCCACCACATTGTACTGCAGTGAACCAATCGGGCCTCCGCCAGTGACGGTCACGTTGTCGAGGTAGGCATATCTTGCCAAACCGCTCTGATCGTTTGCCGTTTTACCGTAAGAGGCCCTGATTTTCAGGTTGGTGAGTAGACTGTTATTCTTCAAAAAAGCTTCGTTGGACAAAACCCAGGCTGCCGAAATGGCTGGTGTAGCCGTGTACCTGCTGCTTCGCGCATATTGTTCAGACCCGGAATAGCCCATATCCAGCTTGATCAGATAACGGTTGTCGAACCCATAGTTAATTTCCACACCCGAGCTCACCCTGTTGTAAGGCAGCATCCGCGCCGAATCGTTTTCGGCTTTAGTCAGGTTTTGATAAAACATATAAGCCATTGCCCCGACGTGATGCCTGCCAAAATCACGTTTGTAATTCGCGGCGACATTGTAGGTCAGGTGGTAATAGTACGAGTGCGATTTGGAGTAAGCCAGCGGCGTATCATTCTGTGCGCCCTTTTTGATAAAACTGGCAGTGCCGCTGGAATCAACCGTTTGCACATACCGCTCGTAATCCTGCCTGGTCGCCAGACTGCCCACCGAATTGGTCTGGTATGCCAGCACGCCTGTCAGGTTCAGTCCTTTTGTGAGGAAGCCCATGTCCAGATCGAGACCGAACTGGGAAGTAATATTGGTAACTGTATGACGGATGTAGCCCGTGCGGTTGAGCATTCCGTAAGTCGGGGATTCCACTCTTTCGGTTGTAATCACTTTTCCGCCGGGGTCCAGCACTTCGCCTGAGGCATCGACGACAGGCTGCGTAACCGGGCCGAATGTGGTTGGCGGTATCTGGAAAATGCTTTTATATACATCTGCATTGCTTACGCCGGGCGTGCGTTCCCTTTTGACATTACCGCTCAGCCGCACAAATGCTTTGAGGTAACGGTTCAACACCATATCGATATTCGACCGGTAGTTGACCCAGATATTGTTTGCATTGGGATTGTAACGCTCCTGATCGGTTTTGAACTGACCGCCCTGGTGCATGAAATTGATATTGGAGAAAAACTGGACCTTATCATTCCCGCCCGTCACGTTGACGCTCGCCCGCTGCATGGTCGCAAAATCCTTCATAAAGCGATTGTACCAGTTATTGTTAGGATAGGTTTTAAGATCCTGTCCGGAGCGGTAACCGCCAATTTGTTGCTGGCTAAAAAGATAATTGGGGCCTAACCCATCATTCAATGCCGCCTGGTTTCTCATTTCCGCATACTCAGCAGAATTGTAGAATGTCGGCTTGGTAGTTACCTGCTGCACCGACTCGTCAAAACGGGTTTTGATTTGCAGAGGTCCTTTTTTACCCCTTTTTGTCGTGATAACCAACAATCCGTTCGCTCCCTGGATCCCGTAAAGAGCCTGTGTCGAGGCATCTTTCAAAATCGTGATGGATTCGATTTCATTGGCGGTAATGTAATCCAGCGTCTGGTTACTGTTATAGGAATTGATGATCCCGTCGATCATGACCAGCGGGCCGGCATCGCGGGCAGCGGAAAGGCCTCTTACATATAGGTTGGTGGTTGTCCGCGACAATTCCGAGTAGGTCTCCTGGGTGATCACGCCACCTAGCCTTCCAGCCAATGTCTGCGTCAGATTGGCGACGGGCGATTTTTCCAATTCTTCTCCTTTGACGGTCGTGACGGCACCGGAAATTTCGCTGCGCAGTTGAGAAGTATAACCCAATTGAACGATCTCGTCGTTCTTATGCGCATCCCATTTGAGCTTCACTGCCAGTTCCTGCTTATCGGTAACCTGGATTTTCTGGTTGGCGTACCCGTACATTGAGAAAATAATCGCATTGCTGCCGTCGTCGATACTCATCGAAAATTCACCTCTGCTATTGGTCGAAGTTCCGTTTCTGCCGTTTTCGGATTGGATCGCTACGCCTGCCAGGGGCTTGCCAGATTCGTCCAGTACAATGCCATTGATAGTCTCCGCCATGTCCTGTGCGGCTGTCGGGCCGGCCAAAACATAAAGCAGCAGCAATGCAAGCAGCGGCCTCATGTTCAGTTTTATAAATTGTATCATATAAATGATTGTCTAAATCGTTGAAATCTGAATGGATTACCAGCCTTTATTCTGCCAATCGGCGCCCGTGATGGAGCGCAGCCTGTTGGCCTCATTCAGCGGGATTGGTACCCAAAGAAATTTGTTGGTGTAATTCTTTCTTTCGGTAGCCCGCACGTTCCTGCGGGTATAGGAAAATGTGCCGTTTGCATTGCGCGTAATTTGCATTGCGGTGATCCAGCGGTCGGTTTTCGAAAGGTCGTCGGTCGGCAAAGCCCATCGTCTGAGATCGAAGTAGCGGTTTTCTTCCATCGCCAGCTCCACCCTGCGTTCCGCCCGAATCCTTTTGACGAGGTCCGCTTTGGCGAGGGAAGCTGGTAAACCTGGCATTCCGGCGCGTGTGCGGATTTCGTTCACAGCCTTTGCGGCTTCTACCAACTGACCCGCTTCCGCGGCGGCTTCGGCATAATTCAGGATGATTTCCCCCAGCCTGAAAAGTTTCCAGTTGGCACCCGCAATCGGGTTATCGCCGCCGGAATTGGGGTGCAGGAATTTTCTTTCAAAATAGCCTGTCCGCGTTGCACGGCGGGTGGTTGGATGGATACCGGTCTGCGGCTCGCCGTTGTAAGTAGCAATGATCCGCACGCGGTTGCCAATTGGTGCGGGATAGTTTTCAACAGATTCCGGAGCTTCGGCGAAATTCCACATGGCCTTTCTTTTAGACCCATTGTAATAAATGGAGGCATAAAAACGCGGGTCACGATTGGCATATGGATTATTGGGATCGTAGAGTTTATTGGCTGTGTTATAATTGGGCTGTAAATGCTGATCGTCCAGGTAAGGTTTATCAAGGTTCAGGATCGGTTCGCCGTCGGTCGTTTCGTAAGCATCCACCAGCTCCTGCGAAGGACAGGTTCCCGACTTATACCCATCCTGGGCGCCAATACCATCAATATTCCAGATGTTACCTTGGTTTTCGCGACTTTGAAAAATGGTTTCCCTGTCTACCGGACTGGCCGAGTAGTTCATCGTTTGGGTAAAATATTCATTGTAGATCGCCGTCTTTTCATTTTTATTCGGGCCTAAAAATGCGGTTTCCGCGAGATAAGTCTGGGGCAAATTCACTTTGTTGTAAAGCTCATAACCATTGGTTCTCAGGTTTTCCAGGGATATTTTATTGATCTGATAAGCCTCCTGCCAGATGTCTTTCCCGCCGTTATTCTGCGGACTGGCTGCAAACAGGATCATTTTGGATTTGATCGCCTCGGCCAATCCTTTGTGGACACGGCCCGCTTCTCCGCTGGTTGTGATCCTCCAGGGCAGCTCATTGGTCCCCAGTGCCACATCGCAATCCTCCATGATAAATTTGACCACATCATAATAGCTGGCCTTTTCAACCGAAGAAAAGTCGTCCGAAAATTCGTACAGCTCACGCTCAATCGGCAATACCGCGCCAAACCATTTCAGCAGTTCGGAGTAATAGTAAGCCCTCAACAGATGCGCCTCAGCCTTCCAGCGGGCACGGTCGGCCGGATTTTTGACCGTCGCCTTGTCAATACGGGTGATAAAAAGCGTGCAATTGCGGATGGCAGTCCAATACCTGGCCCAATAGTCGCCATTGCCGGCATCCGCGCTGATATTGGTGATCGGGTGGCTTCCGGCAGACGCATCCCCATTGTACATCCGTCCCGACATGATCCACGATTCTGCCTCCGCATCAGTGTCCCAGGCCTCGTCGCTCCAATCCACCGGCCCACGGCTCCAGAAGAAATACCGGGTGCCTTTTACCGGAATGTTGGCATAGCAGCTGTTCAGAAAAGCGCCAACTTTGTCATTGTCCGCGAAAATTTCGTCCATCGAAAGCTTGCCGTCCGGTGCCATATCCAGCACATTTTTGCAGGATGTGACCGCAAAAACGGAGAGCAGCAGCGTAAAAAGTATATGTTTCATTTGCATGATTTTCAGATTTTAGAAATTGATGTTCACGCCCAAATTGAGCATTTTGGTAACCGGATAGCCCAGCGGATCATCGTTTTCGGGATCCAGGTGGCCCATTTTCAGGTGTGCCCAGGTAAAGAAATTCTGCGCGCTGGCGTACACCCTCAGTTTGCTGATACCCAATGCTTTCAGCGAACCTTTTGGCAAAGTATATCCCAAGACAATGTTTTTCAGCCTCGTGAACGACCGGTTCATGATGAAGAAATCATTGGCCGTGTGATTGGTCGTGCTATGGGTGCTGAGCGCCGGATAAGTGATCTTTTCACCTGCCGCATATCTTTCCGGTGTCCAGGCTGTTTTGTGGTAATCAAAATAAGTACCCCGGATAATGTATTCATAAACTCCCTGCTGCGAGTAATTGCTGGTGTATTTGCCAACGCCCTGGAAGAAAGTCGTAAAGTCGAAAGCTTTGTATTGGAATGTCAGCGAGAGACCATAATTCACTCTCGGGATATTGGAATAACCAATCGGAGCCTGGTCCTTGTCATCGACCACCCCGTCGTTGTTCAGGTCCACATATTTGAAATCACCTACGCGCGGTTCGCCAAATCCGTATTTCGTTTTGGATAAATAGGTATCCAGTTCTTCCTTGGAGTTGAAATAGCCGTTCCCATTGCTGTAATCGATCTTATAACCCCACGACTGGTTCAGCGAAAATCCTGCGGAACGGTAGCGGTACGCATAACTTTCGTCCCGTATCGATTCGTCCATAAACTTCACTGTATTGTGGTTGTAGCCGTAATTCCCGGAAACCATGATCGTGAAATCTTTGGAAAAAGCTTTGTTGTAGGTTAATTCAATCTCGTAGCCTTTGTTATCCACCAATCCCATATTCACTTTTGGAATGTTGCCCAGTGGAACTCCCTGGAATTCCGGCACGGTACCTCTGGAAATCAGGATGTTGCTTCGGTGTTCTATGTAATAATCAAAGGAAAGGCTCAGGTCGCGGAGCAGTTGGAAGTCCAGCCCATAATTCTGCTTTTTGGCCACTTCCCACGTCAGGTTTGGATTTCCCAGCAGTCCCTGATTGATCGTCTGTCCCAATCCGAGGCTAGGCAGCGGTCCGGATCCCGACATGGTGATGTTGCTTTGGTACAGAAAGCGTGGGCTGGTTTCCCTGGAGGCGCCCAGGATATCATTACCGACCTTACCATAAGAGGCCCTGAATTTCAAATTGGTAATAATCCGGCTGTTCTTCAGAAAGGATTCATTGCTCACCACCCAGCCTACCGAAAACGCGGGAAAAAAGCCAAACCGTTTGTTGGGTGCAAATTGCTCCGAACCATTGTAACCCATATTGACCTCGGCCAGGTACCGGCTGTCGTAACCATACGTAGCCCTCGCAGCCACACCCAATACATTGTAAGGAATCTCGCCCGCAGGTGTTTCCCAGGTATCGCGCTGCGCCAGGATCATTCCGCCCACATCGTGCTTTCCGCCAAAGATGCGCTGGTAATTCAGCGAGCCCTGCATGTTGATATTATATCTTGAATCGGCCCCTTTTTCCAGCTTCAGCAAACTCTCATCCGACCTTTTCACCGCGTAAGTCAGCACGTCGGTCGTCGGATTTACCTCTGCCAGATAAAGCCTTTCCGATTTATTGCCCTGCATGGCGGTAGTAGCCTTAGCGTCATAGGAGATCATTCCTTTGATGCTCAAACCTTTGGTGACCGTATTGCTCAGGTCCCAATCCAGTCCGAAAGAAGCGTTGAGATTGGACCGGACTTCATTGCGATAACCAAACCGGTTCATGATCTCAAATGCCGAGCGATCCATATAACCGGGGTCAACGATCTGTCCCGGCGCTACGCCAAAACCGTCAATCGTAGTCGGCCCAGGTGTGATGGGCAAAATGGTTTGTGCCTGGTAAAGCAAATCGCGCATCATCCAGTTGGTATCGTTGCCGTACAGCCAGGCAGCCGGCATGTTCACCTGCTCGATGTAGCTACCGATGTTCAGAAATGCTTTTAACGAGTTGGTCACCTTATAATCCAGGTTAGCACGGAAACTGTAACGGTCCATTTTGGAGGAAGGATCGTAACCGAGAACCGATTTGGGTTCCACATTGAGGTTGCCCCCCTGGTGCAGGTATGCACCGTTTACGAAATAGGAAACCTTATCGGTACCGCCGCTCACATTCATATTCACGCGCGTTTGCGGCGCATAGCGGGAGATATACTCGCGATAATAATCGTGATCGGGATACATGTATTTTCTGACCATCGCTTTTCTGGCGTAGTCGGGGTCATTGGGGTCCAGGCCAGCGAGCGGGTTGGCGTATTTGTCCATTTGTTCCTGCGTAAAGGGCAGCGGCGTGATGCCGTCATTCTTGGAAGCTTCATTGCGCAAAGCCATGTATTCCAATGAATGCAGGCGTTCAGGCTCCCTCGTGAAAGACGAAAAGCTTTGTTCGGAATTGATTGTCAACTGGGTTTTTCCGGCAGTACCTCTTTTGGTCGTGATCAGGATGACGCCGTTTGCGCCGCGCACCCCGAAAACCGCCGTCGCCGAGGCATCTTTCAAAACCGAAACCGAGGCTACTTCATTGGCGTCCAGCGTGCGGATGTTGTCCCTCGGAACCCCATCAATAAGGATCAGAGGGCTTTTTCCGTTCGTCGTAGCCGCGCCACGCAGGTACATCGTGGCATCGTCCCTACCCGGCTGCCCCCCGCCCGACTGTATTGAAGTCAGGCCGGGAAGGCGTCCGGACAAGGAGTTGGCCAAGCTTGCTGATGAACTCTGCTGTAAAACCTCCGAGGTCACCGAAGATACCGCCCCGGTAACCGATACTTTCTTCTGTTCGCCGAACCCGACGATCACCACTTCGTCCAATGCTTTTTCGTCTACTTTGAGCGTCACATCGAGCGTAGTGGCCGAACCGATCGGTATTTTCTGGCTAATATATCCTACAAAACTGAAAATCAACGTGGTACCATTTTCCGGCACAATCAGATGATAGTTTCCGTCGATGTTTGTGGACGTCCCCTGCGTGGTACCTTTCACCACCACACTTACGCCGGGAATTCCTACGCCTTTGTCGTCCGATACCTTCCCCGTCATCTCCTTATCGGCGGCCGGCTTCAATTCCAGGGTTTCTGTTTGCTGGGAAGTCTTTTTCTCGGCTGCCTTTTTCAAAAGGATGGTCCTTTTCGACACTTTATATTCAATTCCGAGTGGATTCAACAATGTCTCGAGCACGGTATCCAGCCGCTGGTTCTGGCTTTCGAGGCTTACCTTGCGCTCGGCATGGATCACTTCGGCGCTGTAGATGAACCGCACTTTGGTTTGTCCTTCGATTTTTTCGAGCACTTTTTCCATATCCATATCACTAACTGTTATGGTTATACGTTGACTCAAAATCTCCTGCGCCCGCAGGTCGTATGCCACGGAGATCTGCATAAAAAGTAAGAAGAGCAGGCATTGGGTCAGGGTGATTTTCATAAGCTGAGACAAGATCTCTTTTGCATGTCGATGTCTTTTCATAGGTTTTTGGTTTAGTTGTCTTTATTCGCAACCCGGCGACGTGACCAGGATCACCCCGTTTCTGGTTTCGTATTTCGCATTCACGACGGTGCAGATCATATCCAGCTTTTCCGAAACCGGCTCGTCGCCCAGCCGGGCAGTGATGGTACATTTGGCAATCGCCGATTTGTCGAAGCGGATATCCAGTCCGTAGGTTTTTTCCAGGGCGACAAATACCTCGGCCAGCGGGGTTCTCCTGAATTCAAAATCCTGGCTCTCCACGGGCAAGTCAAGCAATACGGGCTGTTTTACGGCTCTGGTCACCATTTTCAGGCTTTTCCTATTGAATGTCACTTGTTCATTGGGTTTCAGAATAACCTTTTTAGATTCCTGAGCGGCACTTTTCTTGTCGGGATCATTTGCGGAAACTTCTACAATCCCGGTCTTCACCACCAGGTTTACCTCTTCGTCTCCCTCATTGGCGCGGATACTGAAACTGGTACCTTTCACTTTGGTGACCATGGTACCGGTGTAGACGAAAAACGGCTGGCCGGGGTTTTTAACTACTTCAAAAAAAGCTTCGCCGGTAAGGCTAACCTCCCTTTTATCTTTATCAAACTGAGCCGGATAAGCAATACGGGCGTTTTTCTTCAAAATCACTGAGCTCCCGTCGGGTAAATTGACTAGCTTAATGCTGCCTGATCCGTTGCTCATTTCAATCATTTGCCGCTTTTCGTCCTGCTTTGTATGAGCTGACGAACCGTACTGAAATCCCGCAGAGAAATTTTTGCCTTTATAAAAAACCATGGCAAAGCCTGTGATAAGCAGGAGCATCGCAGCAATCCGAAGCCAGTTACCGTTCCATCGCGGCATCGTCCGGCGTTGCGCTCCGTCAGGTATGGCATCCAGGATTTCAGCCACGCGTGATTTCACTTCGGTCTCCGAAATCAGGTCCAGCTCACCCCTTATCGACAACAACAGTTCTTTAGCCTGTTCGATAGGAGCGGCTTGACCCGGATTTTCGTGGAGGAATTCCTTCCAGAAATCGTCGGCTTCACCATGATAGACCCACCGCTGAAACTTCAAATCTTCGAGCCAGTCTTTGGTCCCAAAGTTTCTATAATTATTCATGGATTTTATTAAATTATTTGCTTCGATACGATGAGTATCTCGTCAGCAAATAGTACCCATGAACATTTGAATATTTTTTTAGTTTTTTCTAATACCACGAAATGTCTACCAGCAACAGCATTGAAATAGCAGCGTGCTGTAAATATTCGCGTAATTTCTGGATACCATATTGCAGGTAATTGGCAACTGCCTGTCGCTGCAAACCCATCACAGACGCGATCTCGTCGTAGGACAGATTTTCGTAGTATTTCAGATAAAGGGCTTCTTTTTGTCTTTTGGGGAGCGATTCGATGGCGCGTTTCAGTGTGCTTGTGGTAAGCTGGTCGGTTTCGTTGACGATCCAGTCCGATTCAGGAGATATGTCGTCAAAGGGATCATTGTCCCTCATTTCTGAAAAAACCGACTGCCGTTTGATACGGCGAATCAGGTTGTTCCTCAGGGATTGGAACAGGTAAGGCTTGATGGCGGCAATGCAGGAGAGTGATTCGCGTTTTTCCCAGATTTCAAGAAAGAGGTCCTGCAGGCAGTCTTTGATCATATCCCGATCTGCCGTAAAGCGGGTACCATAATGATAAAGCGCGGCATAGTTGTGCTCCGTAATTTCTCCGAAGGCGTTTTTATCACCCTTGCAGAACTGCAGCCAGCGGGTAATCAGATCAGTTTGGGGTAAACGTTCTGAATGCTTCACGGAATTAAAGAGTGCTATCGTTGATCATCTATTCCACTTCAATACATCCAATTAAATCTTGCAATCGGAATGTAAAGATCAACGATGCCCCTTCCTCAACTATCCTGCGCTATCATGCTTTCATTTAAAAATTCCCCCGATATGGTCTATGTTCACGCCTAGCACCTTTTGGGCGATCTGGTTCAGGGATGCTTGATCTCCCTCGAAATGGTAGGTACGCTGGGTATGTACCAGCTTTTCGTTTTGCTTTAAAAGTTTTGCCGGCGAATTGGATTCCAGCTCATAAAAAGGCCCCATTTGTGAACCGTCTTCCAGCGGCCCGTCGTTGTAAGCATTCAAAGCATCGCCTTTAAATGGCTCCTTATGCAGCTCCCAGGTCGATTTGAGGTATTCTCCTTTGGGCTCCAGGTCGTACTGGATGATCGTCAGGATGTTTCTGGCGGCATCGTAACTTCCGGCTACCGTCTTCGCCGATAACGGGGCAAGACCGATTTTGCTGCGGTATTTTCCATCTGCTTTGAGATAAACCGCGCTGTCCTTTACCGCGAGGCGATCTTTTGGAATACTTCCGAAATAATTGTCCGTCAGATGGGGCTTATCCGAATTTGCTCTGGAAAATGGCGCGATGATGGTGGTTTCCGCACCGGGGGTGAACATACCCAATAGCCAGATCCCGACCGCCCCGGATTCCCTTTTCCAGTCCTCGCCGTTATTGGTAATTGCGTTTTCTGAAACATAACCATTGGCCGAGACTTTTTCAGACAGAGGAACAGACAGCAGATCTTCCATTTCTTTTTTGGTCAACATGGAAACCCTGCGATCGATCGTGAAAGTCAATGCTGTTCCCGAATGATTTTCCAGCGTCGCTTTTTTCTGGAACGTAACCGATCCCGAATCGGAAGAAATCACCTGAAAAGGCTCTGAATCAATCAGCGCCGGTGTTTGCCAGTTTTCGAAGTCAAACTTCGCGCCTTTTTTAAAATAAACAGAAAACTGTCCCCCTTCCGGAGAGAGCCAGAAACGCTCCTCGCCGCCAAATGCATTGATATGCGGCAGCAGCTTCCCGCTTTCGATTAGTTTGTAGTTGATCCAGCCGTAACTGTTGCCGCTCTCCCCGGTAGCAGTGCTGGTCATGACCCGGCCCTGGTAATCGGGGATGATGATCGCCTGGGAGCTGTTGTTGTCCGGAGAACTCAGGACAATTACTTCTTTATGCTTCCTCAAAAAAGCAAGATCGTAGCCAAAAGTGCCTGCGGAAACGGCTGTTGTATCTTTCACGTTATGCTGTTCGCTTTTATGACCGTTCTGGCAGCCGGAAGCCGCCAGACAAATGATGAAAATGAATGGATAAAGCCTTTTCATGACTTACTCTTTCAGATAGTTACCATATCCCACAATGAGTACCGAAAGGATGATCACGAGAATTGCTGAGACGATCGTCGTAAACGTTTTTTTCGAGACACCCTTCCACTCGTTCAGGATCAATCCCCATGAGTTGGCAATGATGATGATAAATGCCATGTGGAGGATCCAGGAGCTGGCACCGTTCCCCAGCTTGCTTTCGCCCATGCCATAAAAGAAGAACTGTAAAAACCAGGTTGTCCCGGCCAATGCGGAGAAAATATAGTTTTTCAGCAGCGGCGTTTCCGAATTGGTGTAATCGCCAAAGGTTTTATTTCTTGTATTCAAAATCATGCACCAAATGAAATTGGTTGTTAAGCCACCAAGCAGAATTACGACGTACGTCACGTTGTTTTGGAACAGAAACTCTCCCTGGCCGGGATTTGCGGCTTTCCATATTTCGTTGGCTTCCTCGGCCATTACTTTTCCTGCATCGATACCGAAAGCAAAACAGGCGCTCAGCACGCCTGAAATGACGGATACAAGCAGGCCCAAACCTATTTTGAACTCCGTTTTATCGTCGGCAACAAAACCGCTTTTCCGGCGGTCGGCGTCTTTCATTGTACCGGCCTTCCCGCAAAGAACGATACCGATCACGCAGACCAGCAAGCCAAAAAGCACGGTTTGCCCCCAGGTATTTGTGAAAAGATCGGAAATGGTATCCTTTCCTGGTTTTGGATTGAACTGATAGAAAATGGACGGGATCAACGAGCCCAGCACAGAGCTGAGTCCAAGAATAATGGAGCTGCCGAGGGAAACGCCCAGATACCGGACGCCGAGGCCATAAGTAAGCCCGCCGATGCCCCACAACACGCCAAAGAAATAGGTCAGGAAGAGAATACCTCCGTTGGTATGTGCAATGATTTCGGTGTAACCCGGAATGGTCAGATATGCGGCGAGCGGCGGAACGATGAACCAGGAAAACAGACCGCCGACGATCCAGTACGACTCCCACGCCCAGCCCCGGACGCGCTTGTAAGGAATATAAAAACTGCCGGAAGCAAAACCTCCGATAAAATGGAAAATGACGCCAAGAAGAGCCTGCATGGATTTAGGATTTTAAGAGAGAAAGAAAAATAGCGGGGTATCTACTTGCTATCTCCCCATTACCACCTTCTTCACAACCCTCAAATCCCCACTCTCCAATACCAGCAAATACAGCCCGGCAGGCCAGTTCAAAGTCGAGATTTCCTTTTCACGGAACGCGGTTACGGGCTGTCCAGGGAGCATTTTCTGACCGCTTGTATTCAAAACCTGCAGGTTGCCCGCTCTGGACGATAGTATCTTGAAATAGCCGGAAGCAGGATTGGGATATACTTTAAAATCGTTGTTCAATGGCGGCTCAACACCCGTGACCGTAACCGGCAACACATTGTTTAACAGCCGGATACCTCCTGCATTGTTTCCAATGGCCAGATCAGGCTTTTTGTCCCCGTTCAAATCACCCACGGCGAGCGCCAGATAATTCCCGAACTCAGCGACAAATCTTTTTCCATTGATTTCAACCAGCGAATCTGCTCGCTGCGTCCATTTGCCCCATTCGGCGTTATGGAATATGCGGACGTTCCCGGTATGGTCCACGGTGGCGAGATCGGGCAGGCCGTCGAGATCAAAATCTGCAACGGCGACTTGCGGGGAGCGACCTGCAAAATTGATACCCACACCCGCAAACGCATCTGTTTCCAGCTTGAAGGCAAATTGTTTGTTGGTACCGGTGTTGGTATAGTAAAAAATATTGCCCTGACCCTTTCCCACCAGCAAATCCAGGTCGCCGTCGCCGTCGGCATCATAAAAGTAGGGCGAATCGCCAGTCAGCGATTCAGCCGGCATCGCGATCGTCACTGCATCGGCTGCGTTCAACTGGGCTGCCGCACCTGCCACAGCTTTATTGGGGATGTATCGGTATTCCATTTTGAGATCATTGGTGGAAGTACCGGCGAAACCCAGATCCGCCACGCCGTCACCATTGAAATCCGCCCATTGCGGTTTGATGTTGTAGAGAGAAAAGCTGGAAAGGAAGCTGAGATAGTTATCAGATTCCAATGTAAACTTGGGGGCGGATGCGCTGCCTTCGTTTCTTAATAACCACAAACCTCCTTTAAAACCACTGGTAACAGGTGTCCCGCCGGTACCGATCAGCATGTCAAGGTCACCATCACCGTCGATATCAAAAAATGCAGGTGCTGAATTCTCTCCCACATCGATCATTTGATCCTGAAGGAAGTTTTTTTGCACCAGCTTAAAATCCGGCTTGGCAGTAGTCCCGGCATTATGGTAAAACCAGCCGCTTGATTTGAAATCCGTCTGGTTCAGGTCATTGGCTGAGACGCTGGGGGCAATCAAAAGGTCCTTCACTCCGTCAAAATCAACATCTTCCAGAAAAGCGGCCGGAAAAATGTGCAGCGAGACAGGATCTGCCGCCGGGTAAGTATTGGTATAACTGACGTAATTGGCGATAATCCCCGCAGCCGAGTTGGTCAGCAACGAAATGTGCTCGTTGCTGACATGGCCTACGAGCATGTCTTTTGTTCCATCGCCATTCAGGTCCTGCAATACAATGGAGTTTCCGGCATGCATAACCCGCCCACCCGGATTGGCCACTACGCCGCAATTGTCCCCGAAAATAAAATCCTCGCCGTTCCCCTTGCGGAAATTCCCCCAGCAATCGCCGTTCCGCTGAAAAATAGGCGCTGTGGGCATACCTAAGCTATCGCGTACGCCAAACTTTTCCATGCTCAGGTTCTGATGGAGCTCAATGTAGGTGCCCGAAAAATCGAATGTCAGCAAATCCAGGTCGCCATCGTCGTCGATATCGGTAATACCCGGGATATCCGTACCTGAAACCTGAAGATTGATATTCCCCGAAAATCCTTTGGTATAAAGCGCGTCGCGCATCAGCTTCCAGGCCCATCCACTGCCCGACCTGACCTGCTGATAAACCGTGATGCCCAACGAAGTGCTGGTGAACAAATCTTTAAGCCCGTCGCCATTGTAATCGGCAAGAATGATCCAGTTATCTGCGGGCGGAAAAAGCGTCTCATAATAAGGTGCATGCACGAAAACTTTCCTGCCCGCATTGGCAGGGTCCCCCGCGGCTACAAAGGTGGTGACTTTGCTGTTGGTACGGTCGTACACGACCAGGTCTTCGTCCGCATCATTGTTGAGATGCATTTTTAGAAATTGGGAAGCGTTCAATCCACCCGCCCAGGGATTGACCATCTTCTGGCCTTTGGAAGTAACCACTGTGAGGGTATCCGGTTTGAACCAGGCTTGCTGAGAACAGGCGTTGGAAACGGTCAGTATGAAAAGAATCAGGAAGGCAAACGAGGTAAATTTGGTTCGCATCGTTGAGGAATAATCTATTAGTTTTGCAAGATTCCGCGGACGCCGCGCGGGGCTACTGTATTTCGCTCCCAAACCTAACGAAATATGCGCCTTTAACTTTATAACGCAGGAACAATTCATGCATATTACCACTGAAACGCTATATCAGCTCTTTTTGAAGGCCGGGAAAATATCGACCGACACCCGCCAGATCACGCCGGGAAGCATTTTTTTCGCATTGAAAGGAGATAAGTTTGACGGCAACCAATATGCCGCGGAGGCGCTGTCGAAAGGTGCAGCTTATGCAGTGGTCGACGATGAAACGGTGGTGGCCGATGAGCAGTTTTTATTAACGCAAGATGTATTGCTGGCTTTGCAGGACCTCGCCCGGCACCATCGTAAAACCTTCACTTTCCCGGTGGTCGCGCTGACCGGTTCCAACGGAAAAACAACTACCAAAGAGCTGATTGCAAAAGTGTTGTCCATGAAATACAATACCTATGCGACCAAAGGAAACCTCAATAACCACATCGGTGTGCCGCTGACGATTCTTTCGATCGATCCGGTGAAACACGAAATGGCCGTCATCGAAATGGGCGCCAATCATCAGCAGGAAATCGCATTGCTGAGCTCGATTGCACAGCCCACTCACGGGCTGATCACCAACATCGGCAAAGCGCACCTGGAAGGCTTTGGCGGGGTGGCAGGGATTATGAAAGGAAAGGGTGAATTGTTTGACTTCCTTTCCAAAAAGAAGGGTACCGTGTTTGTAAACTCCAGACAAGACGTGATCATGGATATGGTCAGCAAGCGCCGGGCCTTTGGCGAGATCGTATTTTACTGCTCCGAAAACAGCCCGGTAAATCCGGAGCTCTTACAGGAAAATCCTTTTGTGGTTTATCAAAACAAAGGAAAAAAAGTAACGACGCACTTACCGGGAAGCTACAATTTTGATAATATATGCGCCGCACTGGCCGTAGGGAAGCATTTTGAAGTTTCGGATGAAGATGCCAATGAAGCGGTGGCTACTTACCAGCCGGATAACAACCGCTCCCAGATCGTGAAGAAGGGAACCAATACGGTTTTCATGGATGCCTATAATGCCAACCCTTCTTCGATGGCCGCCGCGATTGCCAATTTTGCGAAGCTCGACGCGCCCCGCAAAATCCTGATCCTGGGCGATATGTTTGAGCTGGGCGATGCCGCGCCGGAAGAGCACCTGGCACTGGGTAAGCTCATCGCCGCAGAAAAGTTTGATATCGTAATCCTGGCCGGAAAACTGATGCAGCACGCATTGCCCGTACTTCCCAAAGCCTACTACTTCCCCGACAAGTTTTCATTGCATAACTGGATTATGGACAACCCGCAGGAAAATACATACTTTCTGATCAAGGGTTCACGCGGTATGTCGCTTGAAACAGTGCTTGGCGTGATGGCGGACTGATCCCATATTAGAAGTAAATGTGAGTAAAATTATATTGGGAGAATTGATACATATATCGAAAAAATTGATAACAATCTCAATTCAATCAATAAAACTAAATTCATTTGTTTTAAACAACTCTTTCCTGTGATTGTACCAGGCTGGAAGTTGCCTTGACCATCGGGCGTTTGTAGTTTTGTACACCAAAAAATACAATTTATAAACAAACGAACAATCATGGCTAATAGACTCTTATCCGTGGGATCGACATTCCCCGAGTTCAAAAAAACTTCCGTAGTATCTCTTGAAAAAGGAAATGAATTCTACGATATTACCTCAGAAGACCACAAAAATGCTGAGAAATGGATGGTCATGTTCTGGTGGCCAAAAGACTTCACTTTCGTTTGTCCTACTGAAATCGCTGAGTTTGGAAAGCATGTAGATGACTTCTCGGACCGCGATACCATGTTGATCGGTGCTTCTACAGACAGCGAATTTGTTCACCTTGCATGGCGCAAAAACCACGACGATCTGCGCGACCTGCGTTTCCCGATGCTTGCCGACACATCCAAATCCCTTGCAGAAGAGCTGGGTATCCTGGAAGCCAATGAAAAAATTGCCTACCGCGTAACTTACATTGTTGACCCACAAGGAATTATCCGTTGGGTTAGTGTCAACGACCTTTCTGTTGGACGTAATGTAAATGAAGTAATACGGGTATTGGATGCATTGCAAACTGACGAACTTTGCCCTTGCAACTGGGTAAAAGGAGAGGCTACTTTGGCTTAATCCAACCCTAAAAATCAACGAAATGTATCCATTTGCAACCACGGGAAGCACCAAAGATTCCCTGTATAAAGAGGTTAACCTGCCCGCCGGATTCGAAAGCGTGCTGATTAACAAACTGGCAGCGCTTGACCACCGTTATCTGAAAGACCTGAAAATCAACGTTGGTAACGTGCTGAAATCGCAGACGTTGAACAAAAAAGAAGCCTTACTGATCGCGTTTGCGGTGGCTGTGAACGAGAAAAATACGGCTTTGATCGCAGCCATCGAAGAATTGGTGAAAGGCGAAGGCGCAGACGAAAAGGAGATCGCGGAGGTTACAGCCTGCGTTTCGCTGATGAATGCCAACAATGTTTTCTATCGTTTCAGGCATTTCATGCACAAGGAATTTTATGACAATGCACCTGCTGGTATCAAAATGAGCATCATGCTGAACCCGGTGCTTGGCAAAGAGTTTTTTGAATTGCTAAGTCTTGTTGTTTCGGCATTGAACGGCTGCGAAATGTGCGTAACCTCGCACGAGCAGTCGGTATTGAACCATGGCGGGACCCAGGCACGTATATTCGATGCAGTTAGGATCGGCAGTATCTTTAAGAGCTTTTCCGTTCTGATTTAAATTTTTGAGGGCGGGACTTACTAGTACGGCAGGTCCCGCCTGTCTTTTTATTTGTCAATTTTCTGCAGTTCGGTAGTGGTAACATCAGAGCCGGAAGCTTCTACGGACTTTACAATCCCTACTCCCGGGGCTGTCCAAACTGTTACGGTGTAAACAACCGAGCTTTCTTCAGGAGCGGTCTGATCTGTGACCAGCTTGGTATGAAGTTCATAGCTATACAGCCACTTGCTGCAATTGAATGTTCCTGCCGGCGTGGTAATGCTTTCTTCTTTTATCGCTTTTCCATCTTCATATTGCAATGTACAATCCAGTTTAGCGGAAATCTGCTCATCTTCACCAACCGGAATAGTCAGGTCCAGGTGCATTTTGATGGGCTGTTTGCTGAAAGTCACTTTGCTATCGACCGTACCCTTGTTCTCGAATACCTGAACCTGCGGAAAACCGGATAGTTTGTAGTCTTCTATATAGGCAAACTCGCGGACATACTGTTCCAGAGCTTCGAGGCCAGACGGAACAGACAATTCATTGGTGGTGAACCCATTACGACTGAACGCCCTGTAATTCAATGTGGTTGTGCCCCCCTGGTCGCTCATGACATTTTCGATATTGAAAACCGGGATCCCAACAGAATCCTTCACACTTTTAACTCGTACTACCGAGTTGCTTTCAGCACCTTCACTGTCTTCAATTTTGTAAGTGTAAGTCTGATTTTTATCGGGGATCAACGCTTTTTCTGTGTTTTGCGGATTCTCCTCGGGATCAACATTCTTGTCGTCCTTACAGGAAATCAAAGTAAGAAGGGCGAGTGTCAAAGGCAGCACAACCGCCTTTGACCACCGCGTTATGCAGGATATTTTATTTAACATGGTTTTTGGATATAATAAAAAGTTGAACTATTAACAATAAACGTACACGCGTCCTTACCGGACTTTCAGGACAAGCTGTAGCATCAGCAGGAAGAATCCAGCCATGGAAAGGTAGCCTCTGATAAAAATGAATTTCAGCCATTCGGCCCGGGCGTTCGTGTAGCCGGTTGGGGTATTGAGCAAATCGCTGTTGATCAGTTCGTTCACGGGTTCACTGAATTTTACGATCAGCACCATATCCGCTATGAGCAGCAGAAACGCGAGGAAAACCGGCCCGTAGGAAAGAAAGCCGCCCGACTTATCCGAAATGAGCAGCCATAGAAAGAGGACGCCCAGTGCAGAAAAATACAGTCCTTTGAATCTTGGTCTCACAACCGGGTCAACCGCTTTACGTAACTCGATAAAATGATCGGCAGAGATCTGAAACAATGCTTTGCCAAAGCCAAAATGGTAAAACGCGCCCTGGGCTGCGATGAAGAAATAAAGCACAACTCCTGTCATCCGGATGAACGGCACCAGGTCAATCGATTTCATAAAGCTTTGGTAACGTTTTAATGGTCGAATCTTTTGCGAGCTCGGTTTTGAGCCTGCTGTTCAGGTACTTTCTAACGGTCAGTTTCGAGATATCCAGCTGATTTGCCTCGACCGTTTCGGAAACGAGGTAGTTGCTGTTGGCGTAGTACTTTACAATCGTTTTCTTTTGGTCAGGTGTTGTTTCGGTTACCCAAAACCCAGTTTCGGGATAGGGCTGCCTCGATGACCTGTTTTGTCCGGAAAAAATCGGCACCAGGTTGGCCACCGGTAGCAAGGCTGCCAGCAGAGATATTTTTATGATTTTCATGGCTAAATATTTATTTGATAAAAAACTGGCTGAAAAGCGTGCTGCTTTGATGCTCGTACCAATGAGTTTTGACCAGATTCCTGATCACTACCAGGTGAGCACATACAATCATCGGGATTACCGCGCCGGGAAGAAACACAAACGGAAAATGCAGCGCAGCCATGTTGGGTTGTTCAAATGCAAGGGTCTGAAAAAAATAAGGGGCCGACAAAATGGATTTCAAGGCTACATTCATGAGCAAGCCAAGGCTTAAAATGTTCCATATCACCACCAATCGCCAGCGTATTTTCCCTTTCAGTATCCCCCAATAGTAAATGAACGGGGCCGTTACGCCCGAAATGATATCCAGGTTACCTCCCCCGAAGGTCATTTCACGGGGCACCAGGTCTCCGAGGTACAGCCAGTACAACACCACTTCCAGAGGCGCCCGTACAACATGTATGACCGTGAGCAGATGCAAGTCCATCCTGTCCACGAGTGCTTTCCCGGGCCTGGCCAAAAAGAGCCAGGCCATCGACAGAACAGGCGGGACCATCACTAAGACGAGCCGGGGGACATATGTATTTGTGATCGTGTAAAAACCGGAAGCTGAAATACCACTTTGCAACGCTACCCATACCACTAGCGCAATCACAAACCCTTTTACATGATTGATTGCCTGATAAAATGTAAAAACCGCGAGGAAGGCGATCAGCCCGAAGATCAGGCTGACGCAAAGGTTAAAACTTCCCATACTTCTACTCTTTCAGAAGCTTGCCTTCCGCATTATCGGCAAAGGTGTTGACTGTTTCAACATCCTCATTGATGCTCGCCTGGTAGTTTACAAAAATCCCGTAACCGCCGCTGCCCGATATTTTGGAGTGCTTGATCTGCATTCTCGCCTGGCCGCCGTAGACGGCAATGTTGACCTTTTTACCTGAAACAAGCGCCGTGCTCCCTCCTCCCGATATTTCCGCATATTCGAAAACATTGAGATTGCTGGTTGAAAAGCAGATCAGTCCTCGCCAATAAGCTGCTGAGTTCTCCGCGCCTTTGATGATGATTTTGGAAGCCTGCGTTCCCACTGCATTGAGGTACCCGTTGTCTACAGACAGGCGTGCGCCTCTCGACATTTCGATCACTACGCCGGGCATCAGCTTCCAGTTAGCGTCGCTCGTCAGCGATTCCAGGATGCGGTAAGGCGTTTTGTCTTTAAAACCCCTCCATACAACTTCGGCGGTGACATTCTTGGGCAAGGCCGACGCATACACTTCCACCACATTACGCCCGTTTCCATTGGTGAATACCGAATTGTAATCCAGGTTTTCCACATTCGCCGCGTCGAGATAAATACCCGCCTCCGCATTATCCTTGAAAGTATTCCTCAAAAATCCAGACAGAACCGCCCCTGACTGGACAAACAACCCATATCCCGCATTGTTTTCAAACAATGAACTTTTCACGGAAAGTTCTGCTCTTGAGCCACCCAAAACACCTACTGCTGCGTTGGTCAGGCTATAAATTGGCTTGCTTCCTGTGTGCAGCACTTGCACCCATTCGAGCAGGTTGGCACTGCTCGACGACCGTACGATCACACCGGTCCAGAACCCTTTTGTGGCCTCTTTTCCGATCAGCCGGATGGGTTTCAGCGTATCGCCTTTTGCAATCAGGACGCCCCCGTTGTCATTTACTTCCAGCCTGGTGTCCCGTGCAAAGGCAATAACCACACCCGGTTTCAATGTCAGTTCCGCGTTCACAACCACATTGGCATTGACAATGTAATCGGGGAAGGCGGGGTTATTTATCCGGTCTTCCAAAATGGTCTTTGTCTTGATATTTGTCTCAAGTACGATTGGCTCAATGGCCGTGGCCGTGATCAGGACTTTGTCTTTGCTCTCTCCGCTGGCATTGCTGATCGTCAGTTCCAGCTCATACTCACCCGGGATATCTGCGGTGAAAGTAGCTTTGCTGGTGGTCGGGCTGCTGAGGTTTATCGTGCTGCCGGCAGGTTTCTTTGAAAAAGCCCAGCGGTAATCGAATGGCTTGTTCTCTTTATCCGTGGAGCCGCTGCCGTCCAATGTGACTACATCCCCTACTTTTACATTCTGGTCGGCCCCGGCTTTCGCTGTAAGTGTGTTACCCGGTTCTACGACTTCGTCTTCCTTACAACTTGCAAAAAACAGCGCGAAGGATAGCGCTGCGAGCAGAATTGTTTTACTGTTCAACATGGTTGATTATTTTCAATGGCTAATAAAACTGACAATGCCATTTGCAAATGGCGCTGCAATTTTAAGCCTAAAACAGAAGGGAAAAGCAGTGCAGAAGCGTAGTGTCGATCAACAGCATCATTTGTCGACAAACGCCGTTATCCGTTCGCTGAAGCGAACGGACATGGATGGCCGCCATCGGCTTCAATGGGCTGTGGCGCTAAGGCGCCACAGCCCATTGATCTTTTGCCGGGGGCTTGAGCCCCCGGACATTTTGATAAAAATCAAAATGTCAGTTTGAATCTTCTTTGGCAGTCGTTTCTGAAATTGCGGCCGATGGGGAGTTCTTTGCCTTCGATTTCGATTTTGTGGGAGTGGTAGCTTTGCACTTTATCGACTGATACAATAAAAGAGCGATGTACCCTGATGAAGCTGTCCTCGGGCAAAAGCTCTTCGAGCAAGCTAATTTTTTGCTTGGATATCAGCACTTTATCTTTCAAAACAACTTTAATGTAGTCTCGCAGGCTTTCTATCCAGTAAATATCATTGACATTCACTTTCACCATTTTACGGTCTACTTTAAGATACAGAAAAACATCTTTATTGCTAACTACATTTTTTTCGACCACCGAGACTGGCTGATTGCTCATATTCAAGCCGGTAAAGACCTTGTCCATTGCCCTCAGAAAGCGCTCAAAAGGAATCGGTTTCAGCAGGTAGTCCACCGCATTCAGGTCGAAGCCTTCCACGGCATAATCCTGGTAAGCGGTGGTAAAGATGACTTTTGGCGGGTTTTTGAGGCTTCTGAGCAGATCCGTACCTTTTAGGCCTGGCATTTTGACGTCCAGAAACATCAGGTCGACCTGGTTTTGCTGCAAAACCTGAAATGCCTGAATTGCATCCTGGCACCGCGCGACGATCTCAATCTCGTTGAAATTGCCGAGATAGTTATCCAGAACCTCAATTGCATGCGGTTCGTCATCTACCAAAATTGCCCTTAGTGCCATCGTCTTTTATATTTCCATTCGTTTATCCAATTCAATTTCCAGGATCACCGCAAACACATCGTCTTCCTCCAATATCCTCAGCTGATACGCAGAAGGGTACAAAATGTCCATCCTTTTACGAACATTGGCCAGTCCAATGCTTACATGATGTTTTCTGTCGTCCTTCACGACCGCTTTTTCCGGTCGGCTATTGGCTATCTTGAATTTAAGTAAATTGTTTTTAACCCTTAAATCAATGTTGATCCACGCCTGCCCTACCTGTTCGCTCGCGCCATGTTTGAAAGCGTTTTCAACCAATGGAAGAATCAGCAAGGGAGTGATTCGCTGGTTACTGGCCAGTCCATTGATGCTAAAATTAATGTCGAGCCGCTCTCCATACCTGATTTTTTCAAGCTCAATATAACTTTCCACAATGCTTATATCCCTTTGAAGATCAACAACATCCGTATTGGCTTCATACAGCATATATCTCAATATTTCCGCCAGTCCCATCACGACGGAAGGTGACTGGGGATTTTGCGTAAGGGTTAATGCATAGAGGTTATTAAGTGTGTTAAATAAAAAATGAGGGTGCAGCTGCCCTTTCAGGAAATTCAGTTCTGCTTCTATGGCGGCCTGCCTCCTTTCAAACCACATTTTGAAAAATTTGATTGACAATGCGATCCAGACAAAAATGTTGGTCTGCTCAAAGGCACTGATCAGGTATACAGGCTTGGTCAGCTGATGCACAAAAGTCCCGTCCAATTTCTTCCATACAAACGTCGGATCGTTCCTTTTTACAGCTGCATAAATAATCGGATCCGCGACCAGGATTTCCACCAGCCGGAAAGCGAGCGTTGAAAGCAGCACACAAAAAATGATACTGATACCGACTTCCAAGTACTTTTTCCGATTGAAATACCGGGGGATAATGACGTAACCAATGCTATAAAAGTAAAAGATATGGATCGGCAGAAAGAGGGCAACAATACGCAGCGCCAGCCCGTAATCCGGCATACCTGTTCCATAAATGAATGTCAGCACAAGCAGTACTGCCCCCCAAAACATGATGTGCAGTAAAAGTCTTTTGGGGGCAGAGGAAAAGAATATCGAAACCTTAGGGCGCATGAACAAATATAATTAATTGACAACCCAAAATTTTGAAACGAAACCATTGTCGACAGATGCACCGGTATCGTCGACGAACAACAGCCTTCTGAGGCAATATTTTCTGGTCAGGACAAAATATCTATCAGAGGTAGGTTTACTCTTCTGACTTAGTGTCAAAGCGTTAGGTTACGAGCCGATATTAGATAATTTATCCAATTCTTTAAGCCAAATCACAATTTGTATCTGCTTTTCTTCCCGTCGGTGGTTTTTCTACTTAGTTTTGTAGCATAATCAAGAAAATAACTAAACTGTAAAATAATGGCAACGTCAACCGAAACGTACATTCCTTACAAGGTAAAAGACATCTCGCTGGCCGAATGGGGCCGCAAAGAAATTACATTGGCAGAAGCAGAAATGCCGGGCTTAATGGCGATCCGCGCTGAATACGGGCCATCTCAGCCATTGGCGGGTGCACGTGTTGCAGGTTGCCTTCACATGACCATCCAGACTGCAGTATTGATCGAAACATTAACCGCATTGGGTGCGGAAGTGACGTGGTCGTCGTGTAACATCTTCTCTACACAGGACCACGCAGCGGCGGCAATCGCAGCAGCAGGTATCCCGGTTTACGCTTGGAAAGGAATGAATGAAGAGGAATTCAACTGGTGTATCGAGCAGACCCTTTTCTTCGGAGAAGACCGCAAGCCCCTGAACATGATCCTGGACGACGGCGGTGACCTTACCAATATGGTTTTTGACGAATACCCCGAGCTGATCGAAGGCATCAGAGGTCTTTCGGAAGAAACAACAACCGGCGTTCACCGCTTGTACGAGCGTTACAAAAACGGCACCCTTCATTTGCCGGCGATCAATGTGAATGACTCGGTGACCAAATCTAAATTTGATAACAAATACGGCTGCCGCGAATCGCTTGTAGATTCAATCCGTCGTGCAACAGACTTGATGCTTGCCGGTAAGGTAGCAGCAGTAGCAGGTTACGGTGACGTAGGTAAAGGTTCTGCCGAATCCCTTCGCGGAGCAGGCTGCCGCGTATTGGTAACCGAAATCGATCCAATCTGTGCGCTTCAGGCCGCCATGGACGGTTTTGAAGTGGTTACCATGGACGAAGCTGCCAGCCGTGCGAACATTTTTGTAACTGCAACTGGTAACTACAAGATCATTACCGAGGCGCACTTCCGCAAAATGCGTGACAAAGCGGTGGTTTGCAACATCGGCCACTTCGACAATGAAATCGATATGGCCTGGTTGAACAAATCATACGGTCATACCAAGTCGCAGATCAAACCGCAGGTTGATATTTACAACATCGAAGGCAAAGACATTATCGTACTTGCTGAAGGACGTTTGGTAAACCTGGGCTGCGCAATGGGCCACCCATCCTTCGTGATGTCATGCTCTTTCTCTAACCAGACTTTGGCACAAATCGAACTTTGGACCAATACTGCGGCTTACGAGAAAAAACTTTACGTACTTCCAAAAGCATTGGACGAAAAAGTAGCTGCTTTCCACCTGGCCCACGTAGGTGCGAAACTGGACACTCTGACTGAGGAGCAAGCTGCGTACATCGGCGTGTCAACAACCGGACCGTACAAAGCGGAGACTTACAGATATTGATATCAATTGAGGTTCATATTAAAAATGCCTGTTTCATTTTTTGAGGCAGGCGTTTTTGTTTACGGTTGCAATGATCATTCGGCCACCCCTTTCCCGGGCATTACTTCCACGGCCCTCACCGGCGTCGGGAATGCGATGCCATTCTCATCAAAAACCCTTTTTACGGCCTTCATGGCAATACTTTTCGCCGGGCCGGGGCCTATTTTATCCTGGTTGATCCAGAACAGGATTTCGAAATCGATGCTCTTTTCGCTGAACCGTGTGAAGTTGAGTTCGACTGGTTTTAACTTATTTAAAAAATCCAGTTGGTTGATGACAGAAAGCGCCAGATTTTCCACGATTCCCAGGTCATCTTTATAGCCGATACTGCATTCCATCTGCACGCGACGTTCGCCGGAAAATGTGAAATTCACAATAGGTTTCTGAAAGATATCCTTACTCGGCAGTTCCACTTGCTGTCCGGCGAAATTATCCAATTTGACAGACCGCAGCCCAATCGATAATACCTTACCCGTATAACCATTGGTTTCAATAATGTCCCCCACTTTGATCGGTCTCTGAACCGCAATAAAAGCCCCAGAAATGAAGTTGGTGGTCAGGTCCTGAAATGCAAAACCGAGTGCAAGCGCCAAAACACCTGCGCCAGCCAGCAACGATGTGACTGTCTTATCAAGTCCCATTATGCCCAGTGCAAAGAAAAGGCCCGTCATCACGATGGCTATTCTGGTGATGGCCGAAATCAGGCTGACCAACGCTATATTCTGGGAGGCGCGACCTAAAATCTGCTCCATGATCCGGCTTACATATTTTGCCAAAACCCTGAAAACCACCAGAATTATGATGGCCATGATCAGGTTGGGAATCACCTTGACGGACTCTACAAACCATCCATCCAGCTTGATGGCGATGGGATCAACTATTTTTGAAATCTGCGCAAATATCATTTCTACAATCAAGAGATTACGGCTTGACGCTTGCAAATAAAGGAAAATTACATTGGATTGGTACGACCGTCAGTTGGTAAACGTCTTAGTATTCTCCAGATTGCCATATCAACAATCAGGCCCGAAAATTTTCCGGGCCCAACCAAAATGACATCAGGTCAAAATTATAATCTTGCCAAAAGCTCCTGCTTTTTGGTTTTAAACTCCTCTTCCGTAATCTGCCCTTTCTCAAAAAGTACACTGATTTTTTCGATCGTGGAAATAACGATATCCTGAGGGCTTCGGGATGTTTCGGAATTCCGGAGGTCGGCATTTGAAGTTACATCGTACGCAATTTCCGGCGTGGCCTGCATTTGGGCGCTTGGCTCTGAAATGACTGATAAACTGTTGATATCCACAGGCCCCTCCTGGCTGGTAAACTTGTAGGAATTCCCTGATCCCTGCTGCTGCGAAATACCGGTTATCTGGTGATGTTTGGTATCGTAAATGGTCCTTTTACCATCTTCCTCGATAACCAGGCGCCTCACTGGCCCAAAATAGGCATATTTGAAGTTATTCTGTGAACCGCTGGATGTTGGATTCCCAAATACGGACGGCCAGGAGCTGCCTGAATGGCTGGAAAAACTCCCGCTTGTATGTTTCTTTTCAACATCCAGGTTTTCAGCTTCCGCAAATAAAATTCTCGTAGTAACAATAGAGGACAACTCGCTGGCAAGTTTATCAACAGTCGTCTTTAATGAACTGTTGAACATATCTCCTACCATTGTCATACCACCTTTCATCCATTGCCCGGAACCTCCAAGTTCAGGAATATTAAATTGTGCCATGGTTCCGCCACCGTTGATAACCGCCTTCAACATGGTTTCAACGGTCTCTGTTTTAAGGTTATATTTTGCAGCCAGGTCCTTGATATATTGCTGCCCTTCTGTTGTTAGTGCTTTCATGATGTATCATTTCTTTTATAAGTAAGTCACAAAAATAATGCCATACCCATTAAGACTTGTTGAATCTGATCTTCTGCCACTTATGCTGCAGAACCGACTGATCTCTGATATTGGTCTGCTCCCGGGCGAGCGCTTTGGCATGCTGTATCCTTTCCTGGTTGAGCGGGTGGGTGCTCAAAATCCTGAAGTTACCCACATCCCCTGCGTGGCTTTCCAGCAATTGGAATAAATCTACAAAACCTTTCAGGCTAATTCCGTCGCTCTGGAGCGTTTGCATGGCACGGTGATCGGCCTCCGTTTCCAGATCCCGGGAATAAGTAAGATTGACCAGCATATTGGAATTGTCGGCCAGCACTGCCACGATGCCATTTACATCACTGATTACCAATGAAATAAAAAGATAGCCGGCCAGGCTCCTGAACATACTTTTCAGGGAATGGCGGTATTGAACGTGGGCTACCTCGTGCGCTAAAAGCGCCGCCAGTTCTTCTTTGGTCTGCATCCCTTCCAGTATCTTGTCATACACGACAATGTGCCCTCCCGGCAGTGCGAAGGCATTGGCCTGGTCTTTCTTTACGACAGTGACTTCGATTGGATAAGTGGTTCTGAAATCAATAGATTGGACGAAATCATTTACCCGTGCCGTGAGGGTATCGTTCACCTGGTAGTCCGAAATCATATGATCATAGAGCGCTTCACCGAGCTGTGCTTCCATACTTTGAGGAACACGTGACGCAATTTGTTCAGCCAAAAAGGGAAGTGCAAACCAATATGAGCAACCCAACAGCACGATCGTTAACGCGGCCAGGCCGATCACCAGCGTGTTGGTCTTCCTGAAGATACCGGATACGTTTTTTTTGAAAAATACCCGCGAAGGATACTTTTCTTTTAAAACAACGGGCAGATTTTTTTCTTTGGTTTCGATGGTCTGCTGTGGAAAACCACCATATCTGAGAATATAAAGCGTGGTAAAATTCTGATCGGCTTTAATCTGGTCGAGTTCCCATTTCACAGATTGCAACTCGTCATCCTGATCCACATAGTGGATCAGCCAATAATCCGGCATCAAAGTCAAAGTAGCATCGTGGGCAATAGAGCGCCTCCCGTCGTGATACTTTACACTAATATTCAACATGAAATAGGGTTGGTATTTCTAAACAAGCCCAATATCGATGATATCGGCCAGATCTTCACCTGTGGCATCCGTATAATTCTCTTCGGTCTGCCGGATTGCGTTTACATTGAGAGAGCCTTCGATCTGGATATGTGAAAAAACAAAGCTGAGCGCACGTACGATGGCCCAGGGCGTGCCCAATCCCAATGTGAGTAAAATAATGAGTATGTTCCCAAAGATCAGTTTGAAATAACCGCCAGCCGTCGCATTGGAGCGGAACACGATCCGGTTGTTATCCTGGTAAAGCCGGATGTTATCGACATAAAATGCAAACAGGTCTTTGGCGTACCAGAAAGAATAGATCCCCAATGTAAACAATGACAGGAAATATCCCTTGACATTTAACCAAAAGAACGCTGCTCCTTCTCCTTCATAAGAAAAGGTCAGGTTCCCGAAACGGAGGTTTTTGAAAATGTATTTACGGATTTCGACAATAAACCAGAAGGCATAAATGCCCAATGTGAAAATGGATAACAGACTGCCGATCACAAACATGGTCACAAATTCTTTCAGGTTGCCGCGGTAACCAAAATGAATGCCGCGCCAGGAAGATCTGGACATTCGGTACCGCATGGAGCCGTGAATAGCGACCGGAATCAGCAAAAGCAATGCAGCATAGAAAACGAGGAGCCCAATCGAAATGATGACAGGGTTTCTGGAAAAAATGGCCCCGATCAGTATGCCGTAAATAACCAGAATAATGGCGATGGCCTTGATGAAACCAATGAACATTTCCCTCCCTGTCCCATGAAAGGTAAACCGGCTGCCATCAAACTCGGATTCCTCATATACATATTTCAAAAGCGCCGCTTTCGCCCAAGGGTAATATAGGCCGAAGGTGAAGACTGTGAGCAGGATATTGACAATATAAATCCCGAATAGTTTCGTCCCTTCGCCATGAAAAGAGACCTGAAGTGTGGGTTTGTAATGCTGTTCCATATTTGATTTGTCTGATGGGAGATTAAACCAAATATAAAATTTATTGTGAAAAATATACCTTTTCAATGTTCCTGCGAGAGAGAAACGGCAGAATAATTATCCTGCGGTTTATAAAAAAATGAGTTGTGGATCTTGTCAGATGAAGATCGACGGTTTACGCTCGAGTGTTGAGTGGGTGGCCAGCGCTGCATAGGCCACCCAGGCGATAAATGTTTTCAAAGTACTTGTTGCCCGCTGAGGTGGTAAGGGATCTTCATGCACATCATCTTGGAGGTGGAGATGGCAGGCTTTGTTGGCTGTGCGATGAGCCCCGGTCCGGACGGCAAGTTCAGTTGGTGGATCTTTTCGAAGCGATGTGAAAGTCATCTGAAAATGATATTATAAACGATTTCATTTAATTCATCATCCGGTAATCATGAGGTGTAACACCTGTTTTTTGTTTGAACAAACGGGTGAAATGCTGCGGGTATTTAAAGCCCAATTCATAGGCAATTTCACTCACGGATTTATCCATATCAAACACTCTCTCTTTCGCCACATCGATCACTTTTGACTGAATGTATTCCTGAGCAGACCTGCCGGTTTCTTTCTTCACCAGGTCACCAAAATAGTTGGGTGATAAATGCAGGGCTTCGGCGCAATAAGCGACGGATGGTAAGCCTTCGTTCTCCGGTTTGTCGGTAGAAAAATAGTCTTTCAATAAATATTCAAACCTTTCGAGGATTCCTCTGTTCGCATTGTCGCGGGTAATGAACTGGCGGTCGTAAAAACGGATGCAGTAATTGAGCAGCAACTCGATGTTGGATGCAATCAGTGTTTTGCTGTGCTTGTCTATATTTTGATCAAGTTCATACTCGATTTTTGAGAAACAATCCATTACGATACTCTTCTCTTTATCCGACAGGTGAAGCGCTTCATTTACGTCATACGAAAAGAAAGAGTACTCCTGAATGTGTCTGCCCAGCGTAGTGCCGTTGATCAGGTCGGGATGAAAGAGTAATGTCCAGCCTTTCGGCGCAAATGGTGCTGCGCCAGGCTGCACACCTAAGATCTGCCCGGGCGCTACAAATATCAGGCTTCCTTCCTGGTAGTCATAGTGCGTTCGTCCATAGCGCAGCTGGGCAGAATGATGTTCTTTCAGAGCCACCGCATACAAACCAAAGTTAAATGATTTGGCGGGCATTGCTTTTACCTTCGAAGCGTCGATTACCGTAACCAGAGGATGTTTGGTTGTTACACCACGCATGGTATTGTACCGGGCAATGCTGTCAATTTTTACAATCTCTTCCATACCTACATCTTTCTCTTACCTTAACTTTTATCATTACAAAATTACAGGTTCTGTTGCGCCTTTGTCATACCTGTCTTCGCAATCAGTAATAATGGTAGGGAAACCCGTAATCTGTATACAAAGCGGCTCGCACTCCCTCCACAATTTTGCGACAGTAAAACATTCAAATATTCAACATGAAAACACGACCATTAGGAACCTCAGGATTAGAAGTGTCTGAACTTGGTTTCGGCTGCATGGGATTAAGCCATGGATATGCCAACCAACCGGACCGGAATGAAGCGATTCGCGTGTTGCGCGACGCCGCGGAACAGGGTATCACCTTCTTTGATACTGCGGAGGTTTACGGCCCTTATACCAACGAAGATATCGTTGGAGAGGCTCTGGAGCCTTTCAAAGGCAGGGTGGTGATCGCCACCAAATTTGGATTCAAGAATGGTTCGAACGCTGAACTTGACAGTCGCCCGGAAACCATCCGCAAAGTAGTGGAAGCATCACTCAAACGCTTGCGCATCGATACGATTGATCTCCTCTACCAGCACCGTGTGGACCCGACCGTCCCCATAGAGGATGTGGCTGGCACCGTGAAGGATCTTATTACCTCGGGTAAGGTGAAGCACTTCGGGCTATCCGAGGCTGGGGTCAGCAACATTCGCAAAGCCCACGCCGAGCAACCCGTGACGGCGCTGCAGAGCGAGTACTCCCTCTGGTGGCGTGAACCCGAAGAAAAGGTCTTTCCTGTGCTGGAAGAACTGGGGATCGGTTTTGTGCCCTTCAGCCCACTCGGCCGGGGCTTTCTGACCGGAAAAATAGCTGTCGACACGGTCTTTGAAAAAGAAGATGGCCGGAGTTACTTCCCCCGTTTTCAGAAAGAAAACATGGAAGCGAATCAGGCCTTTGTGGACATCCTCGACCGCGTTGCGACGGAGAAAAGAGCTTCCGCCGCGCAGGTGGCGCTTGCCTGGATCCTGGCACAGAAGCGATGGATCGTTCCGATCCCGGGTACCACGAAATCGGAACGTGTAAAGGAAAATATCGGAGCTGCGGTTCTGGATCTTTCACCCGCTGAGCTAAGCACGATCACCCGGGGTGCAGATAACATTGAAGCCAGGGGCGGCCGGTATCCGGAAAGTCTGGACAAGGTGATAGACCGGAAAGCTTAGGCGATTGGGCGACCCCGGTAGCTGGGCTCCGTTCGCAGAGCCTGCTACCGGGATCTGTAGCTAAGCAACATACTTCAAGTTGTTAAAATTTAGGACGATGAACATTACATTAAATAACGGCATCAAAATGCCGCTGCTTGGTTTTGGCACTTACTTGCTTCGGGACGGTTCGGCGTGTGAGCAGTCTGTGCTAAATGCTTTAAATATTGGCTACAGACTGATCGACACGGCTGCGGCATACTATAATGAGGAATCGGTCGGCAGAGCGATCAAAAAAAGTAATGTCAAACGAGAAGAAATCTTTGTGACTACTAAATTTTTGCCAGCGGATCCCGGGTATGAAAAAGCAAAGCGCGCATTTGAAGCATCCCTACAAAAATTGGGTCTTGACTATATTGATCTGTACTTGATTCATCTCCCGCAGGGAGACATCAATTCCTCGTGGACAGCCATGGAAGAATTGTATAAAGAAGGTAAAGTGAGGGCTATAGGTGTAAGTAATTTCAATATGGATCAGATTCAGCACTTGCTTAAGCAGCATCGTGTGATACCGGCAGTTAATCAGGTGGAGACACATCCATTTTCCCAGAAAACGGAAATGCAGAAAGCTTTGAAATCTCAAGGCATCCAGCTGGAGTCATGGGCCCCCTTTGCTCAGGGCAAAAACAATCTTTTTAACAATGAACTTTTAAAAGGGCTTTCAGGCAAATATAACAAGAGCATTGCCCAGGTGGTTTTACGATGGCTAATTCAGAAAGAAGTCGTGGCTATTCCGAAATCAGCGGATATGAAAAGAATACACGAAAATTTCAATGTCTTTGACTTTGAGTTGTCCTCCGATGACATGACAACTATTAAATCGCTGGATAAAGGTACCGGACTGATTTATCATGTTTGAAAGACGTTTGAAATCAGCAAGCAATAAAACTTCGTAAACTTCATTGCAACTTTTCCATCGTGGAAGTTTGCTTTATTTCATGGTTTTCATCGGTTTAATATCCGGTTGCTACATTTAACCGATGGCCTCAATTTGGGGGAGTATTAAGGCTGATCAGCATAACAGTAAAATGGGTTGATGACAATCGCCGTTTGTTATCAACCCATTTTCGCATAAATCCCTTACCGACAACCCCTGGCTCACCCGTAAGAACCCGAATCCAGGTTAAATACACAACCAGATTCCTTTTAAGGTAAAGCGGCAAACGTTACCAACCGGTTTTGGCGTTGCCAGTTACCCGGTCCAATTCAATTTTGGCTGATAGATAGTCGAAAACGGATTCGAGGTAATTGGCTTTGGCGGTAGTCAGGGCCAGTTCGGCGTCAGTTAGCTCCAGCCGCGATGCGACACCTTTTTCGTACCGATACCTGGTAATGGAATAACTCAGTTCAGCCGTTGCTGAAACTCCCTGCTGGGTTTTGATCCTTTCTGATGTTTCGATAAGGCTGGCCAGGATTTGTTTGACCTCCGTTTTCAATTGTTCTTGCGCATTGCGATAGACTAAATCCGCTTGTTGTCTTTCAATTTTTCCCAGCGCAATACTGTTCACATGCTGGTTTCCGCTAAAAATCGGGATCGCAAACTGGATACCAGCGAAGAAAACCGGCGGATAATCTGCGTTGCCAAACCTGAATTGATTGGTTTGGGTGTTCAGCTGGTACTGGCTTACAAAATTCACGACTGGCAATCTGGCCGAACGGTACAGGTCAATTTCCTTGTCCGAGATTTCTTTATTCAATGTCAGAATTTGTAAATCGGGGCGTTGCTGAATGGATAATCTATAAGTGCCCGCTTCGGAAGGGATCGAATCCGCGGAGCTCAGTTCCAATGAATCGGAAAGCACATATTCGGTCTCGGAAACGTCACCGAGCAGGTTTCGTAGTTGCTGCTGACTGACCTGTACCGCATAAGTAAGTCTCAAAACGTCCGGTTCGAGGTTTTTGACCAGCGTATAGGCCCGCAACGTATCCACCCGCAATGCTTTTCCCTGGGCTAAGAGATACCTGGAATCCGCCAATGCCTTCTGGTTACGAAGAATGCTCTCTCTTTGCAGCTTAAGACGCTCGCTGAGAACCAGCTGCCGCACATAATTCTGTCTGACTTGCGCAACGACATCAATTTCCTTTTCCTGGAATATCAGCTTGCTTTGCTTTTCCACCAATTTCCTTCGCTGAACTTCATGTCGCGCGCCCGAATTGTAAATCGGCTGCACCAATGAAAGCATTGCGCCAGCCTGGTCTTCACCGCCAAAGCGGGCATAGCCAATCTTTTCGGAAGATGACGAATTCCCATTGAGGCCAAAAAAGACGGGTTTCTGGAAATAATGTTGAAACTGGCCGGTGAGGCTGATATTCGGCATTAACAAACCCTGTGTAACCGCCGTTTGCTGGGCCGATTTGCGGATCCCCATCGAATCGATCCGCAGGTCGCGGTTATGATTTTTAGCGGCTTCAATGGCTTGCTCCAAAGATAAGGTTTGTTTCTGCCCCCAGCTAAAAAGCGGGCTGAGGGCCAGGATAAGGCCCAATAGCTTTATCCTGGTATATCTGTCTAACAATGTATTTTTCATGATTGATATGTGGTATTCATGTTCCTTTCTGGAATTAATGTGTGTGCAGCAAAGCTTCCTCTGATTGTGGAACAGGCCTTGCATCGTCGCGTTTCCGCAATGGTCTTGATAAGTAGGAATAAATGGACGGGATCACATAAAGCGTCAGCACCCCGGCGAAGATCAGCCCGCCAACGACCACAATTCCAAGCGATTGGCGACTTCCGGATGATGTTCCGAGTGACAATGCGATCGGTAATGTTCCGAAAATCATGGCCAGCGTCGTCATCAAAATCGGGCGGAAACGGGAAACCGCCGCTACTTTGGCCGCCTCAAATGTGGAGGTGCCTTCTTCCTTACTTTGGTTTGCAAATTCCACGATCAGGATACCGTTTTTGGTGATCAGACCAATGAGCATGATAATCCCGATCTGGCTGAAAATATTCACGGTTTGGGCAGTAAACCAGAGACTTAACAATGCGCCTGTCAAAGCCATCGGCACGGTGAGCAGGATAATAAACGGATCGACCAGACTTTCAAACTGGGCAGCCAACACCAGGTAGATGAGCACAATCGCAAAAATGAACGCAAAGATCAGGCTCGAACTGCTTTCGGAGTAATCGCGGCTTTGCCCTGCCAATGCAGTTGTAAAACCTTTTGGAAGTTCTTGGGAAGTGATTTTATCCAATTCCTGGATCGCTTCTCCCAAGCTTACCCCTGCCGCCGGTGTTGCTGAAATCGTAGCGCTGTAAGACTGATTATATCGGTAAATCGCTGGCGGACTGATACCCTCATTTTGTTTGGTTACATTATCCAGTGAAACCATTTCCCCGCTGCCCGATTTGAGATACAGAGATTTCAGGTCGTAAGGTGCGGACCGGTCCTCGCGCTCCAATTGGCCGATCACTTCGTATTGGCGATCGTTGAAAATAAAGTAACCATACCTCCTGCTGCTCAATGCCAGTTGCAAAGTCTGACCAATATCCTGGGTTGAAATTCCCAACTGGGCCGCTCGCTGGCGGTCGATGCTGATACTGATTTCGGGGCGGTTGATTTTAAAATCCGCATCGGCAAAATTCAGCTTTTTGCTGCTTCCTACCTGAGTCATCAGCCTCGGCATCACCTCGATCAATCCTTTCAAACTCGGCGCCTGGATTACATATTGGACAGGCTGCGTATTTCCATAACCGCCGATGGTAGGTAACTGGATAGGAATAATCAGTACGTTCCTGAATTGCCGGGTAGCCATCACCAGTTTCATGAAGATCTGCGCCTGTGTTAAGCCGCTTTTTCTGTCCTTCGGCTCTTTCAAAAATATCCACTGAAAACCACCATTCACTGGTTGGGCCAAAGTACCTCCCGCTGCGGCAACAGCAGTGTAAGTGCGCTCCGCATTGAGATCGGGAATGGAATCGCTGATATAATTCCCAATTTCCTTCATGCTGGCCTCCATACTTTCGTAGGAAGTACCTTCAGGCGCGATCACCGCGAGCCCGATCATCGACCGGTCTTCCAGCGGCGCGAGTTCGGAAGGCAGCTTCGGCGCGAGCCAGTAAGCCACCCCAAATGATACGAGCAATAACACCACACCGAGCCAGCGAACTTTCATAAATGCCGACAATGAGCGTGCATACGCATTGTTCAGCGCTACGAACCAGGGTTCTGTTTTCTTATAAAGCCAATTATGGGAGGTTCCTGATCTGAGCAAATAAGCGCTCATCATCGGCGTAAGTGTTAATGCTACGAAGGCTGAAACCGTGACTGAACCAGCCACTACAATTGCAAATTCTTTAAACAAGCGGCCTGTTAATCCGCCTAAAAACAAAATCGGGAGGAATACTGCCACCAATGTGATGGTGGTGGAAATTACCGCGAAGTAGATTTCATTGGAACCCTGCCGCGCCGCCTGGATCGGCGACATGCCTTCCTCGACCTTGCTATATATGTTCTCCAAAACAATGATCGCGTCATCGACCACCAGCCCGATCGCAAGTACCAGCCCGAGCAATGTCAGCACATTGATCGAGAAGTTGGCAATATACATAATGAAAAAGGCCGAGACGATGGAAACCGGGATCGCGAGCAGCGGGATCAATGTGCTGCGCCAGTCTCTCAGGAACACGAAAATGATCAGGGATACCAGGGCGAAAGCAAGTAATAATGTTTCCTCAACTTCTGATAATGAGTTTCTTACCGGAACTGTAAAATCTTTCCCCAAAGCGATCTCATATTCTTTCGGGGCGGTTTTCTGGATTTCTTCAAAACGTTTTTTGAATTCGTCCACGATCGCCAGCGAGTTGGCGCCACGCTGCGGGCTTACGCCCGTTCCCACGCCATAATCAGCTCTTTTTCCATTATAAATGATCATCGCGGTACGCTCGTTTTGCGAAGACATAATCGCCTCGCCCACATCTTTGAAGCGAACAATGGCGCCTTCGCTTTCCCGGATGATCATGTTATTGAAATCGTCTTCTGTCACCAATCTGCCTTGGGTCCGGAGGGTCACTTCCGTGTTTTGTCCTTCAATCCTTCCGCTTGGCAAATCCACGTTTTCACGCTGCAATGCTTTTTGAATGTCAATTGGGGTCAAACCATAGGCAGCCAGCTTGACCGGATCCATCCGTAAACGCATCGCCCGTTTTCTTCCTGCATAGGAATCCACGAGACGAACTCCCGGGATCGATTGCAGACGTTCTTTGATGTTGATATTGACAAAATCCGTTACGTCTTCCAATGTTTTGGTCTTGCTTTGAACCGTCAAAAACACCAGGAAATCGGCCGGGCCTGCTTTTTCAACAATGGTAGGCTCGATATCCGTGGGCAATTGCTGACGTGATTTGGAAACTTTATCCCGCACATCGTTGGCAGCTGCTTCCAGGTCCGCATTTAGTTCAAATTCGACGGTGATTATGCTCACCTGTTCACGGGAAGTAGACGAAACCGATCTGATCCCGTTGGCTTCCGCAATGGCTTCCTCCAAAGGTTTGGTCACCTGCGAGGCAATGATATCTGCACTGGCGCCCGGATAAACCGTGGTTACCATCACAATCGGGGAGTCTGTGACCGGATATTCCCGGGTTCCCAGATAGGTGTAGCCAACGATACCGAAAAGGATAAGCAGTACAGACATGACCCCGGCCAAAACAGGCCGGGAAATACTTACTTGAGAAATCGCACTCATGCTGAATAGATTTTTAGTGAACGGAAACCAATTGGACGTCAGCGCCAGGTGTCAGGCGAAGCATATTGCTTGTCACGATCGTATCGCCAGGAGCAAGTCCTTTGGTTACATGTACCGAATAAGCATTGCGCTGCCCGATTTCAATCGGTTTGAAATTGGCTTTATTGTTATTGACTACAAACACGCTGTATCCTTTTGAAGAAGGGATGAGGGCCTGGTTAGGCACCATCAGCGCGTTACCGGTGCTACCTAAACGCAGGGTAAGGCGGGCACTTTGGCCGGGCAACAGTTCGCGGCTGCTGTTATTGCTCACGGCGCGCACCAGGAGCGTACGGGTCTGCTGGTTCAGGCCAGCCTCATGCGCGATGATGGTTGCGGTGTAAGGTTTTTCATTGGATTCTACATGGTACTCCACTAAATCTCCTGCCTTCAATGTATTGGCATGCTTCTCTGGAATGGCAAAATCGATTTTGAGACGGGTATTGTCTGTGAGCTGGGCAAGCGGGGCGCCCGGTGTAACATAAGCGCCGGTATGCACATTCACAATACCCAGGTTTCCGCTGAAAGGCGCCCGGATGCTCGTCTTGGAGATCATCACTTTCAGCTGGTCAATTTTTGCCTGGATCACTTTCAGATTTGTAAACGCTTCGTCATAGTCCTGTTGTTTGGCTGCCTCGTTGTCAATCAGATCTTTAAACCTTTTTTCATTCAAAATCACCAGTTTCTCCTGTTGTTTCAATTGTTCCAGTTCAGCGATCAGATCGGCGTCGTCCAGCTTAAACAGGACCGTCCCCGCTGCGACTGCTTTTCCTTCTTTGGCGTAAACCGCCGTCACCTTGCGATTGAGCTCGCTGGCAATACTTACGTCCTGATAAGCCAGTAGGGTACCCGATACGATCATCTCGTCACTTAATGATTCAGAGTGAAGGACCTGAGCATCTACTGGGACGCCCACAGCCGCAGCAACACTTGGTTTTGAGGCTGTATGCCCTTTCTTGGGCACGCCATCTTTAGAGGTATATCCTTTGAAGAATACGGAAAGCAATATCACGCCGGTAATAATAAGTCCCGACACGATCTTTGCGGATTGGATGGTCTTTTCCATAAATTGATTAATTTAAATATTTGAATGTATCGATTTGTTTAGTTCGAGAGGCGGGCAGATCTGGCCTTGCCGGGTTACACACCTTTCATAAATTAATATATCGAAATGTATCGATGTATTTGGGTAAAAAATTTAAACTTTAAGCGTATTCAGAAATTGAACGTAGTCGTCGAGCACAGCCTGGTTCAGTTTATATTTTACATTTCTTCCCTCTTTTTCAACGAAAATAAGATCTGCGTCTGCTAGTTGTTTAACGTGATGTGAAATAGAAGGCTGGGCCAAATCAATAAAGTCGGCGATTTCGTGACAGTACAGACAATCCTCCTTCTGACGTAATTGTTTCAAAATCAGAATACGGCTGGGATCACTCAATGCCTTCGATATCCGCTCTACTTGTCGAACCTCCATGCCAAGATATATTGATAGATTTAAATATATTGAACTGTACAGTGCCTACATTACAAGACGGAATCAGAAATGATTCCCGGGAGTTGAAAATATTTCGGAGATTTTAAAATTTGTGCACGCGCGTCATGAAAGATGCAAATGCCCGGCACACTTATTTTAATAAGAGCGTACTAGTCTTAGAATCAAGATCAACACTAAAAACCATGGATATCTATCAATTTGCCAGTACGTGGGATATGCCTGCGTCCGATGCGGAACCCTTCGATCCGGAAACACCTCCCTTCGATCCGCGCCCCGAAGTACCTTCTCCCGATGTGCCCGAGGAAACACCCCCATTTGAAAAAGATCCTGAAACCCCGCCGATAGAACCAAGCCCGGAGTTGCCTCCTGTAGAACCGGCCATTCCGGAAGTGGAACCTCTACCTACGCCGGGCGGAGAACCGGGCATCCCCGGCTTCATTTAGTATGGGTCATGCATTGAATTGATCAGATGCCTGATCCCCTTTTTACTTGTGGATACTTGGCCAGATGCAGGAAATTCTCCTGGTCAAAACAGACGAATATTACTTTCCGGGGAATAGAATGGCTGCTGAGACAGTCCGAAACGGTTTCCACCGCGATCCGGGCGGCTTCGTCTTTGGGATACCCGTAAATCCCGGTACTTATATTAGGAAAAGCGACCGTTTCGCACTGGTTTTCAGATGCCAGTTCCAGCGATTTCCAATAACAGGACGCTAGCTTCTGTGCTTCGCCTTTTGCTCCGCCGTTCCAGACAGGCCCAACGGTATGAATCACAAATTGGGAAGGTAGTTTCCCCGCTGCTGTGATAACCGCCTCACCCGTACGACAGCCTCCCTGCCTGGCAACAATTTTTCGGCATTCCGCGAGAATAGCAGGCCCTCCTGCCCGATGAATAGCTCCATCCACCCCACCGCCGCCCATCAGAGATGAATTCGCAGCATTCACAACAGCATCCACATGAAGCGTTGTGATGTCTCCCCGTACTAGTTCAATTCTGTGATTTTCCAATGATGATCCATTTACCTGTATGAGTTCTCAAAAAAAACTATTCCTCACTTCCTCTTCAACTAGTACAATCCACAAATTTCTACCGTACCTCACTTTCTATACCTCTAAGTCTCCGTGTTGTAGAAGTAAGACTACTAAATTCAACCAATCTATTACATTCAACTCCGGCACAATGTTTACATGAATTTTTTAAAACCCCTTCCACCAACCGGCAACAAACGCCAGTGATCAATTCGACCCTCATCATCGTAGGTTTCAGGAAATGATCAAGGGATTTACCAATCTAGGGTACTACAAAGATGTCAAATACCCTCTAACTCTCGCTGGTACACAACACCTTGACTGTTTTTAAGAGGAAACGGGGCGAGCTTTTGGCCTTGGCCGTAGGAATACTCCTTTTTTCTATCCAATTTATTGATATAAAACAAAAAATTATGCGATATGTCAACCTAGTTCACCTACATACATAAAATATTAATTTCTATTTATAAATATATATTTTTCGAATAAATACTATATTGGAAGTGAAATAATGCTTTCCTCTATGAAAAATATTTTACTCGCGCTGTTGCCTTTTTTCAGCATTAACTGCATGGCACAAACTTACCGTCCGCTGGCAGGTAAAATTGAGGCCGAAAGCTATGATTCCAAGATCGGGGCAAATACCGAGACTTGTCAGGATATCGATGGCGGACTGGATATCGGGGGCATGGCAGATAATAGCTCAATCACCTTCAGGTTCGATGTTCCTTCTGCGGGGTATTTCACCTTCAGGATCCGTGTTGCAAATGCTGCCAGCGACAACGCGTCTCTCCAACTGATCAAGACTGCCGATGCCACCGTGCTCAGCCAGGTATCCGTTCCGCGCACCGGCGGGGCGCAGGGCTGGACAACGATTACGATGTTTGCAAAGCTGGTAAAAGGCAAGCAGACACTCCGTCTGTTGGCACAACGTGGTATTTTCTCCATCAACTGGTTTGAGGCGACCAGCGCGAGCAAGACCTTTCCCGGCAAAATACAGGCTGAAAGCTTTGACAATGCAAGTACTGTCAGACTTGAAAGCTGCCCGGACGGCAATGGAAGCAATGTAGCCGATATTGACGATAACGACTGGCTGGATTACAACGTGAATGTCCCCGCCGCGGGATCCTACACGTTCTACTTCCGCGTTTCCAACAGCTATGGGAATGGGGTTATCGAGATCCAAAGCGATTATGGAACGGCACTCGCGCAGGTTAATGTGCCACGCACCGGTGGATGGCAAAATTATGTAACAGTAAGCACAGATGCGGTTTTAACAGCAGGAAGCCATATTATCCGACTTTACGCCCGGCAAGGCGCATTTAATTTTAATTGGTTTGAAGTTTCGAGTGGCGTACCACTTTTAACCAAAAGTCTGCCGGGTAAAATTGAAGCCGAAGACTTTGATGGCGAGAGCGTAATTCAAACAGAAAACACCGGGGACGAAGCTGGCGGCAACCTGAACGTAGGCAGCATTGAAGACGGGGATTGGATGGATTACCATGTGAACGTGGCGACATCCGGCCTTCATACCTTCCAGTTCAGAGTGGCGTCCCCCAATGGCAATTGCAAAATCGAGATTAAAAATACAGCAGGTACAATCCTTGGCCAGGTTACTATCCCATGGACAGGCGGGTGGCAAAGTTATGTAACGCTAAGTACTACCGCTACATTAACGGCGGGTAACCAGGTGTTGAGACTATATGCCAATAAAGGTTACTTTAACATCAACTGGTTCGATGTACAACTTGGCAATAACATCCCTAAACCTCAGTCAGTTATCAATTTTGCTGCACTTACGCCTAAAACGGTTACGGATGCTCCTTTCAGCCTGGTCGCTTCCAGCAATAATGCCGAAGTGGCGGTGACCTTTACGTCATCAGACGCTTCCATCGTTTCGGTTTCCAATGCTACCGGCAGCTGGAAAGCAACGGTGGTAGGTGAAGGTACAGCAACAATTACCGCTTCTCAGGCAGCAAGCGCGTCCTTTTCCGCCGCAGCCGATGTGGCCCAGGCTCAGGTCGTACACCCTTCGTCGCCGTTGGCCCCATCTGCCAAAATTGTGCTGGACCCGGCCCGCTGGTATCAACTGACCAATGCAACCAATTCACTGGCAGGCCTTTTCGATGGAAATACACAAACCAATGTCAACACGGGCTGGGGCAAAGTGCTTAATGAATATGAAGCTTATTATCCATTGCTTCCGGGTGAAGCGATCACTGTTGAAAGCATTAAGTTCTTTGATTTCGAAGGGTCTTCGCCCGACAACCCGATGACTTTGTCGGTCATTACGGACCAGTGGGAGCGGATCCAGATCGCAACTTTCAAGGGTTACGAATACAATACCTGGGTCGGGCCCAACCCTGATAGCCAGGTAATTGCCGAAGGCAAATTTAAGTTGAGCACACCGGTGGGAAATTTCAGATACCTGGTTTTAAAAATTCAGGGCGTGCTCCCTACCGAAATGGAATTTTACGGCTCCTACACAGCCCCAAGCCAGCCATTATCCGTTGCTCCGCAAAAGTCGGTGCGTCTCGGAGATATGTTTGGTGTGAATGGCTATGAATGGAATTTCGAACTGGGCAGCAATCCTGGTCAGATCAATGAACCGATGATGAATATGGCCAAAAGCTTCAGTGGTTTTCGTCATTATATGGACTGGCAGAAGCTGGAACCAGAGGAAGGTGTTTACAGTTACAACCCGACCATCTACGGCGGCTGGAATTATGATGCGATTTACGAACGTTGTAAAGCCGAAAACATAGAAGTACTAGCTTGCCTGAAGACGCTACCTACCTGGATGCTGGACAGCTATCCTGCCGGCGAGCAAGACAATGAAAACGTGCCGCTTCGCTATGGCAAGGATTTCAGTGACCCGAATTCCTATATCGAGCAAGCAAAAATGGGGTTTCAATATGCCGCGAGATATGGAAGCAATACCAATGTTGACCCGGCACTATTAAGCACCCACAGCACCCCGAGGTGGAATGGCGACGTTCCTAACTCCGTGAAGATCGGCCTTAACCTTGTAAAATATATTGAATGCGATAACGAAAGGGACAAATGGTGGAAAGGCCGCAAGGCATACCAGACCGCACGGGAATATGCAGCGAATTTATCAGCCTTTTACGACGGGCACAAAAATACAATGGGTGCTGGCGTAGGCATCAAAAATGCAGACCCTAACATGAAAGTGGTCATTGCGGGACTTGTCACCGGCCCGGATTATGTAAAGGGAATGGTAGACTGGTGCAAGCAATACAGGGGCTACAAGGCAGACGGCAGTGTAAATCTCTGCTGGGATATTGTTAATTTCCACCTGTACATCGACAATGGTACGATGAACCAGAGCGGGACTTCTACGCGTGGCGCCGCTCCTGAAATGACCAGCGCAAAACAAATCCTCGATGATTTCATCAAAACATCTCACGAAGTATCCAATGATATGCCGGTTTGGATTACGGAAACCGGTTACGATGTAAACCAGGGAAGCCCATTAAAGGCAATTCCAATCGGCAACAAATCGGCGCTGGTGACACAGGCTGACTGGATACTGCGGACATCCCTGTTTTCTGCGAGGGCTGGCATCGACAAAGTGTTCTTTTATCAAATGTATGATGACAACACCGGCTCGGGTATGTTTGGCACCTCCGGATTACTCAATTCTGACCAGACCCGCAGGCCCGCTGCGGACTACATCAACCAGGTTAACAGGCAATTCGGAGACTATCGTTACAAGGAAACGCTCAACAATGATCCGATCGTCGATCGCTACGAGTTGAATGGCAAATCGCTTTTTGTACTGACTGTTCCTGATGAAATAGGCAGAACGGCGGAATACACGTTGCATTTCAGTGAAACCGGCGTTGCGAGAATTTATACCCCTGCGGCAGGAAGCACTGCTATGACCGTGGAAGAAAAACCGATTGTAGACGGCCAAGTAACCGTTACCGCTGGCGAAACACCGATTTTTGTAGTCGCAGCGAATGTTTCCAACGCCAGAACAACCGCTGTTGCCAGCGCGGCACCTGAGTTGCCATTGACCGAATCGCTGCATGAGGAAGTCAGTATTTATCCTAACCCCACCTCGGATTTTATCAACATAGATATGGCGAATGATCAAATTGGCGATGTCGAAATAAAGGTTTTCGATGCGGGATCGGGTCGTTTGCACCAAACCGTTCGCGTTCAGAAAGGCGGCAACAAGTTTTCCCACCGCCTGGATATCGCGGGTCTCCCTGCCAGCATGTATATCGTAGAAATAAGCCAGGAACAGCAGCATGCATTCAGAAAGATCGCTAAGCTAAACTGATCCTATACCAGTCTTTTTTCTAACCGACTTGCTATTTCGAGGCGTGTAATGTTGAATTTATCCCTGTACTCCTTAGGGGTAATGCCTGTGCTTTTTTTGAATAACTGACGAAAAGATTTCAAATCATTGTAACCGGAATTTAGCATCACTTCCAAGACACTCTGATCGGTCTGGGCCAGAAGCTTTTTGGCCGCTTCGATCCTGGTACGCTGCAGATATTCTATGGGTGTTACGCCAATCGCCTGTTTAAAACGCCGCACAACATTGCGCCTGCTGGCGGGGATATCCTGTATCAAGGTCTCGATCGTACTTCCCTCCTGGTATTCTTTTTCGATCTTTTGCTGCGCCATGTTTACCAGCCCGTCACCGTGATTTTGGGATGGGGCAAAAGTCCCGAAATAAGTTTGTTGTTCCCGGTCCATATCGATCGCGAACATCTTAGCGGTTTTCAGGGTGAGTTCCTTTCCGCACCTGCGCTGGATCAGGTAAAGCATCAGATGAAAACTGCTGGTGGCACCTCCGCTGGTATAAATTCCTCTGTCGTCGGTGACAACCGCATTGCTTTTCATGATGACTTCGGGAAAATTGGACGCCAATGCCTGGGCCGAATCGATATGTGTGGTAGCTTCCTTGCCGTTCAGAAGCCCGGCGGCAGCCAGCAAGAACGCCCCGGTACAAAAACTGGCTATTTCGGCCCCCTTTTGATGTTGTTCCCAAAGCCAGGGAATGAAGATCTTGTTACTGGAAACAGAAACGCCGAGGTCGCCTGATCCGAAAGCCGGGACCAATATCAAATCCATCTGACCAGACTGCCCGATCGGTTTCATTTCATACGAACCATAATAACTGCCAGGCAGCATATCACCCGAAAACAAGGAAATATTGAAATAGGCAGGCTGACCTGCCTTCTCGTAGAAATGATTGACGGACTCAAAAACATCAAGAAGAGCTGCTACACTTAGTAAACGATGTCTGTTCGTAATTAAAAGACCTAATTGCACCATGTTGATGAGATGTTGATTTCAAAGCAAGTGAACAAAACGGTACACAATATAAGCGTTTTGTCGAAAATACCCCCTTTCCCCCAACACCAGGAAAATCCTGATGGCCATGAATTATTCTATTTTTATACTTATTTATGCAAATTGCGGTTCTCCGAACTTACAAATCCGAACCGAAAAAGCAGGCGAATATGGGCAAGACTAAATTTGAAATTTCTTTGGAATCTGGCATCCACCAACAAATGCAGTCCTTCGTCGGGAATTGGGAAGGGACTACCAAAACCTGGTTTGAGCCCAACGTGGTGGCCGACGAATCGCCAATGGCTGGTACGATCCGCCCGATCCTGGGAGGCAGGTTTCTTTTGCATGAATACAAGGGCAGCCTCAGCGGAAAACCTTTCGAAGGTATCGCGACGTATGGGTTTGACATTGCAAACAACAAATTTCAGTCCGCGTGGATAGATAGCTTCCACATGGGCACCGGCATCCTGTTATCTGAAGGCCCTGCATTGGAAAGTGGTTTTTCCGTCCTCGGAAGTTATGGCGGGCCGGACATACCAGAACCCTGGGGCTGGCGAACAACCATCGAGCTGACCAGTCAGGACGAACTGATTATCACTGCATATAATATTTCGCCGGATGGGCAGGAAGATAAGGCTACGGAGACGGTGTATAGGCGGGTGACTAGTTAGAAAGCTCATTTGTATGACAAATTCCTCAACCAAACCTTCCACATATATCTGAATAACCTCTTCTCCGGAAACTGGCAATTGGACAGCCCTGAGCTTCATCGTCTGGTTGCCTTAATTCTCGTGCGGCCAAGCGAGTTCTATTGCATTCGGCTGTGGCAACTGCATAGCCCCATTCATTAAATAATTGAAATCAACCAGTGGATAATTCATTTTGATATCCATTCAAAACGCCTGTTACATTGATCAGTCTGGCTTAGGTACTTCTCATACCTTGGTTCACATCCAAAATATTAGCTTCCTGCCTAATTAAACCTCCAAAATATGTCGTCGCGAGTAAATTTGATTGCTTTACTGTTGCTAACACTATCCTTTCCTGGAAAAACCCAACAAATTCAAGTTATGCGATCTAATTCTGATATACTTGATATCCGAGAAAACAGTGTTCTGACTAAGGCCGCTTGGCAAATTAATACCGCAATAAAGCCAGACGTGTATGAGTCATATGTAACAGGCAATGGTAAAACCATTTCCTTTATTAGTGACATTGATTCTCTATCCTTTAATGTTAAAATCGGGGATGTGTTTTTGTTTGGCATTATTACAAACAAACAGGATACAGCCTTCACCCTCATAAAAGGGATACAGGATACTCCCTCTGCAAAGTTTTCATCTGCCTATATACAGTCTCATTCTGGCAAAACCTTTGTAGAAATTCCTCAGGTTTATGAATTAGTGAATGTCATAATCGCCTTGACAAAAAAAGGGAAGGGCGAGAATGGGCTGGTTATCAGGAATACGACTTATTATAAGGACGTAGTCAGCTACTTCGATCATTATAGTCATGAGCCGATCGTGGAAATGATTGACTCATTACTTCAAACCTACCCCAAATCCTATTTTGACCTAAAAATGGATGCTTACTCGTTTGACCTATCCCCAGCAGGTAGACTTATTCAAAGCGAAATTTATGATCGAATAAGCTGGGGAAAAGCTAATCAACTCAGGCCTTACATTCCCCAACTTGAAGATTTCGCTAACAAAACAGGATTTAAAGAATTTTATAGAACGCACAAGAGTTTTTACGAAAATCAAATTCAAACTTACCGTGACTCAATCGACGTTTCTCAAATGCTGCAGTGGCTGTCCAAAAATTTCCCAACAACTCGTTATGATTCTTTCAAAATTATCTTTTCACCTCTAGTGGGATACAGCCAATCGGTAAACTGGTTCGAGGACAACGGCTTCAAAGAGGTACAGGCGCATGTAAATTTTCCATATCGAAGTGAAGACGACGCAGCAATGTTTTCGAAAAAAGCCTTAAACGTAAAAGACGGAACAATTGTTTTTACAGAAATCAATCATAGCTTCATAAATCCAGAATCGGAGAAGTCGGAATATCAAAAAAATATTTTTTCCGCGTTTGCCAATCTCGATAGCTGGAATGAAAAAGGCAAGCCCGCCTCAAACTATAACGATCCAATCTCCGCGTTTAATGAATATATGAATTGGGGTCTCGTGAGCCTTCGATATATTGATTTCGCACCCTCAGAAGATCAGAAAGAATTAATTCGATTAACTGAGAAGCGACTAGTCGAATTGAGGGGCTTTAAAAAATTTGCGGAATTTAACCAGTTTCTCATAAAACTATATAATGAGAAAGGCAAGCAACAAACGATTGCAGCTCTCTACCCCGAAATTATTAGGTGGTGTGAGGATAATAAGTAATTTGTTATAACTATTCTCTCTTTTTAAGCTAAAAAGCAAGGTGGCATAGATTTGTTATTCATTGACTACATTTTTTAACAGTCTGATGAAAACAAGCTTTTGGCAACTTTCAATACTATGTTTCGCTTGTCTGGCCTCCTGCAAGCCGGTGCCGGTATCCCATTGGTTTCCGGTGACGCCGCTTGAACATTATGAAAAAGAGCTTTACAAGGATAAACTTGAAAAGACCGCTGCCGGACAAACCTGGTTCAGAGTGGGTGAAGCGGTTTTGAAAGATTCCGTTTTCGCAATCCCTCCGTATCAGGAACGGTTTTATCTGGGAGATTCGATTCCGGCACAGGCAGTCCGCCTTCGGGTTCCCGAAGGACGCAGACTGGTTATCAACCCGGTGCGCACTGAGCAGGATACCACTTCCAGGCTATTCCTCGAACTCTATAAGGTCAAATCCAATGGAAAAACGCAGCGACTGGATTATCTTAGCGATGCCAGACAAACCCTGGTTTATGATAGTCACGAACCGGATACCTTATTGCTGCGGATACAAACGGGCCTGAACGAGAGGCTTGTCGTAACACTGGCATTAACGACTCTGCCCTCGCTGGCGTTTCCAGTTGCAGCGCATAGCACGTCCGATGTGATCAGTTACTGGGGCGCAGACCGGGATGGTGGCATACGCCCGCATGAAGGGATCGACATCCGGGCCAGACGCGGCACGCCGGCTGTTGCATCACAAAACGGTTTCGTAACACAAACAGGCACTAACAATCTGGGCGGCAAAGTGGTATTTGTTTCTGCTGCCGGCAGCCCTTATTCGCTCTACTATGCTCACCTGGACAGCCAGCTTGTCAATGTCGGACAGCACGTTACGCAAGGGGACACGCTAGGATTGGTGGGAAATACCGGGAACGCGATCACTACTTCCCCGCACCTTCATTTTGGAATTTACAACAGAGGGAATGGCGCTGTGAACCCGCTGCCATTTATCAACGACCGAAAGGAAAAATTGCCGGACCTACCCGAAAAATCCCGCTGGCTGGGGGACACCGTTATCATGAAAAGAAAAGGTAATTTGTTTACATCAGCGCAGTTGGAGGCATCGGGGTGGATTGCCTCGTTACCTTCCAGTACAATGGTCAGGATCCTGGGCGAAACGGCCAAAGGCTTCCGCGTTCAGCTCGAAGATGGTACCAAAGGATATATTCCGACAGTACCCGTTCAGAAATACCGGAAACAGGTTTCGGGCATTACAAAAATAGGTACAGATTAATACCCAGCCAAAATCAGGGATTGAATTTAGGTTCAAAACCTTTGCCCTTGTTAATCTTGGCCCAATCCTCCACGCCCACACTCTTTGCCCATTCTTCATACAATCCGATCAGATCCTTCGCCACCTGGGGATTTTGAGCGATTATATTGTTGGTCTCTCCCCGATCCGTCTGGATATCGTATAGTTCCCATTGGCTGCTTCTGACAGACACCAATTTCCATTTGCCTTGCCGGACGGCTTTGTTACCAGCCCTTTCCCAAAATATAGGTTTGGCCCTTTTCCAGTCCTGACCGGATAATGCGGGTAGCAGACTTTCGCCAGCAAGTGGCAAAATGGCATTCTGGCTGAACTGAGAGGGATATTTCGCCCCGGCAACTTCATAAAGAGTAGGCGCGATGTCGATCAGATGTGCATTTCCGTCGATCAGGCTTCCCGCCTTTATTCTTCCCGGAAGTCTTGCAATGAACGGACTGCTTATCCCGCCCTCGTACTGAAAACCTTTGAATGATCTCAAAGGAGTATTGGAAGCATAAGCCCAGTTTCTGCGGTAAGAATCATAGGACCCCGAAGTTCCCAGCGGACCCCAGTTTCGGGTGGGCTGGTTGATCAAACCACTGGTAACATCTTCACCGGCAGCCCCGTTATCTGAAATAAAAATAATCAGCGTATGATCCAGCTTTCCCGATCCTTTCAACTGCTCAATAACCCTTCCAATGTTCTGATCAAGGTTATCAACCTGCGCTGCATAAACTTCCATGCGTTTTGCCCATAACTTCTGCTCTTCGTAAGTGAGGCTGTTCCAGGAAGGTATGTCATCATTTTTAATGCTGATCTTCTGGTTTTTGTCGATTATAGCGAGTTCCTGCTGACGTTTGAATCTCAACGTTCTTAAAGAGTCCCAACCTATATCGTATTTGCCTTCGTACTTTTTGATATCCTGTGGCAGGGCTTGCAGCGGCCAGTGCGGAGATGTATAAGCCAGGTAAAGAAAAAATGGGTTGGGAGAACTGCCCTGTTCTTTTAAAAATCCGACTGCATTCTTGGTGATTTCATCGGTATAATAGAAATCTTCATCGTCAGCCGGACGGAATTTGGTATCATCTTTGACAAAAAAGGCGCGTTTGCCTTTGGGCTGCTGCTTCACGACATAGTAATCGCTGGCACCTCCTATATTTCCATAAAAACGATCGAATCCACGCTGCCTGGGCCACCTGGTACTATCATCCCCGACATGCCATTTCCCGGACATCATCGTGCTGTAACCAGCCCCCTTCAATACTTCTGCTAATGAAACCGTTTGCTTGCTCAGGTATCCCTGGTAAGCAGGTATGCCAAAATCGATATTGAAATAGCCCATCCCGGCAGCATGCTGGTATTGTCCGCTCAGCAAACTCGCACGTGTCGGCGCACAGATCGCATTGTTGTAAAATTGCCGGAACCGGATTCCTTCCCTTGCCAGTTGATCGAGGTTCGGTGTCGAAATTTCGGACCCGTAGCACCCGATATCGGAAAAACCCAGGTCATCGGCCATGATCAGGACAATGTTGGGCCTTGGCAATGGCTTGGATTGGGAGGATTTCTTATTTTGTGCTACTAGTACCTGCGCTGTAAATAGAACCAGGAACAGTATCCGGCAGAGATATCTGATATGCATTGTGGTGGTTGTCTGTCATTGAAATAGGTTTATCAACAGCATAAGATACTGTTGATAAACCTACTATTTATGCTACCGCAGCGGCCGAGGCTTCGGCGGAATTATTAGTTATAAGCGGAATGGTTTCGGTTTCAGGTACAATGTCACCAACCATAGGCCCATTATGCGCCAATTCGCTGCCTGTCTTTTTGGATTTAAAAATCGGCCACATAAACTGCGCATACCATTCTTCTTCCTGATAATGCTTGATGCCATAAGAACTTGGGTACTTCCGGGTAATGATACCTGTCCCGAAAATGATATCCCATAGAAAGAACATATTCCCAAAATTACCTTTGTAATGCCCGATACCGTCATCGTTGGTATCAGCATGGTGTGCATGGTGTGTTGCAGGAGTCGAAATAAGTCTTTCCAGGACCCAACCTATCGGATTCAGCCATTTGATCTCGTACAACGGTTTGTCCCAGGGAATGCTAGAATGAGCGCCTGTTGTAATCAGCGATTTGATCACCTTAACAAACAAGGCCGCATAACCCAAGCCCAGGTAAGTCAAAGCAACGGTCAGATACGTTTGGGAAAAGAAAATCGTGTAAATGATATTCTGACGTCCGGCCATGGCCATTCCCATATAAGGAGCGGAATGGTGCGTACGGTGAAAACGCCATAACCAGGGTAATTGGTGATGCAGACGATGGTACCAATATTGCGTCAGGTCATCTGCAACGGCAATAATCAGAAATGCCCACCAGAATGGTACCCAGCTGAATATATCTTTGGAGGCCGGGAGTAAAACGGGTAAAAGCTTAAGACCGAAGTAAGCTACAAATGGCTTCACAACAATTTTCGGCACAACGAAGCAGACAATGTCCAATATACGTTCATTCTTGGTCCACTTGTTTTCGTAAAGCCCCACTGCAAATTCGATCACACCAATTCCCAATACGATGGCAGGCAATCCCCAGCTGCTCAGGTTTTCGAAAACCGCTTCCAGGAAGCCCGGAACCTTGAATGGCAACTGGTTACTCCCTTCCCATGGCCGGTGGCCGGTGATGGAAAAGGTGGCGAACATCAGTACAACCGGCGTAAGGTAAAGTAAAACGCTGATCAGGCCGTCGCGCGTTATTTTTTTGGTCAGGGCACTTTCCACTTTCATACAGCAGGGGAATTTTTAGGTGAAAAAGAGATAGAGATTAATTGAATAGCTGCCAGGCAAGCCAGATTCCTCCCGCGATCAGCACCAGAGGGGCGGCTGTGAGGAAAATTCCGACAGCAATTTTTTTTACCAGCAGCACTACATCTGATAGATTCATGATTGCATTGGTTAATGATGTATAGAACGGTACCCTATAAACGGGCACTGGTATATGAGATCGGAAATATCCCAGGACAGAATGGCCGCAACTGAAATTGCCAACCACCGAAAATTCCAGATGACCAGCCATGACTGTCGGATGGGATATTTCCGAATAAATGCTTGAAAGATGATCGAAAGCCGTGTCAACAACTTGCTTCCTGTGTGGTTTGGGCTGAACAAAGCATTGGAGAGATCACCACCTGTTTCTGCACACCAAAAGGATTGGCAAAAAGTACATGCATCGCTTTCATATTAATATCAACTTGATTAATACGCAGCTCAGGGTGGTTCAGAAGCTTTGTTTTATTAGTATACTTATTTGATAGACAAAGTAAGTTTAAGGAAATTTAAAAAGCAACAAATTTTATTTTTTTGTTTTTCAGTGAAAAATCCGGGAGCGATAAGCAAGCCTATCACTCCCGGATTAAGCACTACCCGTGAGATAACTATTGTTTTTCAGCGACCATTTCGTAGTCCTGGCCGTCGTACACGACGAAAATGCTGAGCTTGTTAGACTTATCCACATTACCGACTTTCTCGGTCCCTTCATAAATGTCGATCCCGGTACTCCCCGCATTCTTGAGGTTGAGTGTTCCCAGGTCTTCATCGGGCTCAGCGGCCCCGTCAATTTTCACCTTCATTTTTCCGGTGATTACCTCTGCTGAGAACTTCTCGAGCTGGATTGTAACATTGGCGCTGGTCAGCGGAATATTCTGACCGTCTACCTCAAGCTTGGTCACTTTGTAATTTCCTGCAACTTGTGCAGCTAATTCAGGAGCAGGATCCTTGTCTTTATCTTTTTCACAAGCAAAAAACAAAGTGGCGCTAAACAGGAGAAGAAAAATATTTTTCATGGCTATTTTTTTAATTGTAATGGATTGGTATTAGTACTGTTTTTGCCTTTCGACGCAACAAAGGTAGTTTCGTCGGCCAGCCCCGATCAATCCTGTGAAAGTATGATTTTTGAAAAATCGTACTTTTACAGGATATTATTAAAAGGTTTTATTCAGGAGTTTTGCAACCGTAATTTTCCGGAAAATACTCCTCTGTTACCTCATGAAGTTGTTATTCAAAGTAGCCTTTTGTGTCCTTGTTGCCTTCTGTGCTTCTGCGCAAACCAGCGATCCGAAAGCCATTTTGAAAAAGCTGCAAACCAGCAAGCAGGATACCAACAGGGTACTCGCCTACATTGAATACGGGAATTATCTAGAGAACCACAATCTGGACAGTGCGGCCACTTACTATCTGAAAGCGGAAACATTAAGTGAAAAGCTGGATTATCCGGACGGGAGATTTAAATTCAGGAGCAACTACACCTACATTCTTAACCTCCAGGGAAAATACGAACAGGCACTCAGGCTGAACAGAGAAAGCCTGGTGATTGCGCGGGAAATGAGGCATCCTATGAATGTTGCAAAAAGCCTGAACAACATTGCCGCCAGCTATACTTACATGGGCAACTTCACCGAGGCCATCAAATACTATCAGCAATGCGCCGACCAGTTCGACAAACTGGGCATGAAACAGTACTTACCCAGGTTGTATGTCAACATCGGAAGTGCTTTTGAACACGCCAACCTGTTTAGCAAGTCATTGGTTTACAAACAGAAGGCATTGCAACTGGCCCGACCGATGAAGGACAGCCTGCAGCTGGCCGACATCCTGACTACACTCGGTACCTGCTATTTTAACCTGAAAAGATATATTGAAAGCAAAGCCCATTTCACCGAGGGAATGCGCATAGCCGAGAAAATAGGCTCAGACATTTTCGTGATACAAGCTTATGCAGGATTGTGCCGTACCAACCGAGTTTTGAAAAACCTGGCACTAGCCAGAGATTATGGTGAAAGGGGTCTGGCACTTGCAAGAAAAACAAGTAACCTATTTCTCGAAATGGAATGCCTGAAAGCGCTGATGTACGTGGCCGAGGACAGCAAACAGCTCGGGCTGTCGGCCAAATACACTGAAGAAGCGCTTAAAATCGCAGAGGCCAATGACATGACAGACCACTTAATTGAGTTATATGAAGATTATGCCACCGATCTGGAACGCCAGCACAAGCACAAAGCGGCATACGACTATCTCATGAAATACGTGATCCTGAATGATTCCATACAGGGCGCAGAAGTTCAGAAACAATTGCAGGAACTGGATACCAAATACCACACTGCACAGAAGGAAAAGCAAATCTTGACGCTGGAAAAAGAAAAACAGGCACGTAATACCCTTATATATGGACTGATTGCCGGCTTTGCCGTGCTCGCATTGATAGGCATACTGATATACCGTAACATTATGATCCGCAAGCGCATTGCGGAAAAAGAAGTATTGCAACTTCAGCAGGAAAAACAGCTTGTGGCTACGAATTCTATTTTGAAAGGCCAGGAAGAAGAACGCACCCGGGTAGCCCGTGACCTGCACGATGGCTTGGGCGGGATGTTATCAGGAATCAAATTAACCCTAAATTCCGTGAAAGGAAATGTAATCATGCCCGAGGAAAGTGCTATAACCTTTACGAGGGCGATCACTCAACTCGATAGCGCGATCGGCGAAATGCGTCGGGTCGCACATAGTATGATGCCCGAAACCCTCGTGCGTTTCGGCTTGATCGACGCACTACGTGATTTTTGTGACGGTATCAGTTCCTCGGGCTACCTGGTCGTCAATATGCAGGATTTTGGTTTCAACAAACGCCTCGATCCTTCGGTGGAAATCGTCCTTTACAGGATCGTGCAGGAATTGCTGAATAATGTGCTTAAATATGCAGAAGCAACTGAGGCCCATGTGCAATTGACCTGGATCGGTGACCAGGTCAGTTTAACAGTTGAAGACAATGGCAAAGGTTTTGACCTTACCAGTCTCAAACAGAATAAAGGGGCCGGCCTCCGTAACGTCCAGGCACGCGTAGACTATTTGAATGGCAAACTGGATATCCAGTCCAGACCTGATGAGGGCACGTCTGTTCTGATAGAAATTACGGTCTGATATTTTTGCAATTTCACAGCCCGATAGCCCGAGTTTACAAAATACGATATGAGTGTCAAAATCCTGATTGTTGATGACCACCCGATGGTACTGGAAGGACTGAAATCGCTTCTTGCTGACAGCGACGGAATAACGGTTGTGGGTACAGCCTCCAATGCCATTGATGCAATCGCATTCCTGAAAAGCAACAAAGTGGATCTCGCCTTTCTCGACATCAATTTACCGGATATCAGCGGGATCGATCTTTGCAAAAAGATAAAAGAGCAATTTCCCGATGTAAAAACGCTCGCGCTGAGCACATTCAGCGAACGCGCCTATGTATCCCGGATGATCCAGAACGGCGCCTCGGGTTACCTCATTAAAAGTTCGGGCAAGGAAGAAATCCTGGAGGCCATACGGCAAGTGCTGGCCGGCGGCTATTTCATGAATGTCCATTTCGACCAGAACACGGCTATGCCGCCAAAGACGGTCCCATTTCTGACACGAAGAGAAAAGGAAGTACTTGCGTTGATCGCAGAGGGAATGACCAACCCGCAAATTGCAGAGCAGCTATTCATCAGCGTCACAACCGTAAACAGTCACCGCCAAAACCTGCTCATGAAATTCGAAGTATCCAATACCGCTTCGCTGATCAAACTGGCCGCCGGGTTGGGGTTGATTTGAATGATTTGTAATCATGAAACCTGCACTGGATGATCACTATTTTATCATTTTTTGCTTGATAAACAAGTCTGTGCTCGTCAGTGATTCTCCTTGACCAGTATTCCCACGATTTTAAGAAAGGCTTTTAAAGTTGCGATCTGCTCCCTGTCTCCTTCAATCATCAGCGTCCCATCATCTTCACAAATTACGAAATAAATATCCCTAGTTTGTCGCCAGGCTCCCAAACGGAAAAATCGCTGATGATACGTGGGCTTTATTCATGATCTGGCCCAGTTCTTTGGCTTTCTCCTGAAACTTCGGCGTCAGATTTGTCGTTTCGGCAGGATCTTTCGCCAGGTCGTATAACTCCACCAAGCCATCCGGATTGCCTGCGGCTTTCTGGCGAACAGCCTTCCAATTGCCCTGGCGTACCGCCTGTCTCCCACCCTGCTCATGAAATTCCCAATACAGATAATCGTGCTTCTTTTGTGTAGGTCTCCCTTTTAAAGCATCGGTAAAAGAAATCCCATCGATATGGAGTGGCAGCGGAGCACTAGCCAGCTCAGCAAACGTGGGAAGTATATCCCAGAACGCACCGATATAGTCACTTCGGGACCCGGGTTTGATCACACCCGGCCATCTCGCCGCGAAAGGCTCACGCATTCCTCCCTCATATAAGTCCCGCTTCACGCCCCTTAACCCTCCGCTGCTGTTAAAAAATTTCGGGTCCGCGCCTCCCTCGATGTGGGGCCCATTGTCGCTCGTAAAAATCACCAGTGTATTTTTATCAAGGCCCTTTTCCTTCAATTTATCCAAAACCTGGCCTACATACATATCCAGACGTGAAACCATTGCCGCAAAAGTCGCATGTGGAAATTCTTGGGAAGTATAGCCGCCGGAAGTCGCTCTTGCGCCGTAATCTGCGCCTTTGTAGGGTTTTTCCTCAAATTTGCCCTTGTAATATTGAAAAATGCTGTCGTCCGGGACGATCAGCTCGGCATGTGGCAGGATATAAGGTAAAAACAAGAAAAACGGTTGTTTCCCATTTCTTCCGTCCATAAAGGCCAATGCCTGCTTTTGGATCAGATCGGGTGCGTACTCTTTGTTATACAGCAGGTTTTTGTTTGCTTCCAACACGATTTTCTTTTCATTGTCCCAAAGGTGGTCGGGATAGTAACGGTGCGCCAGACTTTGACAATTGTATCCATAAAAACGGTCAAAGCCTTGCTTATTGGGATCGCCCTCGGATCCTACCGGCCCTAAACCCCATTTACCAAACGCACCTGTAACGTAGCCAGCCCTTTTCAGGACTTCGGCAACCGTCAGGACAGTGTCGGCAATGGGTTGCTGCCCTTCCGGCTCAACGCCTTTATTTCCCCTTATGTAAGTGTGTCCGGTATGCTGTCCGGTTAAAAGCGAAGACCGAGAAGGGGCGCAAACTGAGGTGCCCGCGTAAAACTGGCTAAAAATCATCCCCTCTTTGGCCAGCCGGTCTATGTTCGGCGTTCTTACGAGTTGCTGTCCATTGAAGCCCACGTCGCCATATCCCAAATCATCTGCAAGAATAAAAACAATATTGGGCCTGGTAGTTTTGGCTGGCTGCCCGCAAAGCCGGGACGTAGAAAGGCCTGCAAGAAGGATCAAATACAGAAAAATATATTTCTTCATCATCAAAAGGTCAGGATATCATTAAAAAGGTTTTGCAACCGCAAGATTACTTGAATTTAATAAAATTCAAGGCAGAAAAATCAAGAAAAAGAGGGAATGATCTGGAAGCAAATTCTGCGGAATGAGCGAAGAGAAAGCCATTTTGAATCTTATCTTTGCACCTGATACCCTTTTGACAGCCGGGACGACAAGCATGAATTGACAACCACCGAAAATTCCGGCAAATCGACCCCGGGCTGTCTCTCAGGGTATCAGGTGTGATAAATTTTGATCAAAGCTGTAAATTCTCAGAAGTTTAATCTACTTAATTGGTAGACAAAGTACAGAAATGACAAACAAATAAGCAACAGGTAGAAAAATTTCTCTCAAAATTTCTTGTTTTAGGACGTCCAGGGATTTTGGTTACCCGAAAGCTCAGCAGAACATCCCTCATCTGACAAAAAATCCAGCATAAAATGACTCCGACATACCTCCATCGTATACCTTGCTGCGTTCAATAGGATGGCGTCAGCATCTGAGTATGGTCACCGAATTATACTTCCTTCCATTGCTATTTTGAAAAACGCTCTTTACTTTCAGCATTCCAGCCCTTTCCCTGAACTTCACAGAATGACAAAAGAGACTACTTTTTATGGCGTAAAAGAGATTGCCCGGCGAGCGAATGTCTCCATCGCAACCGTGGACCGCGTACTTCATAATCGGGCCGGTGTTTCGGAGAAAACGAAAAACAAGATCAATGAAATCATAAAAGAGCTTGATTACCAGCCAAATATTCTTGCAAGCAGGCTTGCGTCTAAGAAAATCATCTCGTTGGCTGTCCTGCTGCCCAAAGTTTCAGAAGAAACAGATTTTTGGGAAGCCCCCCTTAAAGGCATCGCCCGCGCAGAGGCTGAGATCAAAAAATACGGCGTTCAGGTTGCCTGGTTCTTTTTTGACCTCAACGACCGTAATTCTTTTAATGAGCAGGCAGGCCGGATTCTGGAAGGACACTTCCAGGGGGTATTATTATCGCCGTCGTTTATAGACGAGGCCCGCCAGTTCGCGGAAGCATGCTATCAGCAGAAAGTACCTTTCACCTTTTTTGACTCCGATGTTCCTGACCAGCATAACCTTTGCTACATCGGACCTCATTTGTTTCAAAGCGGGTACGTGAGTGCCAAACTGCTCACCTATCGCTTAAAAGCAAACCACAAGGTACTGGTGGTCAACATTTCAAAGGAAACTGACAACTACAATTACCTCCAGATTGAGGAAGGCTTCCGCTCCTATTTTAAGGATCACAACATTCCGGGTGAGATTATCCGGGTTAATATCAAGGACACGGACAGCCTATCGGTAACCCGGGACCTGACGAAGGTTTTGAACCAGCATGAAGACATTGAAGCCATTTTCGTGACTAATTCAAGGGTCTTTGCCGTCGCGGCTTTCCTTGAAAAAACAAAACGAAACGACATCTCGCTCATTGGCTACGACTTTCTGAAGGAAAATATCGGCTTCCTTGAGAAAGGGTTGATCGACTTCCTGATCTGCCATAAACCCGAAGAGCAAGGTTACCGCGGCATGATGTCGCTTTATGAAACCCTTGTTTTGGGTTCAAAAATGGAGAAGGTCTATTTCATGCCGATTGATATCATTACGAAGGAGAACCAGGCTTTTTACAAAAACTGACGTCGGCTCTTCCGATCGGAGAACCGCGCTGTTACCCAAAGTGCAACTTCTATTGTGATTGAGCGATTTAGCCATAGGAATGTTCGGGTTCAGTTTTGATTCAAAAATTTTTGTAAACAATTATCATTATAATTTGTAAATAAAAATATGTTAGTATATTTACGGGTACGTACCCGAAATCTGTTTATTGAACGCTTGTCCGTACACATTTTTATCCCCACCCTATGTATTTTCTTGACAGAAGGAAGTTCATTTTAAATTCGCTGGCTGCCGGTGCAGGGCTTGCCCTGACGGATTATTTGCCTTCCATTGCAAAAATGATCGACGGAAAACGCATCGGCATTATCGGCCTGGATACATCTCACAGTGTCGAATTCGTGAAAGCGCTCAATGCCGAGCAGCCCGATACTGTTTTTGACGGCTATAAGATTGTCGCCGCCTACCCACAGGGCAGCAAGGATATCGAATCGAGCACAAAACGGGTCCCCGCCTATACCGAAGAGGTAAAGAAATGGGGTGTCGAGATCGTCGGCTCGATCAAGGAGTTATTGTCAAAAGTCGATTTTGTCCTTTTGGAAACCAATGATGGCAGATTGCACCTGGAACAAGCACTCGAAGTTTTCAAATCGGGCAAGAAAATGTTCATCGATAAGCCGGTAGCCGCCTCGCTTACGGATGTACTGGCGATTTACGATGCATCCAAAAAATACAACATCCCTATATTTTCCGCTTCCTCTTTGCGGTATATCAAAGGCATTGACAGTATCGACAAGAAAAAGGTGCTTGGAGCAGATACTTACAGTCCGGCCGTTTTGGAAAAAACCCATCCCGACTTTTTCTGGTACGGCATCCACGGCGTCGAAACACTTTACACCGTTATGGGCACAGGCTGCAAAAGTGTCACCAGGGTAAGTACACCAAATACCGACATTGTGGTAGGTATTTGGGGCGACGGCCGCACGGGAACATTCCGCGGGACGAGGACCGGAAAACATGATTACGGCGGGACGGTCTTCACTGAAGACGGGAATAAAGTTTTAGGGCCTTACGGAGGCTACAAACCGCTTCTCGCAGATATTATCAGGTATTATAATACGGGCGAGGTACCTGTAACGCCGGAAGAAACGATCGAGATTTTCGCATTTATGGAGGCTGCCGACGAGAGTAAGCGCCAGGGCGGAAAAAGCATCACGCTGGAAAGCGTGCTCGCCAAAGCCAAAAAGAAATAAAGACAAGAACATTTCATTTCCTGAACCCTTAAAAAAATGAAAATCCAGCAATCAAAGCTCTCCAGGAGAGCATTTATCAGGAGCAATTCCATGGCCGGGCTTGGTGTGGCGCTGGCTTCCTCGGCCTTTGCCAAGCCGTTTTCAATCGCCGGCCGCTCCTCGGCCACGCCTGCAATTCTCGGCGGAAGTTCGGCCTGGGCGCAAGACAAATGGCCGATCTGGCCCATGTGGGATAAAGAAAATGATGAAAAGCTGGTGCTCGAAGTGCTCCGCAGCGGCGTTTGGTCGCGGGCAGAAATGGTAACCCGGTTCGAAAAGGAATGGGCTGCCGCATTAGGCGCGAAACGCAGCCTGGCCGTCGTGAATGGTACGCAATCGCTGGTAATTGCTATTAATCAGCTGGATATCAAGGCAGGCGACGAAGTGCTGGTACCGCCGTATACATTTATCGCATCGGTATCGGCTATTCTTTCCAATGGAGCCATGCCCGTTTTTGTAGATATCGATCCTGAAACGTTCCAGATTGATCCGGCGAAAATTGAGGCGAAAATAACGCCGCGCACCAAGGCGATTATGCCTGTGCACATCCTCGGTTTGCCTGCGGATATGGATCCCATCATGGCAATTGCAAAAAAACATAAGCTGGCCGTTATAGAGGATGCTTGCCAGGCGCATTTGGCGGAGTACGACCAAAAAAAGGTCGGTACCATTGGTGACGTGGGCTGTTTCAGTTTCCAAAATTCCAAAAACCTGCCCATCGGAGAAGGCGGGGCGCTGGTGAGCAACGACGAAAGGTTTATGGACCGGTGTTTTTCGTACCAGAATTTCGGTAACCCCTATGGTACCGCCGTTGGCTCAGTGAGTACCGGAGCGATTATCCAGGGTACTAAATTACGTTTTACCGAGTACCAGGCAGCCATTGGCATTGCGCAAATGAAACGCCTGGACGCGCAGACGACCACGCGAAATGAAAATGCAGCCTACCTCAAATCATTGATTAAAGACATTCCCGGGGTGATCACTTACAAATTGTACGACAAAGTGACCCGCGGCGCCTATCATCTTTTTCCTTTCAGATACAATAAGGAAGGTTTCAAAGGCTTATCCAGAGAAGATTTCCTGAAAGCATTGAAAGCCGAAGGTGTGCCATGTTCAAGCGGATACGCGGTTTTGAATACGCAGCCTTTCCTGAAAGATACATTTGATTCCAAGAATTACCGGAAAATGTATCCCAAGGAAATGCTGGATATCAACCAGTATAACGAGCGTAACAAGTGTCCTTTGAATGAAAAGCTGTGTAATGAGGAGGCCGTCTGGTTTACGCAGAACATGCTTTTGGGAACAAAAGAAGATATGAAGTCGATTGCGTCGGCTATAGAGAAGGTCCATCAGAATGCAGAAAAAATTAAAACACTGAGCAAAAAATGAGGCTGACCTTTGCATTAATGCTCGTTGCGATTGGTTTTACGCCCGTTTCAGCACAAAAAACGTGGAGAGCCGGGGTGGCAAAAATCGCTATCACACCTCAGCAGGACATGTGGATGGCAGGTTTTGCCTCACGAACGCATGCCTCCGAGGGCAAACTGCACGACATTTGGGCCAAAGCGTTGGCGATTGAGGACGCAGAAGGAAAACGCGCCGTCCTGATCACGACGGACCTGCTGGGTTTTCCTAAAATTTTGTCCGACAATATCAGAACTCAGCTCAACACTAAATATAAGTTATCCAAAGCGCAGATCATCCTCAACAGTTCTCACACGCATTCCGGCCCTGTGCTGGGGACCGCCCTTTCGGATATTTACCCGCTGGATGAAGCAGGGCAAAAGAAGATAGACCAGTACACCGAGTGGCTTACCGCGCAAATTATAAAGGTTACCGGCGACGCGCTCCAATCCATGCAGCCCGCCACTTTGCAATCCCAAAATGGCGTAGCGAGGTTTCAGGTGAACCGACGGAACAATGATGCTGCCACTTTGGAAAGACTGACTGAACTAGCTGGTCCCGGCGATGCGGCAGTACCGGTATTGAAGGTTTCCGATGCCAAAGGCGGGATCATCGCCATTGCATTTGGATATGCATGCCATCCCACTGTTTTGGACCAGTATAAATGGTCGGGCGATTATCCCGGGTTCGCGCAGGTCGAGCTGGAAAAATTGTATCCCGGCGCAACTGCCTTGTTTTTTCAGGGAGCCGGTGCAGACCAAAATCCATTGCCGAGACATACTGTCCCGCTAGCAGTCCAATACGGGAAAACGTTGGCTGCCGCGGTAGAACGGGTGATTAGCGAGGACATGAAGCCCCTGGAGGCAAAACTTTCGACTGCATATACCGAGGTTGATCTTTCATTAACTACCGCTCCCACGAAGGAACAGTTCACCAATTTGGCTTCCAAAACAACCGGCTATCAACAAAAATGGGCCAATCGCATGCTGAGCAAAATTGAGAAAGGCGAAAAGTTCCAGCGCACCTATCCTTTTCCGCTGCAGATATGGAAACTGGGTGACCAGGCGATCATGACCATGGGCGGCGAGCTGGTAGTGGACTATGCAATCAATCTGAAAAAAATATTCGGTCAGGACACTTTTGTGATGGGTTATACCAATGATGTGATGACGTACATTCCGAGCACGACCATTTTACGTGAGGGCGGTTATGAGGGCGAAGTCGCGGCGATCGTGTATGGACTGCCTGCCACCTGGGCATCGGATGTCGAGATCGAGATCCTGAATGGGATGGTACAATTGGCGAAACAGGCGGGTGTGGTAAAACCTGAATCCAGGGTCATTAAAAATTAAAACAGCAATTCAGTACAAGTGGACAATACAGGCTATTCTGTCGCATTCGAGGCACTCACCGAGGAAGGGTCTTTGACTGCGAAACATTATTATTCCGGTTTTGAAAGGGCGCACGACACCTATAATGCCATTTCGGCGGCAAGTGACGGGAAGATTTACTATGTCCTTTCGTCCGATAACCACGAAATCGGAGGGCAGATGTATGTGTATGACCCGGCCGGCGATTCGATCAGATTCATTGGCGACCTCACCGACATATGTGGCGAAACGGACTTGAAAGCGATCCCCCAGGGTAAAAGTCATGTGCGCTTTTATGAAAGAAAAGGGAAACTTTACTTTTCGACGCACGTTGGTTTTTATCAATTGATTGATGGAATGGATCGCCTGCCGGAAACACCGCCAGCAGGTTACGGACTTTATCCGGGAGGCCATTTTTTATCTTATGATTTAAAAACAGGCCAGTTCGAAGACCTTGCAACTGTTCCAAATGGCGAAGGCGTAGTTTCGATGACCATGGACCGCGACCGCGGACAGCTTTACGGTATTACCTGGCCGAAAGGAAATTTCGTTCATTATGATATTGAAAAAAATGAATTGAAGAACCTTGGGCCGATCTCCGCAAACGGCGAAGCCGGTACCCCAGGTGATGATTTCCGATCGCTATGCCGTTCGCTGTTTGTAGATGCCCGAAGTGGAGCGGTTTATTTTTCCGTGGCCGAAGGTGACATCTTTTGTTATGACCCCGAAAAAAGCATCATAAATAAGCTTGAAAATGTGGATTTGCGGCTGGACTATTTTGGTAAATACGATCCTACGCGGCCAGGAAGCATGTCGTACAATTGGCGTAAGATTTTCTGGCATCCCCATGAAAATGTGGCCTACGGCGTGCATGGCAACTCGGGATATTTGTTCCGTTTTGACCCGAAAGCAGAAACCATTCAAATCGTCGAGCGCATCACTTCCAGCCCTTCCAAAAAGAGTGGGATGTTCGACCAATTCAGCTACGGCTATCTTGGGTTTCAGCTTGGTCCTGATCAGGAGACGATTTACTATCTGACCGGCGGCCCGGTATACATTGACGGAAAACGGGTAAAAGGCGAGACACAAATTGCGAAAGGCGCTGCAAAAGGATTGGAGAATCTGCACTTGATCACATATCATTTACCGACGCAGACATACATAGATCACGGTCCGGTTTTCTACGAAGACGGTGAAAGGCCCACTTACGTGAATTCCATTGCCGTGGGCGCGGATGGTACTGTTTATACACTAGCGCGCTTTATACACGAAGGCAAAGTCATTCAGGATTTGGTTAAAATCCCTCATCCATTTAAATAACCCGCTGATTATGAAACAAATTTCTTTTTTTGTTCTGACGTGCACCTTACTGCTTTCCGCATCCTGCTCCAAAAAACGGTACGCGGACGCACTCTCTCCCGAAGAAGCATTGAAGAGCTTCGAACTGGACGAAAACTTCAAAATAGAAGTCTTCGCCGCCGAACCGTTTGTATTGGATCCGGTGGAAATGACTTTTGATGAGAAAGGTAATGTGTTCGTTGTCGAAATGCCCGATTATCCTTACAAACCCGAGCCTGGAAAAGCCAAAGGAAGTATTCGGATGCTTTCGGATACGGACGGCGACGGACGGATTGACAAGTCGGTGATCTTTGCTGATAGCCTGTCAGAGGCGACCAGTGTATTGCCCTGGAAAGGTGGCTTATTAGTTACCGCCGCTCCCAATATCTATTTTATGAAAGATACCACTGGGGATTTCAAGGCAGATATCAAAGAGGTTTTGTTTACCGGATTTTTTGATACGAACTCAGAAGCGCAGATTACCAATTTGCGCTTCGGGGTAGATAACTGGATCTATGCCTCCAACCATGGCCAGGAAGGCAAGGTGACTTTTACCCAACAACCGAATGCTCCCGCCCTTGCCATGCGTAGCGCCGATTTTCGATTCCGGCTGGATAAAAACAAGTTCGAGCAGGAGACCGGCCCGGCACAATTCGGCCAGACGTTCGATGATTGGGGCCACCGTTTTGTATCTCAAAACACGCTCCACATCCGACAGGCAGTTATTCCCTGGCGCTATACGCACCGTCATCCCTATCTCCCTTCGACGAATGGGGTGACAGACATTTCCAATGACGAATCGATCATGTACCAGATTACGCCACCACCTTACTGGCGTGCTGAACGTTCGGCCCAGCGCAATAAGCAATACAAGGAACAGAATCTGGACAGGACTGAATATGCCGAAGATCATTTTACGGGGGCTTCGGGCGGAACGATGTATAACGGCACCCTTTTTCCAGCTGAATATTATGGTAACATTTTCACCGGGGATGTGGCCGGCAACCTGGTCCATAGAGATGTTTTGAAACTGGTTAAGGACAGCCCCGCCTACGCTGCGCGCCGCGACAGCATTGCGGAGCCTGAACGTGAATTTCTGGCGTCAAAAGATCCGTGGTTCCGTCCTGCGAATTTCACAGTTGGCCCGGATGGCGCGCTCTATGTGATTGATATGTACCGTCAGCACATTGAAACGCCGGTTTCGATCCCGGAAGAACTCAAAGCGGATATGGATTTTACGGCAGGCATGGACAAAGGAAGGATTTACAAAATCACCCCCAAAAATGCAGCTTCAGCAAAAGCAGCGATCCCGGACCTGACCAAAATGACTCCCGCGGAATTGGTAAAAACCCTTTCCGGCAAAAACCAATGGGCGCGTCTATATGCACAGAAATTACTCTTGGAAAAGCAGGATAAGTCGGTTTTACCGGAAGTTAACAACTTGTTCCTGACTAATTCCGATTCAAGAACGCGGCTTAGCGCCTTGTATGTAATGGAAGGATTGGACGCATTGACCGCAGAAACCGTGAAAAAGGCGATAAACGATGCAGAACCCGGCGTACGGGAACATGGGATCATCCTTTCGGAGGCCTATCCCGCCCTATTGCCCGAAGTGATCAAAAGGACTTCCGACGCCTCGCCGAGGGTCGCCTTTCAGGCCACTCTGACCATTGGAAATTTCCCTTCGGCGCAATCCGCCAATGCACTGGCTGAGATCCTGCAAAAACATTACAAAGACCAGTGGTTCAGATTGGCCGTGTTGAGTTCCGAAGCCGGATCCACCGAAGCATTTTTGAAATTACTGAATGACAAATACACATTTTTTAAAGTGAAGGACGAGGAAAAAGAGAAATTCCTGACAGACCTGAACAAAACCATTGCGTCCCGCAAGAATCCAGACAAATCCCTAGCAGTAAAATGAAATTGGAAATTAACAGGCGAAAATTTATCACAAAGGCTTTTCATACAACCTCACTTTTGGCGGGTAGCGGGTTTTGGCTTTATGGTTGTTCATCCAAAAAGGAAGAGAAAAAATCAGAGGAAAAGCCGGTCGCCAAAGATCCCTGCAATGATTTTTCCAATGTCAGCGAGAACGATCTCAATACCCGCAAAAAGCTGGGTTATGTGAAGGACTCACCGATCCCTGAATCCAAATGCGGGAATTGCCAGCTTTTTCTCCCGCCCAAGCCTGGTATTGGCTGCGGAAATTGCCAGTTGTTCAAAGGGCCCGTCATGACAACCGGGTATTGCACTTACTGGGCGCCGCAAATCGAAGGATAAGTAGCAGTATGATTCCTGGTTCATGGCTTTTAAAATTTGATGACTTTAACGCTTATCCCATGCAAAATAATATCAACCAGACGAAGACAGATATGGATTTGAATACAATGGATAACAGAAGAGAATTTTTAAAAAAGACCCTGGCGGGAAGTGCTGTGGTAACTTTTGGAGGGGTACTTCCGGGGTTCAGCCCAAAAAGTTATGGTAAAATCCTCGGTGCAAATGAAAAGGTACGGGTGGGTATCATGGGCGTCAACAGCCGCGGATTGGCATTATCTTCCAATTACGCGTTGCAGCCGAATTGCGAGGTCGTATCCATCTCGGATGTGGACACCCGCGCAGCTGAAAAAGCGATCTCGACCGTCAATGACATTGCGAAGTACAAACCTGCCGACGTCCCTGATTTCCGCAAGGCATTGGAAAATAAGGATATGGATGCGCTCGTCATAGCAGCTCCAGATCACTGGCACGCGCCGGCAGCAATCCTTGCCTCCAAGGCGGGCAAGCATGTTTATCTGGAAAAACCTTGCAGCCATAACCCCCATGAAGGCGAGATCCTGATCGCAGTTGCCAAGAAATATAAGAATGTGATCCAAATGGGTAACCAGCGTCGTTCGTGGCCCAATGTGGCAGCGGCGATTAAAGAAGTACACAACGGTGCCATCGGCAGGGCCTATTTTGTGAAAGGCTGGTATACCAACAACCGTGCTTCCATTGGGGTAGGCAAAGAAACAGCCGTCCCATCCTGGCTGAACTACGACTTGTGGCAAGGCCCGGCTCCACGGCGCGCATACAAGGACAATGTCGTTCACTATAACTGGCATTGGTTCTGGCACTGGGGAACTGGTGAAGCATTGAACAATGGCACCCACATGCTGGACCTGATGCGCTGGGGGCTGCAGGTGGATTACCCGACGCGCGTCACTTCTTCGGGCGGTCGCTATCGGTATAAAGATGATTGGGAAACGCCTGATACACAAGTCATCAATCTTGAATTTGCCAACAATACCGCGATGTCGTGGGAAGGCCGCAGCTGTAATGGTCGGACCAATGAAGGCAGCAGTGTCGGGGTTGTTTTTTATGGAGATAATGGTTCGCTTCAAATCTGGGAAGGCAATGCCTACACGATTTACGGGCTTGATAATAAAGTTGTTAAGGAGGTAAAAAATGACTTTGTGATCGATCCGAGGAATAAAATGAACCCGTCGCAGGGACTCGACGCGCTGCACATTCAGAACTTCTTTGACGCGATTAAGAAAGGCACGCCCCTGGCTTCCGAGATTGTGGGCGGACATCAGAGTACATTGCTGGCGCAGCTCGGCAACATTGCGATCCGGACTGGGGAGACATTGAATGTGGATCCGACGAATGGACATATCAAAGGTAATAAAGCCGCTGAGAAGCTTTGGAAGCGGGAATATGAGAAAGGCTGGGAGCCTACTGTTTGATCAGATCCTTGATTCTTGTTTTTGCTTTTGCTTTTGCTTTGAATCCCCGGGTTGAAACCCGGGGCAATTGATGGATCACCGCTCTGCGGTTTAAACCAGACCGCAGAGCGGTCACAGATTTCATATCCCGGGACTTTAACCCCAGGAACCCATGCCCGATGCCAACCGATAAAATAAATCAATGAAAGCAGCAACAGTCGCAGTAAAAGTTGAAAGCCTGACCCGCGCCGAGACCAACATTTCGGTGTTTTTGATCGGGGTGATGTTTTTCATTTTTGGATTTATTTCCTGGGTCAATTCGATCCTGATCCCTTATTTCAAGATCGCCTGCGAGCTGACCAGTTTTCAGGCTTATCTGGTCGCATTTGCTTTTTATATTGCGTATTTCGTCATGTCGGTGCCGGCTTCGTATTTGCTGCGGACGCTGGGTTTCAAAAAGGGGATGATGATCGGGTTCTGGGCGATGGCGCTGGGGGCTTTCATTTTCGTGCCGGCTGCGATGACGCGGACTTACGAGATCTTTTTGATGGGTCTTTTTACGATCGGTATCGGCCTGTCCATCCTGCAAACTGCCGCTAATCCTTACATTACCATTCTGGGAGCCAAAGAGCGGGCCGCGCAGCGGATCAGTATGATGGGGATTTGTAACAAAGCCGCGGGCATTTTGTCGCCGATCATTTTTGCGGCAGTAATCCTTAAACCTACTGATACGGACCTGTTCAAGCAGCTCGCCACGATGACCGACCTGGAACGGAGCGCAGCGCTGGACGAGCTGATCCGGAGGGTGATCAATCCTTACATTGGCCTGGGAAGTTTCCTGTTTGTGCTGGGTTACCTGGTTTACAAATCGCCGCTTCCCGAAATCGATACCGAGCACGAGAGCGAAGAAATCGCGAGTGCAAATGCCGGGAAGAACAGCATTTTCCAGTTCCCACATTTGATCCTCGGCGCGCTGGCGATCTTTTTACATGTTGGTACCCAGGTGATTGCGATCGATACCATCATTGGTTATGCCAACTCAATGGGCATCGATTTGCTCGAAGCGAAGGTATTTCCATCCTACACATTGTTCTGCACGATCTGCGGGTATCTGATCGGGATCACGGTGATTCCGCGATTCATCAGTCAGGTGAATGCATTGAGAATCTGCACATTGCTCGGGACCACATTCACATTGCTGATCATTTTTACCCACGGACAAGTCAACTTCCTGGGTCACTCGACGGATATTTCAATCTGGTTCGTCGTGCTGCTCGGGCTGGCCAACTCGCTGGTTTGGGCCGGGATCTGGCCGCTGGCGCTGGATGATCTGGGAAGATTCACCAAGCTAGGCGCCTCGATCATGATCATGGGACTTTGCGGAAACGCGATCATGCCGCTTTTTTACGGGTATTTCGCCGATCAGTTTGATGTGCGTCAGGCATATTGGGTTTTGCTGCCTTGTTATTTGTATCTGGTTTTTTATGCGGCGAAGGGGCATAAGTTGAGGAAGTGGGGGATTTGATTTGGAAAATATAGTTACGGTGCGCTGCACCTGATGCTTTTGTCGCGTTTGCATTTCTACAAATCTTTCGGCGCCCTGCGCCCTGCATGAATAGGCGTAGAGTTAGCAGGATTCCTAGGTGCAAAGTGCCGAAAGATTTATAAGCGCAGAGCCCTGTAAGGTTTGTAGGAATGCACGCCAAAATGATTTGTAGGTGCAGAGCACCGAAAGATTTGTAGATAAAGAATATATCAAAATAAAAGGTGCAGCGCACCGTAACAAAACGCATCAGTGCGAATAATTAAACATGCATGAGGAGTAAGATCACGAACGCCACACTAATAACCCCCTACCGGTACATCAAACAAGGTACACTAGTAATAGAAGGTGGCAAAATTACCGGAGTGCATCAGGGAGACATTGAGGTACCCGATGCCGAAATCATCGACGCCGCCGGACATTACGTTGCCCCCGGTTTCATCGACATTCACATCCACGGTGGCGGCGGACATGATTTTATGGATGGCAGCGTGGCGGCATTTTTGGGAATCGCCGAGACACATGCCCAATATGGTACTACTGCGATGGTACCGACGACATTGACCAGTGAAAAGGAGGATTTGCTGCTCACCCTCGACAATTATGAAAAGGCAAATGCAATCAACACCAAAGGCGCGCAATTCCTCGGAATGCATTTGGAGGGCCCTTATTTCGCATTGAGCCAAAGAGGCGCGCAGGACCCGCGGTACATTCGGAATCCTGATCCTGCCGAATATGAAGAAGTGCTGGCTTATTCTCCGTCGATCACCCGGTGGAGCGCGGCGCCGGAGTTGCCGGGAGCGATTGATTTTGGCAAAAGATTGAAACAAAAAGGCATTCTGGCTGCTGTGGCGCATACCGATGCGATTTATGAAGATGTGCTGGAAGCTTATGAAAACGGCTACACTTTGGCGACGCATTTGTATTCGGCAATGTCGGGCGTGACGCGGCGGAATGCATTTCGGTATGCCGGGACGATTGAGAGCGCTTTTTTGCTGGATATGGATGTGGAGATCATTGCGGATGGCGTGCATTTACCTGCACCGCTTTTGAAATTGATCTATAAAATAAAAGGAGCCGACCGCACTGCATTGATTACTGATGCGATGCGAGCCGCCGGGATGCCCGAGGGTGAAAGTACATTGGGTTCGCTCAAAAATGGCCTGAAAGTGATCGTGGAAGATGGCGTCGCAAAATTGCCCGATCGGACTTCTTTTGCAGGGAGTGTTTCCACATTTGATCGTCTTGTAAGAAATATGGTCCAGATCGCCGATGTTTCGTTGCTCGATGCGGTACGAATGGCCTCCACTACCCCGGCGCGGATTATGGGCGTAGATAGTAAGAAAGGCACGCTCGCCGCCGGGAAGGACGCCGACATTGTGATCTTTGACCAAAATATAAATATCCAGCGCACCATCGTGGCCGGAAAAACCATTTACCAAAAACATTAGATCTAACTACACAAAGAATGAAAGTTGACAATCTGGAAGTAAAAATCTTTGACACAAGGCAGGAAATGGGCAGTGCTGCGGCGAAAGCGGTGGCCGACAAAATCCGTGAACTGCAGGACAACAGAGAATTTGTAAATATCATTTTCGCTTCCGCCCCTTCCCAAAATGAATTTCTGGCCGCATTGAAAACCGAGACCGGGATTCAATGGGAAAAGATCAATGCATTTCACATGGACGAATATGTGGGTATCGCCGCCGACGCACCTCAAAATTTCGGCTACTTCCTGAAAGTGCGCTTGTTTGATCACGTCCCTGTACATTCTGTTTCATACCTAAACGGTAACGCTACCGATCTGAACAAGGAATGTGAAAGGTATGCGCAATTGTTGCTGGACAACCCAATTGATATCGTTTGTCTGGGAATTGGCGAAAACGGCCACCTTGCATTCAACGATCCGCACGTGGCGTTTTTTGATGATCCTTTGATTGTAAAACAAGTGGAGCTCGACCATGCCTGCCGCCAGCAGCAGGTACATGATGCCTGTTTCGATACATTTGACGAAGTCCCTGAAACGGCATTAACCCTTACCATACCCACTTTACTGAAAGCCAGATACGCTTATTGCATCGTTCCCGGCGAGAAAAAAGCGGATGCGATTTACCATACCATCGCCGAAGATATCCAGGAAGCGTTCCCTTCCACAATCCTACGCAATCATCCACATGCCATTTTATTTATTGACAAAGACAGTTCAGGGAAATTGAAAGAAATTTCGTCTTACAGTCAGGCATAGTTTCGATTTGAAATTATCTTGCACCTAATACCTCAATCCATCAATAATGAAGAAAAAACTCTTGACAATCGCTTTATTGAGCGCAATGGCATTTAATCAGGCATGTACTAAAAAAGAGGAGGCAAAGGAAGAGGCGGCGAAAAAACCGTTAAGTCTGATCGTGGTCGAGCCGGGGCATTTCCACGCGGCGCTGGTTCAAAAGTCTATGTATGCCGATGTGGATTCGGTCGCGTATGTGTACGCCAGCGAAGGCCCGGATGTGAAGGCTTATCTCGACAAAGTTGAGAAGTACAACACCCGCCCGGAAGATCCGACGCACTGGAAAGAAGAAGTGTACACCGGCGCGGATTTCATGGAAAAAATGCTGGCCGAGAAGAAAGGTAATGTGGTGGTTCTGGCTGGGAATAATCAAAAGAAAACCGATTACATTAAGAGATCCGTCGACGCCGGCCTGAATGTGCTGGCCGACAAACCGATGGCGATCGACGCGCCGGGATTTGACAAACTAAAAGAAGCGTTTGCGAGCGCGGAGAAAAACAAAGTGCTTCTCTACGATATCATGACCGAACGTTATGAGATCACCAACACTTTGCAGCGCGAGCTGGCTTCAATCCCAACGATTTTTGGCGAGCTGCAAAAAGGTACGCCCGAAAATCCTGCGGTCATGAAGGAGAGTGTGCACCATTATTTCAAATACATTTCCGGCGAGCCGCTGGTACGCCCGACCTGGTTTTTCGACGTAGCCCAGCAGGGCGAAGGCATGGTGGACGTGACGACGCACCTCGTGGACCTGGTACAATGGAGTGCATTTCCGAATGTGAGTCTGGATTATCAAAAGGATCTGGAATTGCTTTCGGCAAAACGTACCGCCACGCAGCTGACGCCATCGCAGTTCAAGCTCGTGACCAAAAGCGAAACGTACCCCGACTTCCTGAAAAAAGACGTGAAGGATACGGTTTTGAATGTGTATTCAAATGGTGAAATGACCTACAAGCTCAAAGGCGTGCACGCAAAAGTGTCCGTCCTCTGGAAATTCCAGGCCCCGGAAGGCACCGGCGACACGCATTACTCGATCATGAAAGGCTCCAAAGCCAACCTGATCGTCCGCCAGGGCGCCGAGCAGAAGTACAAGCCGGTGCTATTTATTGAAAATACAGACAAGTCAAAAGCTTACGAAGACGGCGTGGCAGCAGCATTTAAAACCGTGCAGGATAAATATCCGGGCGTGGAATTGAAGAAGATCGCAGCCGGCTGGGAAATTTCGATTCCCGCCAAATACGATACCGGCCACGAGTCGCATTTTGCGCAGGTTGCGAACAAGTATATGGAGTATTTGAAAGCAGGCAAGCTGCCGGAGTGGGAGGTGCCGAATATGGTTGCGAAGTATTGGTTGACGACGGAGGCGCTGAAGAAGGCGAAGAAGTGATTTGTGTTTTGTTGATCCGTCAGTTGAAACTGACGGGAATTGATTTTTGGGAGCGAGCGGCGCGAAGCGCTGCTCGCTTTTTTTTTGAAATACGCTTAATAATTGTGAAAAGTAGTTAGAAATGGGACCTTTTCAGGAAAAACGCTTACAAGCAGTACCTATTCTATTTTTCTAACCCACGCACCCGAAACAAACTCAGCGCAACTTTCCCAACCAACGCCTGCCCCTTAATCCCCGTCGCAGTACGATTCCTTTTCACCGCCGATAGATCCTGCCGGTATTCCGCGCAAACTGCCAAACGTCGCCATTTAATTCCCACCGAACCAGATGCGACCGGATTTATCCGCTGGTAACCAAATACATTCCAGGTCACAACATTCCCAAAACCTTCTACCCGCTGAACTGCCGCAATCAACATATTTGCGCCTAATTTCCCGTCAACAAAAAGCCTGACCTGAGATTTGTGATTCACATACCAGCGCAAGCCAATGTCCGCAGCCCCTCGATAATGAACTTCCTTCGTAACCCAACGTGCGCCAGTCGTACTTGGCTCGCCGAATATATCGGGGGGCATTTTCTTTTGTGTGTAATTTAATTGACCAAGAAGCGAGAATTTCGAATTAAGCATTCGCTCGGCGAAGATGCCGGCACCGAAGGAGTGATAAGATGGAAAATTCTGAATATCGCCGTCGGGAAGCGGCTCCTGGTTATGATAATTTCTGTGATACCAATCCCGGCCAGATTCCACCTGCACAGACTATTTCCACTACCCCTCCCCACGCCTAATCCGCTCCACCTTCTCAAAAAATTCCAGCAGCTCCTTGAACGACCAGAACGTATCACAAAGCCCCGGCGTGTGGCCCAGCTCTTTTTGGGCGAGCATGTAGCCGCCGAACATCGTCCATACCTGCTCGATCCAGCTTTGTGCACTACTGCTGCTCAGCAACTCGCCCACTTCCCTGCCGTATGCCAGCAAACGTAAATTTGTGGATGCGTCGGCGGATTGGGCATTTGCCGATTCATCTAAGTGTGTTTTTGCCTCCATTTGTCTGTTATTTAATGTGTGAAAATAGCTTTTACGTAGCATCTTGCCTGTGCTTCGACTACCCTCAGCATGACAAAGCTTAGCACTCACCTTTTGTCACGCTGAGCGCAGTCGAAGCGCAAATACGACCGAGCCAGCACAAAACTCAAATTCCCCCAAGAAATACCCAACACGCCAGACTAGTACTTTACGCCGAAATGCGTGTAAATTACCCGAAACTTACCGCCGGATTTATATAAATTGCCTCATTAACCAAAACCCGATCCGCATGGCACATACTACCTCCAACCCGAAGATCCACGAAGGCCGCAATCTTAAAAGATTTCGGGAGATGATGAATATCAAGCAGGATTACCTGGCGTTTCAGCTCGGCGAAGAGTGGAACCAGCAAAAAATTTCCCTCCTCGAACAAAAAGAAAAAATCGATGCCGACATTCTCGAACAAGTTTCGGCAATCCTTAAAATCCCCGCCGAGGCAATTCGGAATTTTGATGAGGATCAGGCTATCAATATCATTTCAAATACATTTCACGACCAGGCTTATTTAGGTAATCCGCATTCAACATTCAATGTCAATCCAATCGCAGAAATTAGAAAGTTGCATGAGGAGAAGATGGAGCTTTATGAGCGGATGTTGAAGGAGAAGGATGAGATGATGGGGCGGTTGGAGCGGTTGATTGGGAAATAGGGCCTTATTATGATATCCCAAATTTACTATTAAGGTATTCATATTTAACGCGTTCAATTCAATCGAACGTATCTTATCCCTTATAAGACTGAAAAATAACTTCTTATGTGCCGGCATAACCGACACTTAACTAATTCTGAATCGATCTCGTCCTTTGTCTCTACGAGGCATTTTTCTTTATTAACTGATTAAAAAGTGTTAACGAATTGTTCCAAAAATTTGATCTAAGAGTTCGGTTAACATTTGGCAATAGATCAATAGGAGTTCTCGTAGCCGCAACATGTGTACTTTCAGAAAAATTAATAATAGTGATTTCAAAAACCTTTGGACGAAGTTTGAACTCTGCCTTTACTTGGATAAAATGTGGATTCTTGACGTTAGAGAATTCATATGTCATCGCATTAAATCGATATCCACTCGCTACCGATTGCTGAACAAACGAATTTTCTCGAAGATTCTGCCCGGATAAGATCGCCTGCGTAATTCCTACTAATTCTTCTTTACTAGCCTCTTCTGTCTTTTCACCATCACTTTCCGCTGCTTTGCTATCATCTAAATCTATATCCGAGCCTTTCTTCAATGTTAAATGCTTTACATCTAAAAACATCCATTCATCGCCCATTCCAACCTTTGTAAGATCATCAAAAAATTGAATTGACAACTCCGCCGTAAGAAGTTTCTGGTCAATCTCTTTAATTTCATCTTCTTTTCTTAGTCCTTGATCTAAAAGATCCTTCAATTCTTTAATATCCGTAGAACGACTACTGTCAAGCTCAACTTTCCAGCGCCCATTTCCCAAATTCTTCATGAAAAAGTCAAATGAACTTTTTTCATCTTGCAAAAACTCGATTCTTCCTGGCCTTTTTCTAACATATTCTAATGAGGCTTTATAGGTATCTGAACTCCCAGAGACAATTGTAGGCGCAGTAAGCACTAGCCCTGGTTTACGTTCGCCATTCTCAAAGATGCGTTGGTAAGAATTCTGCAAGTTGAAGTTTGACATAGTTGATTCAACAACAAACCCTGATAGCGCGTGATTTGTATTGCGATGGTATGCTTCATTTCGAATCACTTCCAAATCATCATCCTCCAAATAAAGATTGGATACTTCCTCAGCCAAACTCCCAATATTCATATTTGTTATAAACAAACCTCTCTCCTGTGCAAAAACATTCAGAAATCCTCTGCTTGTCATTTTAAGAACCTCAATAAGTTCGTACTTTGAAGGATAATAAGAATTATTCATCTTACTCTTGCATAAATGATGGTAAATCGTTGTATACATCCATAGCTTTAATCGCTATTTTAACATCTTCAAAAAGCTTTAAAACGTCAGGCTGAATTTTTCTAAACTCGGCATCACGAACATATGTATAAATTGTCAATGGCTTATCCTTATCAAGACATCCTGCGTTTGCGATAGCATTCTTTAACCGTTGAAAAGAGCGAAAATTTAATTTACCAAAATAAAATACTAGCTTATTTTCAACATTATTATTGTCCAGAAAGTCAGCCAAAATAAACTTACTGACCATGTAATTTGGATTAAGTACAGGGGACCGTGTTGCCGGAGATGATTTGATAGATGGATAATAGAATTGAACTTTCTTCTGTGTTTTGTCAGACGCATTTATTGAAGCAATACAAGTACAAAGTGAAGCTAGTCGTAGAATAATATCATTTTCAATTACATATATCTTGTTAGGATTTTCATTTTTCCAATGAATCTGAACTTTTTGAGATGCCTCCTTAAATTTACTTTTGAACGCTGGATAATCTCCAACATTACTAAACCAAATGACAATCAATCCTGTGCGCAGCGGAATTCCACGCAAATTAGGGAACATATCGTAAAACTCTGCCGAATGCTTTATATTTGATAGCTTCTTATCTACACTCTTAACCCAGTCACTCAAAAGCACAGGAGAAAAGCTAGTTGTTTTATAGGTTTTCGCCTCACCAAATACACACTCTGCAAACTCACCCCTTGCAGCTTCAATGTAAGTATACATGCGATCTACACCATGCTTTCCATTTTTGTCATTGGGAATATCCATATTTGAATCACCTACGGGTTCCCATCCTAGTCGCTTTAATAATGATGTTGCTTGATCATTCCAAATATCTCCATTTACGCCTTGATCTTCTGCCATTATCCAAAAATTATATTTTTAACAAAGTTGAGTTGATAAAAAAAGTCATCTTCTTCGACTAACATTTTCAAGCTACCCTGAGGAAAAAGTTGGACAATTAACTCTTGCTGGTCCGCTCGTTTTATTTTGTATACTGCTTTTACAATATCTTGATTATAAGCATCAATCACCTCTAAACCTACACTCTCGTCCAAAACCTCTCCCGAATATCTTCCTACTATTCCATTTTTATAGATAAAACTCTTAACAGTTACTTGGGAAAGGATTACTTTCAAATCATTTTTTAATAAGGAATTATAAACTTCTAATAAATTCAATGAAACCAAATCTGTCGCATACTTAAAGTTAAAAATGTTTCTAAAAACAATTTTAACGGAATTCATATTTGCGCCCGACCCCTCAACCATCAAAATATTCATTTTAAAATCTATTGAGAAATCGATCGAAGAGTATAAAAAGATTTGCTTCTTTATAAGCCCATTGCTGTCAATATCATAATCTTGAATATATGTCGATGACCTCTTTATCAATTTTGCGTGTATTAGGTAATCGGAGATTGATAAATCAGTAAATCCAAATCCTCGCTCATCAGTGTATGGAGTGGACAATAGAATATCACCGATTTTATCCCAGTGATTTGTCGACCACTTATCAAGAATTTTAAAAGTGCTAAATACTACGCTCTTAACTCTTTTCATTATCTGTTCTGTTTAGCACGACTAAAAATATCTAATCAGACTTTCATGATAGAAATCACTATGCACAAAATAGTAATACTGTACTATCTATTAATTGCATAGTTGCATTCTGTAACTATAACAAGAAGTTTGTGTAAAATACGATAGTTCAGTTATTATGTACAACCGTAAAATAAGTTTATCCCAGAATTAGCTCGCCTATCGAAATCGCCTACCCCTTCCACTCCAACTCCACCCCTTCCCCCACCAAAAACCCCTGAAACCCTTCCAACAACCCCTTATCCTCCCTCACCCCTCGCGGTACAACCTTCTTCTCCATAGCAAACTTCACCAGCAACCCCACAGCCTCCCCAATGCTCCATTCCACGGGATGAAGCCGATAACACCCATTCGTAATGTGCGTAGTACCAATATTCTTATTGGCAGGAAGCAGATTTTCCATGCGTATGGGGATGAGGGCGCCGAGGGGGATCTGGAATGGCAGGGAGGCGAAGTCGATGTAATTGTCGCCGGCGCTGCTGGGGTGGAGGTCGATGTGGTAGTAGCCGATGCCGACGCTGTCGGGGAAGGTGGCGGCTTTGGTTTTGTCGCCGGGAGCTCCGTTTGAGATGGCAATTTCGCGGTTTGCGGCGCCTACATGTTCTTCTTTGATGGTGAAAAGTGCCTTGATGCGCCGCGATTCGCGGACGTAGGGGTATTTGGCGAGGCCGTCGTCGGTGCCCATGATGTCTTTCCGGAGGCGGATGCCGGGCCAGCCTTTGCCGCCGTCGGGGCGCGGGGCCTCGGTTTGCAGCCAGTATAGGAGCGAGAGGCTGAGCTGTTTGGCGCGGTCGACGTGCTTTTTGAAATCCTTTTCGCTCGCGCCGACGAGGTTGCCGAGCATATAATCGTTTTGCGGCCAGTTGACGATCGTGATGTCGCCCGCGTAGGTGCCGGGCGTGAAGTTCTGGCGGCTGATGATGCGGCGGTACACCCAGAGGTTGAGGGCGTCGCCGGTTTTGATTCCTTCCGGATGGAAGCCGAGTGTTTTCGGTTCGAGGGTTTTGGGATTGGAATACGCCAGGTCCAGCAGCCTGCCCGACCAGGGTTTGCTCATTTTGGGGACGTGGTTTCGCCAGAAATCATATTCGGCGGGCTTTTCGATGACGTGGTTTTCGCCCGGCCGGTAATCCATCGCGAAACACATAGTGAATGCCTGCACATTGTCGGGATTGCCTTTTTCGGGGGCGTGGAGCTCGTTGGTTTCGGCTTTGGATTCGGTGCCGGTGACGAACTCGGTGCTGGTGATCGGCAGCAGGTCGCCCAGCTCGGTAGCATCCACGAAATAGGGCGCGGTCAATGTCAAATGTTTGCCTGAGCGATTGTTTTTTACTTCCAGCGAAGTCACGCGGTTGCCCTGCACTTCGGCGGAAACTGCTTTGTGCTCGGTGAGTAACGTCAGCTTGCCGGTACTGAGGTAAGGCGCAAACAGATCATTCAGAACCGCGACGGCGACTTTGGGCTCGCAGCAAATGCGCGACACAGCACCATCGCCGGGATTGAGGTTTTTGCGATTTTTGGCTTCCTCTGCAAGCGGGTAATTTTTGATATAATATTGGCGGATCGCATTGCGGAAATCACGGTAAGCTTTCGGGGCGCCGTGGGTTTCGATCCACTGATGCTCGTCGGGTGGCACGCCCTGCTGGGATATCTGCCCGCCGATCCAGTCGGTTTCTTCGGTTAGGATTACGGTGAGGCCGTTTCGCAATGCTGCAAATGCCGCTGCGCAGCCGCCGAGGCCGCCGCCTGCAATCACCAGGTCGGCTTTGAGGGTTTCTTTTGCTTTATTTTCACGCAAAAAAGGCCCGGACTGTGCGGCCGGACCTTCTTGCATGTTATTGACTAATGCACTGGTAAGTGCGATGTTTCCTAAAAAACTGCGACGCTTCATTTACTTACTATCTAAATGCATTTAAACGCCTTTGTCATGCTGAGCGAAGTCGAAGCACGTCACTGGCTTGGCACTATGCTTTTTTGCTTCCTGCCTAGCCAGCAGCGTGCTTCGACTCCGCTCAGCATGACAAAATTAACTCACTTTTCCCATCACATACATCTCCTCCATCGTCGGGCTTGGCACACCTCCCTCTTTCTCCAGTGTGATCGCAAATGCTACTGCGCCGGGTTTGGTTTCTTTCATTCTCAAAACCTTTCCTGTAAACTGGTTATCAAGCATTCCCACATCTACCGGCTTTCCGTCAACAATCGTCCAAAGCTGGTATTGCTTGCCGGCAGGCGCTGGCGGAAGGCTTTGCACGTCGAGCATGACTTCATTGGTTTTCTGGTTCCAGAATGCGGCTACCGAACTTCCTGGTGATTTGGCAAGGCCTGCCATTTGCACGGTTTTGAAATCGGGATTCCGGTAAAGGCTTGCGAGCGACTGGTTATAGTCAAATCCTTGTTTCAGCGTAGCCAATTCGTTTTTTACGCCCGACATTTCACCGGCCAGCTCTTCGTTTGTGTCTTTTAGTTTAGACATTTGCGAAGCAAAGTACCCTGCAAAAATCGCTAGTAGTATCGCCGCGGCAACAGCTATTTTTGCCCAAATCGGCGTTACTTCTCTTGTTTCAACTCTATCAAAAACATTTTCGATCACCTTCGGGTCGGAACTGCTAACCTGTGTCGGCTCGCCGGTTCCGCTGATGCTTTCTACGTAATCACTTGTCAGATCTTCGGTGGGTGTTTCTTCCGCTTCCTGCAATGCATCAAAATTCATTCTAGCGAAAAGTGACTCTTTCAGCGAAGCTGGCGGAGCCGTCTGATGCTTTAATGCATATTCTTCAAGCGCGCTTTCAGTACGTAATAGCTCTTCCTTGATCTCAGGGTAAATATGAGACATGCACTCCACTTCCTGCTTTTCCTGAGGAGAAACAGTGCCCAATACATATTCCTCTAATATACCGGACTCTATGTAGGCTTGGATATTCATACTGCAAAGTATTGTTTTAACTCTTGTAATGCTGTTCGGATCCTCGATTTCACTGTACCTAATGGTATGCTAAGTTCCTCGGAAATTTCTTCATGGGTATAGCCCTGGAAATAGGCCATATCAATAAGGATCTTTCTTTCGGGCCTCAGCATATTGATGATTGCCTTCATTTCCGAACTGGAATTCTGCGATTCCTCATATACGTCGCGCTGATTCAGTACAGCCCTGTCGTCAATATCATCCATTGCCGGTTTTCTTCCTTCCACCCTCACCGCATCTATTGCGCCGTTCCTCGCAATGTTCATGATCCATGTAAACAATCTTCCTTTCTCGGGGTTATAGGAAGCGATATTCTTCCATATCTTCAAAAAGGATTCCTGCAATACATCTGCGGCTTTCTCCTCGTCCCTCAACGTTTTTGAAATGATATTAAACAAAGCACCTGAGTAGTGGTCGTACAGGAATTCGAAAGCAGTGCGCTCGTTTCGCTTGAGAGCTAACACCAATTCCTCTTCCGAGTATTTTACCTTGCTTGTCGCCAAGAGTTGCTTAACTTTTAATTGTACATTACGTGCAGGCAATCTAGTGAAATTTCCGTAGAACAGGGCAGGGCCATTCCAAATTATTGTCCCAGTCTGACCCGTTGCCGGTACCACCATCAACCCCCACACCGGCGGAGCCCCCGCCCTTATATTTGAAGTCATCATCTTAGTGTGCTTTTTCTCATATACGCACAACAGACCAGATTGGATCAAATACGGTTTAGGTCAGTAAAAAACGCCCTATTTTCTGAGATTTTCCACTCGCCAGAGTGTAAGGCAAATAAATAAAGCCATGGTACTGAGCAGATAAATAACATTGCGGGAGTCAACCACTCCCCTCCCTAGTGATTGATACTGAGCATCTAATGCCGCCCAGGAAAATATTTGTGAAAGGATACTCGTACCAAACAAAGTAGAAATTGCACCAAAACCAACATACCAGACAAAGGCCAGGAACACGCCCAGCATAAATGCGACGATCTGATTATCGTTGAGGGAAGAGCACCAGATACCCATCGAAACAACAACGCCACTCAAAAGTAACAGCCCGATATACGACCCGAAAACTGAAGCAGAATCGACGTTCCCTTCCGGGTTACCCAACTTGTAGACACTGTAATAATAGATCGTCGTGGGCACGAGGGTCACCAGTACCAGCACCCAGTTGGCGAAAAATTTACCCAGCACGAGTTCAGCATTACGGAGCGGTTTGGTAAGTAACAATTCGAGCGTTCCGTTGCGCAGTTCCTCGGCAAACGAACGCATAGTAATGGCGGGAATGAGAAAAATCAACACATAAGGCGCGAGGCTGAAAAAAGAACCGAGATCGGCATAACCATAATCCAGGATATTGGACTCGGGAAAAACCCAGACGATTAATCCTACCGCCGTCAGGAACACGCCCATCACAATATAGGCGATCAGCGAATTGAAAAAACTACCTATCTCTTTGTTAAAAACTGCCAGCACCAGTCTGAAATTTAAACAACTAAAATCAATCAAAAACCGGTTTTTCCCGGCGCATGATGGCCGCGATAATCAGCGAAACAATGAAGCCTGTCATGACATACCCCAATATGCCTATAACGAACACAACGCCGGGTGACATAAACTTCTGAGATAATTCCATGGCCTGGTCAATCTGGGAATCATCCATACCCCTTCTTTCCATATCTTCACGTACCTGATCCATTCCCTGGGTAAGCAATGTATTATCAATAAACTGGATGTAAAACATCGTAAAAGCAGAACTTAGCAATCCCATCACAGCCGACACCAGCGTTCCAAGGCCCAATCCTTCACCGTACGACATAAAGCCCTTACTTTGCTCCCTGAAATCCTTCATAGCCAATATGATGGCGATAATCATGAAAACGAAGGACAGCGACGATAATATTTTATTCTGAGAAAATCCGGCAACATTGAGGATGGTCGAGTAAATCATGATCACAACAGATCCGATCACTCCATATTTCAAGGCAACCCTGGCAGTAGATATTTTTTCTTCCATGTTAAGATAAATTTAAGACTTATTTTGGTAGAGGCCGTAATCCTGCTTCCTGAATATCAATGAAATAACCAAAATGGGAATAATGGCCATCACTGTTTTTTTACTTACTTCATCCATGATGATCCCGGATGTTTCCATACTTTCCACTCCGTTGTACATTTTCAGGAACTCCGCTTCGCCAATGTTCTTAACCAGTTCTGTTTTTCCTTCCAGCATCAAAGTTTTCATCTGTGCCAGGTAGTCTGTAAACACGGAAGGATCCACATAAGTAACAAAAAAGTAGATCAGCCACCCGGCAATCAACGCGCCGATGGTATTTACCACGTACCCGATCGTCAACGCTTCCCAAAGGTGCATAAAGCCATTGCCGACCTTTTTACGATAATACCAGCATGCACCGGCGATCATGATCACATGGATTCCGAAATCCAGAACTTTGTTATTTCCCAGCGGTACTATGCCCATTAAATACAGGCCGATAAAAAATACAAATACTAAAATGCCTGTTGCGAGGCCAAAAAGCAACGAAAGTTTTAAAATAGGTTTATTAAAATAAGCAATTATTGATTTCATGAATACCACTCCAGTTTTCCATTGTTGATAACCCCTTTTACTTTCCCCCTAAGCTTCTGTCCCAAAAAAGGTGTGTTCTTTGATTTGGAATAACTTTTTCCAAAACTCCATGCAGCATCCGGCTCAAAGAGTGTCACATTGGCAAGTGCTCCTACTTCAATCGCCAATTCGGGAAGTCGAAGTATCCGTCTCGGCGCGGAAGTGAGCTTTTCGACCACTTCTTCAATCGGCAAACCACTATGCATTACCGCCAGTGAAAATGCTGTTTCCAACCCTGTCATTCCAAAATCAGCATGGTCAAATTCAAGGTTTTTGCTCTCCTCGTCATGCGGGTTATGGTCCGATACGATCGCGTCGATCGTTCCGTCCGCCAGAGCGCTCCTTAATGATTCCTGGTCGCCAGCCGACCGGAAAGGCGGGTTGACTTTCAGATTGGTGTCAAAATCGATCAGGTCTTTGTCTTCGAAAGCAAGCTGGTGCGCCGCGATATCACAGGAAACCGGCAGTCCTTTTTTCTTCGCCTCCCTGACCAGTTCCACGCCGGCGGTGGTAGAAATCAACGAAATGTGAAGCGCAGGTGCCCCCGACTGGTACATGCTTTTTTCCAGCGCATAGTCCAGCAATTTGAGGTCACGGTTCAACATCATTTCCTCAGCCAACGAAGGCATGCCTTTTAATCCGATCAAAGTACTCGTAATACCCTCGTGCATTTGTCCGTAAAGCGTCAGTTGCCGGTCTTCCGGGCGGTTCATCAGCAATGCATTCAGGGGTTGCAAATACAAAATTGTTTTCAGAAAAAGGTCTGCATTCTGTACCGGATGTTCTCCGTCTGTAAAAGCAATGGCCCCTGCCTCATGCAGGTCGATCATTTCCGTGAAATCCACGCCTTCTGCATTCCGGCTTACCGCCGCTGCCACATGCAATTTCACTAATCCCCCGGAACCCGACTGCCGTATGTAATTCAAGGTATCCTTACTATGTACGACAGGCTGCGTATTGGGCAATAAAACGATTTCGGTGAAACCGCCATGAGCCGCTGCCGCACGTACCGACGTCAGATCTTCCTTGTGCTCAAATCCCGGGTCACGTCCCGCGACCCGCATATCAATCCAGCCTGCCGACATGCAAAGCCCCTCCCCTATCAATACCTCCGCCTGATCTGTAATAATGTCTTGTCCTATTTCCTTTAGTTTCCCATCCTCTATCAATACGTCGCATATCTGTCCGTTGAAGGAGGATTTTTTATCAATGATTCGAACGGAACGAACTAATACTTTCATGTTTTTCAATCTAATAACCGGTATCCGATGAGGGGAAACCGATGTCAAAAAAAAAGCTCCGAATGGAGCTTAAAACCTAAATATCAGGCACCTATATATTTCTGGTAATCTTCGGCCGACAATAAACCATCTTCATCGCCAGGACTTGCCAAACTGATCTTCACCATCCATCCGTCACCATAGGGATCTGTGTTGACAAGTTCTGGCTCGCCGTCCAGTTTTTCATTTACTTCCAGCACCGTACCAGCTATCGGTATGAAAAGATCCGAAACCGTTTTTACGGCTTCTACAGATCCAAAAATTTCCCCCTTTTCCAGAGCATCCCCGATCGTATTAATGTCAACATACACAATATCACCTAATTCATTCTGTGCATGGTCCGTAATTCCAATGATGGCTGTATCTCCTTCAATACGAATCCATTCGTGATCTTCTGTGTATTTTATATCTGACGGAAAATTCATGATTTGATCAGGTAAGTTAAAACATCTTTGAACCGCAAATTACAGGATGTGGCGTGTATTTTCCAAATCAAATATTATTCTGCCAAATTGAACTTTAACTGCACCCCGCCAGAGGTACTGGCCCTGTAAAATGAATTGGAAACGAGCGGATCATTGAAAGTTCTATCGAAATAGAATTGAAGACTCAACCTGTTATTGACCATATAATTGATCGTTGGCCTGAGCTGAAAGTTGATGTTTCCGGCAATCGGAATATTTTCCCCGTCAAATTTCCTCTGAATCGACCGGGTATCTCGGAACGTCAGGCCGAGCTGCATGGTCATATCATTCTTAAGCTTCCTTTTGACCCCATTGATCTTGAAAGGAATGGCTACATTGTTTTTAGTGAAACCAATGTTCACGGTCACATCCTGGTTGAACAGCTCTGCCACCTGGGAGTTAGATAAATTGAGCGCCACAGTTCTGTCGCGGTTATATTCTACACGTGCTGTGACGCGGCTTTGGGTGCGGAATTCAACGCCTACCAACGGCTGAAATTTTTCGGACAGCGTGATCGTGCTCATCGCGAAAACAGGTACATATTGTCCGAGATCATTCAACCGTGAAGACAATGGATAGCCCGTCACGGCGAGGTTCACATAAAGCGCTTCATAATCCAGTGAGGAAGTAAAGTTACCTACGCTGTAATTGGACATATACTTATGTTTTAAAGTAAAAGAGCTGAACAGCTTCTTGAACATCGGCAACTGGGACAATCCGTTGTAGCTGAGGTCCCAGTTTGGCATCGGGAATTTCAGGAACGGGTTTGTCCGCACCGTATTGGGGTCTTTACCGGTATAAGCCGCAAAGAATGAGGAAATCAAAACGTCCTGCGAAGTTTCGTTGTACTCTCCGCCACTTTTATTTTCAGCATTCAGCCTGTCGCGCAGGATTGTCCTATACGCCCTGAATTTGTCAAAAACAGGCGAAGAATTGTCACGCCGCATTTTTGCAAAAGCCGTACGGAATGACATAAACGACATACTGAACTGTCCGTTCCGTAGCGGACTTTGGGAAACAAAGCTACCAGTAGAATCAGGCCTGTAAAACTCCTGATATGCATCTTGCCTGGTGAGTCTGGCCTCGATAATCAACCTGAAATCCTTGAAAGGCTCGAGTGTTGTATTGGCAGAAAAATTCTTGGCGATCGTCTGCTGAAAAGGCATGTTTTGCTCCCTGCTTGTTGTAATCCAGCCTTTTTGCGCCGCCTTAACCTGGAAATTACGGTCTTGCTGGCCCAGTACGAAAGGCAACCCTGGCGCATTGGTTCTATCAATCCCGAAATATTTCGGTGCATGCAGGTAACCTGGCAATGCCGTGGTTTCAGTAACAGAATAACTCACATTGATACCTCTTACGGTCATCAAGGCCCTTGTCAGGCTTTTAAGAATATCGGTCGTCCTCATATCGATTTCCTCAATATCCCCCGGACTTCTCGCAAAGTTTTTACGTGCTGCAGAAGGGGTATTTGCAAATTTCAGATAACGAAGTTTATTATAGAGCAAAACAAAATCGACCTTGCCGGTAACCCCGCGCTCCCGGCTATTCCGAATGATATCCCCAAACGGAAGGCCCAGGGTATCTTTCAATCCCAATGCATTGGCCTGGTACTGATAAGCTACCGAATGTTTATAATCGGCTGTCATCCAATCAGTCAACGGAATTTTATCCAAAGGCAAACGATACGTGAAGTCTATTTTCTGGTCAAAGTTTTTGATCCTGCCCAGCTTTTTAAAATTGGTCCAAAGCGAATCCTTTTTCTCGGCAGTATTGATATCGCCCATTGGTTCATCGATGATGGAACTGGCCGATGCGTTATAGGTCAATGTCATATTCCTGGTTAGGTTCCAGCCAAAATCATAGTAACGGTTAAACCAGAAGTATTTTTCAAATAATGGCTGAATCCCATCTGTAGTCAGGTCTGCATTGCGTAACTGGGTTTTAAGAAAACGGCGGTCCACATCGGTGCGGACCTGCACCATATTAGGGAGTAATGTCAGGTTAACATCCTTGATCAGATCCGCCCAGCGACTTGTGGCTTTCCAATTCTTAAATGGTTCGAATGCTTTGGGCTGGCTACTGTAAATGTAGGCTATCCCACCTTTGTACAAACGCTGATTGTATTCCTGAGTCAGCACGTTCCTGCGCTTATCGTCGCTGTAAGCATAATTAAATGCGAAATTCTCAAAATCATAAAAATGGTTTTTCGCTCCGGGTTTCATTTTAATTTTCCGGACATTGGAAAAGTTAAACCCTCGCTTGACTGCATTTTCCTCTACCATCCTGCTATATCCATCCCGTTCTTCATCCGTCAGCAGGTTACCCAGCGACGTACTTAAAGGCGTGTCCGGGTCGAGCGGATTAAAATGCGGCTTTACATTCCGCCGGTCATAGCTCACAAACAGCGGTATACTGAATCCCCATTCGGCCGGAAGTAACTTATCCAATGCAATATTGGACGACACTCCATACTCCTGAGTAAAATTCCTTGAACGCTCACCAATACGCTGCTGGACACTTCCAAAGCCAAAAGTTTCTATCCGCCCGGAAGCCGTGAGCGTGGCAAAATCGGCCAGTTTCGCGTTCAACTGTGCTATCGCCGCTATACCTCCTGTATCATCAAACCCTTCCACATGCATTTCATCCACCCAGATGCAAAAGGTTTTAGGACGTTCGTCACTTGATTTGGGATTTCGCATCCCAATCATCATCACGCGGACCGAACTCAGATCGGGATTACCTACAACCGTCAGCCTGAACTTTCCATCGGAAGTTCTGACCGTGTAAGGAACACTCAGGTTTTTATCGATCTGTCTGTTGCGTTCAGCCTTTGCTGCAATCAAGTCTGCCAGCGCGATATTAATTTCATTCCCTTCCGGCCAGATTTCCGTCGGATCTGTCGCGGACGGGCGCGTAGCCTGCAAGGTTGAAAGATCTATTTCGTAGTAATTCTGGGTAAGGTCCGTGCCAACACGCATGAAGGCCCCTACCATGCCGTCCTCACTTTGTTCATTCTGCATGTGGACATACATCCGAAGCCTTTTGCGGAACAGCAAATCAAGGTTCACATTTTTGTAAACGGCCCTTGAGTCTCCGTCCCGCAAATCTGTTACGCAAAGGCTCATGGATTGCTCATTCAGCAGCAAGGGAGGCCTTTGGGTATTGTCCTGGTCACGTTTCCAGCCCGGAGGAATGGAGTAGATATATTTATTGGCACCACCGCGAGGGTCGCTATTTTCTTCGATACTTACCGTACCAACTGTGAATTTTGCATCATAAGGTTCAGGTACTTCCTGCAAACCCGGCGCATCCAGATTGGATGTATACTTCCGGTATTGCTGGCCTACCATCTGCAATTGCGCGAAACGCAATACGACAGGCTGCTGAAAATCCGTCAGGTACATCCTCATGAACCTGATGGACTTGAAACCGTTCATGTTCCCCACCACGCCGGAAAACTCTTTGATCGGCACCCTAAACAGATACCAGTTCTGACCATTGGTTTCCGTTTTATCCACAATATAACCATTGCCGATAGCCAGTTGATTGGGTTTTAAATCGATCTCGTACTCGTAATATGCTTCATTGTCATTGATCGTATTGTCGACGTTCATATCCTCGCCATCGGGAACATTGGTCGATGCCGGCGTTACATCCGTGGCCCGGCCCTGGCTTTCCGGAGAGTTGTTCTCCATTCCGATGTAGTTCTTATAGCGCTCTAATACCTTCAGACCGGCGCTATCCAAATCAGCCCCGAGGAAAAACTTAAAATCGTCACCCGACGGATCCGATAGTATTTTCTCTCTTGCCGCCGGGGTAAGGTTAGCGGGAAGTCGGCTCAGGTAATCCCGAAAGAAATTACGCTCCTCCTCATTTGACAACCCGTCCAATCCAATATCCTGCTTCTGCCGCGCACCCGATTCGTTACTGAATGCATTGATCAGATATTGGGACTTCGTCGCATATCCCCAGGCCGTCGAATCGACATTGACGCCTACTTGCTTGGGGACCAGTGGAAGGCCGTTTTCAAAATTGTAACGTTCGTCAGGGATCACATCCTCGGAAATATCGCCCAGGTTGAACACCAGCTTGCCGCCGGTTGTGTTGTTTTTGTTTTCAATACCGTCCCTTACCCGTCCATTGTCTCCGGCGATAAAAGGATCAAGCATCCAGAATTCGATGCTCTCTATGTTGGCATTGTCGAAATCGTTATCAGAAGTAATGGCACGACTGATTGCCCCGAAATTAGTTCGTGGTGTTTTTAAGCGCCCGTCCGAAGCCAAGTCTGTATTGTAATTGTACATACCTCTTTCGCTGGGGTAGTAGGCGATATCCAAAACCTGCTGCGGATACGTTACCAAACCTGCAATGGCCCGGTTGGGGAAAATTTCATTGGGCAGATATAACCTTTCGTAGAAAAACTGGCGGTCGGACTCTTCGATATTACTCGGAGGTGTGTAACCGCCACCAAGTCCCTGTGTTCCTCCAAAAATGTTATCGACGGTATAGGCTGAAATCTTGGCTCGTCTGTATCCATAGTTCAACGTTTTCCCGTCCAGTCCTTCCCGAAACTTGGTTGGTACGGAGGCAAGACGCCATTTCTGGGGCTGGCGAGAAAGATCATAAATCGTCCGTGCCGCTTCAAAATCATCCACCAGTGAACGGTTGTTCACATCTTTTGAAACACCAGGCAATAACTTGGCAAGTTCACCTTTGAACTGTATGCTCGACATTTCCTTCGTTTGCAATAAAGGAAGCGCATCCAGCCATTTGGTCAGAAAGGGTACATCCTTTCTGAAATTAATACTGAAACCGAGCATTGTATTATTGACTGGCTCATTCCCAATGGAAACCCTTGACAAAAACCCCGCTGTCCTTTCGCGGTATTTCATAATGGTCGCACCAATACTCAGGTCACGGTTTACGACATAGTCCAAATGCGTACCCAGCAAGGAACGGATCTGGTTCTGGAACATATCAGGCCTTTCGTACTCGATCACAATTTCGCGTCCGGAATTAAGGACGCTGCTATTCAGTAACCGCACCCGGCCAATTTGGGCTTCAACAATATAATCAGAGCCCGCTGCAAGAGGTACCCCGCCGGAAGTAACGGTAACTGAAGTTTCCAATACTCCAAACGGGAGCTGCACTTCCGCTCCCCCGCTGGACTGGTAAGTACCTTTCAGGAAAAACTTATTCCGCTCTGTAATTTGCTGCGCATCGATCATCGTTGTCCGATACAGCTCATTGAACACATATTTGTTCCTGTACTGATCTTCTCCGGCACCGAATTTTCTGGAGAGGTTGGACCCAAAGGGTTCAAGAACGGGAAAAATGATACGGCCCGTTTTGCTATCCATCGTAATACCGTCGACAAAGTCAAAATTTCCGTCTGGTTGCAGATCATTTACCGGGTTGAGGCGATCGAGACCGGCGAGCCGGATCAACGGAACATTGGCAATGCTGCTTTCCTGTAAGTTGGGATTATCAATACCAGTCTGATCATCCTTATAAATAATCCTAAGTTGGAAACCCTGTTTATCAATCTGGCTTGTTCCGAGGGAGTAAATGTTTTTCATCATCAGGTCCCACATCGGAAGCTTGGTATTGTTCCGGATAGTCGACGACTTCAATAATTTCAATGCAATAACTTCATTATCCTTCCTGGCCTGGTAATCTTCTGTCAATTCCCCCACTTTGAATGCACGGCCATTGAGGGTATATTCATAAGAAACCGCCAATACCTCGTCGTTTCTAAGTGCGTTGGTGAGTGAGATATAGCCTAATTGCGGATGAAAAGTATAATCCCTGTCTGCGACAAGCCTCTTTGAACCTCGTAACAACTCATAATCAACTGTTCTCTCAAAACCCAGACCAGTGATGACACTATTGGTATTATCAACCTGCCGAAACGCGTCATTTGTAGTTAGTGCCTGATAAAGCCCGTTTGCTGCATTGTCGGCTGGTGACGTCGATCGGATCGGTTGCAAACTCGGGTTGGCTGACCTGTAAGGCGCTGGTTCGCCAAGATCCGCAAAACCAACCACATTCCGGAGCGACTCGGTTGTCGTTGTCCGGTTTGTCACATATACTTCAAGCCGCGTCACTGTCACGCCCGAGGTAATGGTAGGCGTATTTTGCAAAGAGCTTTCGTACCTGTTCCTGAAATATTGGGACAGGAAAAAGTTACGGTTCTCATCATAAGTATCGGCCCGGAGTTCAAAATCCCGGTTTTGGGCTCCTCCGCGCAAGACAATCCGCTCTTTACTGGATTTTTGTTGTGAAGCGACAAAAGTGGCACTCAACCGACCAAACTGAAAGTCTGTCTTTAGCCCGAATAAATTCTGAACGCCGGGAATAAGCTGACTGTTGATGGCCCAGTTGATATTTCCGGCCTCAATTTTACGGATAAAGCTCTCTTCAGGGTTTTTGTAATTCAGTTTAATCGCGTTCTCAAAGTTGAAGTTGGCCTTTGTATCGAAATTAGTTTGAAACCCAAGCTGGTCCCCCAATTTAGCATCGAAGTTGATACTGATCTGCTCGTTGAAAATAAACTGCGTATTCTTCCTCTGACGGATAGGAATGGAAGGATTGTCCAGAAACTGGTGCATCAGTCCCAGATCAAGGGAAACAAAACCAGTTGGTTTGAAATTGATAAAATCGTCCCCCAGCAATTTGGAAAGCGCAGGCGGAATGTCCAGTTTGGGCAATAGACCCCTTGCTCCCATGGCACTTTTGCCATCCTGCCTTCCCGCATACTCGCGCAACAAACTTTTGAACGCCCGGTCTTCCTGGATTTTATCATAAGTTTCCAAGTCCATGCGCTCAGGGGCACGAAAGTTGAGATTTCCGGAAGGAGTCTGGATTTTTTCGGAAACAGCCACCTTACCGGCACTGTCCAGGACAATGGCAGTTGAGATATTAGCTGGATCACGCATGTAAAATGGCGATCTCGGGCGGGGTTCCACTATCCGGTTGGAGTAATAGTCCTTCCAACGCATGATCAGTTGGTTGCCGGAGCGGTCCACATTTTTCTTTACAGTGTCTTCCCTGATGGTATCTTCCAGTATCGCGAGCTCCTGACCCTGCGCTGCATACGGCTCATCCCTTTCAACCGAAACGTTTGCTAACAATATCGCTCCTGCTGAAATACTTAATACCTTAAAGAGAAATGAGTAGATCGTTGATGACAAGGTAATATACTTATTTAGAGAAGGTTGTATCTACAATCAAAGCCATCAGAACGATTTTACTATCGTAAATTTTTTCACCAAATATCATTGCGGTCCTGGTTATCGAAGCGCCAGTTTTATCAAGTTTTCAACAGTAATGGATTGTCCTTCGCGCTTAATAATCGCATCCAGACTTTTTTCCGCGGTCGCTTTGGGTATACCTAATGTTACCAATGCCGCCAATGCTTCACTCCTTAAAGTACCGGAAGATGTTTCTGAGGATTTTGGGCCTGTTGAGACCAGCTCTTCCTTGCGCATTTTATCTCTCAATTCCAGAATAACGCGTTGAGCAGTTTTCGACCCAATCCCTTTGATCGATTGGATCAGACGCAGGTCTTCGTCTATAATTCCCCGCCGTATTTCAGAGGATGAAAGTGATGAGAGCATAACCAGAGCAGTGGACGGACCAATTCCCGATATGCCAACCAGATCAAGGAAAAGCTTTTTCTCATCATTCCCCCAAAAGCCATAAAGTACATGGGCATCTTCCCGTATATTGAGAAACGTTACCAATTTGCAGCGTTCTCCGATTTCCGGAAGCGACGTATAGGTTTGTAATGATATGCGCACTTCATAGCCTATTCCATTTACATCAATAATGGCGTATGCCGGATCCTTATAGGTTACAGTTCCGTTAACGTAGGCAATCATATATATAGTATGTGTGTTTTGTTACTACTGTTCACTACGTCGAAATGATCAGTTTTTGTCCAGGCTTGATAGAGTTGCCTCTGATCCTGTTGCGTTTTTTCAATTGACTGATTTCCAGTCCGTAACGTTGTGAAATAATCCATAATGTGTCACCTTTCTGGACGGTATGGTAACGTTTTTTGATATGTCTGTCCTTTTTTGCTGGCTGCTGTTCCTCATTCCTGTAGGAAGCCATGGCTACGCGCGTTGTTGGCGCTGCTACTTTTACTTCTTTAAAGATTACCAGCCGTTGCCCTCGTCGGATGCTGTTTCGCCGGATGTGGTTCCATTGTTTCAACTCTGAAACCGAAACGTGGTACCGCCTTGCAATCGCGCCCAGATTCTCTCCCCGGCGTACGGTATGGGAAGATCTCCTGGTTTGGGTGCTGGATATGGCAAGTTCCTCACTCTCGGGATCTTCATCCTCGTCTGCACTGGTCTCATTCGAAGCCAGTGCATAGGGGAAAGAGGAGTTTTTACCTAATGAATCCACCGCTGTACTGTCGGCCTTTGCAACCATCATCCCGGAGGTGGTAAATCTTCTGGTGCAGGAATCCATAATTACCTTCCGGTTGCTGGCCAGATAAGTGTATTGAACACTCGGCACTTTCAGAACAAAATCCCGCGTCTGATCAGGCAGTATTGTCTTTGTAATCTGAGGGTTCAGCTTTTTAAGATCCTCAAAATTGATACTGCTTTGCTGGCAGAAAGTGAGCAGGTCGATATATCCGTTGATGTGGATGGTGTCATTGGGAATCTGGAATTCGGTGTTTTCAGGGTAGATACCGTGATCGTACCCGTAGTTCATCATGTAGTTCATCGCGACATATTGGGGTACATACGATCTGGTTTCTCTCGGAAGCACATTATAGATCGTCCAGAAGGTGGTTCCCTTTGACCGCCGCATGGCGCGTTTGACATTCCCCGGACCTGTATTGTATGATGCGAGTGCCAGTTCCCAATCTCCAAAAATCCTGTAAAGTTGTGCAAGGTACTGGCAGGCCGCTTCTGTCGCTTTTACGGGTTCAAAACGTTCGTCAATGTATTTGTCTTGATACAAGCCGAATTCCCTTCCAGTTGCAGGCATGAATTGCCATAAGCCACCCGCTCTTGCATGTGAGATCACGGTCGGATTAAGCCCCGATTCGATCATCGATAAGTATTTCAGTTCGGTCGGAAGACCATGCTTCTGAAGTTCCTTCTCAAAAAGAGGAAAATAGAGTGGCATTCTCTCCATCATCGTTTTGGTAAACGCCGCTTTTTTGTAAATGAAATATTCTACAAATTCGTGTGAAGACTTATGATAGGTAAGCGGAATTGATTTTTCGAGCTTTGCAAACCGTTCTTTGAGCAGCGCCTCAGGCACTGCTGGGTTTGGGCCTATTTCTTCAACTTCCGGTAAATAAGGCAACAAATTTGCATCTGCCTGAGCAATTTTCCCCAGGGTATCCGGCTCGAATGCTAACTTCTCTTGTGGAATCGCCGGAGGAGCGCCCCCCGCCATTGCAGGCGAATTCCAGTATCCCAAACACACGGCTCCGAGCCACAATACTTTTGTTGAAATCCTCATCAATAATGTTTTTTGAAGGTTAATCAATTCACGGTTTTCAATGGCTAGTACCTGTTGATGAATAACTTACAGATAAAAATCCTTTTTAATTTTCCTGATGAATCAGAATAATCTCTAACACATTTTGCTTATTGCTCACAAAAATCTTTGACAGAATAACTTTAGCAGAAACGTCTGTTATTCTGGCACGATAATTTTCTTTAAACCTCGGGTTAAATACAAACGCTGCTTAAGAAGCAAGATCACAAAAATGATCAATTCATTTTAAGTAATCTAGTGATTTGTATTGTATTCTGCGGCAACTTTTTCGTTCAGCCTGGTGAGGTAGCTGGCAAAGGCCAGCATTTTCTCTTCACCAAAATAAGGGGCCATCACCTGAATTCCAATTGGCATTCCATGTTGGTCGAGACCGTTGGGAATGGATACAGCCGGATTTCCAACAACATTCGCCTGAACTGTGAAGATATCAGCGAGATACATTTGCAATGGATCTTCCGTCTTCTCTCCTATTGTAAAGGCGGTGGTAGGCGTGACCGGCGAGATCAGAAAATCAAACTGCTCGAAGAACCTGTCCGTTTCCTCCCGCACCAGTCTTCTAACGCGTTGCGCCTTGGTATAGTATGCGTCGTAGTAATTCGCGCTCAGGACGAAAGTCCCCAGCAATATCCTTCTTCTCACCTCCTCACCGAAAGCCTCCGTGCGTGTTTTTTTGTACATAGTTTCCAGATCTTTCGATTCCGTACTTCTGTATCCATATCGTACGCCGTCAAACCTTGATAAGTTCGAGCTTGCTTCGGCGGTTGTTAAAATATAATAAGTAGGCAATAAAGAATCAAGCAGGGCCATTTTTACTGGTGTAACTTCATGGCCTTCTGCACGTAGTTTATTGAGAATGTCGAGCGTTTGCTGACGAATTTCAAATGAGATAGCTTCATTTTCCACTGCTTCCTCGATGTATCCGACCCTCGCTTTTCCACTCCAGTTTAGTGCGGAAGTATAAGATGGTACCGGTTTTTCGGATACCGTGCTATCGAAACCGTCCGCACCAGCCATGATTTCCAAGATGAGCGCCGCATCTTCAATACTTTTGGTGATTGGCCCTACGCAATCAAATGAGGAGGCATAGGCGATCAGCCCATACCTGGAAACCCTTCCATAGGATGGTTTAACCCCGACGACCCCACAAAAAGCAGCTGGCTGCCGGACAGACCCACCCGTATCGCTACCTAATGAGGCGTGACACATGCCTGCCTGAACCGCTACTGCCGAGCCGCCCGACGATCCTCCCGGAACTTTGGAATGGTCGGCCGCATTGAGTACAGGCCCAAATGAAGAATTTTCATTGGAAGAACCCATCGCAAACTCGTCACAGTTTTGCCTTCCGATGACAATCGCATCTTCGTCTAGAAGCCTTTGAACCGCAGTTGCTGTAAATGGTGCCCGGTAAGATTGCAGAATCTTGCTTCCTGCTTGAAGCCCGTGTCCTTTGTAGGATAGGACATCTTTAAGCCCGATAATAAGCCCCGCCAGTTTCCCCGCAGTTCTACCGGCTATTTTTTCATCCAAAGTAAGGGCTGCCTTTTTTGCCTCGTCGGCATAAACCTCCACGAAGGCATTCAGATGTTTGTTGGACTCTATTTTCTGCAGATAATGATCAACTAACTTGACGCAGGTCAAACCTCCTTCACGCAAATCTTTCTGGATATCGGCTAGCGTCAGATACTCTTTCAATGTAAATTATTTGTGGGGTTGTAAATAAAGAATCAGAGCCGATAAGTTGAGACTTACAGGCTCTGTTATAACTTCGATAAGATGGAAGCGTTATTTGGGGTCTTCCATACTTTTTTCAATATTTTCCTTCACGTCTTTAGTAGCGTTCTTGAATTCATTGATACCTTGCCCCAAACCGCGCATCAACTCAGGAATTTTCTTCGCACCGAAGAATAGTAAAACGAACAAGGCAACCAAAAAGATTTCTTGTCCACCCAATCCCATAAATGCCAAAACGGTTACTGATTCCATATCTGTTTCTTTTTTAATGTTTACAAAAATAATTATTCTTTTTTACAAGAGCTACAACAAAAGCCTACTTTATCCTATATTAATTGTTTTTTCACGCTTCTCCCAATCCCCGAATTTCTTTACATCATCCCCCAGTGTTTTAACCAACCAGACGACCAATGCCACGTCGTCGGTGATGCCTATGAAGGGCAGAAAATCAGGTATCAAGTCGATGGGGGAGACAAAATAGATGAGTACTGCAACAATCGAAAGCAGGCTTTTCCAGGGCAGGCTCCGATATTCTCCGGATGCATAGGCCTTCACCATTCTGATCAACAACTGCACACTGGTTTGAAACTCTGATAAATTCCCTTTAAAACCCACCTTCTGTAGCTTGCTGACCGAGTCCCTTATCAATTCGAACAATTTGCTTGAATTCTCTGCATACCGGCCTGCTTTTCCTTTGGCATTTTTAAAAAAAACGGATTTTAAAATCTGTGAAATCATTGACTCATCCTTCATTATATCGAGCAAGAAAAAGTGGTTTGTAATGCCAATATAACTATCAAGATACGTAAAAAATTGCATTTTGGATCACGCCTCGGACTTTTCTGGCAAAAAATTACATTCCCTTTGGTTTAAACAAATTATGTGTCCTACTTTTAGGATAAAATTCAAAAAGCATTAATTTCTATACAATTAACCATATTTTTTATGAAGATTACTGTTGTAGGTGCGGGCGCCGTCGGTGCAACCACTGCCGATAATATTATTCGTCGCGAACTGGCAGAGGAGGTCGTTTTGCTTGATATAAAAGAGGGCGTAAGTGAAGGCAAATCACTGGATATGTACCAGACAGCGGCACTCCTTGGGTTCAACACCAAGCCTGTGGGTTCTACCAATGATTATGAAAAAACAAAAGGGTCGGACGTAGTAGTAATTACCTCTGGTCTTCCCCGTAAACCAGGTATGACCCGCGAGGAGTTGATCGGCATCAACGCAGGAATCGTTAAAGGAGTAACCGAAAACATTCTTAAGTATTCCCCCAAAGCCATCATCATTGTCGTTTCCAATCCAATGGATACAATGACCTACCTTGCACTTAAAGAATCGGGCATCCCGAAGAAACGCCTGATCGGAATGGGCGGCGCACTCGACAGCGCACGCTTCAAAACCTATCTCGCACTGGCCATGGACGTTTCGCCTTTGGATATTCATGGAATGGTCATCGGTGGCCACGGAGATACAACGATGATCCCCCTTACCCGTCTTGCCACTTATAATGGTATACCGGTCAGTCGTTTTCTGTCGGCAGAACAGTTGGAAAAAGTCGCCGCAGATACAATGGTTGGAGGTGCTACACTGACTAAATTAATTGGCACGTCGGCCTGGTACGCACCCGGCGCAGCCACATTGTTATTGGTTGAGAGCATTGTTCGCAACCAGAAACGCATTGTGCCTTGCAGCGTGTACCTGAACGGCGAATACGGTCAAAAAGATATTTGTATGGGCGTACCTGTTGTCCTGGGAAGGGGCGGCTGGGAGAAAATCGTTAACCTCCGTCTGAGCGATGCTGAAAAGGCTGCATTTGAAAAGTCTGCAGAAGCCGTTCGATCAATGAATGGCGCTTTGAGTTTGTAAGACTTTATGATCACAGGTCATAGCCGGCCGGTCTGGAAATCCGGACCGGCTTTTTTCATAATAATGTGCTTGAAAGGCATTGAGCTTGGCCGAACTGTTCATATCGCATTGCGCATAAAGAAAATACAGTCGATAGCCTGGCTACACAGCTGAATCCGCTTCGCAGCAAACCAATACTAAACGTGCTGCGCTGGGCGGGGCCTATAAAGTCGTTCCGCGATTGCTATTGTAAAACCAGGCCGATTCGCGAGGGTAGCCTTTACATAATATGACCCGGATTCGTTAAGATTGTAACGAACATCGCTCTTCGTATAATATCGGATGGCTTAATCTGGCGCCATCAACAAGAGGAGAGCTAAGCGAAACAATGGGGACTGTTCTTTTATTTGCCGGCAAAATTGGTTTGAAGAACGGGTAGCATGCGAAACCCTTGATGAAACATTATAATGATATTAAAGGCAGTTAAATGATTTTTAGCCAGTCTGTTACATCTCACGCACTGACTTGGATACTTGCTCAGCTGATCAAGCTTGTGGCTGTTGCCAGATGTATGCTGCTCTTTTTGATCGTCACTTCCATCCACTGCTATGCCCAGGAAACGCCACCACTGGTCAATTATTCGTCTTCGGTTTACAAAGCACATAACCAGAATTGGTCGGTTAGTCAAAGTGCTGATCAACTGATTTATGCCGCGAATTCCGACGGGCTCCTGGAATTCGATGGGGCATCCTGGAAATTATACCCATTCCCCGACGGGCAAATCGTCAGGGCTGTTTTGTATGACGAAATACCGGTTCATACAGCATCCGGAAAAACTGGTAAAAGCTTCGTCAGCAACGAGCAACGCATTTATGTTGGCGGGTTTGGAGAATTTGGGTATTGGAAAAAGGAGAATACTGGCCAACTGAGATATTATTCTCTAAGCAAGAACGCCAATTTCCCCAGCCTGAAAACTGAGGAAATATGGCATATCCTGAAAACCCCCAGGTACATCTATTTTCAATCCTTTGCGAAAATTTACAGATATGATGGCAAAAACCTGATAGAGCTGGAAGCATTGGGTAACTTCATGTTCCTTAGGTTCGTTCATAAAAAATTATTGATTCAGGTAATTGGAAAAGGCATTTTTGAACTTAGAGGTCGAAAGTTCGAGCCGATGCCCGGAACAGAATCCCTGTCCTCCTCTATTGTTTCTTCTATACTTCCCCTTTCAGGCCGGCGGATCCTGTTCACGACTACCAAGCACGGCTTGTTTGTCTGGGAAAACGGCCTACTGACTTCGTGGAAAATCGACATCTCAGAAGAGCTCAAAAGAAACATCATCAATCGCGCGGTAATTCTCAGCCAGGACAGCAGCTTGGTTTTTGGTACCATTCAAAATGGCGTATATGTTGTTTCTAAAAATGGGAATCTCAAATATCAATTCAACAAAGAAACCGGCCTGCAGAACAACACCGTACTCGCGCTCACTGAAGATAGTCATAAACATCTCTGGATCGGACTGGATCAGGGTATCGATATGGTCAGAATGTCGTCACCGATTATCTCCTATCAAACCAATGACAATCCATTGGGCTCTACCTACGCCGCCGCAATTTGGCATGGTGACTTATATGTTGGATCCAACAAAGGGGTCTTTGTGAAAAAATGGCTGTCGCCCGATCCGTTTCGACCGATCCCGGGACTGGAAGGCCAGACATGGAACCTGAAAGTCGTTGAGGACCAGCTGCTATGCGGACATAATGACGCTACCTACCGGATTGAAGACGCGGGTATCAAAAAGATATCAGATGTTAACGGCGGGTGGATTATTCGCCCGGTAATGAACGGAAAAGACACTTTGCTGCTGCAGAGCTCATACACGGGGCTGCACGTTTACAAGAAAAACAAACAGAACCTGTGGTCTTATGCTTATCCTGTGAAAGGCGTCCCTCCAATCCCAATCCGACAAATAGAGATCGATTCAAAAGGAGTATTTTGGCTTGGTCATGCTTACAAAGGTCTTTTTTCGGCACAACTCACTCCGAAGCTTGACTCTGCTTTGAAATGGAAGGAATATAGGGCTCCGGCAGAACTGCCAAGCGAATTTTCGATTGAAATAACAAAATGGAAAGGCAGGATACATATTAAATCCGGCAATACTTTTCTCGAGCCCGACCAAAATAACAGACTACAAACAAGTCACGATTTCCCCAGGGAAGACGAGTCTTTTAAAGTCAGGGCAGGAACACATGGGGATTGGTTCAAAGTATTCATGAATCGTATTGCATTTTATTCTCCCGGGAATAATATGGCCAATCTGGCCCTAAGCCTAATCAGAAATAATGAAACGATCATTCCACTCTCCGACAATTATTACTTTTTCTGTCTTGACAATGGATATGCCTTATATAACCGCACATCTGTAAGGCAAAATGAGACTATTGCGTCCGTCCCACTCATCAGGCGGGTCGCGAACCTGAGAAATTTATCTGAAAATTTCAGTATTCAGGGAAAACCTGCTTTACCGCCAGAGGTCAGGTCCCTGAGAATTGTTTTTGCGCTACCCGAATATGGCCAGAACATCCAGTACAAATACAGACTCAAGGGCCTGACTGAACAGTGGTCTGAATGGACAAATCAGAATTTCGTTGAGTTTACCAACCTCGAGTCTGCTGATTATACCTTCGAAATACGCAGTAGTGCGAACGACTCCGTCAAATCTTATACTTTCAGTATTAAGCCCTATTGGCGGGAAACGCTTTTTGCAAGAATTCTCTTCGCCGTCGTCTCGGTGCTCGCCATCGTTGGCCTTATTTACTATCAGGAGAAACGTCTAGCGAGGCACCGTTCAAAACTCATCGAAGAGCAGGAAGAAAAGCTACGCCAGCAGCGCCTTTCCAGCGAAAGGCAGATCATGCGTATTCAGAACGAAAAGCTGCAGAGCGAGATCCAGAGCAAAAGCCAGCAATTGAGCAATGTGGCTATCAATGTGGTACGGAAAAATGAAATCCTGGAAGAAATCAGGGACGAACTTAAACAAGTAAAAGAAGAACTGGGCCAGCAATTGCCTAATATTCATTACCAGAAACTACTGAACAGTATCGAACGTAACGTGGCCGGGAAGGAAGACTGGGTTCTTTTCGAACAGAATTTCGACGACGTACATGAGCAATTCTTCAAAAGGCTTCGCCAATTATACCCTTCTATTTCTCCTTCTGAATTACGTTTGGCAGCCTGCCTTCGGATGAATCTTTCTACCAAAGAGATGGCGCCTGCGCTTGGAATCTCAATCCGTGGCGTGGAGATAAAGCGTTACAGGCTCAGGAAAAAACTGGGATTGGGCATGGATGCCAATCTTGTTCAGTTTATGATGGACATTTAACATCATTGGACTAATCTCCTACAAAGCACCTTAAAATTCAATAAAACCTTGCATTATTCTCATTGATGTAATGGTGATGTAGTGCTTTTTTTGATTCCGGCGATGCACTGGATCTATATTTGGAGACAATTTATTCTTACAATAATTCTATCAACCAATTATCTACTAATGAAAACTACTGTACGATTACTGTACATGCTCGTTTTTCTGTCTCTGGGCTCCTGGTCCTATGCGCAGGAAATCAATGTCACAGGGAAGGTCACTTCCGGCTCGGATGGTTCGGCCCTTCCCGGTGCAAGCGTGCTGATAAAAGGAACAACTACGGGTGTTCCCACAGATGTTGAAGGTAACTATTCGATCAAAGTCCCATCCCCGCAATCCATCCTGGTATTCTCCATGATCGGTATGACCGCGCAGGAAATACCAGTGGGAACACAAACCATTCTGAACGTAGCATTGCAAGAAGATGCAAAGGCTCTGAACGAAGTGGTCGTGGTAGGTTACGGAAGCCAGCGGAAACTTGATGTAACTGGCTCAGTGGTTCAGATAAAAGGTGAGGAGATTTCCAAACAGCCTTCCATGAACGCCGTAAGCGGTTTGCAGGGTAAAGTTGCCGGCGTTCAGATCAACAATTCGGGAAAGCCTGGTGAAGCCCCCCAGATCCGTATCCGCGGTGTGGGAACTGCATATGGCAGCGCCAATCCACTATACGTGGTTGATGGTGTATGGTTTGATGACATCAGTTTCCTGAACTCTGGCGACATAGAAAGTATGAACATCCTGAAAGATGCCTCCAGCCAGTCTATTTACGGTGTTCGCGCAGCCAACGGTGTCGTGCTGATCACAACAAAAAAAGGAAAATCAGGGAAAGCAGTCGTGGATTACAATGGCTTTGTAGGTTTTCAAAAAGTGACCAACCAGATCAAAATGGCCAATGCCAACGAATACGCCACGATGGTGAATGAATTGAGCAACATCAATGGCAAAGCAAATATTCTGGACCCGTCCCAATATGGGGAAGGAACCGATTGGTACCATCAGATCCTGAGAAACGCATTGGTGACCAACCACCAGCTTTCGATCAGCGGCGGTAGTGATAAGACGACCTATAATTTCTCTGTCGGGTACCTGAATCAGGATGGTATCGTCGAGAAGAATAATTTTAAACGCTATACCGCGCGTCTCCAGAACGATTTCCAGGTTTTCAAAGCTTTAAAGATCGGTTATACCGCAACAGGCTCTTTCAGTAAGTCCAAAGATGAGGCGGGTGGTATTTTCAGACAGCTTTATGCAGCCGGGCCCGTGGTACCTGTTTACTATGCCGACGGAACCTATGGCGACCCAACTGATTACAATTTGGGTGATGGTAACAATTTCAACCCGCAGGTTACCATAGACTACTATAACCAAAACACGAAGAAGACGCTCTTAACGGCAAACGCGTATGCTGAATTGACAGTCCTGAAAGGTTTAACCTTCAAAACAAGCCTTGGAGGACGTTATGGTCAGGATGAAACACGCTATTACAATCCTGAATATGTTGCCACTTTCAAGCAGCGCAATACAACCAGTTCCCTGGAATTCACCAGACCTCAAACGCGCTATTGGATTTTCGAGAACACTCTGACCTATACAAAAGAGTTTGGAGACCATAGCTTTACTGCACTGGTCGGACAATCAGCTCAGCGTGACCAATCGTACAAACTCACGGCTAAAGCGTTGAATGTCCCCTATTCCAGCGAAGGAGATCTTTACCTGGCATTGGGAAATACCGACGGTCGCAGTGTAACAGATGAAGGCGATTTGGCTACTTATGCCTCCTATTTTGGCCGGGTCAATTATTCATTCGGGGATCGCTACCTGATTAATGCGTCTTTGCGTGCTGATGGATCTTCGAAATTTTATCAGGGCGGCAATGCATGGGGATACTTTCCATCCGTAGGCGCAGGCTGGGTGGTCAGCAACGAATCTTTCATGAAAGGACAAAACATTTTCGATAACCTGAAAATCAGGGGAAGTTGGGGAAAAATCGGAAATGCGTCGGTACCTTCCAATCTTTCTACTCTGACGGTCGCCACCGGTGGTAGCCTGGCGGCGATTTTCGGCGGCCAGCTAAATACGGGGGCCAGTATTAACACGATCATTCCACCCACAACATATTGGGAAAGAGGGGTCGGAACGGACGTTGGTATCGAAGCCTCCTTTCTTAAATCCAGACTGTCTGTCGAACTTGACTATTATATCAAGAAAACCGAAAGGGCCATTTTTGATATTCCCGTCCTAAGCTCAATCGGCACCGAATCAGGAAGAATTGTGGGTAACCAGGCCGATTTTCAGAACAAAGGCTTTGAATTCGCATTGACATGGAGAGATGATATCGGTAAAGACCTCTCGTACAGCATTGGTTTCAACGGAGGTATCAATAACAACACCGTTTTATCCGTATCGTCAGGAGCTAACCCTATCTACGATGGGGGCTTAGGCCTTACCAGCGGCGCGCTTGCAACCCGTACCAAAGTGGGTGACCCAATCGGTTCTTTCTATGGCTATGTTGTAGACGGTATCTTCCAGAACGCCGATGAAATCGCCAAATCCGCGCAGCCCAATGCAAAGCCAGGCGACTTCAAATACCGTGACATCAGCGGGACCAATGGAACACCCGATGGTGCAATCACTGGCTTGGACAGGCAAGTGATCGGTAACCCAAACCCGAAATTCACCTATGGGATCAATACCAACTGGAAATACAAAAACATCGATCTGATGCTGGATTTCCAGGGCGTTTACAAAGTAGATATCTATAACGCCAACTTGGGCTGGAGGTATGGAAATGAGAATTTCACCAAAGATTTTTATGATAACCGCTGGCATGGTGCCGGAACTTCCAATACCTATCCTTCTGCTAACATCGGCGGTGGGTCAAACTATCTTCCCAATACATTCTTCGTCCAAAGCGGAAGTTACTTCAGGGTAAGAAATGCACAGCTGGGTTTCACATTCCCGCAGTCGGTAAATGAAAAGCTCAAAATCCGCAAGCTGCGCCTCTATGCAAATGCGCAAAACCCATTGAATTTCTTCAAATACAAAGGGCTTTCTCCTGAGGTAAGGGCAACAGACAATAAACCGACGCAAGCCGGTATAGATGCCAACGTGTACCCGCTTTCGGCTACCTACAACTTCGGTATCAATGTTACTTTCTAATATCAGAATCGACATGAAAAATATAGATTTCAAAAACAATATGAAGCGGGCAAGTCTCTATATCGGGCTGGCTTCCATGCTGATCATTCCGTCATCCTGCGACCAGAGCTTTCTGGATACTGACCCGCAAGGCAAACAAGCCGGGGCCGTTTTCTGGCAAAGTGGTGAAGATGCCACAAAGGCAGTAAATGCCATGTACGCCAACCTCCGCGGCTGGAACAATACCGCATTCGCACCTATAGCTGTTGAAAGCATGGGATCTGATGACGTGGAAAAAGGCAGTACACCTTCCGATGCCACATTTTTTAATGATTATGATAACTTTTCGGTAGGATCCAGCGACGGTCAATTGGGTGGTTTCTGGTCCGGGCAGTATCAGAATATTAACTATGCTAACCAGGTAATAGATAACATTCCTGCAATCGCCATGGACGAAACATTGAAAGCCCGTTACATTGCAGAAGCCAAATTTGTTCGTGCCTACTCCTATTTCCGTCTCGTAAGGGCATTTGGTGACGTTCCTCTGCGCCTTTCACTTCCAAAGGATGCTACCGAGTACAATATTCCACGCACCCCAAAAGCAGAAGTCTACGCAGCCGTTGAAAAAGACCTGACGGACGCAGCTGCCATATTGCCCCTGAGCTATGGGGCTGCGGACCTGGGACGTGCTACCAAGGGGGCAGCCCAGTCGCTTCTGGCCAAGGTATCCATGTACCAGCAAAAATGGCAGCAGGTTTTTGACCTGACCAATCAGGTCATGACGTCGGGCCAATATTCCCTTTTCCCCAACTATGAAGCATTGTTCAGGATTCCCAACGAAAACTCGGTCGAATCCATTTTTGAAATCCAGAATGAGCTGATCCCATCTAATGCGGACGCTTCCAATTCGCAGTACTCACAGGTTCAGGGCGTCAGGGGAGTTACAGGCGGGGGATGGGGTTTCAATGTCCCCACCAAAGTTTTGGCCGATTCCTACGAAGCAGGTGACCCGAGAAGAGATGCTACCATTATTTTCCGCGGAGAAACAACGCCTTCAGGAGATGCAATCCCGGCTACTGGTGATAATCCGATGTACAATCAAAAATCTTATGTGCCCTTTTCACTGTATGTAACGGGATTTAATGAAGGCTCTCAACAAAATGTGAGGGTTATCCGATATGCCGAGGTATTGTTAATGAATGCAGAGGCCGCCAATGAGCTCGGAAATACAGCTCAGGCACTGACATCACTCGAATTGGTGAGGGCTCGCGCCAGAGGTACCAGTAAAACCATTCTGCCTAAGGTGACCACCACAGATAAGGCTGCTTTGCGGCTGGCGATCTGGAATGAACGACATTCAGAACTGGCTATGGAGTTTGACCGCTACTTTGATGTGATCCGTCAGGGACGCGCCACAGAGATTTTTGGCCCCAAAGGCTGGAAAGCCGGGAAGAATGAGGTTTGGCCGATCCCGCAAAACGAACTGGACCTGAGCGCGGGTATATTGGTTCAAAATCCTGGTTATTAATTTGTAAACCACAATTTCGATGAAAGCTTTAAAGAATAAAATGATATGGGCGATCAGTGGTTTACTGGTTGTCGGAGCGTCTTCCTGTTACGAAAAGTTCGATCCTGAAAGTTATGCTCCCAGTGTTTCCATCGGGGGGTTCACCTCTTCAGATGAAATTGCTTCTGCTAATCTTGTCGCCCACTTCCCATTTGATGGTGATTATACGGATGTAATTTCCAAAACAGCAGGCGTGAATACTGGAACGACATTCGCCAACGGATTAAAAGGCAAGGCAATGAAAGGCGCGAAAAACGGATATATGCTTTTCAATCCGACACCGGCGATTCTGGGCCTGAAAAGTTTTACGCTAACCTATTGGGTAAACAGCCAGTCTACTACCGCCGCAGGCGGCATTATCGGACTGGTGGGTCTTTCCAAAAAAGATGGATTCTGGGGGAACATCGAGACTTTCTTTGAAAATGGCGGGACTGCAACAGATGGCATTTTCAAAGCCCACATTCAAAATGATAGTATTGATACCTGGGTTTCCAAAGAAGGTATTGTGAACCTATACAATTCGTGGAACCACATTGCGCTTTCTTACGATGCAACAAGCTCTACGTTTTCTATTTATGTGAACGGCTCCAAAACAGCTACCAGCACAGTACCCAAGTTCGGAAACCTTAAGTGGAGCAAACCAGGCCCGATGGTGTTCGGTACCGTTCAGTTCCAAACTACCCCAAGCCTGACCACCGGAGCTGAAGGCCAATCATGGGCAAGCTACCTTACCGGGTTGCTGGACGAGGTGCGAATTTATGATGTAGCATTAAAGGACAGTGAATTGGATGCACTTGTCAAACTGGAATCAAGGGGGAAATAATGCCTTTTAGAAACCTCCTCTTTGTCGGCTTTTTATTTTGGCTCGGGATCTCCTGCAAATCTGAGAAAGATCCCGGGCCATCCACCCCAACAACTCCCTCCTCTTTCGGCTTCAACAGCCTGAAAGTCAATGAAACCTATTCAGGGTTTGATTACGTGAATGTAAACCTGAAACCAAAAATCAGATTTGCATTTTCGTCGTCATTGAGCGATGCCTCATTAACGGCAGGAATTGTATTTAAATCCAAAACCGGGGAAGCGATTCCCTTTTCGGCGACATTGGAAAATGGCGACAGCGCGGTTTTGGTCACACCCGTTTCGAACCTCTCTTATCTTCAATCTTATACGGTTTCTGCCACGAAGGCCTTAAAGTCCAGGGCCAATGGTACATTGCTCAATGAAGTCCATGTTAACCTCACCACTGTCCTGGATTCAACCGACAAATTCCCGGTGATCTCAGACGAAGCGCTTCTTACGCTTGTGCAGAAGCAGACATTCAAATATTTCTGGGATTTCGGGCATCCCGTGAGCGGTTTGGCAAGAGAAAGAAACAGTTCGGGAGATGTGGTAACCAGCGGCGGAAGCGGTTTTGGCATTATGACTATCCCGATTGCAATCGATAGAAAGTTTATTACCCGGGCGCAGGGGCTTGAGCGCATGCAACAGATCGTCAGTTTCCTGAAAGACAAGGCACAAAAGTTTCACGGCGCATTTCCGCATTGGCTCAATGGCGCTACCGGAGTGGTACAGGCATTCAGCACCAAGGATAACGGCGCCGACCTGGTCGAAACTTCCTATCTGATCCAGGGCCTGCTCACTGCCCGGCAGTATTTCAACGGGGCCGATGCCACCGAAACAGCCCTTCGCACCAATATTAATGCAATCTGGGAGGGGGTAGAATGGGATTGGTTCAGGAAAAACAATGAGGATGTGCTGTACTGGCACTGGAGCCCTGAGTACAACTGGGACATGAACCAGCAGATCAGAGGCTGGAATGAATGTCTGATTACATACGCGCTTGCGGCTTCCTCGCCTACGCACGCTATTCCCAAGGCAGTATACGATAACGGCTGGGCCGGAAACACGAACTTCGTCAATGGAAAAGCATATTACGGCATAACGCTGCCCCTTGGTGAGGGATATGGAGGCCCATTGTTCTTTTCACATTATTCGTTTCTGGGACTTAATCCAACTGACCTGACAGACCGTTTTGCCAACTATTTTACCCAAAATAAAAACCACACGCTAATCAATTACAACTACTGTGTTACCAATCCGCAGGCTTTCAACGGATACAGCGACCAGTGCTGGGGACTTACAGCGAGCGACATTCCCGGCGGCTACAACGCCAATTCGCCTACCAATGATAAGGGGGTTATATCCCCAACTGCCGCGCTGTCTGCATTCCCTTATACTCCGCAGGAATCGATGAGAGCGTTGAGGTTCTTTTACTACAAGCTCGGCGATAAAATCTGGGGCGATTATGGGTTTCATGATGCCTTTTCACTTGACGAGTTATGGTTTGCCGATTCCTACCTCGCCATCGACCAGGGACCGATTGTGATTATGATAGAAAATCAGCGAAGCGGTCTGCCCTGGAAATTGTTCATGAGCTGCCCGGAGGTGAAAGGCGGACTCAAAAAGCTGGGGTTCAGCAGCCCTCACCTTAACTAAGATATTTATTAAAACTCAATCATGAAGATATCCTCATATTACCTTCTTGGGCTGCTGTTGCTTTGGGTCCCTTTTGATTCCATCGCACAGAAAAAAAAAGCCGTTGCTCCCAAACCGGCTGTTTTTAACCCGGCAGAACGTCCCCAGAATTTATCTGATACAGCTTTGCTGGAATTGGTTCAAAAGCAGACATTTCGCTATTTCTGGGATTTCGGGCATCCTGTCAGTGGTATGTCCCGCGAAAGAAGCAATGTTGCCTACGAATACGGCGATGAAGTTGTTACCACCGGAGGCACTGGCTTCGGCGTCATGGCCATGATCGTGGCCGCAGAAAGAAAATGGCAACCAAGAGACTCTGTTGCAGCAAGACTGCTGAAAATGGTTAAATTCCTCTCAAAAGCAGATCATTACCATGGAATATTTCCACATTGGCTCAACGGTGCTACCGGAAAAATCATCCCTTTCGGAAGAAAGGACGATGGTGGCGACCTGGTTGAAACATCGTTCCTGTTTCAGGGGCTCCTGGCTGCCGGGCAATATTTCAACGCGGACAATCAGCTCGAAAGTGAACTGCGCAACAGGATCCACTGGATTTGGGATGAAGCAGAGTGGGACTGGTATACACGAGGTAATCCTAACCAGCTGTATTGGCACTGGAGCCCGAACAACGGCTGGGCAATGAATTTCGAGCTGAGGGGCTATAACGAAACATTGATCACCTATATCCTGGCGGCATCTTCGCCACGCTATCCCATTACCGCGCAGGTGTACAATAAATGCTGGGCACAGAGTGACCATTTTAAAAATGGAAAGGAGTATTACGGGATAAAGCTCCCGCTGGGTTTTGAATTCGGCGGACCCTTATTCTTCGCCCATTATTCATTTCTTGGACTGGACCCACGTGAGTTGAAAGATCAGTATGCCGACTATTGGGAGCAGAACGTCAACCATAGTCTTATCAACTACAAATATTGTGTCGATAATCCGGGTAAGTTCAAAGGTTACGGCGAAAACAGCTGGGGCCTTACTGCCAGTGACACCTACAACGGTTACAATGCACATTCTCCCACCAACGATTTCGGGACCATCACGCCAACTGCCGCTTTATCTTCATTTCCTTACACGCCGCAACAATCCATGAAAGCCCTGAGGCATTTTTATAATGATATCGGCGATAAAATCTGGTCAGAATATGGTTTTGTGGATGCTTTTAATGAATCGCAAAACTGGTATGCTAAATCCCATCTGGCGATTGACCAGGGCCCTATTATTGTAATGATCGAGAATTACAGGACCGGGCTGCTTTGGAAACTTTTTATGAAAGACCCAGATATTCAAAAGGGCCTTAAAAAGCTTGGATTTGAAAGCCCCGCGCTGGAAATAAGCATTAAAAATTGATCATTGCTTGCCCGAAATTAACCGAAAGACCGGCCTCGAGCCGGTCTTTCGGTTTTATAAAATATAATTGTACCTTGATATTGTTTTTTTGCAAAAAACATCTGCAATAGTGCTTAACCACTTCACTTAAAGGCATCAAAATGAAATCATTCTGCAAAACAGGAGCATTGCTGATCAGCCTGATAATCGGCGCATTTTCAGCATCTGCGCAAATATGGGAAGTATCGGAGCCCGAAAATCTTCCTGAAAAACGCCTTGAAAATGCAATGGCCACCGCAAACGGAAAGTTGTACCTTTTAGGGGGACGTGGGATCAAGCCCGTCGATGAATACGATTTTAAGAAAGATGCCTGGGTACACCTGAGTCAACCACCTCTGGAAATGAGCCATTTTCAGGCGGTAACCTACAAAGATGAAATTTACGTGCTGGGCGCTTTTACGGGAGGTTACCCCCACGAAGTGCCAATCCCCGACATTTATATTTTTAACCCTGTCAGAAATGAATGGCGGAAAGGCGCAGCCATCCCCGAAAACAGAAGGCGCGGGGCAGCTGGAGCTTTTGTTCTAAATGATAAAATCTACGTCATCTGCGGAATTCAGGATGGTCATTGGGACGGACAAGTATCCTGGTTCGACGAGTTTGACCCCGCAACCGGAACCTGGAAAACTTTAACCGACGCCCCCAGACCACGTGACCATGTTCAGGTAGCAGTCCTGGACCACAAGCTTTATGTTGCGGGAGGCCGGCTTTCTACCGCGAGGATCAACCAGGTTCTGAATACTGTGATCAAAGAGGTAGACATTTATGATTTCAAAACAGGTAAATGGTCCACACTGGATCCAGCCAACAATCTGCCCACTTTGCGGGCGGGTAATACAACAGTGGTTTTTAATAATAAAATACTCGTCATTGGCGGTGAAAGCGATGCGCATGTGGAGGCGCATCATGAAGTAGAAGCTTTTAATCCCAAAACACAAAAATGGGAAAAGTTACCCTCCCTCCACCAGGGCAGACATGGTACGCAGGCCGTTTCTTTAAATAAAAAAATATATATCGCTGCAGGTTCTGGCAACCGCGGCGGAGGTCCTGAGCTAAATGATATGGAGATCCTTGATAATAAATGAAAACAATTAAAGTCGATAAACACAAAACATTCATGTTGCGAGCCATTCTTTGCTGCTTGTTCCTGGCCATATCTTACCAGGCCATTTCACAAACTCAAAAATTTACACATGCTGATACGTTAAGAGGCTCTATCACTCCCGAACGTGCCTGGTGGGACCTCACCTATTATCATCTCCATGTAAAACCAAATGCCCAGGACAGCACGCTGACCGGCAGCACACAAGTTGTTTATAAGGTTCTCAAAACCAGCCAGGTCATCCAGATAGACTTACAGCAACCCATGCAGATCAGCAAAGTGCTGCAGGACGGCGAGTCACTGGAGTTTAAACGCGATGGCAATGCCTTTTTTATTTATTTAAAGAAAAAACAGGAGGTTGGAAAAACAGAAACTATTGAGGTTTTCTACTCCGGAAGACCTAAGCTGGCCAAACGTCCGCCCTGGGACGGGGGCATCCAGTGGATACCCGACGGCGACGGGAACACGATTATTTCCACTTCCTGCCAGGGATTAGGATCGAGCGTTTGGTGGCCATGTAAAGATCATATGTACGACGAGCCCGACAGCATGCAAATAAGCATTACCGTTCCCAAAAATATGATGGACGTTTCCAATGGAAACCTTCGCTCGGTTGTCGAAAATAGTGATAACACGCATACATTCAACTGGGTTGTCCAGAATCCCATCAACAACTATGGTGTGAATATGAATGTCGCCAATTATGTGAGCTGGAAGGAGACTTTCAAAGGTGAAAAAGGCGATTTGCAAGTCAGTTATTATGTCCTCCCGAAAAATCTGGAAAAGGCGAAAGAGCAGTTTAAACAAGCTCCCATGATGCTGAAGGCATTTGAGCATTGGTTTGGCCCTTACCCTTTCTATGAAGACGGCTATAAACTGGTTGAAGTGCCTTATCTCGGCATGGAGCACCAGAGCTCAGTTACTTATGGCAATGGGTACAAACAAGGTTATCTCGGCCGCGACTTATCCAAGACAGGCTGGGGACTGAAATGGGATTTCATTATTATTCACGAAAGCGGCCACGAATGGTTTGCCAATAACATTACCTACAAAGATGTAGCTGATATGTGGGTGCACGAAAGTTTCACCAATTATTCAGAAAACCTTTACACCGAATTCTACTTTGGAAAAGAGGCAGGTTCCGACTATGTCATAGGTACCCGCGCCAATATTGCCAATGACAAACCAATCGTCGGCGTGTACGGTGTGAATCAGGAAGGTTCGAGGGATATGTATTACAAAGGAGGCAATATGCTGCACACGATCCGACAGATTATCAACGACGACGAAAAATGGCGACAGATACTGAGGGGCCTCAATAAAACCTTTTACCACAAAACCGTGGATGGTTCGCAAATCGAGGCCTATATGAGCGACAAGTCAGGCAGAAACCTTTCAAAAGTTTTTGACCAATACTTACGCGATGTCCGGGTTCCGGTGTTAGAGTATTCTTTTGGGTCAAAAGGGCTTCAATACCGCTGGGCTAATGTCGTGGAAGGCTTTGATATGCCTGTAAAAGTGATGATCGGAGCTGGGAAAGCCGAATTTCTTTACCCATCGGCAGAATGGAAGACTTTAAGGACCAAAGCAGAAAAGAAATTGACCGTCGACCGGAATTTTTACGTGGAATCTAAAGAAACGAGCCAATCTTCATAAGTCCCAACATTCCATAATCAAAAGATCGCCCTTCTGGGCTGAAACCCTGACCATGCCATCGGCGGCGGCTTCATTGCTATTGCCTGTTCGATGTCCCAATGTCAGGGTTTCGTTATTTAGATTATATTTCAATCCGCTCGTCTGGATCCCATCAACGGTTCCAATTGGGATCAGGGAAATGGGCGTTCCTGCTACATACCATTTTTCAAAAACCCCGGCAAGCGGGAATATTTTGGAATAATCATCAAACATCACCAGTTTGATCTTGTCTTTGTAGCGAACCAGGTTGGTAACATTTGTAACTGCATGATCCTGTCGCCTGCCGGTAGCCCATACGATGTTAGCTGCCGGAAAGCCTCTTTCAATCAGGAAATCAATCCCTTTTTCAAGATCTGTTTTGTCCTGATCCGGCGTGTTAACAATTTCAAGCGGGTGCTGACGATTTCGGATATCCTCAAAATCATGCTGATGATCGAAATCCCCCAGCCAGGCGTCTATCTTGATTCCCAGTTCCAGAACACGATAAATGGCGTGATCCAACACCAGGATATAAGGGCTCCACTCCAACAGTTGTCCGAGCAATTCTTCGCTGCAAGCTTCGCCGTTTGCGATGATCAATGCTGGCTCCTGTTTTTCCTTAACGATATGATGTGAGGACATAGATTAAAATTTACTATTGATCAACGAAATGATCTGATCAAATCGCTGATCCATTTTGGATTCCAACCTTCCCATTTTCACTTCCAGGCTGCCCATCCTCACTTCCAGATTATCCATCCTCGCTTCCAGATTATCCATTCTCACTTCCAGATTGCCGACTCTCTTGTTCAGGTCAGTGAATTGGTTGTCAATCCTGATAAATTGATTGTGCATGAAGGCGAATTCCAAATCGTACTTCGCGAATTGTTCCTCACAACGCGCAAATCCTTTTTGAACTGTCGTTGTCAGCGTTGCTAATCCGATCGCTATCATATCGATTTGTGCACCGTGATCCACTGCAATATTTTCCAATTGGTTAATTCTTTCTTCTATGAACATAATGCGTGCTATTTTGGAGGGAGTATCAGGGACCAGGCCGGCATCCATAAACTTCGTGCAATATCCGAAAGAATTTTAACACGTCAGCACCTCAAAAACTGAGGGGTTTATAATTCAAAAAAAATCGCTATGCAAGTCAATCAGACTCCCAATTTCTTGGCGGCATTCCAGTATTCATCCATTTCTTCCAGGCTCATCTCTGACAAGGATTTACCGTCGGCTCTGGATGCTTCCTCCAAGTACTGAAATCTTTTGATAAATTTCTTATTGGTCCTTTCCAAAGCTGTTTCCGGGTTGATATCGGCAAACCTCGAATAATTGACCAAAGAAAACAGCAGATCCCCAAATTCGCCCTCAGCCTCATTCTTATCTATAACTTCCTCAGATTCAATATTAAAATTATCCCGAAACTCTTTCAACTCCTCCTCTACCTTGCCCCAAACCTGGTGTCTTTCATCCCAGTCGAATCCGACGCCGCGGGCCTTCTCCTGGATACGCATCGCTTTTACCAGCGCGGGTAGCGAACCCGGGACGCCCGACAAAACCGATTTATTACCTTCTTTCAATTTCAGTTTCTCCCAGTTTTGCTTAACCGCTTCTTCACTATCCGCAACAAAATCTCCATAAATATGCGGATGCCTGGAAATCAATTTTTCACATATCCCGTTCAAAACATCCTTGATATCGAATTGATAAGCATCCGTTTGTTCCGAACCTATTTTGGCATAAAATACAATATGCAGCATCAGGTCACCGAGCTCCTTCCGTATCTCAGGCAAGTCGTTCTCCATGATTGCATCCGACAATTCGTATGTTTCTTCAATGGTCAGGTGCCTCAAACTTTGGATGGTTTGCTTACGGTCCCAGGGACATTGATCACGCAATTCGTCCATAATGGTCAGCAGCCGGTCGAACGCCATAAGCTGCTCTTTCCTGCTGTCGGTAAGAGAATCAAAGCTTTTTTCCATAAAACAAAGATAGCTAATCAAAAACCAATTCGCGGGCCAAAAAGGGTTCAACGACTTGCATTGAGCCCCAAACACTGTTACCGAACTTTTTCCGGGAGCAAAACGATTATTGACTTACAAACATTTACATTTCATCATTGAGAAAACCACCGCCAAAAGCTTTCAATAATTCCGATTCGGGAAATCTGCCATCTTTCAAAAAACGGTTCTCCGCATTACAGAACCTCCCCCGGTTTTTCAAGCTCGTGTGGGAGACCAACAAGGCACTTACAATTGGAAATATCCTTTTCCGACTCTTAAAATCGGGCTTGCCGTTATTGGTCCTGTACATTGGCAAGGAAATCATTGATGAGGTCATCCGCCTGATGAACCATCGGGCCGACTCCCACCAATATCTTTGGACTTTGGTTGGGACTGAGCTGGCTTTGACCATTATTTCCGATCTTCTCAATCGTTGTATCAACCTATTTGACAGCCTGTTAGGCGATCTGGTTGCCAATAAAACCTCGGTGGACCTGGTACACCACGCTGCCAAACTGGACCTCTATCAATTTGAAAACCCTGTTTTTTACGATAAACTGGAAAGGGCTAGGCGGCAAACTTCCGGCAGAACCGTGTTGTTGTCGCAAACCCTGGCGCAAATGCAGGACATTCTTACCTTGTTATCGCTGGGAGCTGGCCTGGTCGTGTTTAATCCATGGCTGATTCTCATTCTGATTATTGCGGTCATTCCCTCTTTCATAGGAGAAACACATTTTAATGAACGAACTTATTCGTTAACCAGGAGCTGGACCCCAGAACGCAGAGAATTGGATTACCTCAGGTACCTGGGCTCCAGCGCCGAAACAGCCAAAGAAGTAAAAGTATTTGGATTGGAAAATTATCTCGCCGATCGCTTCAAGGCACTCTCGGATGAGTATTTTAACGCAAATAAAAAAATAGCAATCAGTCGGGCGGGATGGGGTTACCTGCTTTCCGCTATTGGCACACTGGCCTACTACGGAGCCTACGTCTTTGTGTTGTTTCAAACGCTGTCCGGGATAATCACGATCGGAACTATGACGTTCCTTTCGGGGTCGTTCCAAAGGATGCACGGCATGTTGCAGGGAATTATGGGCCGGTTTTCAGGCATTGCGGAGGCCGCATTGTACTTGCAGGATTTGTTCGACTTTTTCGAAATCCAGCCCACGATCCCTGCAAACGAGAATGGAGGATTGATCCCTAAACCGATCAGAAAGGGCATTACCTTTGAAAACGTAGGCTTCAAATATCCCGACAATGATTCCTGGGCGCTTCGAAACCTTTCCTTTTCAATTGAGTCTGGTGAAAAACTGGCGCTGGTCGGCGAGAACGGGGCAGGAAAAACGACCCTGGTTAAATTGCTGGCTTCGCTTTACAAGCCCACAGAGGGGCGAATACTCATTGACGGGACCGATATCCGGGGATTCCAGCTGGCCGATCTTCGCGCAAATATTGGCATCATTTTCCAGGACTATATCCGTTATGAAATGAGCGTTTCCGATAACATTGCCGTGGGAGATATCTCCAATATTAATGACAGAACTGCTATCGAGCTTGCCGCCAACATGAGCATGGCGCATGAACTCATCGCCCGTTTACCCAATCAATTCGAACAGGTTTTGGGCAAACGCTTTAAGGACGGAACAGAATTGTCCGGAGGTCAGTGGCAAAAAATCGCATTGGCACGGGCCTATATGCGTGATGCCCAGATTGTCGTGCTGGACGAGCCGACTTCGGCGCTGGATGCCCGCGCAGAACACGAGGTATTCAAACGATTTTCCGGATTGATCGAGGGAAAAATGGCGGTACTGATTTCGCACCGCTTCTCTACGGTAAGGATGGCCGATCGGATCCTTTTCCTCGAAAAGGGTAAAATGGTCGAATACGGCTCCCACGAGGAGCTTCTGAATCAAAACGGTAAATACGCGGAGCTCTTCAACTTGCAGGCAGAAGGTTATCTTTAATTAAAAAGGTATCTTCAAGCTGGTCTGAATTAAATTGCTCGTACACTTGGCTATGATTTTGTCGTGCAAATCATAAATCACGCCTTCAACATGCACAATGTTTTTGCCAGCCCGGATCACCCTGGCTTTGCAAATGAGCGTATCCCCCAGCCTTGCCGCATGCAAAAAGTCGCAATTGAGATTGACTGAGGTGTAGGCATACTCCCTTCCCAGACCGTAGACCATTGTACCTACCACTTCATCCAAAATAGCTGCGGCCATTCCGCCATGAAGTGTTCCCATGGGATTGGTCATATCTTCCCTGACTGTAATCTCAGCCTCCATGCTGCCCTCCCGAATATCCAGGAGTTTGCCATTGAGCCACCTGCCTGCCGGTGATACACTTTGCGTCATTGGTTTCCCTATCAATTGTTGTAAAGCAATAAGGCGTTTATTTTCTTCCTCGCTCGCTGGCTTATTCCCGTGCGACATACGTAAAGTGATATAGATATGGAGAATTATATTGCATATTCGAAAAATAGTAATTATCGTAGAAATACCTATGATACAGCCTCGATTGTCTGGATTTAATTGCTAAGTTTTAAAGGTTATTACTACCTTTGCCCGAGTTTTTGCCAGAGATAAAAGCATACCCATATATGAATTTTACGTTATCGCAGGTTCCTGAACGCTCCGAGAAACCCCGTCAAAAGGGACTGACCATGGTAATGGATAAAGGGCTCAGTGTCAGGGAAACAGAAGATATGTTGTCCACTTCATCTCCTTACATTGATATCGTAAAATTGGGCTGGGCTACCTCATTCGTAAGCCCGAATCTCACCGAGAAGCTGGCCGTTTATAAAAATGCCAATATTCCGGTTTATTTCGGCGGCACCTTGTTTGAAGCGTTTGTAGTCAGGAATCAGTTTGAAGACTATCGCAGGCTTCTTGACAAATACGATCTCAAATATGCAGAAGTGTCCGACGGCTCTATCGAGATGGCCCAGGATATCAAATGCGAATACATTCATACGCTTTCCAAACAGGTCACAGTGTTGTCCGAAGTAGGTTCCAAGGATGAAAACAAAATCATTCCCCCTTATAAATGGATCCAGCTCATCAAATCCGAACTGGAAGCAGGGGCCTGGAAAGTGATAGGCGAAGCCAGAGAATCCGGAAATGTAGGCTTATTCCGTGCCAGCGGAGAAGTACGTCAGGGCTTGGTAGAAGAAATCCTGACCCAGATCGCCTTCGAAGATATGCTTTGGGAAGCGCCCCAAAAATCACAGCAGGTATGGTTCGTTAAGTTGCTTGGTGCCAATGTGAACCTGGGTAACATCGCGCCATCCGAACTTATCCCACTCGAAACAATCCGTTTGGGGCTGAGGGGAGATACTTTTAATCACTTCCTGAATGCCAAGACCAAGCAAAAATGGAAAATAGACTCCAAGAATTAAACACATTATTACTCACCTAATCGCAGCTATGGAATTCATCAAGCAGTTTATTGACATTTTTCTCCACCTGGACAAGCATTTGTTCGACATTGTTCAGCAGTACGGGACACTTACTTACCTCATCCTCTTCCTGATTGTTTTTACGGAAACCGGCCTGGTGATTATGCCCCTGCTGCCCGGCGACTCATTGCTATTTGCCGCTGGCGCCATCGCCGCCAATGAAGGTACCGGCCTGAATGTCTGGCTCATCATTATTATCTTGATCGTGGCTGCTCTCCTTGGAGACAATGTCAATTATTTCATCGGGAAAAAATTCGGCGGCGAGATCAAAAAACGGGAGCGGGTATTGTTCCTGAAAAGGGAATATCTTGAAAAAACAGAAGCATTTTATCAGAAACATGGCGGAAGCACCGTCATCATGGCACGTTTTATCCCCATCGTGCGCACGGTTGCGCCCTTCGTTGCCGGCGCTGGAAGCATGAATTACTCACGATACATCGTTTTCTGTATCATTGGCGCTTTACTGTGGGTCCCTGCATTGACTTTGCTAGGCTTCTTCTTTGGCAACATGGATATCGTGAAAAAGAACTTCGAGCTGGTCATTTTCGGAATCATCGGAATTTCAATACTGCCCATGATTTTTGGTTATTTCAGAAGCAAATTCACAAAGCCGACGGCGGCATAAGCTGAAGTTAATCGCTCTTTCTGGCCCATCCCCTTTTAGCTCTATATCATATCCGCAAAAAGGCCCCGCAAATATCGTTTTGCGAGGCCTTTTTCCATTTATTAAACCTTTGATTTCAACGAAAAAAGAAGACATCTAAAAGCTAAGAAGCATTCTAAGACTTCGACGAATAGTTCGGTGCTTCTTTCTGGATCATGATATCGTGCGGGTGGCTTTCCCTTACACCAGCCGAGGTGATTTTTACGAACTGGGCTTTTTGCAAGGAAGCAATATCTCCGGCCCCGCAATAACCCATTCCTGCTTTCAGCCCGCCAACCATTTGATATACAATTTCGGAAACCTTTCCTTTAAAGGGTACCCGGCCGACAATCCCTTCGGGAACCAGCTTTTTAACATCGTCTTCAGCGTCCTGGAAATACCGGTCTTTCGAGCCGTCTTCCATGGCTTCCACCGAGCCCATTCCGCGATAAGCTTTGAATTTCCGGCCTTCGTAAATCACGATTTCGCCCGGAGCTTCGTCGCTTCCCGCAAGCATTGAGCCGATCATGATCGTGCTTGCGCCGCCAGCCAGTGCTTTGGTCATGTCGCCAGAGAAACGGATGCCCCCATCCGCAATCACAGGCACGTCCGGATAATTTTCTTTCAATGCATCCGCTGCCCACATTACTGCTGTTAACTGTGGAACACCGATCCCCGCGATGATACGGGTGGTACAGATACTACCCGGGCCAACCCCTACCTTCACTGCATCGGCACCTGCTTCGGCCAGCGCAATGGCAGCTGAGCCAGAGGCGATGTTGCCGGCGATCACATCCAATTTGGGAAATGCCGCTTTTACGGATTTCAATGCGTCGATCACTCCTTTGGAATGGCCGTGTGCGGTATCTAAACTAATGACATCTACACCGGCTTTTACCAGTGCTTCAACCCTTTTCAAAAGGTCGGCTGTAACACCTACTGCCGCACCTACGCGCAACCTGCCGTATTCGTCCTTGCAGGCGTTGGGGTGGGACTTCCGTTTGAGTATATCCTTATACGTGATCAATCCGGTAAGCCGGTACTCAGCATCTACAATGGGAAGTTTTTCAATTTTGTACTCTTGGAGGATTTTCTCGGCGTCGTCGAGCGACAAACCGTCAGAAGCGGTGATCAGGTTTTCCTTCGTCATGATCTCGGTCACCGGCTTTGCCATTTCCCTTTCGAAACGCAAATCGCGATTGGTAAGAATCCCGATCAGTTTGTGATTTTCATCGATAACCGGAATACCGCCGATTTTGAACTCCCGCATGATCTGGTGGGCATCGCCAAGCGTAGCCGTATCTGATAAAGTGATCGGATCGAGGATCATGCCGCTTTCCGAACGTTTTACTTTTCGTACCTGCTCGGCCTGTGCCTCCAGGCTCATATTTTTGTGAATAATCCCTATTCCGCCTTCCTGGGCCATTGCAATGGCCAGTTCGAATTCGGTAACAGTATCCATAGCTGCGGACACAACCGGAATGTTGAGTTCGATGTTACGGGTCAGCCTGGTCTTAGTTGTTGTATTGCGAGGAAGAATTTCTGAATAACCTGGTATTAGAAGAACGTCGTCGTAAGTGAGGGCCTCGAAGAGGACTTTGGATGGGTCTGTGCTCATAGCAAATAAACTATTGTTATTTGCCGGGCAAAATTAACAATTATTTTGGAGCCCACCAAAACATTTGGATGTTAGCTAAATATTAAATTTTTAAGAATTGGTTTTTAATATCCGCCTTATTGTTGATCCTGTATTCCGGTATCAGTAATCCTCTTTCTGCTAAAAAGATGCTCAAATGAGTATTTTTTAAAATAATTAAAAATATCGTAAAATGGTTTAGGGGTTAAGGCGACTTTCTTGACTATATCTTTGTATTCTATTTTGCAGAATCCGGATGAACCCAATATTTACCGATGAACAACTGGTAGTTCTGCTTTCTGAAAGCAGTAAAAGTGCTTTTGAGGAGATATACGACCGTTATTGGTACAAACTTTTCTGCATTTCATTTCATCAGACCGGCTCGAGGGAAGAATCCGAGGAACTGGTGCATGATTTATTTGAAAGTCTCTGGAAAAGAAGGCTCGAAAGCAATATCACCCATTTGAGCTCCTACCTGGTGATTGCATTGAAATATTTGATCACCAATCATCTAAAATCAAAAATAACCTGGCGGAAATATCAGGAGTGGGTGCTTTTGAATAAGATGCAGGAAATATCTTCCACGGAAGAAAAGATTCAGTTCAACGATCTTTCGGAAGCCATTGACAGGGCCATGAAAAAGCTTCCGGAAAAGACCAGCAAGGTTTTTCAACTCAGCCGTTTCGAAAATCAATCCGTAAAAAGCATTGCGAAGGAACTCCATATCTCGGAGAAAGCCGTAGAATATCACATTACCAGGTCCCTAAAGGTTTTGAAAGACAATCTTTCGAGCTACCACACAGATAATTGAGACACTTACAAAGGCAAATGAACCAGTACGATTTCCAAAAAACTCTAAACAAATATCTCGCGGGGCAACAAACCCCTGAAGAAGAGGAATTCATTCTGGAATATCTGAAAAGTAATCCCTTGGACGATACCGCTGTTTTCGAAGGCGACAAACAGATCATTGGAGAGCGGATCAAGAAGAAGCTTTACGCAAATACCATCGGCAAGCCATTGTTGGTCAGGCTAAGTCCTTGGTTCGCCGTGGCCGCATCCGTAGTCGTCTTGTTTGGATGCTGGTATTTTCTGGCAAGAAAAGAGCGTACCGAACTGATTTCAGATTCGGACGTGAATCCCGACCAGGAAGTGGTTGAGATCCGGAATACTTCCGGCAGATCACAGACAGTGCCGCTGGAAGATGGCAGCGTTGTGGTTTTGAAAAAGAATAGCAGCATTAGTTTTCCTGAGCATTTCGGTAAAAAGAACAGGCTGGTATTTCTTCACGGCGAAGCATTTTTCCAGATCAAAAGAAACACTGCAAAACCTTTTATTGTTTCGGCCGGCAACCTGATGACTAAGGTCCTGGGTACCAGTTTTAATATTAAGTCCTATGATGAATCCTCTTCTGTCGAAGTGCAGGTCAAAACGGGCAGAGTATCAGTCTACGAGCGGGTCAACAGCAATTCCGTTAACCGGAACGGCGTGATTCTGACCCCGAACCAGAAAATAATTTTTGATAAGAAGTCGAAAAAAATGGAGCTGTCCATTGTAGAAAATCCAATGATGGTGATTCCGATTAACGAAACAGCACATGGCTTTTCTTTTTCAGAAGTGCCTGTTAAAACGGTTTTCTCCGACCTGGAGAAATCGTACGGGATCGATATCGTGCTCGAAAACGATACCGCCGACTCCTGTCTTTTTACCGGCGACCTGAATGGGTTAACCTTGTTTCAGCAGCTTGACCTGATCTGTAAGTCGGCCAATATCTCTTATGAAAGAAGGGGCACGGCTTTGTTTGTTCAGGGGGCGGGTTGCAGTAATTAGTAAAAAAAGTGGCGATGATGCTCGAACATCACAGCCACGGGAATCCAGTTGATCACAACGGTTTCCATTGTTTGTCCTTGCGTTGCGTTTCACAAAAACCATTAAAATTATGCATAAAAAAATACCCCTCAAAAGGGTTGTTTACAAGGTCATGAGTACTACGGCTAAACAACTAATCATTGCGATACTATGTTGCGGCGTTTCACTCGCCCACAGTCTCCACGGGCAGGAACTGCTCAATAAAGAAGTGTCTCTGAAAGTGGAATCCCTTGAAATAAAGAAGATTCTGCAGATGATCGAAAAGCAGGCGGACGTCAAGTTCGTTTACAGCACCTCTAGCATCCAGGGCGTGCAGAATACAAGCCTGAAAGAAATCAAGGGCCCTTTGAACAAGGTATTGGACCAATTGCTGACGCCGCTCAATGTCTCGTACGAAGTAGTGGGAAATTCAAGGATTTTACTGCGAAAAAAGTTGCTCAGCCCAGCAGGTAGCGCCCAGGCCAATTCCCTGCGGGTCGAAGTAATCGACCGGAGCATCACCGGCAAGGTCCTCGACGAAAAAGGGGCGGGCCTTCCTGGGGTAAACATTTTGCTGGTGGGCACGCAACAGGGTACTTCTTCCAATGAAAATGGCGATTACCGCATTACGGTGCCAGATCAGGGCGCTACATTGAAATTTTCATTCATCGGTTATGTAAGCCAGGAAGTTGTCGTGGATAAGGATATCATCAACGTTTCACTTGTTCCAGACGTCAGCGCACTGAAAGAGGTGGTAGTGGTGGGCTATGGTACGCAGGAGAAGAAAGATGTAACGGGCGCAGTATCTTCTGTAAAAGGGGCTGATTTTCAAAATTTGCCTTCCGGAGGGGCACAGCAGGCCTTGCAGGGAAGAGCCGCGGGGGTTAACATCGTACGCAATGGCGGTGCTCCCGGAGATGCAGGCTCGATCCAGATCCGTGGTTTCGGAACGGTTAACAATTCGTCGCCGTTGGTTGTGATTGACGGTATCCCCGCCGGGACCATGAACGACGTCAATCCAAATGATATCGAATCCATTGAGATCTTAAAAGACGCCTCCGCTTCCGCGATTTACGGAACGCGCGCTGCGAACGGTGTAATCCTGATCACCACCAAAAGGGGCAAATTCGATAACCCGCTTTCTGTTACCATTAACGGGTACGTTGGTGTGACCAACCGCATTAAAACGCTGGACGTACTGACTGCACCGGAACTGTCAAAATTAAAACAGGAGGCTTATACCAATGACGGATTGCCCATTCCTGAAATTTGGACCAATACAAAGTACCAAACGCAGCTTACCAACTGGCAGGACGAGCTTTTGAAACAGGGCGTAACCCGCAACTACGACGCCGCACTGCGTGGTGGCAGTAAATATTCCACGTTTGCGATCTCAGGCGGTTATTACAATGAAGATGGTATCATTGGCAAATCCAACTATAAGCGGTTCACTTTCAGGATCAATTCGGACCATAAAATTGGAAAGCGGATCAAGATCGGGCAGAATCTCCAGTTTACGAATACACATAATACTGGTCCCGACACCCAATCGTCCCAAACCGGATTGTTATGGAGTGCAATTCGTTTTCATCCCGGATTGCCGGTTAAAAACGCAGACGGGTCTTACGGTTCCACTCAAGGCCTTGGCGCTTTCGGCGATATCAACAACCCGATATTTACAGTCGATACTCAAGATAAAGACAACATACGCAACCGATTTTTGGGAAACCTGACCGGCGAACTGGAAATTATCGACGGATTGAAGCTGCGTGCCAATCTTGCCATGGACGCAACATTTTCGGAGAGCCATACCTTCGATATCAAGATCAATGATCAGTTCCGTACCAACTCTTACAATCAGCTGAGCCTTGGCCACGACAAAAGCTGGTCGTTCCTTCAGGAGTATTTCCTGTCCTATGATAAGCACTTTGGAAAGCATTCGCTTAACCTGGTAGGCGGTTACACTTCGCAAACCTTCAATGACCTTTATTCCAATCAATGGGGAAGGGATTTTTCAAGTGAAGACCCTTCTTTACGATATATGCAATATGCGGGGACTATTGTTTCAGTCCCTCTGAACAACGGCGGAAATGGCGGCCGCAGCTACGATGCGCTTGCTTCTTTCTTTGGAAGGATTAATTATTCTTTCAACGACCGGTATTTGTTTACAGCAACCATGAGGAGCGACGGATCGTCTAAATTCGCACCAGGGAACCAGTGGGGCGCTTTTCCCGCGTTTTCACTGGGCTGGAGACTTTCAGAAGAAGATTTCTTTAAGAACGCGCTCCCTATGTTCAGCAACTTCAAGCTGACTGGCGGCTGGGGACAATTGGGTAACCAAAACGTAGCATCCCTGCAATACCTGGCCCTGATTAACTCCACTTATCGCTATGCATTCGGGAACGGCGGGGTTCAGAACCAGATTGCCGGCGCTGCCCAAAGCCGACTTGCCAACCTGAACATTGGATGGGAAACCGCAGAGATGAGTAACTTTGGATTGGAGGCCGGTCTGTTCAAAAACGCGCTTTATGTTTCGGCCAATTACTTTATCAAAGATACCAAAAAGATGCTGCTGGCCCCTCCGTCCGTCGGAACGATCGGCACTGCTACCATCCCTGACCAGAATATTGGTCAGCTGAGGAACAAAGGACTTGAATTGGAAGCTTCGTTCCGGCACACAGTGGGTGATGTTACTTTCAACCTGAGCGGCAACGCCACGTTTATTAAAAACAAAATCACGAAACTGGCCACTCCTGGCGGATTTTTGGCGACACAGCTGTACGGTCGCGGCCAGCAGGAAATCGTAAGGACTTACGAAGGTCAGCCTTATGGTACGTTTTACGGTTACAAGACCGACGGTATTTACCAGAATCAGGGTGAGATCGATTCGGATGCCAACATTGCCAATGACTCGCGCCGCACAGACGGACAGATCAAGCCCGGAGATGTCCGTTTTCTGGATTTGAACAAAGATGGTATTGTCAATGATCAGGACAGAACAATTATCGGAAGTCCTCAGCCTAAAATCAATTATGGGTTTTCGGGGGGCGTGAACTACAAAGGATTTGATTTTACGTTGTTTTTTGTCGGTGTAGGTGGTTCCAAGATCTACAATGCCGACAGGATGCAGGGCCTTGACGCCAGTTATTCCTTCAACCTGTACGCCTCAGAAAACGACCGCTGGCATGGAGCAGGAACGAGCAATACCATTCCGCGGGTGAGTATCGACAATGCTAACAGGAATTTCAGGCCTTCGGATCTCTTCATCGAAAAGGGTGACTTTCTACGTCTGAAAAATATGACTTTGGGCTACACAGTTCCGAAATCGGCTATCAGCAAATTAAAAATGACGCAGGCGAGGGTCTATGTGACCGGACAGAACATTCTGACCTTCACGAAATACTCCGGATTGAACCCTGAGCTGGGATATGTAAACGGACAGCTGAATGTGGACTATGCGCAGTACCCGCTGGCGCGTACCTGGACAATCGGAGCAACTATTTCTTTCTAAAACCCCACGTTCAGATTTACACAGAAGAATTTGACTTATTATGAAAAAGATAACAACATTATCCGCATATATACTTCTTGCAGTTCTGACAGGTTGTAGCGACTTGCTCGAAACAACGCCTTACGGGCAGGTTACCTCTCAGCAGTACTGGAGAAACGGCGACGACGTAGTGGCGGCAGTAAATGCCGTTTACTCGCCCCTCCTCGACGAGGACGGCTTTGCCCATACCGAATATACTTTCGACAATTGCTCGGATGATATGAACCGGGCCGGCGACCATTCGGACGAAACTTCACTTGAAATGTTCACTTTCGACGCTTCCAACTCCCACATCCTGGCTACTTGGAAAACAAAGTATGAGGTTATTTCAAGAGCAAACGCAGTGCTGATCAACGCACCGAAAGTTGCTATGGACGAAACGTTACGTAACCGCAGCTTGGGTGAGGCCTATTTTCTAAGGGGCTTTGTCTATTGGAGGCTTTCATTGATATATGGCGAAGTACCTATTTTGCTGGAAGAGGATGCATTGAACCTGAATTTCAACAAACCCAAATCTACGCTGGCAGAAGTTCGCGCACAAGCCGAAGCCGATTTCCTTAAAGCAGCCTCTTTGCTGCCTGTATCTTACAGCGATGCAGAAGCAGGCCGTGTAACGCAAGGTTCCGCCTATGGTTTTTTAACGAAACTATATGTTTATGAAGAACAATGGGCAAAAGCGATTGAGGCAAGCACCAAGGTAACTTCCAATGCAGCCTATAAACTAGCGACTGGTTTTAACCAGAATTTTGAACTGGCGACAGAAAACAATCCTGAGATATTGTTCTCGCTGCAATACGAAACGGGTTGGACAACCGATAATTCCCCCACTTTTTACCATACCCCCCAGGCGTTCGGAGGGTGGGGCTTCCACGAGCCAATCGACGACCTGGTACAGGAATTCGAAAAGGGCGACACCCGCAAAACGTCTTCTATTTTCAGCCCTGGCGACATTGTGGACCGAAACGCAGCTGGAAAAGAAACTTTTGCAAAAGATATGACGCGGGTAACAGGATATGCATTCAAAAAGTACACGCAATTCGCGGATAATGGCGATATGAGCCAAAGCCTGAACGCACCTTTTTTAAGAACAGCCGATGTTTACTTGCTAGCATCCGAAGCCAAGATCCGGTCGGGCGCCAATGGCGATGCAGAATTGAATATCGTCAGAAAACGTGCTGGCCTGGCCCCAATTACCAATGCTACCATGAAAAACATTATGCACGAAAGGCGTGTAGAGTTGGCGGGAGAAAATGAAAGGCACCAGGACCTGATGCGCTGGGATAAAGCCGGCCTGATCGATATTGTAGCGCATTACAAAATTGACCGCGGCCCTCATAAGCCAAGCCGTAATTTTGTTAAACCCAAGCATTACTACTTCCCACTGCCGCAACGCGAAGTGGATCTAAGCAATGGGACATTAATCCAGAACAGCAATTATTAATCTCTTGGTTAAAAAAATCACCCTGTTGTTAATCCTGAATGTCCTTTTCGCGGGTTGCTCCTCCCGCGAAAAGGACATTCAGGGATTATGGAGAACTGATTCCATTTCGAATTATGTCAATGGGTTCAGTTTTACCAATAATACCAAAGATGCGCATTGGTCGTATTTTGATTACCGCGCCGATGGTTCACTTTTTGAAAGACGAAAAGGCGAGTACCGGAAATCGCATTATAAACTTCTTTCGGCAGATTCACTCGTCTATCTGGATTCTGCAGGTAAAGTTGTCAACGGCTATAAAATCCTGGACCTCGATGCCAGAAAATTGGTGCTGAAGAAGTCTCAGAAGCCGTATTTCTCAGGGAAAAATCAGGAACTGTATGAGATCCGGTATTTTTCCAAGGTAACTCCTGGCGGTAAGTGATCAACCCACCAGGACCCTTACCTTTTTTATCCTTTTCTTATCGGCCGATTGAACTTTGAAAGTAACCTCCCGGTGGGTGACAATTTCTCCAGTCCTCGGAAGCCTGGAAAATAACTCAAGTAACAGGCCTGCAAGCGATTCGCTGTTACCGCGCACCTCGTCGAAATATTCAGTATCAATATTCAGGATACGACACAAATCGTTGATCAGCACTTTTCCTTCAAAAACATAGGTATTTTCGTCAACCTGCGTATAGTTGATCTCGTCGTCCTCGTCATATTCGTCATTGATATCCCCGAAGATCTCTTCAATGATGTCTTCCAGTGTAATCAGCCCGCTGGTACCGCCATATTCGTCGACCACAATCGCCATATGCACCCGGCGGTTCTGAAAATCCTTCATCAGGTCATCCAGTCTCTTGCTCTCCGGAATAAAATAAACCGGCCGAAGTAGTTTTTGCCAGTTGAAATGCTCATCCTGATGAATATGCTGTAACAGATCCTTTACGTTCAGAATGCCTTCCACGTGGTCCAGATCGTCACGAAAAATCGGTACCCTCGAATACCCCGACTTATTGATCTTATCCATCAATTCATGAAAATCCAGCTCGATATCAAAAGCGGTTATTTGCAAGCGGGCCTGCATGGCTTTTTTAGCGTTGGTTTGCCGGAAGTTGGCCAGGCCACGCAATAAGTCTGTTTCCTCCTCGCTTTCCGCCTTGGCTTCCAGCATTTCACTCGTTACCTCCTGCCCTTCGGGCGTCAGTACCCCGGCAGAATAGCCCAATCTCATCACGGGTTGCGTCAACGGCCGGCAAACTTTGATCAGGAACTGCGTTAAGCCGGTTATCCTTGGAATAAATTCGTTAGCTCGCCGTGCGCTGTTATACCTCACCAGCGCGTCCAGCCAGATCCACAATGCGAGAGAGCCCAGGATCAACCACCTGGAAAGCGTCTCGTCGTAAATTTCAAGATAGTTCCATGCCAGATGTGCCGACAGGATAAGCGCCAGCAGCGTGATCGCCCTTTGAACAATCGATAAAGAAAGTTGCTGAATTCGGGTGGGCAAGTGATCTTCTCCGTCAGTTTTGCGGTCCCATGGATTTCCCATTGCTCCGGAAGCTGCGTAGGCCGCCCGGATCCCGGAAAGAAAAAGAGAGATTGCAAAAAGAAAAATGATCAGTATCAGATCGTAGGGAGCCAGGAAATCAGTGGGTATAATAACCCCTACCAGAAGTGGTTGCGTACTTTTTGGGGAAAAGAAAATCCCCGTACGCGTTCGGGCAAGGGGATCGTCACTGTCTGCTGTTTCTTTCACAAAATATCAGAAAACGTTGATAGTAAACTGTTAGCAGGATAAATGTACTTAATCTGGCTCAAAAACGGTACGGATTTTCAACAAATACATTTTTACCTAATACGGTTACCAAAGGTTTTCAAAAAGGAAGATCATCATCATCATCGCTTCCGGCAGCCAATGAAGGCGGAATTGGGTCCGATGGGCGCGGCGATTGGTTACCTTTCGGAGCACTGGATTGCTGCTGATAACCCTGGTTACCACCCTCTCCCTGCCCGCCTCCCGAACCTGCTGGCCCGCCGAGCAGCGTCATGCTATTTGCACGGATTGTAATACCCGTTCTTTGCTGACCTTCCTTATCCGTCCAGCTGTCCGTTCTGATCCGGCCCTCGATATAAACCTGGTTACCTTTTTTTAGGTATTTCTCGGCTACTTTAGCCAATCCCTCCCAGAGTTCGATCCTATGCCATTCGGTATTATCTACCCTCTCCCCGTTTTTGTTGGTATAAGATTCCGTCGTTGCAATGTTAAATTTCGCTACTGCCGATCCGCTCTCCAGGTACCTTACTTCCGGGTCGCTTCCCAGGTTACCTATTAAAATGACTTTGTTAACACTTCCTGCCATGGTCTTTTAGTTGTGGATATATTATTTATTGATGTAATTTTAAAGTTAGCGATATTCGGTGAAATCGTCTGCCTAAATATCCTGCTCGAATATCTTCCCGGTCTCCTTATCTTTCAAGATCAGCTTGTTGCGGCCATCATGTGTAACCTCCTGTTTGATCAGATAGTATTTCTCATCATAAGAAACGTAGTTGGAAGGCTTGGTAACACCTTCCTTCCCGCGCCAGACCGGAAGCTCCACTTTCTCCCACAACTTGGTTTTCGCGGATTTATATGCAGCGTCGATTACCGCGTTAACAATGTAGCCATCGTAAAACGTCTCAGCAGGTTCGGTCCCTTTTTCGACGGAATTGAACATATCTGTAAACATATGGTTGTAGCCCAGGTCATTCACTTCATCGCCTACCGGGAATAGCCAGCCCGTATTACTTTCTGCTTTTTCGGCCACATACTCTTCTCCCGCGCCGTCCGGGTTTTGTCCCGTTGTAAACATTTCAAACCCGGTACGCAGGAAATTGTTGATCCAGATGGTTCCTTCCGTACCCATTACCTCGTCCCGCAAATCCATTCCGCCCCGAAACGTCCAGCTTACTTCAAACTGCCCGATTGCCCCATTTTCGTATTTTACCAAAGCGATCGCATGATCTTCCGCATCGATTGGCTTCACCTGCGTATCGGCCCAGCACATCACTTCGACAGGTTTGATATCTTTCCCAATAAAATTGCGGGATATCTCGATGCAGTGGCAGCCCAAATCTAAAATGCAGCCGCCGCCAGCCTGCTCAATATCCCAGAACCACTCACTGTGCGGGCCGGGATGTGCTTCCCGGGATTTCGCCCAGATAATCCGTCCGAGAGAACCGTTTTTAACACTTTCCATGGATTTCAAAAACTTGGGTGTGTAGCAAAGATCTTCCAGGTACCCCCCAAATATTCCGGCATCCTCCACTGCCTTCATCATTCGCAATGCTTCCGCTCCATTTCTTCCAAGTGGCTTGGTGGACACAACCGCCTTTTTATGTTTAGCGCAGAGCATTACCGCTTCCTCGTGAACGTGGTTAGGAAGTGCAATGCACACCATATTTACATCAGGATTGGCAATTACTTCTTCCATGTTGGATGACCAGAAATCACAACCGTAGTCGGTTGCAAATTTCTTTGCGCTTTCCTCCCTCCTCGCATAAATGGCCACTACCCTATCACGTCCCCTTTGCCCGTGAATCGATTCAGCGTAAAATCGTCCGATAAAACCGGAACCTAGCATTGCAATTTTCTGCATACAAAGATTTGTGTTATGGATTAAAAAATGATCAGGTGCTATTTTTATTTACAAAGCTGTCTTCACCTCGTTCTCCCAGCCGGTCGGTTTCAACGCCGGATCATTTTCTTTTTTAAGAAAGTCGACATTGCCAAAAGATGCGGCATCCCATTCCAGCAAGGCACGATCGGGCACTGTCGAAACAGGCACCTTCCAGGAATTGGAGGTTTCACTGTATGCAATATTCGATTGCGAGTTATAACAGGAGATCAACGACCACCTGGGATGATCCGACAAATTGGCTTCTGAGCGGTGCATCAGATTACTATGGAAAAATAATGCGTCTCCCGGTTCAATTTCGCAATAAACGAGCTCCATGGTTTTTAATGCATGATTGACCATCTCCATATCTGCCCCAACCTGCTCACCAGCAAATCCGTGATTGACGCGTCCCATTTTATGGGATCCTTTGATCACCTGCAGACAACCGTTTTCTTTATTTGCAGGTGTCAGGGCAATCATAACACTCATGAGTTGGTCAGGAAAAATAAATTGATTTTTGTACCAGTAACCATAGTCCTGATGCCATTCCCAAGCACCACCGACTTTGGGTTCCTTCTGCATTAGCTTTGTATGAAAATGGCAAACCTGACTATCCTGCCCCAAAAGTTGCCAGACAGCATTCACCATTCTTTCGCTCCTGATCAAATAGCCGAATACATCGTCGCCGGGTGTGAACCATAACGACAGCTTTGTTTTCTTACCTGATTGGTCATTCAAGTCCATCGCATTCTTCTGCATGACCGAATTTTCGAGGGCGGTATGATACAGTTTTCCAATTTCCTCTTCTGAAAACAGGTTTTTAACAACCAGATAGCCATCCCGGTTGTACTGCTGAATCTGATTGTCATTCAAATTAAAACTTGCCATAGCTAATCATTTAAAAGTTTAGGAATTACAGATAGTTTTCCTCTTTGAGAAGCATATCTATGAGAATCGGCTTCGGGAGCGTTTCAATTTCGTCCCTGGTATAAAAAGCCAGTCCGGCAGGCAAATCTATTGTTACATCTGCCGAAATTTCAAACCACCAAAAACGCACATTCAGCCTCTGATGCGTGAGGATGTGCGAGTATACCTTGGGAATTTCTTTAACAGTGGCATTTTGAGCTAGATGAGCCAGAAACGAGTTATTTTCAAAATCCTCCGGAGAGCCGAGCGGCGCCTCCGACTCATGCAGATAAAAATCATATAAGCCTTTCCAAATGTCCTTGCCTGAGCGCTCCTTCATAACCAGCCTTTGACTCTGCTGTATCACGAAATAGTTGAAAAACCGCTGGCGCACTTTCAGCCTCTTGACCTTGACCGGAAGTTCCTTCTGAATATTGAATTGAAAGGCAAAACAAATATTGTTAAACGGGCAGATCGGGCAGTTAGGCGATACCGGGACACATTGAATAGCCCCGAACTCGATCATCGCCTGGTTGTAAGTAGCCGGATCGTCCGTCGGAACAAGCTCCTTAGCCACGGCGGCAAATTCCTTTTTTCCTTGAGTGCTGAGAATATCTGATTGAATACCAAAAATACGTGACATAACCCTGTACACATTTCCATCAATCGCAGGCACTGCCTCGCCGAAGGCAAAGGACGCAATGGCTGCAGCGGTATAATTTCCCAGCCCCTTCAACTTTGAAAGCTGCACCGAAGTAGCTGGAAACTCTCCGCCAAAATCATTGACAATCTGTATCGCCGTAGAATGCATATTTCTCGCCCGAGAATAATATCCCAGCCCCTGCCAGAGTCGTAGCACATCCTTTTCCTCGGCACCGGCCAAGTCGAAAATCGTGGGATAGTGAAACAAGAATTTTTCGTAGTATGGAGTACCCTGGGCGACCCTTGTTTGCTGAAGAATGATTTCGGACAACCAAATTTTATAGGGGTCCCTGGTCTGTCGCCATAGCAAAGGACGATGGTTTTTCAGATACCAGGATTTAAGCTTTTTGTTAAAATCAACGGCCTCAAAATATTCCGGTATCATATTATTTGCACTTATGTATGCTGTTTTTTAACCGATTATAAAAAAAATGAAAATGCCATCCTTTTAAATTCTGGTAAAATTACCGTACCTTTGTGTTCCCAAAATTCAGAGGAGTAAGTAAATAAATGAAATAATATCCACTTAAAGTAAACAATCAAAGTGACTAAGGCAGACGTAATCGCACAGATTTCTGAAAAAACAGGCGTAGACAAGGGCGATGTTCAGCAAACGCTGGAATCATTCTTCACCGTGGTAAAGGATTCGCTTTCTGAGGGTGAGAACCTTTATGTAAGAGGTTTTGGTAGTTTTATCAATAAAAAACGTGCACGTAAAGTTGCCCGTAACATTTCGAAGGGAACTTCGATGATTATTGACGAGCACTTTGTACCGAGCTTCAAACCTGCCAAGGTTTTTGTAGAGCAGGTGAAAGAAAGTGACAAACTGAAAGCAGTCGCTGAGAAGTAATTTACCTGAAAAGGTTGAGTCATAATTTATGAAAAAATCCATCTTTCTTTCCTGTTTGCTTGCGGTTGCACTTGTTGGAACACTGTTCAGTCTTCCAAAAGTCGTTGTCAATACGAAAGGTAAAGAAGTGGACAAAGAAAGGAGTCAGACGGCAGCTACTTCAAGCCCGTCTGACCCCTCTCCCGAAATAAAGCATGAAGCAGCTTTGTCAGCAGATCAGCAGAAAGCTGTAGATCAGCTAAAGACAAACTTCGCCAATGCGGGGGAAAAGGAAAAGGTTATTGCCGGGCTGAAATTGTCGGACAAATTTGTGGAACTTCAAAAATTCGACAGTGCCGCATTTTATGCTGAAAAAGTGGCCGTTCTGTCCCCGTCTATTGAAAACCTGGTGAGAACCGGTGATCGATATTACGAGGCTTATGGTTTCGCAGTAGATGAGCAAAAGGCAAAAAACCTCGGAGCCAAAACCCGCGAATATTATCAAAAAGCACTTGACCAGAATCCTGGATTGTTAGCTGCAAAAGCAAACATGGCAATGACCTACGTCAACACAGAAAACCCGATGCAGGGAATTTTGATGTTACGTGAAGTGATTGACACGGATCCTACCAATGAACTGGCTTTGTTCAATTTGGGGATTCTATCCATGCGATCCAATCAATATTCAAAAGCCGCTGACAGGTTCAGGCAAATTTTAACTAACAACCCGGCAAATAGTAAAGCTAAGTTCTATCTTGGACTTACACTTGTCGAACTGGGAGATAAGGAACAAGCTCGTAAAGTACTTTCGGAAGTTAAGAAAGAGGAGAAAGACCCGGTTATACAGCAAGCCATCGGCGAACTGGAAGGTCGTCTGAACAACTGATCATCGAAAAATAAGAGAATTATTTTTTATTTATAAACGTCATAAATTTATGCCTTGCGGAAAAAAGAGAAAGAGACATAAGATTTCAACTCACAAGAGAAAGAAAAGACTTAGAAAGAACAGACATAAGAAGAAATAAATGGAAATGACCGGGGTTTCATCTGAAGCTCCGGTCATCCTTCTTCACTGCGCATTTAATACCCCTTGATTCTGAAAAGCGGGAGGTTATTTATCAACATTATATAGCCATTTAGTTGGTTGAACATTGAGTAACGAATTACTAATCAATTCTACTCAAAAGGGAGAACGTATAGCCCTTTTGCAGGATAAACGTCTTTTAGAATATCACGTCGAAACACCGGACCAAAGCTTTACAGTCGGGGATATTTACCTTGGTACTGTCAGAAAGTTGGTGGCTGGGCTTAACGCAGCATTTGTGGACGTCGGATTTGAAAAAGATGCCTTTCTGCATTATCTGGACTTAGGTCCGAATATTAACTCTCTCAACAAGCTTACAAAAGACGTTATCTCGAAGCGGGCCAATTCCGGCAAGCTGAATAACTTCAAAATGGAGCCTGAAATTGAGAAACTTGGCAAAATCGACAAGGTTCTTTCCAAAAATCAGCCTATTCTGGTTCAGATAGTCAAAGAACCGATATCTACCAAAGGGCCCCGCCTGTCGTGTGACATTTCTATTGCTGGACGTTATATCGTCCTGGTCCCCTTTTCAAATTCGGTAAACCTGTCTAAAAAAATTACCGACAAACAGGAAAGAAACCGCCTTCAGCGATTGATGTCGTCCATTAAACCCGCCAATTTCGGCGTGATTATCCGCACGGTTGCGACAGGAAAGGATGTGGACGAACTGAACAAAGATTTGCAGGATTGTCTCGACAAATGGGAAAATGGGATCAAAGCCCTTCGCGATGCCAAACCGCGCGATCGTGTTATCGGCGAAATGAACAGGGCTTCTTCCATCATCCGCGATATGCTGAACGAATCGTTCGATAGCATTACGGTAGATTCCAAGGAGGTGTATGAAGACATCAAAGCTTACATACATAACATCGCACCGGATAAAGAGAACATCTTAAAATTACATAATGGCAAGAACAAGCTTTTCGAACAATTCGGTTTGGAGAAGCAGATCAAGTCACTATTCGGACGTTCCGTAAGCCTTCCCAATGGCGGATACCTGATTATTGAACACACCGAGGCCCTGCACGTAATCGATGTGAACAGCGGTAATAAATCCAACTCTGAGGAAGATCAGGAAGCTACCGCACTGAGCGTTAACCTGGAAGCCGCCAAAGAAATCGCAAGGCAATTAAGACTGCGTGATATGGGTGGTATTATCGTGGTGGATTTTATTGATATGAAAAAAGCGGAAAATAAAAGGACGCTTTTTGATGTCATGCGCGACGAGATGAAGGGGGATCGCTCCAAATATACCGTTCTGCCTCTTTCTAAGTTCGGCTTGCTGCAAATCACCCGGCAGCGGGTAAGGCCGGAAATGAATATTGTAACGAGAGAAACCTGCCCTACCTGCGGCGGAACCGGGACAATTCAGGCCAGTATATTGGTTTCAGACGTCATTGCGAATAATCTGGATTATATCCTTACTAAGCAAAACGAACGCGGAATTACCATTTCACTTCACCCGTTCCTACATTCTTATTTTACAAAAGGGCTCATTTCCGAACAGGTAAAATGGTTTTTCCATTACAAAACCTGGGTGAAACTTACCAAAGATACATCTCTTGGGGTAGTTGATTTTAAATTCCATAACCGCTACGGAGAAGAAATTGAGATTGTTCCGGTAAATTAGCAGCAAGTAGCCGCCGGCTGTTAGCTTGGCTGGATGTTCATTTTATTTGCCTTTCCAATTAGGGGAGCGCTTTTCTTTAAAGGACTGTGCACCTTCTTTTGCATCCTCTGTTTTTAACAGTTCTTCAAGCTGAGCCTTTAGGAATATATGGCGCTGATTCTCCCCTATGTTTTGCAGTTGCTGATTAGCCGACATACCTGCTTGGATAGCCAATGGAGCATTCTGACATATTGTATCAGCCAGTTCGCCAATCTCCCGTACAATTGCCTCTTTATCCGCAATTTTTGTAACCAAGCCCATCTCACAGGCCTGGACAGCAGTGTAACTTTGCCCCGTGATCGCCATTTCGAGCATTTTGCGATTCGGAACAATCCGCATGAGTGACGCCATTACCTGCATAGGCCATAACCCTCTTCTGACCTCCGGCAAACTGAAATACACATCTGGAGTACTGAAAACAAATGTGCAGCCGCAAATGATCAGAAAGCCGCCCGCCAACACCGGCCCTTCTACCTTTGCAATGGCCGGTTTCAGAAGCGCATTGAAAGCATCTCCGAGTCTTACTTCCTCACGCGGTTTTGGCAAAGACGTATTTTTGATATCGAGAGAATCGTCCTGAAAGGCATTCAGATCCGCGCCGGCGCAAAAAACCGGACCTTCCGCGTCAATGACGACACACCGAATATCCGGATTGTAATGTGCGTAGGATAGCGCGAACGTAATTTCCTCTGCCATCGTAGGGGTGAACGCGTTGCGCTTTTCCGGGCGGTTCAGTGTAATTGTGAAGACATGGCCCGACAGAGATGTTTTGATATATAACAGATCGATTACACCAAAAGCCAAAGTATCGTTTTCTGTGTAAAACTGCATATCGGCGATGCGTTATCTGGATACGGAATAAGTGAAATCACCTATTTTGTAACTACTCCTTCCAGCATGGTGATGTACTGGGCAATTCCCTCTTCAATTTCTTGCAGGTAAATAAATTCATCTGCGCTGTGCGACCTTGCGGAGTGTCCTGGCCCCATCTTCAATGACGGGCAATCCAGTAAAGCCTGATCGGATGTTGTGGGAGAACCATACGCGGTACGACCCAGGTTTAGTCCCTCCTTAACAATTGGATGGTCCATCGAAATACTTGACGGACGGAGCCTGATGGACCTGGCGATTACCTCGGATTGAATATTTGCCTGTATCTCGGCAATTACCTCTTCCAATGTATACTGGTCGGTAACCCGAACGTCGATTGTAAACGTGCAAGCGTCGGGAACAACATTGTGCTGCGTGCCGGCATTGATAATGGTTACCGACATTTTGATCGGCCCAAGTGTCGCAGATACTTTTGGAAACTGGTACTGTGTAATCCACGCAATATCTTTTAATGCTTTATAAATCGCATTATCGCCTTCCTCCCGAGCCGCGTGCCCCGACTTACCTCTGGCTATGCAATCCAGCACCAGCAACCCCTTTTCTGCAACAGCCAGTTGCATTTCTGTGGGCTCGCCTACTATCGCGAATGAAATTTCAGGCAACTCAGGGACTACAATTTCCAATCCTTCTTTCCCTGATATTTCCTCTTCGGCCGTAGCGGCGATTGCGATATTGTAAGACAGATCCTCCCTTTCAAAAAAATAGCAAAAAGTTGCGATCAATGAAACCAGGCATCCGCCTGCATCATTGCTGCCGAGACCGTACAGTTTATTTCCTTCAACGATCGCTTTGAATGGGTCAAGTGTCCAGGATTTGTTTGGCTTAACCGTATCATGATGGGAATTCAGCAAAAGTGTCGGTTTGGCCGGATCAAAATATCGGTTATATGCCCATAAATTATTCTTCTTTTGCTGAAAAGGAATATGCTTACCCGAAAAAAACGCGGCGATTAGACTGGCCGTACCTGCCTCTTCCTTACTGAAAGAAGGAGTTTCAATTAAGCTCTTCAGAAGCTCAATGGCCTCAGCAGCAAGCACCTGTATATTTTCTAATGCTTTTACCATCTTACCTGTCCTTCACCTTTTACAATCCACTTTTCTGTAACGAGTTTTTCAAGTGCAAAAGGGCCGCGTGCGTGCAATTTCTGAGTTGAAATCCCTATTTCCGCACCCAATGCAAACACACCTCCGTCTGTAAACCGGGTGGAGGCATTGGCATAAACAGCTGCTGCGTCAACTTCCTCCAAAAACGTGTCTATGGCATTTTGACTACTGGAAACTATTGCTTCAGAATGACGAGAAGAATATGTTTCGATATGCTTCAAAGCATCGTAGAGCCCGGCAACTACTTTAACAGAACATTTATAATCCAGGAATTCTTTCCCGAAATCATCTGGCTCGGCCTTCCTTAAGGATGGGTACCCTGCTTTTTCCAAAATAGTGTATGACGATTCATCCGCAAAAACTTCCACGTTCCATTTGGCAAAACCTTCTTTCAGCTTGGGCAGAAAACTTGCCGCAACTTCTTCATCCACCAAAACGGTGTCCAATGCATTGCAGGCAGCGGGTTTAGAGACCTTTGCATTGACTACAATTGCGGCGCCTTTATCGAGATCACCCGTTTTTTCAATATAGGTATGACATACGCCAGCCCCGGTTTCAATGGTTGGCACCCGTGAGTTCTCTCTGACAAATTTGATCAGGCCTTCGGAACCGCGGGGAATAATGATATCCACATATTTTGTTGCCGTCAAAAGCTCTCCAACGAATTCCCGGCCCGTAGGCAGCAAGGTAACGGCCCCATTGGGGACATTGAATTCGGCCAAAGTTTCATGAATCAGGCCTACCAGGCAGGAATTCGAAAAATGGGCTTCCTTTCCTCCTTTTAGGACACAGGCATTGGCCGAACGCAAACAAAGCGCAGCCACATCGATGGTAACATTAGGCCTGGATTCATAAATCACACCCACAACACCCAACGGAACAGCGATCTTCCTTAAAGAAAGGCCTTGTTCAATTGTCTTTTCGAGAAAAATTTCACCTGTCGGATCTGGAAGGGCGGCAACATCCAAAAGACTTTGTGCCAGATCTTTGATCCTTTTTTCATTCAGAAGCAGACGGTCCTTCTTAGGGTCCGCATCGTCCATCATCGCTAAGTCTTTCTGGTTTTCAGCAATGATACTTTCTACGTTGGCAAGTACTCTTTTCGATAAAGACACCAAAAGATCGGCACGTTGCCTGTCCGACAAGCGCCGGACTTCCGCTGATGCTTCTCTTGTTCCTTTCAGTAATGGTATGATAGATTTCATTATAACAATACAATATCATTGGCATGTGCCACTTCAAAATTCAATGTCTTCAGATTTTTCCGGATCGCTGCCGAAGTTTCTCTTGCCCGGGCCACGGCTATCATCTCGCCAGCAGCTGAATATATTTCAATAATTTCACCGGATTCGAAATCGCCGGTAACATCCGTAACGCCCACGACCAGCAGGCTCTTTCTTTTCAGGATTGCCCTGGATGCTCCTTCGTCGATCTGTAAGCTGCCCGAAACAAGCCCACCGCTTCCAAGCCACCTGTTCCTGGCCGATAATGTGCTTTTACCGGCTTCAATCACGGTTCCGGCATTTCCTTTAAGTGCCTCCAGCAGTTCGTCCTTCTGATTCATTCCAAAAATAACGACTCTGATTGCCATGCGTGCGGCCAGCTTGGCAAAAGTGAGCTTTGAGGCCATTCCGCCGAGACCCAGAAAAGATTTATCTGTCTTAACAAACCTGAAAACCTCGTTAACATTCCTTACGTTCCTCAGTATTTTTCCCTCCTCATCCAATAATCCGCCCACAGAAGTGCAAAACATGAGTGACTCAGCGCCAAACCCGACCGCAAGCAAAGTAGCTAGCTCATCATTATCCGAGAATTTAAGCTCCCTGTCACTGACAACGTCATTTTCGTTTACAATTGGAATGATATTGTTCCTCCAAAGCTCTTCAAATGTTTCTTTAAGCTGTAAAAACTTATCCCTGTTTGCAAAGTGTTGCCTTTCGCAAAGACTTTGGGCAATATAGATTTTCCTGGGCGCGAAATGCGAAGCATACAAGCCGACCAGCAAAGGATTGCCGACAGAAGCTGCTGCTTTCCTCTGAGTAATCGATCCCTTGTAATCCTGAATATATGACTTCCCGGCACCAACGGCCCCCGATGATACTATAATAATATTGTAATGCGGGTGAATTTCAGAGACCTGCCGTGCTATCTCAGAAATAATCCGGGTATCCGGCTCTCCCGAAGAAAGGGTAATCGAGGCCGTCCCGAATTTGATAACAAGTATGGATTTTGACACTTTAAATGATAATAAGCGGCATCTGTTTCATGATATGCCTATGCGGTTTCAACCTGAGGCCAAAAGTAAATAATATTTCAAATGATATTCTATCTGGCCTACTTTAGGTGCAAGTTTACACCGTTTGGATTACCCGTCCATCGAACCTTCTTTTCATTTTCAATGCTTTATCCAGCAGCTCCAAGTACTCTTCCCTCGGGATTTCGATGGCACCGTACCTCCGGACATTGTCGTTGATAAATTGTGTATCCAGCAACGCGAATCTGTTCATCCGAAGAATCTGGATCAGATAGTGAAACGCTACTTTCGAAGCATTACTTTCGATTGTAAACATCGATTCACCAAAGAAAACACCGCTTATCGCGACCCCGTAAAGCCCGCCGACCAACTTGTCGTTGCGGTACGATTCGACACTGTGGGCATATCCAAGCCTATGTAATGCAGTGTAACTCGAAATGATGTTTTCTGAGATCCATGTCCCCTGCTCATCCGCACGCGGGCCTGAACACCCGCGCATGACAGCTTCGAAACAGGTGTCAATTTTTATCTGAAAATAATTCTTGTTGATGACCGGGCGAAGGGACTTGGAGGGCTTGTAAGTGTCAATAGGGATAATTGCCCTTGGATTAGGAGAATACCAATAAATGGAGCCGTCCGACTCTGCCATTGGAAATATACCATTTATGTAACCGTTAAGAATATCATCCGGACTGATCTCTGACATGGAGGCCTTGTTGAAATAAAAGTGTTAATTGGTCGTTTTTAAGCTCCTGATAAAAGCCTTAACAGCGTAATAAGCGCACAGAACAAAACTTTTGCAATGAAACGAACCATAAAAATATATCTTCTGTTTCTTTGGAGTGACATTTTTTTTTTCAAAATTTGCACCTCCTAAGACGCACGAGCAAGTCAATGAATAACAACGGCATACATACTGTTCTTCATACTACGCCTTTTCGATTCAGGTCCCCGTGGACCGCATAATTATTTTTTACCTACGTGGTAAAATTTTTCTATCCCACTTTCTTATTTAAATCCTAAACGTCCCATCGTTTTATCTGGGGATAAGTAATTATTGTTTCGAATTTTTGTCAGCACAGCCATCAATGAAAAATACCGAAGTAGTAGGCAGTAAGTTTATAGTTCAGACTGCCAATGAAAATCATCTCCATTTCGCCGAAATTATCTGCGCCGAAATGGAGGAGAGCGCTAAAAAGCGTGGTACAGGTATAGCCAAACGCTCTCCTGTTTATTTAATGGAAAAGATGGTCGAGGGGAAAGCGATTATAGCAACAACTGAAACCGGGGAGTGGGTAGGCTTTTGCTATATTGAAACCTGGGAACACGGTAAATTTGTGGCCAATTCCGGACTGATCGTCCATCCTGATTTCCGCAACAGCGGAATGGCCAAAGCAATCAAGCAAAAAGCCTTTGAACTATCCCGCAAGAAATATCCCGACGCTAAGATTATCGGTATAACAACCAGTTTACCGGTCATGAAAATAAATTCCGACCTGGGTTACGAACCTGTCACCTTCAGTGAGTTACCAGCTGACGACGCATTCTGGAAAGGTTGCGCAAGTTGTGTTAACTATGATGTATTGACCCGGACAGGCAGAAAGCACTGCTTATGTACGGGAATGATGTATGATCCCGATGACAAGAAAAAAGCAGAATCAGCCTCGGAATCCGAGGTGGAGAAACACTCCTGGGATTTCCTGAAAGAATCCAGCCTGTACGAACGCTGGATGCGTATCAAGCAGCGCATTTTATTGCGAAGGGAAGAACGTGCCAAAAAGAAAAACGCCGGGGCTCTGCTGGTACATTAAGTACTGCATTCGTTTACAGATTTAGAATATCTCTTAAATACCTCGCTCCGGCAACTTTCAAAGCCCGACGCGAGGTATTTTTTTGTTACTTTGTACTCCAATTTTTAAGCTTTTAAGTATCCCGTTTAATATAATGTCACAACCCAAAGTAGTACTAGCATTCAGTGGAGGACTGGACACATCCTTTTGCGTTAAATATCTGGCCGAGGACAAAGGCTATGAAGTATACTCTGTTTTAGTAGATACCGGCGGTTTTTCGGAAGAAGACCTTCAAACAATTGAAGCCAATGCCTATTCCCTGGGCGTTAAAAAGCATGCTACGATCTCCAAGACAAGCGATTATTATAACGATTGTATCAAATACCTGATCTTCGGAAACATTCTTAAAAACAATACTTATCCGCTGTCTGTCAGTGCGGAGCGCGTTTTCCAGGCGGTTGCGGTAGCTGAGTACGCAAAGGAAATCGGGGCAAACGCGATTGCGCACGGGAGCACAGGCGCCGGTAATGATCAGGTGCGGTTTGATATGGCATTCAGGATCATCATCCCCGAAGCAGAAATCATTACACCAATCCGAGACCTTAAACTTTCACGCGAAGCAGAAATCGAATATCTGATTAACAAAGGTGTTGGACGGGAATGGGCGAAGGCTGCGTACAGTATCAATAAGGGTCTTTGGGGTACGTCTGTCGGAGGAAAAGAAACACTGACCTCTGAAAAATACCTTCCTGAATCTGCCTGGCCGACGCAGATTACAAAAACGGAACCAGAAAGCATTATTCTCGAATTTGTAAAAGGTGAGCTGAAAAGCGTGGCAGGTGAGCATTTCGAAAACCCAGTTGCTGCGATTCAAAAACTGGCGGCTATTGCCCAGCCGTTTGGCATCGGACGTGACATACATGTAGGAGATACCATTATTGGGATCAAAGGACGAGTAGGCTTTGAAGCCGCAGCACCGCTGATTATCATTAAAGCACATCACACCCTGGAAAAGCATGTACTGAGCGAGCAGCAGCTTTATTGGAAAGAGCAGCTTTCCAATTGGTATGGCAGCTTGTTGCACAAAGGCCAGTTCGTTGAACCTGTTATGCGAAATATCGAAACCTTCCTCACTGATACCCAGTCCCATGTAACAGGTAAGGTTCACGTATATCTCGCCCCCTATCGGTTCCACATCGAAGGAATCGAATCTCCTTTTGATTTGATGTCCTCGGCATTTGGCAGCTACGGCGAAATGAACAATGCCTGGACAGGGGATGACGTAAGAGGATTTTCGAAAGTAGCTTCCAATCAGGTTATGATTTATCAGAAGGTAAGCGAGCTGAACAACTGACAAAATGCACCAAATTAACATAGGCATCATTGGAGCTGCCGGCTATACCGGAGGGGAACTTATCAGAATTTTGATCAATCATCCCTCGGCCAATATCGTTTTCGCACATAGCAAAAGCCAGGTCGGTAAACCTTTGTATGCGACGCATACCGACCTGCTGGGCGACACTGATCTGGCGTTTTCGGGTGAGGATGTTCAGATTCTACTAAACAGGCCAGACCTGCACGTCATTTTCCTTTGCTCAGGACATGGTGAATCGCGTAAGTTCTTGAATGAGCATACGGTTCCTGAAACAGTGAAGATTATCGATCTGAGCACCGACTTCAGGGATGAATCTGATGGCTTTGTGTACGGCTTGCCGGAATTACAGAAAACCAAAATTCAAAATGCTGCTAAAATTGCGAACCCGGGTTGTTTTGCAACAAGTATCCAGCTGGCGATTCTGCCGTTAGCGAGTTTCGGTTTAATTAAGGATGCAGTGCATGTCAGCGCAGTTACCGGAAGTACCGGCGCGGGACAATCATTAAGTGCCACCACTCATTTTACCTGGAGAAATAACAATTTGTCTGTTTACAAGGCTTTTACACATCAGCATTTGACAGAGATTAAAATGAGTTTGGGCAAGTTGCAGGATGGGTTCAGCCAGGAAGTGCATTTTATCCCGTATCGCGGTGACTTCACCAGAGGTATCATGGCAAATGTATATACCGCATTTGAAGGTACGATCGAAGAAGCGAAAAGACTGTATCAGGATTTTTATGCATTGGCGCCATTTACCCATGTCAGCAATAGTCCGATCGATTTGAAACAAATAGTGAACACTAATAAATGCTTTGTGCATCTGGAAGTACACGACGGCCAGTTGCTGATCACCAGCATTATCGATAATCTCACCAAAGGCGCGTCCGGCCAGGCGGTTCAGAACATGAATTTGCTTTTCGGATTGCCCGAGGACTCGGGGTTGCGACTGAAGGCCCCGGCATTTTGACAAAATTTAATTACTTATAGTATTTGCATACCATGTCACATTTATTTGATGTATACCCTATCTACGATATAGAGCCGGTTAAAGCTCAGGGAAGTTATTTGTGGGACCAAAATGGAACGAAGTACCTTGACCTTTACGGAGGGCATGCCGTGATTTCCGTTGGACATTGCCATCCCTATTATGTCGACATGCTGACGAGGCAGCTAAATGCAATCAGTTTCTATTCCAATTCTGTCAGGATTTCACTGCAGGAGGAATTGGCTGAAAAACTGGGTACGCTATCAGGCTATCCCGACTATAAACTTTTCCTTTGTAATTCAGGGGCGGAGGCCAATGAAAATGCGCTTAAACTAGCCTCTTTCCATAACGGAAGGACAAAGGTTATCTCTTTTACTAAATCGTTTCATGGACGGACAGCAGGCGCCGTGGCGGCCACGGATAACCCGGCAATTGTTGCCCCGGTAAATTATAACAAACATGTAACGTTTCTCCCATTCAACGACCCCGAGGCTGCTGATGCTGGTATTACCGACGAGATTTGCGCTGTTATTGTTGAGGGTATCCAGGGTGTAGGTGGTATTAACGTTTGTACAGATGAATTCCTACAGACATTAAGGCGGAAATGCGACGAAACGGGTGCGATCCTGATTATGGACAGCGTTCAATGCGGTTACGGGCGTACGGGAAAATTCTTTTCGCACCAGTTCAGCGGCATAGAGCCTGATATAATTTCTATGGCAAAAGGTATGGGCAATGGTTTTCCGATCGGCGGCATTTTGATTTCGCCGAAGTTCAAAGCCAGCTATGGACTGCTTGGTACCACATTTGGAGGAAACCATCTGGCTTGTGCAGCCGCAGTAGCAGTATTGGATATCATGAAAAACGAAAACCTGATTGACAATGCAGCTGAAATCGGCCATTATCTTCTCGAGGGAATCAAAGAAATCGGCGGCTATAAAGAATTAAGGGGAAGAGGCCTGATGATCGGGATTGAATATGATCTCCCTGTTAAGGATTTACGCAACAAATTGCTCTTTGAGCACAAAATGTTTACCGGAGTGGCTGGTACCAGTACCATTCGTTTGTTGCCATCGCTTGCATTAGGCAAAGAAGAGGCCGACATGTTTCTGGAAGCACTAAGAAAAGAAGTTGCCGTATCTAATATTTAATTTACATAAATAATTCCAGAAGTGCCCGACTAGGTGGATAGCCCCCAACCCGGTCAGAAATACTAAACTGAATGAAACACTTCCTTTCCATCAAAGACGTAACAGACCTGAGCAAGCTGATCAGTAGCGGGATATCGGCCAAACGTAATCCATTTTCGGAGAGCGAATTGGGGAAAAACAAAACCATTGGTTTACTATTCTTTAATTCCAGCCTGAGAACAAGGATCAGCACGCAAAAAGCAGCTCAGAACCTCGGCCTGAATGTCATTACTATGAACGTTGGACAAGATGGGTGGGGATTGGAAATGGAAGAAGGGGTAATCATGAACGGCGACAAGGCCGAACATGTGAAAGAGGCTGCCGCGGTAATTGGAAGTTATTGCGATATCATTGGCATACGTTCTTTTGCGGGCTTACAGGACCGGGAAAAGGATTATGCTGAAATTGTTTTCCGCCAGTTCAAAAAATATGCTGACGTCCCGATCATTAATCTGGAATCGGCCACCAGGCATCCGCTGCAATCTCTCGCTGACTGCATTACGATTGAAGAATTTAAAGTAAAGCAACGACCAAAGGTTGTACTTACCTGGTTACCTCATTTCAAAGCCCTTCCACAAGCGGTTGCCAATTCATTCTGTGAATGGATGAACCCGATGGATGTTGAGCTGGTCATCACGCATCCGGAAGGGTATGATCTCGCTCCTGAATTTGTTGGAAAGGGTCAGGTCATTTATGATCAGGATAAAGCTCTGGAAGGAGCGGATTTTGTTTACGGTAAAAACTGGTCGTCCTACCAGCAATATGGCCAGGTGTTAACAAGCGATCCTTCCTGGATGATTACTGAGGCGAAAATGGCATTGACCGACAACGGAAAATTTATGCATTGCCTCCCGTTACGCCGTAATATGAAGGTCGCCGATGAAGTACTGGACGGCCCTCGGTCATTGGTGATAGAACAGGCGGCAAACCGCGAATGGTCTGCCCAGGCAGCGCTTCGAGAAGTTTTGCTAGGATTAGTTTGACAAAAAATAGAGTAATGAATACATTCATTTCGGAACAGCAAATAAATAACAAGCGAAATAAAGCGGTCGGGAAAACCGGCGTGCTGATTGTCAACCTCGGAACGCCCGACAGTCCCTCTGTACCTGATGTGCGCAAATATCTGCGCCAATTTCTGATGGATGAAAGGGTTATAGATATACCTTTTGTAAATCGCTGGCTTTTGATCAACCTGATCATTGCGCCTTTCAGGGCACCAAAATCCGCAAAAATTTACAAGAAACTGTGGCGGCCAGACGGCTCACCTTTGAAAATATATGGTTTTTCTGTCAAAGAGAAGTTACAGAAGGCGTTGGGCAACAACTTTGTGGTTGAGCTGGCCATGCGTTACCAAAGCCCAAGCATTGAAAACGGCTTAAAAGCATTGCGTAAACAAACGCTTGCAGAAATCATTGTGGTCCCTTTTTTCCCTCAGTATGCATCTGCTTCAACCGGCTCAGTTTACAAAGAAGTAATGCAGGTTGTGAAAGATTGGGAAGTAATTCCCGAAATCAAACTTGTAAACCGCTTTCTTGACCACCCCAAGTTCATCGAAGGTTTTGCCAATCTTGGTAAAAAATATATGGGGAAACGTGATTACGACCATTTTGTGTTCAGCTACCACGGATTACCGGAACGGCAAATCACCAAAGGCGACGTCACCGGGAATTTCTGTCAGTTTGGAAGCTGCTGCGATCAGCTGGATGAACGCAACCAGCATTGCTATCGTGCCCAATGCTTTGAGACGACGCGTTTACTGGTTAAAGAAATGAATATTCCGGAAGGAAAATACACTACATGCTTCCAATCACGACTAGGGAAAAATCCATGGATAAAGCCTTACACCGACGAGGTAATCCCTGAGCTGACGAAGAAAGGCGTAAAAACTGCGCTTGCGTTTTCACCTGCATTCGTTGCCGATTGTTTGGAGACAACCATTGAAGTCGGTGAAGAATACAAAGAAATCTTCGAAAAGGAAGGGGGAACTCACTGGCAGCTTGTAGAAAGCCTGAACGACAGTGACGTTTGGATTGAAACGCTGGAAGATATCATTACAAAACGGGCCCTGTAATTACGGCCTGTTTTGTCTATATCACAACACTTTCCTTTTTGTAAAGGTCCGCTAATGTTTTGACGGCATAATCTATTTCCGCTTCAGTATTATACTTTCCGAAAGAAAAACGGACATTCGCCCTGTCAGGGTCAACGTGCAGCTCATTCAGAACGTGCGAACCGATATCTGTGCCGCTGGAACAAGCACTTCCGCCCGATACCGCAATACCTGCAATATCAAGGTTAAACAGCAACATATCGCTGATGTCCGACGGTGGCAGGCTGACATTCAATACAGTGTACAGACTTTTATCAAGATCTGCTGAGTTGCCATTAAAAGTAACACCTTCAATTTCAACACGTAGCTTCTCGATCATTCTACTCTTCAAGCCTTTAATATGCCTCTGGTGAGCATCCATATCCCGGTAGGCAATTTCAAGCGCCTTCGCCAGCCCGACGATGCCATATATATTTTCTGTCCCTCCGCGCATATTTCGCTCCTGCGCTCCTCCATGCACAAAAGGGACGATCTTGATGCCCGGGCGTACGTACAAGAAACCCACCCCTTTTGGCCCATTAAACTTATGGGCAGCACCGACAATAAAATTGGCTTTTAAATTTTGAAGGTCATGTCTGTAATGGCCCATCGTCTGCACGGTATCGCTATGAAACACTGCCTGGTACTTTTCACAAAGATCGCCCACTGCGTGCAGGTCGAGTAAGTTACCTACTTCATTGTTTCCATGCATCAGGGAAACCAGGGAACGGGAATTGGAGGATAACAAGGTTTCCAGATGCCGCAGATCGACCTCGCCTTTCTCATTCAGATCGACAAAACTAACCTGAACACGGCCAATTTTTTGCAGATGTTCCAGTGTATGCAAAACAGCGTGATGCTCTATCCTGGAAGTAATAGCATGTTTTAATCCGAGTGTTTCAATCGTTGAACAAATGGCCGTATTATCCGCTTCTGTTCCTCCCGATGTAAAAAATATTTCGGCAGGAGCAGCATTCAGGATTCCTGCTATGCTCTTTCTAGCCCTTTCAATGGCAGAGCGCACTGCCCTTCCGTAAGAATGGATTGACGATGGGTTACCAAACTGCTCCGTCATTAAAGGAAGCATTACCTCCAGCACCTCCGGATCCAATTGAGTCGTAGCAGCATTATCCAGATAAACTTTCATATCCTCATTATTTCTTAGGCTCGGAGATGATCTCTTTAATATCAGAGATGATCTTATTAGCCAGATTGATTGCAGTGGTCTGAGTTTCCGATTCGGAATAGATCCTGATAATCGGCTCGGTGTTTGATTTTCGCAGATGCACCCATTCGCGGTCAAATTCGATCCTTACACCGTCGATGGTATTATGCGGCTGCTTGGCGTACCGCGTCTGGATCCGGTTTAATATGTTATCAACATTAATGTCCGACGTGAGTTCGATTTTATTCTTTGAGATATAGTAACTTGGATAAGACCTTCTCAAAACAGAGGCCGTCTTCCCAAACTTCGCTAAGTGAGTCAAAAACAAAGCGATACCCACCAACGCATCTCTGCCATAATGGCTTTCCGGATAGATAACGCCGCCATTTCCTTCGCCTCCTATGACGGCATTATTTTCTTTCATCATATTTACCACATTCACCTCTCCCACAGCCGACGCGAAATATTTACCTCCGGCCTTCAAAGTGACATCCTTTAAGGCAGCCGTGGACGAAAGATTGGAAACCGTATTTCCGGGTGTGTTCTTTAGAACATAATCTGCCACCGCCACCAGTGTGTACTCTTCACCAAATGGACTGCCGTCTTCACACATCAGGGCAAGTCGATCTACGTCAGGATCGACGACAATCCCGAGATTAAATGACCCGTCATTTAACGCTTTACTGATATCCCTGAGATGTTCCGGAAGTGGCTCCGGATTATGGGCGAAGTTGCCCGTAGGATCGCAATGCAGTCTTTTGATATTTTCGGGAGCAACACCAAGTGCTTCCAATAACATAGGGACTACAATCCCGCCTGTGGAGTTCACCGCATCCACAACAATCCTGAAATTCGCGTTTCGGATGGCTTCAACCTGCACCAAGGGTAGTGACAATACCTGGTCAATATGCTTTTGAAGATAAGTATCATCTGCTGAGTAGCTCCCCAGCTTTTTAACATCCACAAAGACGAAGTCTTCCTGGTCGGCGATTCGTAACACTTCCTCTCCCTCTGCTTCGGAAATGAATTCTCCATTGTGATTGAGCAATTTGAGGGCATTCCACTGGATGGGATTATGGCTTGCTGTAAGAATAACTCCGCCAGCCGCTTTTTCGGCAGTAACGGCTATCTCAACAGTAGGTGTGGTGGAAAGACCGAGATCTACCACATGGAGACCAACGCCCTGTAACGTCCCTGCAACCAGGCGGCTGACCATTTCTCCTGAAAGACGGGCATCGCGACCAATTACAACTTTTAAATTTTGTGGATTGTTACGCCTCAGCCATGTCCCGTATGCGGCAGCAAACTTAACGACATCGATCGGAGTCAGCGCCTCTCCCGATTTTCCTCCCACAATACCTCTGATTCCTGAGATAGATTTAATTAACGTCACGATCTAGAATTCCTCTTTTTGTTTAGTTTGTAAAAATACTAAATTTCCCTCTCTGCTATCAGGTTTTTGAACAAACAAAACAACCACTGAGTTTCCGGCTACTATTACCTGATGCAGGCAAAAATGCAATTACGAACACCTAATGCAGCTGAGATTTATTGGTTTCTTCCATTTTATTGAAGACCGGATCCATCCATTCAATGGGCAGTTTCTGTACCGAGTTACTCAGTAATGCGCTCCATTGCTTCCCGACGTAATCGAGATCATCTTTTTCAAAACGGTGCTCTATGATTTGAAAAGAGTCTTTTTCGTACATCACAACGTCGATCGGATAATCCACATCATTGGAACTCACCCGGGTTGAATCAAAAGATAGAAATCCGATTTTCAGAGCATCCTGCATCGAAGAATCAAATTTAAGGCTTCGGTATAAAAGCGGCTTTCCATAGCCCGAATTGCCTATAATAATAAATGGCGAACCGTCTCCAACCTCTACCCAATTACCTTCCGGATACAATAGAAATAGCTTGTGTTCTTTATCATTTTCAAGTTGCCCTCCAATGATAGCGAAAAGATTAAAAGACAATCCGGCGGCATTCAGAGCGAACCGGTCTTCGTCGGCGACCCTCCGAACTTGCTCACCTAAGGCATTTACGGCTTTATAAAGCTTATTGAACGATGAATCCCGTTCTTCAAGCACTTCCTTAAAATAGGTGATTGCTTTGTCGCGAACGGACCTCAGCCCTGAGGTCATGACGAAAATGGAATGCTTTTCAGACTGGTAAACTGAAACTTTTTTGTTGGTCGAAACTTCGGTTCCTGAAGTGAGGCGGGTGTCTGCAATCGCGACCAAGCCGGTCGCGATTTTTATACCTAGGCAATATGTCATGTCTTTGCGGCTCTGTCGTAAATTATAGAGTCGCTAAGTTATAAAGTTTTCAGTTCATCCACTGCCCTTTAAAATGCCCTGAAACCTGTCCCATTGACTGGCTTTGGGACTGGCCCGTTTCCAGTCCGAAGTACATATCAAAAATAGCATTGTCAACCTCATTATTTCTGGTTTGAAAAGTATCCAGATATTCATGAAGCCCTATTTTAAATACATCCTCCACGTCTGTAAATTCGAGATCGGCCCGGATTTTACTCAATGCCCGCTCCGCAGGATTACTATGGCCGCGTTCAGGGATTGAACCTGCAATAGCGTAAAGGGAAAGTTCGGCCTGCCTGACACAATACGCAATAGATCTTGGAAACAATTTATCCAGGATCAGAAAGGCAACAATGTTCATCGGTGTTAATGCGCGATGTGTCTGCCTGTACATATTATAGGCGCTTACGGATTTAAGTACCGCCGTCCAGAGCATCAGATCCAACGTGGATCCAGAGGTACCCGAATCCTGCAAAAGTGTGAAATATTTCACATCAAGAAACCTGGAACATTTGTCGCCACGTTCAATATGCCTTCCCAGTCTGCCGAAATGCCAGGCTTCATTTCTTGTAATAGAAGCATCCACTACACCATGAAAAAGCTGGCAGTTTTTACGGATATCTGTAAAATAGGATTGCATATGGTCCATATTCCGAAAATTATCGGGTGAAGCGCCGCGAATGGAAAGATAGAAGGTATTGATACTCTCCCACATCTCCTTCGAAATCGTTTCCCTGATCGTACGGGCGTTTTCCCTTGCTTCGTAAAGACAGCTGATAATTGAATTGGGATTTCGCTTGTCGAAAGTCATGAAATGGATCACATCCTCTTTCGTAGGTTTTTCATAATACTTATAAAAAAGATAGTGGTCGGCAGTTGCGATCAGCAACGGCTCCCACTGTTCATCGACGTCGGGCGGCAGATCCAAGGCCAGATTAAAGTTAACTCCTACAAAACGGGCGTAATTTTCGACCCGCTCCATATAACGGTTCATCCAGTAAATTGAATTGGCAACTCGACTAAGCATAAACAGTAAGTATTGTATCTAAAAGTGGATAATCAGAATAATTGTTAAGCGATTACTCCAAAATACCTAATAAAATTTTGCAATTACAAGAGTATACGAAAAGTAATACTATATCTGGAAACATTATTATTTTAGTGAAATTAAGCCTACTGGCTTGGAAAACTCCCGAAACCTTTAAATTTTGTAAATATTCATTTCATAACCTATAACACGTAGTTACTGTGTCCAAAAAAGAGCAGTTTATTGCCGCAATCCAGAAATCATACCAGACGGATAAGCCTGTTATTCATTTAGGTTCGGCCATTCTGGATGGCGAGATCATCGGCGAAGCAAAAGTAAGCCTTCCATTGCGTATGATGAACAGGCACGGACTTGTCGCGGGTGCTACCGGATCGGGAAAAACACGTACGCTGCAAGTATTTGCGGAACAGCTGTCACTGGCCGGGGTCCCTGTTTTTATGTCTGATATAAAAGGGGATTTATCCGGAATAGCCCAACCCGGCAAGTCCAACGCAGCATTGGAAGAACGTTCTCAAATATTGGGAACCGTTTTTGAGCCCAAAGGATATCCTGTAGAATTGTATTCGCTCAGCGGGAAAAAAGGTGCGCAGATGCGCGCCACCATCCTTGAATTTGGCCCCATATTGTTATCCAAAATCTTTGAATTGAATGATACTCAGGCTGGCGTGCTGGCTATCCTGTTCAAATATGCCGACGACAAGGATTTGCCGATGGTGGATCTGAACGATCTGAAAAAAGTATTGAATTATTTGTCGGAGGGACCTGGTGCAGCCGAGATCAAAGCAGATTATGGAAGCATTTCCACGTCCACCGCAGGCACCATTCTCAGGAAGATCGTCGCATTGGAACAACAAGGAGTAGGCTCCATTTTCGGAGAAAAATCATTCGACATCACCGATCTGATCAACCGCGTGGACGGACAGGGCGTGATCAGCCTTCTTAATATCTCGGATGTACAGGATAAGCCAGCTCTGTTTTCAACTTTCATGCTTAGTCTGCTGGCGGAACTTTACCAGAAGCTGCCCGAAGCGGGCGACCTGGACAAACCCAAGCTGGTTTTCTTTCTGGATGAAGCACATTTGTTATTCAAAGATGCGCCTAAGGCGTTTCTCGACCAGATTGAGCAGGTTGTGCGATTGATCCGCTCCAAAGGGGTTGGTATTTTCTTTTGTACGCAAATGGCGCAGGATGTACCCGTTTCCGTGCTTTCCCAGTTGGGTAACCGGGTCCAGCACGTCTTGCGGGCCTTTACCCCACAGGATGCCGACGCATTGAAACAAACCGTCAAAACCTACCCAAAATCCGACTTCTACTCTATCGATCAGGTGCTTACCACATTGGGTATAGGCCAGGCCTTGATTACGGTTTTAAATGAAAAAGGTATCCCCACAGAAGTTGCAGCGACCCATTTACTTCCGCCCACATCCATTATGGGCCCAATGGTACAGGCTGATTATGACAACCATGTGCAACAATCGGATCTTTACCTGAAATACAAAGACCCTATTGACCCGGAAAGTGCCTACGAAATGCTCACCAAAAGGATGGAAGCCCACGCCAAAGTAGAAGCGGAAGCTCAGGAGGAAGTGATCGTCGCCAAAAAGGAAAAGGAAGAAAAGAGCGTGATCGCAGATGCATTAAACTCTCCACTGGCCAAGCAAATCGGCCGCGAAGTCGTCCGGGGTGTTTTTGGGATGCTTTTCGGAAAAACGACAAGAACAACGCGAAAAAAAACAGGAGGAGGTTTATTTGGGTTTTGATTCTTCTCCTGAAACCTCAGATCCCAATTTCTTTAGATCCAGGAAGCTGTTTTCGTCAATCAGCCACCTGAAAACTATTTTTTTTTGACATTCAAATCAGTATCCCAGCCGATTACACATCGATGCTGGGATAACTTTTCCAGATTATCCTGAACGTCCAACCTGGTCTTAGCATTATCAAAGGCATCGCGATAGGCCTCTTTTAATTCCCTCCGCTTAATTGCTTCCAGAAACCGCCGGGCGTCTTCCTCGCTTTCCAATAACAGCTCCGGCACAATGGTTGGCTTATCATCGTCGCCTTTTGCAACCATGGTAACATATGAAGTATTGGTATGCCGTTGGATGCCATTGCGTACATTCTCTGCGATAACGCGTATTCCAATCACCAGCGAAGTCCTGCCCACATAGTTAACGGAAGCATGCAGCGAAACCAAATCCCCCACTTCAACCGGTTCCAGAAAATCTACTCCATCTACCGAAACCGTTACGCAATAAGTACCCGCATGCCTGGCAGCACAGGAATAAGCGACTTTGTCGATGAGGGAAAGCAATATCCCGCCATGTATCTTTCCGCCAAAGTTGGCATAGGAAGGAATCATCAGTTCCGTTAGTGTGGTCTGAGAGAAACGGACAGAGCGGGGTTCCATACAGTAAAAAGTTACTTTTTGAGGTAAATGGTTTTTCCGGATTTGGCCGACTCCCGTGCCGCATCCAATATTTCCACTGCAATTACATTGACGGGCAGTCCGTACATATCATTTTTGTCAAGTTTTAGCCGCCCTTGTACGACATCCGCCAAAACGGAAAACGGATCGGTATAAGGCGCAGGTCTCGGGTCAAGTTTAACGGTTTCTTCCGGGGATTTTTCCTGGAATCTCTGGCGTACTGTTGTCGCATTCACAGCTACTGCATAACCTTTATTACCAAACACTTCCATGTCTTTTCTCGCAAAAGACCAGTTCCACGATCCCTGAATGATGCATTGCGCTTTGGGGTATTGTAAAATGATGGAAGCCTCGTCGTCCACATGCTGATAAATTTCCGGCTTGTCCTGATGGGTTACAGCTGTAACGGAAAGGGGCCGCTCGCCCTTTAAAAGCCAGGTCATGAGATTGGCTCCGTAACAGCCAAAGTCGATCAGAGCTCCCGCACCGTTTTTGACCGGGTCGGTCAGGATTTCAAAAAACTCCTTACCAACACCAATTTCCTTAGGCCCCTGGTGACCATCATTGACCATTACCTTCCGGATTTCTCCGAGCTTACCATCCTCCACCAATTTATTTACATACTGATTGCTCGCATACCACGAGGTTTCAAAATTGGTAAGCACCTGAATACCATTCTTTTCCGCCAGCGCATTGATTTCCTTAGCATCGGCGAATGTAGTTGCCAATGGTTTTTCTACCATCACATGGATTTTTCGCGGAGCACAGGCCCTTACGATCTTGATATGCTCGCTGATCGCTCCAAATGCCGAAACGGCTTCCGGTTTTGCCTCGGCCAGCATTTTGTTCAGGTCCGAAAAAAACAACTTTTTGTCCAGCTTATATCTTTCGGCAAAACGGTTCACCAACTCGGGGTTAGTCTCATAAATCCCCACCAATTCGATATCGTTTTTCTCCGACCTGTTAAAAACCCAGCCCACATGCCCATGGCTTAGTCCGGCAACAGCTAGGCGCACCGGCTTCTGCGCAATTGATTGCGCGGTGATCAATCCCAAAATCAGCAGCAATAACGATTTCATAATTCAGGTTGGTTAAGATAATTTATCGATAATGTCCTTGATCACCTCTTGCAGGTACGCCCCATTGTAAGGCCCGTACCAGCTCATGGTTTTGGTTTCATATAGATCTTTGTCGAAATATTTGTCATGGGTGATATAGCCAATATAGCCTCCGTTGAAGCTGGTCACCATGAGGTTCAACCCTTTGGTTTTTGCATAAGCGTCCAGTTGCCCGACGAGTTCACCCGAGAAATCGCAAGGCATGCCTACCATGAGAATGTTCCCGATCCGCAATGCTTTTACAAACACCGGATATTCACCAAATGCCTTTTTGAAAGCCCAGGAACGCAGTACAATGTTCATGGTAAGCCTGGGCGAAGGCTCCCTTAACGGCAACGGTAATGTGATTGCCTCGAGCACCGTTCCTTTTGATTCCTCCCTCACTGACGACGAATCCAATAATGCGCGTTGCACGCCATAAGCCTGGTTTTTCACTTCATCAAAATCATCCGCACCTTTTTCAATAGGCCCCATGCTGCCCACAGCGCCTGCCACGTACATGGCGAAGTTATATCTTCCTTTTTCGAGCGAATCCACCAGCGCACCGGGATAATCACGCGACAACACGATATTTTTGGAATTCAGCACCGTCGAATGCGCGGCAAATGAGCTTAGTATCGCTTTTTCCCCTGTTTGGGTAACAAAGGCTGCGGAACGTATTTCAGGATCAACACCGCCCTCTTCACCTACCAGCCGGTTACGTATATCCACCGTGTCAATGGACTCCATATAAGTGATCTTTACGGGCTGCACTTTTTTCCCTGCCTCGACAATCGCCTTGTAAAAAGCATCAGCGAGCCGGTCCACGGTAGCCTGTTCAAATTTTCCGGAAAAGAACAGTGAAGATACGCCGGTACCCCAGCCGCCTACACTGTTGTGGCTATGCGTGGCACCGAAAAATACCTGCTCAAAGGGAATGTCTTTCCTGGTCAGACGTGCTTGCAGTGCTTTCACCACGGTGGGGGGAATGATGAGAAGATCCGCTGCTACAATCGCAACTTTGTTAACTCCATTGTCGATCACCATTGCCCTCACATAGACCGAATCGTGTACGGAGGTATATACTCGTCCTCTTCTATTGCCATAACCGGCAGTGGGTGTGGGTGACGACGGTGTTATATTGACCTTGGCCCAACCCGCCTTGAACGGGCCTGCAGAAGACGTATCGGATTTGACTTCACTAATTATCTTTTTCCATTGACCATAATAAGGCATTTCCTTGTAAGGCGTATGATCCATGGTGGTTACCATAGTAGCTACGATCAATATTAAAATCAGGATTACTGAACCAATTATTTTAAGAAGGACTTTAAAGAAGCTCATCGGTTTTGTTTGGAAGGATGGGACAGGCGAAGTTAAAAGTAAAAGATTTCCGGAATATCCTCATTAAACCAAAAACCCGGCAATGCAGAGTCGCATTGTCGGGCAGTACGGGCTGGGACCTTTGATTATTTAATAATTACGGTTGCTTAACAAGTTGGATATTCGCAATCAGCTTCACATCCTCACCGATCACCAAGCCTCCAGAGTCTGTCAATAACATATAATTGAGCCCGTACTCTTGCCTGCTGATCCGGCCTTCCACTTCAAATCCAACCCTCAGGTTCCCATCTGCATCTTTTTCCGATCCACCGTATTCGGCATCAAGTTCGATTGGCTTGGTAATTCCTTTTAATGTGAGCAGGCCCGAAAGCTTGTAATTGTCACCCTTTACCTTATGGAAATAATTGGATTGAAAGGTGATGTGAGGAAATTGCTCTGCATCGAAAAAATCTGCGGACTTCAAGTGCGCATCACGCATTTCCACATTCGTATCGATACTATTTACATCCAGCGAGAAATGAATTTCCGCCGATTCGAAATTATTCAGGTCCGAAGTAGCCCCGCCCTCAAAATTATTGAAAGAACCGGTAATGGTGGAAATTACCAGGTGTTTGATTTTAAATTGAACTTCCGAATGTGCCGGGTCTACGATCCATTTTGTAACTGCCATACGCTATTGATTTTAATTACACATGCTATTAATCCTAAAATTAACATTCCAAACAAGAAACGACGATTAAAATGTTTTAATTTCAGAAACCTATCCGCAGTTTATGATAAAATAAATGGCACGTAATTTATAAGTAATGCATAGTCGTTAAATTTACCAAAACATCATAAATCGACTCATACATGAAAATGAAGGGAAGAAGCGTATTCACGTATGACGTGTACGCGCCCACAACCGTGACCACTATGTTACGCCCGAGGCGTCAGGAAGGGCAGTCTATCATACAGGAAGGATTTAACATTGAGCCGCCGGTCCCCTTCTCGGAGTACATCGATATTTACGGGAATCCATGTCAGAGGACCATTCTGCCAGTTGGAAAAGTGACCATATCAACCGAAGTACAGGCCCAGGTAAATCCTACCAAACCGATCCCGAACCCGCCGCCAGCCTATATGCTTGTGGGAGATTTACCGGATGAGGTAATGCACTATATCCTGCCGAGCAGATATTGCCAGTCGGATTTGCATGAAATCAATATGCTGGCCATGGAAATTGCCGGCAACATGGTGCCGGGCTACGCACAGGTGGAGGCGATCCGGTCGTGGATCCACAATAATATCACCTACCAATACGGCGTAACGGATGCAAGCACCACTGCGCTGGACCTTGCCCGCAATCGTATAGGGGTATGCCGTGACTTCACGCACCTCGCGATCGCACTATGCAGGAACCTTTGTATCCCTACCCGCATGACCGTCGGCTATCTGGACAGACTGAAAGTGATGGATCTGCACGCCTGGTTTGAAGTTTACATCGGCGGTGAATGGTATACATTCGATGCCGTCCAGGAAAAAACGGAGGGTTACCGGATTGAAATCGCACATGGGCGCGACGCTGCGGATGTGGCGATGGTTACCCAATATGGCAATGCGACCCTACAGTCGCTGCATGTGGAAGCTGTACTGCTGGAGCCTGAGCCGGTCCAGCAATAGTCGACCAAATAGAAAACAGACTTGTCAGGCGCGGCCACCAGGCAAGTCTGTTCTTTTTAAATAACCCCTAAGTCCTTTCCAACTTTGGTAAACGCGGCCACCGCTTTTTCGAGGTGCTCCTGCTCATGCCCGGCGGATATTTGCACCCTGATCCGCGCCTTGCCTTGAGGAACGACCGGATAAAAGAACCCGATCACATAAATTCCTTCATCCAATAATTTCGCAGCAAATTCCTGCGCAAGTTTTGCCTCGTAAAGCATGATAGGAACGATCGGATGTTCGCCTGGCAGGATGTCGAACCCGGCTTCCGTCATTGCTTTCCGGAAGTACGCGGTATTTTTTTCGAGCTGATCCCGGAGCGATGTGGAGGAAGAAAGCAGGTCCAGCACTTGGATCGACGCGCCCACAATAGAAGGCGCTAATGTGTTTGAAAATAAATAAGGCCTCGAACGCTGCCTAAGAATTTCCACGATCTCTTTTTTAGCAGCTGTAAACCCGCCCGAAGCACCGCCAAGTGCCTTTCCGTACGTTCCGGTAATAATGTCAACACGTCCCATAACACCCCGGAATTCATGAGAACCACGCCCTGTTTTTCCCATAAAACCTGTTGCGTGACATTCGTCGATCATGACCATTGCATTGTGCTGTTCTGCCAGATCACATATCCTGTCCAGCTGTGCAATAGTACCATCCATCGAGAATACCCCATCGGTTACGATCAGGATCCTGCGGCTGCCTTTGGCGTCGTTCAGTTGCTTTTCGAGATCCGCCATATCATTGTGCTTGTACCTAAAGCGCTTCGCTTTGCAAAGACGTATCCCGTCTATCAAAGAAGCATGGTTGAGCTCATCGGAAATAATTGCGTCCTGTTCATGGAGCAATGGTTCGAAAACACCTCCGTTCGCATCGAAAGCAGCGGCATAAAGAATACAATCTTCCATTCCCAGAAAAGCCGCCGTCTTCTGTTCCAGTTCCTTGTGAATATCCTGGGTGCCACAAATAAAACGGACAGAAGACATCCCGAAGCCATGCGTATGAATGGCTTCGATCCCAGCCTTGATTACTTCAGGGTGCGACGAAAGTCCGAGGTAATTATTTGCACAAAAGTTAAGCACCTTCTTGCCATCGGTGGCGATGTAGGCAGCCTGCGGCGTAGTGATAACCCTTTCTTTTTTATATAAGCCAGCTTCTTTGATAGCGGCCAGTTCTTGTTGCAATTCGTTTTGAATGGTAGCGTTCATGGGGTTCAATTTTGAATGACCAAGTCACCGGTACGATGAGTGGCTGAGTCCAGCGTGGCGGGAATGTACTATTGTTTAATCAGATGATACTTCTTTCTTAGTTCGAGGATCATTTCCTCTGTCATTTTATCCAGGGAATAGGCTGGTCGCCAGCCCCAGTCTTTTCTCGCTTGCGAATCGTCTATTTCGGCCGGCCAGGACTCGGCGATGGCCTGACGGAAATCAGGTTTGTAGGTGATCTTAAAATGGGGGATCACTTTTTGGATGCTGGCGGCAATTTCTTCCGGAGAAAAGCTCATACCCGCCAGGTTGTAACCCGTTCGGACTGTGACTTTTTCAGCCGGCGCTTCCATCAAGCGGATCGTTGCGTCCATTGCATCGCTGATATAAATCATCGGGAGTGTCGTTTGCGGTTTCAAAAAGCATTCAAAATCCTCTCCTTTTACAGCTTTGTGATAAATATCTACTGCGTAGTCCGTTGTGCCTCCGCCCGGCATGGACTGGTATCCGATGATCCCCGGATAGCGCAAAGAACGGATGTCGGTACCATATTTCCTGAAATAATAGTTAGACCAGTTTTCTCCGGCGGCTTTACTGATCCCGTAAACTGTCGTGGGGTCCAGGTAGGACCATTGGTCTGCTTTGTCATCGATATGATCTCCAAATACAGCGATAGAACTGGGATAAAATACTTTGGCTACTTTGTTTTCTCTCGCCGCCTCCAACACATTAAAATACGTTTGCATGTTAATGTGCCAGGTTTTCAAAGGTTCCTGTTCTCCTTTAGCCGAAAGAATGGCTGCCAGGTGATAAATCTGGGTTACCTTGTATTTTCTGACGGTAGCCGACAGTGCCTGCCCATCGGTAGCATCCAGCTTTTCAAAAATTCCCTTGTCACCATCCGGTGTTCTGATATCTGAGGCAATGACTTTATTGCTGCCATAAATCTCTCTCAGATATTCAACAAGAACAGACCCGATTTGTCCATTCGCCCCAACAACAAGCATGCATTCTGATTTCATAACCGATCCGGGTTTGATAAAGCATAAATCACTTGCAATTTCCCATTTTCGGAAAGTATTTTCAAGAAAACACGTTCATCACAGTAAATGTTACTGCACTATTTTACATTCAAAGATTTTCCTACTTTTATAGACCCTGAAAATTCAAATGCTTCAGTAAATATTATTGCCCCATGGAACAGTTGGACAAAATTGATACCAAGATCCTTCGCATCCTGCAAAAAGATGCCAAAAAGACCACCAAAGAAATTGCAACAATGCTCAACCTGACGGTATCACCTGTCTACGAGCGAATCAGGAGGCTGGAAAGCCTGGGATACATCAAACAGTACGTAGCCATACTGGATAAAAAATTGATCAACAGACAGGTAACAACGATTTGCCAGGTATCAATGCGTTACCACAATGAAGCGTTCATCGAAAAGTTCGAGCAGGAGATCCAGAATTTAGAAGAAGTACAAGAATGCTACCACATGGCGGGACAAGTGGATTTCCTGCTAAAAATAAATGTGGCCAGCCTGGACGAATACCATGACTTTGTGAAATACAAGCTTTCCAAAATCGACAATATTGGCGTACTGAACAGTACTTTTGTTTTAAAAGAGATCAAGCATACGTCGGAATTCTATATCTGATACAGCGAAGAACAGTGCCGGCTCAGAAATTTCTTTTGCCTACCTCGAAGCTAAGCGTCTTACTGCCCGAGATACCTGCGGGCGTTATACCCTGGATCACCACTTGATATTGTCCGACCTGGTCCGAGGCGTAAAATTCAACCAGCGCCTTTCCATCTTTATCCGTTGTCACATTGGGGGCCCAATGCAGAAGATTGCGGAAGTCGGGGATACGGCTGGTGGCCCTGCCATTGTCGTATCTGGGCGTGTAAAACTCCCTCTGAGCCTGAACTCCTTCATAAGGCATGACCATCACTTTGGGATCGAGTTCGAAACCTCCAAGGTCACCGCGGTAAGTCGAAAAGCTCACAATGCCTGTGAATGTCATCGGGCCCAGGAAATATCTTGAACTCAATGTTTCAATCTTTTTGATCTTAAGAGGATCAAATTCCATGAGCTTATCGGCATCAAAAATGGGTATACCATCCAGGAGCATCAACGGATCGGTCGTATAGAATGTGTTGGGAAGCAGCTTGTCTATCATCCTGAAATGAAATTCTTTCTGTCGTCTGCGGACCAGTACACCCTTAACATATTCCCGCAAAACTTCTTCCATTGTCGGGAAACGTGTAAAATCGTCCAGAAAATATTTCTCGTCCGGCATTCCAAAAAATGCCAGAGAATCAGTTAAAGTCGGTTTCTTCTCCGCATAAACCCTGGGCAGAAATGCATTGGCCGTTTGCATATTAATGGCGCGCGTCAGCAATTGGCTTTCCAGTGTTTTATCAAAATAAAATGGCGCCAGGGGAGTTGTCGAAAACTGTTTTGAAAACGGGCTCGCGATCTCGATCTTATAAGTGGAATCCACAGCCAGGTTGGTCTGGATCGTGATTTCCTTTGGCCCGGTAAATTTCCGTACTTCAAATAGCAGCTTGCCATTCTGATCGCTTTGTGCTACGTAGAGTCGAGCCGGGACATCGAGTGCCGCCAGGAATGCGCCCTTTCCTCTTACAATGCTGCCATCTGATTTATTGAGCATTTTACCGACAATAAAATGCCCGTCATGCTCCGGTATATGCTCAAATGTAACCGGCTGGCCTTTGAATACGTCGTCCCATTTCAGCCTTCTCCAGCCGTGGGTCAGCATCAGATTATCCAGTTGCTGGTCGGTTTCTTTGGACACATGATTGAAATAGTATTCAGGGGACTCTATATTACCCCTGAGATCGGAGGTAAGCCACAAATGGCTCGTGATATCCTGTTGTGGCGCCGATTTGATGGAGTCGTTAAGATAAATCGCTACCGACAAACTCGCCAGGTCCGCTACGGCAGATGCAACCGTTGCCGATAAATCCAATGTTATTTTCTCCCGGTTTACGAATTTACTCCCGAGCTTCGTTGCAATATCCAGCCTTCCTGCCGGCCGCTTGAAATACAAACGTTCGCACACAGGCTTTACCTTTTCGTTAAAAATAGTAATGTGGGATATGCCCTCCCCCAGCTTGTTCTTATCCAGAACAAACACCGCCCTGTTCTTATTCAAAAACTTCTTGTCCACCATGACATTCGCCTGCCTCGTATGTGTAAGCATGTACACCGCTACCGGCTCTTCTCCGGGTATCCGGGCCAAGACTGTTACTTTGACAAGGTTGGCCGTAGAATCCTTCACCTGCATCACATACCCCTGCTCCTCTACAAGAGGTAGCGGGTAGTCGTATCTTTTACCCTTGCTATCGGTTACATAAGCTTTATAGGATTCTCCTTCCCTGGGCGTAAAAATGAAATAACCAATACCGTTCATGGTCGGCGTAAATCTCTGAATGGTATCATTTTGATGGTTAACCACCGCACCGTTAAACCTGATCCCCTTTCCGTCAGAAGCGACGGCACGAAACGCAATTTTGCTTTCAATCCCCTTTACCAGTCGCCCCCCTTCCGGAAAAAACTGTACATCGTATTTTACTTCGTCTTTTACAGTGCGATCGGGATCAAAACGGATAAACGGGTTAACAATGGTAACCGCAGTTTCAAAAAACTGATCGGCACTAAAATTTTTCATCCAGTTGGTGTAGCATCGTATTTTGTACTTTCCACTCACAATCGTTGAGGGGATCAGGAGTGAGCCGTTTCCCTTCCCATCGAGCATGGAAAACTTGGTCTGGGCCAATGCATTGTTTTCAATATCCAGTATTTCGAGGTATGCCACCTTGCTCAAGTCCAAAAAGCGGTGTGTGGCGCCATTCAGATTGTAGGCTTTAAACCAGATTGTTTCGCCCACCAGATAAAATGATCTGTCCACATGAACATACATTTTTTCCTGTACCGCGCGGTCGGCGTATAAACCAAACCTTTGCTTGATAGATGCAGCCATGGCATCTTCCTGCGCATAGGCTGCGGAGGATAATGCCAATAGCAAACATAGACTGGTAAAAATCTTAATTCTCATTTTTATATATACTAATGATGAAACTGATCATTCCCAAAAAGATGGTCTCTGCGTAACGCCACCTTGTACCCGGCAGTCCGAGCAAAATTCCGAAGATGCTAAGATCCCGCTTTTTGTCGCTGTTTGAAAGTAACTGAGCAACATCGCACTGGACTCCAATGCATCCTTCGGCGTCAATGTGTCGGGCGGCATACAACTGGGGTACCTTCCCAATTTTGTTTTGATAAAAATCCTTTGCTTCTGCTCAACCGCCGCACTGAAATACCCAAAAACCAATTCTTTGTTGTTATCCCGGTTTTTCACGTTCCCTGTAACCTGTGATGGCAAAGGATCGAAAAGGCTGCCGGTCCCCTGAGTAGTTTTGGCGAGATCTGTCCAATACTCAAAAGCTTCCCTCGATAATCCGTACTGTTTCACCAGGATACTATATCCAAAATAAAGCTTGTTCGTCGCAATATCGATCACATTGACTGGCAGATCTTTAATAATATTCTGACTCAACTTGACCGTGCTCCCCAGTTTGATATCCTTCGATTCCAATGTTCGCCAGCAGAGATTGATATCCTCCTTTCTGGCAATAATCTGGTTATTTACGAGGTCGCGGTCAAGCCCGGAGTAATAGGCGGCCCGGTACTCATAAGTTTCCTCAAACTTCCATCTGTAAAACTGCGTCCCATTTGCCGCGTCGTGCGCATTGACATAAACGATCATTGCATTTCTCCCCGGATCGACCCGATAGGTAACACTATCTATCGGCGGCGTTTTACTCACCGTTACAAAATCCGATGCATATTCATTTCCGCTGATCCTTTTGATGTGCAAACGGTACTTCAGCGCGGTATCAAACGTACGGGGGGCTAGTTTATAAATACCAGTCGCCACCTCCGAAAATTCAAGAACCTCTTTTCGTTCATTCTCTACCCAAACCTTTGCGCCCGATTCCTTATCCGGGACCGTATTTGCATTCGTGTTTTGTGTGTGGCTTAATGTAATAGTGCTACTGTCCTCCCCCACATTTAAAAAACCATCTACCACCAGATATCCCCCCGGGTCATTTACTTCAGGGGGCGAAAAAGGCTCGATACAACTATTTATCCCAAATGAGAGCAGCAGCAGAGCCACATAATGGCCTTTACGCCCCGGAAACTGGAATGATTTAATATTTATCAAAATTTTCATGGCGCTTTCATTCAAACTGTCAATATCGACGCTGCCTACCAGAACGACGGCTCCACTGTTGTCCCTCCTCCGGTCCTGCAGTCTGCACAAGAAGCAGGCGCTGCAAACACTGAATCAGATCTTATACCATAATAATTCAACAGCAATGATGTTGTTGTCTTCGCGCATTCCTCCTGCGGCACGCATCGGATCGGAAGCGTATCAGGGGCGGTACATGTGGGATAAGACCCAAGGCGTGGCGTGATGATGATCCTTTTGGACTCTTCGGTCGACGCACTGAAATACCCGAAAACAAGTTCTTTGTTGTTGGCCGTATTCACGATATTACCTGTAACCTGCGAGGGTAGCGGATCAAAAAGGCTTCCTGTCCCCTGCGTAGTTTTTGCCAGGCTGGTCCAATACTCAAATGCCTCCTTCGACAAACCATATTGTTTCACGATAATACTGTACTTGATATACAGCTTGTTGGTAATAACAGGAACGATGTTCAGCGGTAAATTTTTGATGACATCACTGCTCAACTTGATCGTACTGCCCAAAAGAATGCTGCCTGACTTTTTGCTTGACCAGCAGCGCGAAATGTCCTGTTTCCTAGTTACGACCTCATCATCGACTATCTCCAGAATGGATGCAAATGCGGAACGGTATTCCCATGTTTCCTCAAATTTCCAGCGATAAAACTTCGTCCTGCTCTCAGCATCATGGGTATTGACGTAAAAAATGACCGAGTTCTGGACGGGGTCCAGCTTGTAGGTCAGGCTGTCAATGGGGGGCGTAACGCTCACTGCGACATATTCCGAGAGATATTCCTGGCCATCACGCGTCTTAATCCGTAACCGGTATTTGCCGGACCGATTAAACGCGCGTGGCGGTAAAAGATACAATCCTTTACCTGATTCCGTAAAAGCAAAAGATTCGCCGTTCTCTACTTCGGCCGTAAGCTTTGCACCAGTCTCAATAACCGGGGTAGCAGTCGCGTTCACGTTTTGAGTCCTGCGCAATTCAACCCTGCTTGTGTCCCCACCTACATTTAAAAAACCATCTACCACCAGATAACCTTCGTCCGAATTCACCTCCGGTGGAGAAAAGGGCTCAATGCAGCTGTACATCACAACAAATGAGATGCCCAACAATAATATTAGGATTAAACGCTTGCCCTTCACATGATCATAGTTAAGCTTTTTGTATTCATATCGTCTGTCTGCTACCAGAATGACGGTCTAACGGTTGTTCCGCCTTGTTCCCTGCAATCCGTACAGCTCGGTGGTGCGCCCAGGATATATTCCGACCTAAGCCCTCCGTACGACATCAGCAACGAAGTTGTTTCCAGTGCACATTGCCTGTTGCTAAGCGGGTTGCAAACAATATCGAAGGTATCTGGCGCAGCGCAAGTTGGAAAAATCCCCAAATGCGGTGCTATGGTTAATCTTTTTGTTTCCTCCGTTGAAGCACTGAAATATCCGAAAACGAGGTCGTCGGAATCAGTCGTGCTTTGAATATTACCTGTAACTTGTGAGGGTTGTGGATCAAAAAGGCTTCCAGTGCCTTGAGTGGTTTTCGAGAGATTGGTCCAATACTCGAATGCCGCGCGGGTCAGTCCATATTGTTTTACCAACACACTATACTTGATAAACAGCTTGTTCGTAGACACCGGCACCCTGAATAGCGGAAGATCTTTGATTACATCGCTGCTTAGCTTCACGGTACTTCCAAGCAAAATACTGCCCGATCTCATACTTCCCCAACACTGGTTAATGTCCTTTTCACGTGTGACAATTTTTTTATCTACTACCTCCAGCGTAGAAAAGTACGCTACGCGGTATTCCCAGGTCTCTTCAAATTTCCACCGGTAAAACTGCGTCTTATTTTGTGCATCATGGGCATTTACATAAAAGACCATAGCATCCTGCCCGGAATCGTATCTGTTGGTGATACTGTCTATCTGAGGTGTCACGCTAACGGATACATAATCGGACATGTATTCCTTCCCGCCCTTTGTTTTAACACGCAATCTATACTTGGCGGCGGTGTTGAACTGCCTTGGTGCCAAAATATGAACGCCTGAACGCGCCTCACTGAAAGGAAATTTTTCACCGGATTCCGACTCTACCGAGACCGTGGCGCCGGTCTCAATAGTTGCTTCCGTCAACTGATTAACATTCTGGGTCCTTCTCAGTTCAATCCGGCTGGTGTCGTTCCCCACATTCAAGAACCCATCAACTACCAGGTAATTCTCGTCGGAATTTACCTCAGGCGGCGAGAACGGCTCAATACAACTATATAGTGAGACCAGGAATGCCAGGAAAAGAAGTTTTCTCAAATGCCTCATCGCGAAACTCAAAACCGGAAATTATAGGTGATAGTAGGTATTGGCTGACCAAAGATCGAAAGCTGATACCCGTTGACTTTTCCTGCAACAGTCTGGAAATAAACAGAAGTCGGGTTTTTTCGTCCCAATAAGTTATAAACAGCCAATGTCCAGGAGCTATGCGCCAGCTTTTTGATCCGATGGTTGCCTTCAATGTTCATGGCGAGGTCTGTTCGGTAGTAGTCCGGGATACGGAACTGGTTTCTGTCGGCGTAATAAACTCGCTGCGCTCCGTCAATCAGGTATTTCCCGATGGGCGGCGTGTAGGGGCGCCCAGTACTGTAAGTAAAATTGAACGACAAGCTGAAACGGTGCGAAAACTTGTAATTGGATATCAATGTGAAATCATGCGGCTTATCATAATTGCTTGGATAAAAGTTACCGTTGTTAGGCGCGTCGGGAGAATCCCTGTCCACGGCGCGTAGCAATGTTCTAGAATATGTATAACCCAGCCAGCCATTCAGTTTTCCAGTCATTTTCTTGATCATAAATTCAACGCCATATGCTTTAGCCTTCGTGTTGATCACCGCGGCTTCAATATTGTGGTTCATGATCAATGAGTCGCCACCTTTATAATCCAGGAAGTTTTTGATGTTCTTATAATAACCTTCAAGGGAAACCTCAATTTTGTTACCTCTGAAATTCCGGTATAAACCAACAGAGAACTGATCCCCTATCTGGGGCTTGATATACGGATCGCTCAGTTTCCAGATGTCCGTCGGCGAGACGGTCATCGTGTTGGTGAGCAGGTGGATGTACTGGCGCAGCGTATTATAGCTGACTTTAAGTGACAGGTTATCAAAAACGCTGTACCGTACCGACGCACGGTATTCGGGCCCACCGTAGGATTTGATCTTTTTCCCCGATTTATATTCCTTCACACCTTCCTGGTAAATATAGTCGATCGGGAAACCGGCAAGGTAGGTATTGATCGTTTTGGGTCCAAGGTATTGGAAGAAGGAATAGCGAATGCCGGCGGAAATAGACAGGCGGGGATTTACTTCGAATTTATCTTCAATGTACAGGGCGCTTTCTGTCGCTTGCTCCGCCTCTAATTCATCCAGCAAGATCAACGATTCAGCTCCCTTTGGCTGGAAAGAACCTGGATGTAGTTTATAGTAAATGGTGCTACCTCCAAATTCCAATGTGTGCCGCTGGTTCAGCTGATAGCTGAGATCGGCTTTGAAGTTCGATTGATTGATATCAAATTTTAAATCAAACGAATTCAGCGGCAAACCAGCCGCTCCCATGGCGTATTGGTACTTGCTGTGAGAAGCTGTGAGCACCCCATATAACCTCGAATTAAATGTGTGTTTCCATTTGAGGGCACCCAGCTGATTCTGGTAAGAATACAAAGTGTCACCATAAAGCCTGAAACGGTCACTGCTGACGTAGCCTGTCAGAAACAAACTGTTCTTTTCGTTGATTTCGTGGCTGATGTGCAGGTTAACATCGTAGAACGACGCTGAACTTTTGTTATAATTTTCGTTATCCAATGCTCTGATCACCCAGTTGGAATATGTGGAACGCCCCCCCAGCAGAAAGGATGTTTTGTCTTTCACAATAGGGCCTTCCAATGTAAGCCTGCCTGTTACCAGGCCAATCCCGCCCGAAGCCACGAATTTTTTCTTGTTGCCGTCCCGGCTATTGATATCAAGTACTGACGAAAGTCTGCCCCCGAATTTGGCGGGAATTGTGCTTTTGTAAAGTTCCACGTCCTTTAAAACATCAGGATTAAATGCTGAGAAAAAGCCGAACAAATGTGATGGATTGTAAATGACCGCATCATTGTATTGGATCAGGTTCTGGTCGGTTGACCCACCCCGGACATTCAGACCGGTACTATTCTCTCCGACAGATTTGATGCCCGGTAACGTCAGTATGGTACGCAGCAAATCGGTTTCCCCGAACACAGTCGGAACTTGCTTCAGGTTTTTAATGGTCAGCTTTACTGTCCCCATCTGCGTTCCGACAACGTTTTTGTCCATACCTGCCTTTACCGAAACTTCTTTAAGCGCGATCACGCTCTCCCGCATTTCGATATCCAGTTTTCCGTCCGAATAAAGCACGACCTGCCTTTGCGTTTCACGCATTCCTGTACTTTTGATCCTGACGATCTGCTTGCCTCTCGGTATGGTCAGTGCGTAAAAGCCGAGGGCGTCGGTTGTAACTCCTATGGAGGGAGAAGTAATAAAAACAGCCGCGCCGATCACTGGTTCGCCGGTGATCGCATTGCGTACATACCCGGTAATGGTAGAATTACCCGGTGTGATCTTGTACTTGCGAATACCTATATCATGTACTTTGCTTTCGGCAGTTGAAAGCAATTTTTCTTTCAGATCGCTTTCCGGGCCGGTATAGGTAATCGAGTCATTATCACCCGCTTTATCGGGCTCAAAAAGACCTGGTGTAAGCTGCGTGATGATCCGTTGGCCCTGTGTGATGTATATCCGTTTCTGGTCATCGATCGAATATTCAAACTCCGATCCCCTGAAAACCTGGTCCAGCGCTTCCCGGATTGTCAGGTCTTTGATGTTGATGTCCAGCGTGAGGCTATCGAACTTGGTGGCGTCGTAGTAGAAAAAATAGCCGGTTTGGGCCTCCGCCTGTTTTACAAATTCATCAAAGCGTGCTGAGTCAAGACGCATGGTAACCTTTTTCTCAGCTGCATTTTGTGCTTGGACAATGCTGAAAACAGAAGCTGCGCAGAATAAAAAGATCAGGAGTAAAGGTTTCTTCATGGTTTGGCTAGTTCGTCGTACCTGGCGACAATTTTGGCTATGGCAACTTCTTTGTTTTTGCGAAATTTGATTTTTTCGTCCCTTAAAAACTTACGTAATTCCTTTTTACGCTCAGGGAATAAATTGAAGACGCTTTTTTTGGTATGGACAGCGTTATAGTGTCCATCGTTGAAGACATAAAAGAAATTTTTCTGAGGATACAGTGAAATGACCCTTTTATCGACAATCTTTTCCTGCCTAGATTTGGTCCTCCGCACAATCAGCCTGGACTTTCCATCGTACAAAATGTCATAAAATCCTGTCCGCATCTGCTCGTTGAGGTTTTTCCCAGCTTCGAGACGCGCGAAATAATGATTGTCCAGAATGAAGTAATCAACCTTTTCAGATTGTATCAGGATATGATCCCCGTTAAAGTGCTTGATAACGAGCTCGTCCTTGAAAATGTCATACAACAATGGAATACTGTCAAATCGTTGCCCGTCATAGTAAACGACTCCGTTATGCCATTTTCTTTGATTGAAGAACTGAAATTCCTCCTGGCGGGCATCATAAACGTAATATTGCCGGCCATTGTAAAGATTTTGGGACATGGCCGTAGCCTCTTTATAAAAGGAAACCGGAAGGGAAGCAACCTGTTCGCTTGCAGCATTTGTCTGAGAAGCCTGACCAAATGACTGCCAAGAATGATACAATAAAAAAAAGAAAACGGTCGTAGAAATACGCATGCAGGTGGAGTTTTTACCTATTACGACAAAAATCGGGCTATTTGTTGCAATATATATATTATGTACTTAAAGATGTGGACATGAGTTACATACTTCATTGCAAAAAAAATTATTTCTAGGGCGCGCTACTCATCCCCAAATGTATATTTAACCCTAATTTTGGCACCAACTATGACTGGGTACAGGTAATGTGATAACTTTGGCCCCGTTTAATTCACACATCATAAATCACTTAATTTCCCCTTTATGAAAATTCTGATTACGGGAGGTGCCGGTTTCGTGGGTTCTTCGCTGGCTATTTCATTAAAAGTAAACTACCCCGACTACCAGGTTTACGCGCTCGATAATTTGAAACGCCGCGGTTCCGAATTGAACCTGAGCCGGTTGAAAAAACACGGCGTGGAATTTGTTCATGGGGACATCCGAAATAAAGAGGATTTCGATTCAATTCCCGCAGTGGATACGGTCATTGAAGCATCGGCCGAACCATCGGTACTCGCGGGACTTGATGGCACTCCCGATTATCTGATCAATACAAACCTGGTGGGGACCGTCAATTGCCTGAACTATGCGTTGAAACATAAAGCCGGTTTTATTTTTCTTTCAACCAGCCGGGTTTACCCAATCAAAACGATTGAAACGCTGAACTTTGTAGAAGAAGAAACAAGGTTCGCCCTTTCGGACGACCAGCCTGTTGCAGGCGTTTCCTCCAAAGGCATCGCCGAGGATTTTCCATTGAATGGTGCTCGCTCACTTTACGGTACAACAAAGCTGGCATCCGAGTTGATCATCCAGGAATACAATGAATTTTATAAACTCAAAACAGTGATCAACCGCTGCGGTGTTATTACCGGACCATGGCAAATGGGTAAGGTAGACCAAGGTGTGATGGTGCTTTGGATCGCCAAACATTATTTTGAACAACAGCTGGGCTACTTCGGATATGGAGGCACCGGAAAGCAGATCCGTGATATGTTACACGTAGCCGACCTTTATAATCTGATCGACTGGCAGCTTCACAACCTGGACAAAGTCAACGGTGAAATATTAAATGCGGGGGGCGGATTGGAAAGCAGTGCGTCATTGCAGGAACTTACCAGGGTTTGCCAGGAAGTAACCGGCAAAACCATCCCAATTAAAGTGGTTCCTGAAAATCGTACTGCTGATATCCGGCTTTATGTAACAGACAACACCAAAGTCACCTCGCTTACTGGCTGGAAACCGCAAATTGGAATCCGGCAGATCGTGGAAGAAATCGCTGCCTGGCTGGCCGAAAACGAAAAAGACCTGGCCCCGATCCTAAAATAAATCGGGAATAAAAAGTAAAGGCTGCTGTCAGAAACAAAGTTATGACGGTAGCCTTTGTTATTTGGATAACGGATGATCGTTTGCACATTGCATCACGCCGAGTTGAATCATGAAAATAATCGAATGTCCGCGCGACGCCTGGCAGGGACTCCACCCATTGATACCTACCGAAAAAAAAGCTGCATACATTAATCAGTTATTAAAAGTTGGTTTCGATACCATCGATTTCGGAAGTTTTGTATCTGCGAAGGCAATGCCTCAGGTGAGCGATACGGCCGACATCCTGGACAGGCTTCTTATTGATGAAACGTCAACCCGCTTGCTTGCGATTGTTGCGAACGAACGTGGTGCAACGGAAGCCTGCAAATACGAACAAATTGCATCTCTGGGATATCCATTTTCCATTTCCGAAACATTTCAATTGCGAAATACCAATGCAACGATTGGAGAATCTTTGGAACGGGTAAACCGTATCGCCAATTTGTGCGACCGATACAACAAACAACTGGTCATTTACATATCCATGGGATTTGGGAATCCTTACGGCGACCATTGGAGTCCGGATATCGTGATGGACTGGATTCAAAAACTTGCTTCGCTTGGAATAAGCGTATTTTCATTGGCAGATACCGTGGGCATAGCAGAGACAATTGACATCGAATCTCTCTTTTCCCAGGTCATACCCCTTTTCCCGCAACTGGAATTTGGCGCGCATTTTCATACAAAAGCGGAAAGCTGGCGTACGAAAATAGAGGCTGCGTATGGTGCCGGTTGCCGACGTTTCGATGGGGCGCTTTATGGTTATGGTGGCTGCCCTATGGCTCAGGACCACCTAGTGGGAAACATGCCAACCGAAAGATTGATTGATTTTGCAGAAGAAAAACAAGAGACATCTGGCATTAATCTTCAAGAATTGCAGCTGGCACGCACCATTTTTCTTGATCTGGTCAAAGGCAGCTAAAAGCAAACAAGCCGGAATGTCATATCCCGGCTTGTTCATTAATGTTTTTCATAACATTAGTTACTGACAAACTTCCTTTTGACAATCGCCAGTAAAGCTGTCACCGCCTCTCCGTTAACATCCCAGGCGTATTTCGAAGCGTATCGGTGCCAGATCAGATTCTCGGCCTCCTCAAAGCTTTTCACGGCATCCAGTTCATAAACTGCCTTGTCGAAATGCTCACTGTTCTTATTGAAAAGCTGATTTACGAACATAAACCGCTGTCCTAAAGGAATGGATCCAGCAATGCTTTCGACTTTAACCGGAACGCTGCCATAAGCCTTCTCATCGGAATGCTTGGGAAGATCCACCTTAAAACGGTTATTCAAGGAGTCCCTTTCAGAAGCATTGGTTTTAGCAACAATTTCGCCAAGTATTGTCGATGCCGGCTCTGCGCGTATCGGTCCGGATGATTTTGGCCTGGGCGGTTCCAGTTCTGTGAACGCGGAATCGAAAAACGATTTTGACTCGCTCTTGTTAACTGTCACACTTTTGTTGATTTCTGCTATTTTCAATTCCTGCAAATTGATCGGAAATACGCCTGAAAATTGAACAAGGTGCATATCCACGTCGTCTATCAGGTCCGCATTGTCCTTCAATTCATACAACCAGCTTACGGCTTGCGTTTGGTACACCGAACTGGATCCGCTGTCCGTCAAACGCCCCAGCATGGCTTCGGCCAAACCACGGTGGATATGGGTATACTTCAGAAGCTGTTCCGCTTTTTCGTGGGTAAACTCAGCGTCCGAATTGGCTCTGATCTTATCCTCAAAATAACTGGCGGGCGTTAACAGCAGTTTTATTGACTCTTTCACTGAATCGCTCAGCAACGGCTCAAGATCCGACCGCTTTACGGCGATGTGCTGGGAAGCAATGTTCATGAAATCCTCCAATGCCTTTTTCACATCTTCATTGGCAAAATCAAAATAAGGGCTGCGGAATGCTTCGGCATTGCCTTTCCATTCCTCAAAAAGGCGGTTGAGTATGCCCAGATTCACTTGCCTTACCGGTGTGAGTTTTAGCAAACCGGCCCCATTAACGAAATTCTGCGATTGGTAAACCTCATTTAAAACTGTTGTGGTGAACCTGGCAGCATATTGGTTGAGTGCGTTTATATTCAAATTATCCGGCATAACGAATAAGAGCTTTTTAGAACGATCGTGTTTAAAAAAAATATGTTTGATTTGTAAATATAAACAAAATTGACCGGTAAGCGGGCCGATACGACACCAAACATGTTCCTTGAACCATCACATAAAAGAGAAAATCAACACCCGCGGACCGGATGGATCGAAGTCATTTGTGGCTCCATGTTTTCAGGAAAAACCGAAGAACTGATCCGTCGGCTAAACCGCGCCAAAATTGCCCGGCAAAAAATTCAAATTTTCAAACCTGCTCTGGATAAACGATACCATGAGGAGAACATTGTTTCTCATAATGAGAATTCGATCCGCTCGGTGCCCGTCCATTCCGCCTCGCAAATCACGGGGCTGGCCGAAAATTGCGAGGTAATCGGGCTGGACGAAGCTCAGTTTTTTGACGAAGGTATCGTTGACGTCTGTAATGATCTGGCCAATGCAGGCAAAAGGGTAATCATCGCCGGGCTGGACATGGATTTCAAAGGGAAACCCTTCGGATGCATGCCGCAATTGATGGCGACCGCAGAATACGTCACTAAGGTTCACGCAATATGCATGGTTTGTGGTGAAGTAGCCTCCCACTCCTATCGCCTCTCTACCTCCGGCGAACGCGTGCTTTTGGGAGAAACAGACTTATACGAAGCACGGTGCCGACGATGTTTTAATTTAGGTGAAAATGCCTACGCATAGGAGATATCGTGCATCATGACCACAAAAAGGCTGCTATTTTTTTCAGTTACCTTCAATCTCCTGCTGGTTGGCACATTCATCGCGCTCGCTTACATGTACCGTGATAAGATAGCACAACGATTTGTCACCATGAAAGGCCATCCCACGATCGTGATGTATGGAAATTCAATCACCGCCCAGGGCAAGTGGGTTGAGCTGCTACATAGGACCGATGTGATGAACAACGCGCTCCCCGGACAGACTACTTACCATTTTCTACAATTAATTCAGTCTCATGTTGTCGACCTTCATCCAAAAATCTGTTTTGTGAAAGGCGGGATCAATGATATCACAGTAGGAGTAGCCCAGCGACGAATTCAGGAAAATTACAAAACGATGCTGGAAATCCTGCTCCGAAACAAGATCTTGCCGGTGGTAACGCTTACGCTCTACGAGCAAAACGACCCCATGAGCAAGATAGAAGTAGATTCTCTAAACCGCTTTCTAATTAGTTACTGTTCTGCAAACAGGATCAGTTACATTGATCTTAATAAATTCATATCAGATTCAACCGGGCTTAAAGCTGAATATGCGGTCGACAAAACCCATTTAAATGAAAAGGCTTATAAAATATGGGCGGGGGAAATTAAGCTGGTTCTCTCAAAAAAGAGAATCTGAAAGGGTTCTTAAAATGCAAAACGGCTGCCCGAATGGGCAGCCGTTTTGCATTTTAATCAATTTATATTTACGCGCTTACCTGATTCATCACCTCGGTTTGCTTACGAATTGACTCCATGTGGACCAGCTTAAAAAGTTCATCTACAAGGTTTGGATAAAGGTTCATGCTTTTACCCCAGCCGGCACGTGTTTCCAATACTTCACGGAAACGATCAACCTGATAAGCTGCTACATTGTTATCACGCTTATATTCAGCAAGTTTCTCTACCAAAGCCATGCGTTGTGCCAATGTTTCGAGCATTTCACGATCCAGGTGGTCAATTTTGCCACGAATAATTTCCAATTGGGAGGCGTAATCGCTTCCATAAGATTCTTTACGAACATGCAGATCATGCAGCATCTGGCCAAGTGCCGCAGGGGTCAATTGTTGTGAAGCGTCTGACCAAGCCTTATCCGGATCACGGTGAGATTCGATGATCAAACCGTCGTAATGAAGATCCAGCGCACGTTGCGCAAGCTCATATAAATAGGCACGTTTTCCTGCCATGTGGCTTGGATCGCCGATTACAGGCAATTCAGGAAAAAGTGTTTTCAATTCAATAGCAATATTCCACATCGGAGAATTGCGGAACTTGGTTTCCTGAGCATTGGAGAAGCCTCTGTGAATAGCTCCCAATTTTTTGACGCCAGCCTGGTTAAGGCGCTCCAAAGCACCAATCCACAGTTGCAGATCCGGATTAACAGGATTTTTAACGAGAACAGGAACGTCCACGCCTTTCAAAGCGTCAGCGAGTTCCTGAACATTGAACGGATTAACGGTGGTGCGGGCTCCTACCCAAAGTATATCAACGTCATATTTCAACGCCAGTTCGATGTGTTGAGGATTTGCGACCTCCACTGCAACAGGCAGTCCAGTTTCTTTCTTTGCCGCCTGAAGCCATGGCAAAGCCGCTTCGCCCATGCCTTCAAAACTTCCGGGTCGTGTTCTTGGTTTCCAAATTCCTGCACGTATCACATGCGCAAATCCTTCTTCCTTGATCTGGGTTGCGGTTTCCAACATTTGTTCCTCGGTCTCTGCACTGCAAGGCCCGGCGATTACCAAAGGCTTGCCTTCGGTATTGATCCAACTGCTCAACGGAAGGATATCTAAAGAAGCATTCATATTCAAAAACTTGTCCTTAGTAAAATAGATAATTGTAATATTTTGACCCGGTATTATGCGTATTTCTGGGATTGACGTACATTTGATGCCATAAAAGTCGAATTAACTCCCTAATGGATACTACCTTCTTCCTGTGGTTTTAAATAAGAACGTTAAAATCTCACCTAGGAAAAACGTGTAATAAAAATGGCATATCCCTCACCAAAAGACCAAATACCTGTATTTTTTGAAGATACCTCCGTCGCTTTTGCTTCGAAATCTGACGCCAAACTGAGGAAAACTTACTGGTTATTCAGCCTTATGAATCAGGCTCGAGTGGTAAATTTAGGCACTTTTTTTATAAAGCTTGCACTAAAACTTAACTTACCTATAAAAAATCTCATCCGGGCAACCATTTTTGAACAATTCTGTGGAGGTGAGACAATTAACGATTGCAATGCCACCATTTCGCTTCTGGGCAACTCTGGCATTGGCACGATCCTCGATTATTCGGTCGAAGGTGAAGATAAAGAAATCAGTTTTGAAGCCACGGCAGCAGAAATCATGAGAACCATTGAAAAGGCTGCTTCCTCTACAAACATTCCATTTTCTGTTTTCAAAGTGACTGGAATCGCATCTGCCGACTTGTTGGAAAAAGTTCAACGAAAGGACTTGCTTTCCCATGAAGAGCAAGGATCTTTAGACAGGATAAAAGCCCGTGTTGAAAGACTATGTAGTTACGCTCACGAAAAGAACGTACGGATTTTTGTGGACGCCGAAGAAAGCTGGATACAAGGGGTTATCGACGATCTGACCTATCAGATGATGCAAAAGTTCAATAAGGATAAAGCCATCGTGTACAATACATACCAATTGTACCGCCACGAAACATTGGAAGCGCTTAAAACTGCCTATTTAACAGCACGTCAAAAAGGATATTTTGTTGGAGGGAAACTGGTAAGAGGGGCCTACATGGAGAAAGAACGGCTGCGGGCGAGAGAAAATGAATATTTCAGCCCGATTCATGCAACCAAACAAGCAACGGACAATGATTACAACCTGGCGGTCGACTTTTGCCTGGATCATATTGAACACATATCTATCTGCCTAGGGAGCCATAATGAATACAGCTCCCAATACTGCGCTGCCAAAATGAAAAAGCTTGGAATCAGTAACAACGATGACCGGATTTGGTTTGCTCAGTTGTTGGGAATGAGCGACAATATTTCCTACAATTTGGCCAATGCTGGCTATAATGTTGCGAAATATGTCCCTTACGGCCCCATCAACGCCGTTTTACCTTACCTGATCCGCCGCGCAGAAGAAAACACCTCTATCGCAGGCCAAAGCAGCCGAGAGTTTTTATTAGTCAAAAGTGAATTGAAGAGAAGAGGAATCGGTTCTTTATAAGTATCTTATTACTTTCGCGTTCTTACAAGTTGTCAACAGTTTTCAAAGGGAATGAACCAATCCAGAAACCCAGCGCCTTATTTGCTTTTTAGTATACTGCTCATTGCTGTTGACCAGGCTTCTAAACTTCTCGTACACCAATACATGGAACCCGGCTTCTCAGGGCAAATTGCGCTGATCGGGAACTGGCTTAAATTACATTACGTGCTCAATCCGGGCATGGCGTTTGGAATGCAGCTGGGCCATGAATACGGCAAGCTTTTCCTTACTTTGTTCCGGCTTGTCGCCATGATAGCCATTGGCGGATACATGATCCATCTTGCGCGTGTCGGTGCATCCAAAGGGTTGCTTTGGGCGCTGGCCATGATTCTGGCAGGAGCGGTAGGTAATGTGATCGACAGTACCTTCTACGGAGTGTTTCTGGGTAATGCCCCTTACGGCTCTCCTACCCCCTGGTTTCATGGGCAGGTCATTGATATGATTTTTGTTGATTTTTGGGAAGGTTTTATACCCGACTGGGTACCCGTTTGGGGAGGTCAGTATTACTCTACCCCTATTTTTAACATAGCCGATTCCTGCATATTTATTGGGGTGTGCAGCATCCTTGTCTTTCAGGGAAGCTTTCATTCGTCAGGTGCTCACGTTGAGCAAGACGAACCAGAGGCTAAGGTTGTTGATGAAGTTAAAACTCACACCCAAAGCGAGGAAAACACAACGGAATTTGGGAAAACGGATCATACTCATCCGGAAATTCCAACGACTTTACCTTCATCTGCAACCAGCGAACTCGAAGGTGACGGAAACGAAAAAGAGAGCTAAGAGCTCTCTTAATGTGTCAAAAACCAATATGATTAATTTTCGTCTTTGGTGAATGGAACAAAATCCTTGAACGCCTTCTTAATGGCATTGTCCGTTGCCTCTTTCTTATTTTCCCAATTTGCGTCCAGCTCCAAGGCAACCAAACCGCTCAAATTCATCAAAGATTTAAATTCGTCAAGCTTTCGGATAAAATCCGGCTGACGACGGGCAGACTTTTGAGAATACTCCCGGGCAAAAACATCACCCTTGTTCTGCAACTCATTTTTCTTCTGCATCACATAGTTAAAACGATCCAATAGTCCATTCACTGATTTTCCAATTACCTCTGTTGCTTCCAGTGTTCCCACCGTAGCCACGGTTGTTCCTCCAATCGTTGTGATATAGCCCCTAGTATTCTGGTTTGTCTTCGCAATAACCGGGGCCAAACCGGTGGTAGCACCCAATGAAGCGTTCACAAGAGACCTGCTGCGCTTTCCTTTCTTCGCCCTCGAATAGGCTCTTTTCAATTCACCTTCCTTCTCAGTCATTTGTTCCAATAAACCCCACGCATTGACCAATGCCCCGCGGTATAAATTATATACAAAATTATCGCGGAGGCTCTCATCAACCGTGTTCTTAATGACAAATTTCACAGTCCTTTCCTTTTTGTTTTGGGCTTTATCCAAAACATAGAAGGTGATATTAAAAGCCAGCGTATCAAATGGATCCTTTACGAAATCGAACCCGGGCTCCCAAATAAACTCATAGCTGGTAGGCGAATTCTTCACCAACGCACTGGCTGGCACCCTTCTGTTTTCAGAAATGAAGTTAAACGTGGAGATATCATCTTCCCCGTTCGGATCAGACAAAGTGAACCTTAAATTGATCCGGTTGTTCTCGGGGCTTCTGATGACTGAATTTTGAGGTATGATGGTAAAATCCGGCGACAGATCCATTTGTGTAGCGTCCAGCTTCAAACGACCCTTTGTCCGGGCTTTGGAAGGCTGGTCTTCAACAAAGAATTCCATATACCTCGGTCCTTTCTTCAGAATATTAAACTGGCTGATCGATGGCTCCCAGGTTATTTCGCCAGCAGCAGTCAGCTTCATTCCTTCTGGCATTTCGTCGAGGATTGGGACAAAAATGATTGGATCCCCATCCTGATCACGCACCGACCCCATATCGATCTTATAGACATTCTGTGTCTTATATTGAACATAGAAAGGCTGTAATTCGTCAACCTGAGGAGGACGATTGACATGGTTTACTTTGAAGACAATTTCTCTTGAGACCGTTTCACCTGCCGCTGTCTGAGCTTCAAAGACGACAGGAAAATTCTTTGTCGTATTGATCCGATCCGCGATATCGTATCCAGGTGTCCATACAAAATGACCTAGCGAATCAAACTTCATGTCCTTCGCCTGACCACTCGCAATACTATATCTCACCGAATCGCTTTTACCACCCCTTATTTGAAGATGAAAATTGATCTCTTTTCCCTCCTGTAAAATGTTCCATTCCGGAGCGTCAGGAAATATGATTTGCAACGGGCCAGCAGACACACTCTTCATATTATCCTGTCCTTGCGCCTCTAAAAACAAAAAAAAGGTAGAGAGAAGTATCAGTATTTTATGAACATTTTTTATTGGCATAACTTCGAAAATATAATTAATTCAATGGGTTTCGGAATCCTCTGATCTAAACGCAAAACTAGCAAATACTATATAGAAAGCCCTGGTAATACTTAATAAAAATGGAGCACGGACAATTGCGCTTTTTACCGTCAAATCAATTTGTATTTTTTAAATATTATACTGATCCCCATGTATGATAGAAATCATGTAATGGCAACAGCGAGTCCATTAAAATTTTAAATGCAAAAAACCGGAGAGCAGCCATTTAAAAGACTGCTCTCCGGTTTTTTAAGTTCAATATCTCCTATTATTTTTTCTTAGGCGTTGTTGCGGGAGCTGCCGCTGGTGGTGTTGTAGCAGGCTTGGTCGGTGTTGCGGAGGCAGGGGCTGCCACCTCAATTTTATCAGGATCAACACCTAACTTTCTCAAAATTAAATTGGTTGCGTTGTTTTCCTCTGAGGCAGCAAACAAAATAATTGGAGTAGTACCAGCGCCGGCATCCATATTTAATATGTAAAGAAACCCATTTTCCTTACCCACTTCCTGAATAGCATTGTTCACTTTCGTCAGGATCGGTTCCAACAGCTGCTGCTGCTTAGTTTGCAAAGAAGTTTGCGCGTTATTCTGCATTTCCTGAATACGGGTTTGCAGGTTTTGCAATTCTTTCTCTTTATCGGCGCGGATAACCTCCGTCATGTTGGCACCGTTTTTCTGATAAGCTTCGTATTTCTCCTGTGCTTCTTTGTAAGTTTCACCCAATGCCTTGTCCAACTGCGCCTTGGTAACTTCAAGCTGGTTCTGCATTACCTTGCTTTCCGGCAGTTTACTGATCACGTAATCTACGTTGGTATAGCCTATTTTGGTGAGTCCGCTTGCAGGGGTAGTTTGAGCTAACAGAGGGGTGGTGATAATGGTCATTAGGACCAAAAAAGCCATCAATTTTTGTTTCATTGCTTTGTTACTTATTTAAGTTTACTGGTTGTACTTTTTTGTTTCGGTGAGTTTTCAATTGAACCTTGGGCCGGTAATTCCGCCTTTCCCGCTTTGTCATTTGCTCCTGACTTACCAGCTTTGGGATCTATCCCGAGCTCCTCCATCACGTAGTCCGTATAATCATGTTTTGGATTGGTGTAAAGCATGCCCACGTCGCTCGACTTATCGAACATGAAATCCAGCCTCCGCTGGCTGCAAACTTTCGTAACGGCTCTCTGTACTTTTTCCATCACCGGCTTCATGAGCTCTTTCTTCTTCTGAAACAGCAATCCTTCCATCCCGAAAATCTTGCTGTTATATTCTCCCGCTTCCAGCTCTTTCTCCTTGATTTCGTTTTGCCTTTTTCGTTTCAGATCTTCGGTTAGCAAGATTTCCTCAGCCATGTAAGCCCGCTGCATGCGATCGATTTCAGCAAACTTGTCCTGAATTTCTTTGGCCCACTTTTCAGAGAACTTTTTCATCTCCGTTTGCGCTGCCTGATACTCGGGCATTTTACTAGTTATGAACTCCATATCAGTGTACCCTATCTTTTGGGAAAATGCCACTGATTTACATAGAATTGACAAAACTAGTAAAATAAAAAACTTCTTCATGCCAAGGGGCTAATAATTTGCAAACTTCTTAACGACAATACCGCTGGAATATTATCTTATTTGCTGGCCTATGGTAAAATGGAATTGAGGTCCGCTACGCTTTGGATCACCCTGAATTTTGTCAAATCCATAACCCCAATCGATACCAAGCAGACCAAACGCTGGCATAAAAATCCGGGCACCCACACCCGCAGAGCGTTTGAGATCAAAAGGATTAAATTCTTTATAGGTACCCCAGTTATTTCCGCCCTCCGCAAAACCCAATATGAAGATTGTTGCTTGTGGATTTAGCGATACCGGATATCTGAGCTCCATTACATACTTATTGTAAACAATTCCTCCTCCCGAAGCTGGATAGCCATTCTGCGCCAGCGGGCCCACTTTCTGGTCTTGATAACCCCGTAGGCCTATAATATCCTGATCTGCCAATGAGAATGATCCCTGACCCGCCAGACCGGATCCACCAACGATGAAGCGACCAAAAGGACTATACCCTACTTTGCTGCCGTAAGCGCCCAGGAATCCCATGTGAGCACGGGTGCTCAAAACAAGTTTACCAGTGATTGTGGCGTAATAACTGGCGTCGAACATCCATTTGTGATATTCCACCCAACGGTATGTGTCCGTTTTATCTGTAAATTCTTTTTTCCTCAATAAAGAATATGGGGGTGTAAATGTTCCGCTCAGCGAAATGTTACTCCCGCTTCTTGGAAATTGAAAATCACTTAATGTGTTTCGTGAGATCGTTGTATTGAAGGATATATTATTGGAAGATCCCGTGCTATAACCAATCCTGAAGATATCAAGACTATCCAAACGGTATCTCTGATAGGACAAGGAATGCGTCATCACCAAGTTTCTGTCTGGCTCTTTTAGACGACGTCCAAGCGAAACGGTTATACCATTATTAAAATAACCGCCCCGGTAATTGATACTCCTCGAACCAGTGCTCCCTCCGTACCCGTAAATGGAACTGTAATCCGTCATGCGATAAACGGTACGTTGCAGGGACACTCCGAAGTTGATAGGCTTTTTACCCCCCAGCCAGGGTTCACTGAATGACAGCGAATAGGTCTGGTATTGCTTGCCGTTGGCTTGAAAACGCAATGACAATTTTTGGCCGTCGCCGGATGGCAATGGGCGCCAGGTTTCACGATTCGGAATGTTTTTAAGTGAAAAATTATTAAAAACAAGGCCCAGAGTACCTACGAAACCAATGTAGCCACCCCAGCCGCCCGAAAGCTCTATCTGGTCGGAAGGCTTTTCTTCCACGGTGTATTCAATGTCTACCGTGCCGTCAGCCTGATTCGGAATAGGATTAATCTGAATTTTTTCAGGGTCAAAATATCCCATTTGAGATAGCTGACGCTGGGTGTTGATGATTTCAGTTTTGCTGAATTTCTGTCCCGGCAAAGTGAAAAGCTCGCGCAAAACAACCCGATCGCTCGTCTTTGTATTTCCGTTCAGGAGAATGCGGTTGATTGTAGCTTGCTTACCTTCAAACATCCTCAGTTCAACGTCTATAGAATCTCCTTCTACAGCTTTTTCGGTGGGCTCACAGCGGAAGTACAGGTAACCGTCATCCATGTAAATGGAACTGACGTCTGAACCAGGGATTCCGTTGATCTTTTTATCCAACTCCTCCGGATTGTAAACATCCCCTTTTTTCACGCCCAACCGGTCGCTCAAATATTGAGAAGGATACAGGTAATTTCCAGACCAGGTGATGTTCCGATAAAAATACTTGGCTCCCTCGTCAATTTTCATCTCGATACTAATCGTCTCATCGCCATTTTTGATGGTGTCAAATTCGATAGCGGCGTCACGATAGCCGTTTTTACGATAAAATGCGATTAGCTTCTCTTTATCCTCGTCGTACTTCTTAGGAATATATTTGGAGGGGTTAAAAAGCCTTCCGATTCTTTTCTGCTTCGTACCTTTCATTTTGCGTTTCAGCAAACGATCGCTGATAGCAGTATTACCTTCGATATCGATTTTCTGAATTTTCACCTTCTTACCTTTGGTGATGGTGAAATTCAACGTCGCCTGTCCACGTGTAGAATCTGGTATTTGCAGCACCTTCACTTTGGTGTAGTAAAAACCTTTATCCATGTAATATTTCTTGATGACAAGCTGTGTGTTTTTGATAATGGTCGGTGTGATCACCCGTCCTTTGATCAATTTCACCTTGTCGTTCAATGTCTCTCTTTCGCCTTTGCGTATTCCGGAAAATGAGACTTTATAGAGCCTTGGACGTTCTTTGATATGGATATTTAACCAAATCTTTTCGCTCTCGATTTTGGTAGCCAGAATCTCTACATCATCCAGTGTTCCGAAATCCATCATTCGTTTTACGGAAGAGCTGATTGCCGGGCCTGGGATACGGATCTTATCCCCGGGTTTTAAACCCGAAATAGATACCATTGAATTGGGATCAAGGAACTGTGTTCCCGATACTGTAACTTCTGCGATCGTATATTCTTTTGGATTCGCCGGATCAATTCCAAGATTGGCAACCGGAGCGGCAGGTTTGCCTACTGCACCCAACCCTACCCGTTGTGCGTTTGCCGATAAGCAGCAGCAAAAAATCAACAATGCGGAAAGACCTTTCAGACGTGCTAATGATTTATTCAAATTTTTCACAAGGTTCATATTATTCAACTTAGCACTATTTCGCTTTAACTTGTTCACCCGTCTTACCAAAGCGTCTCTCTCTGTTCTGATAGGCCAGAATCGCCTCATACAAATGTTCCCGCCGGAAATCCGGCCAGAAAAGATCTTCATAGAAATACAACTCGGAATAAGCCATCTGCCATAAAAGAAAATTGCTGATCCGATGATCCCCCCCAGTCCGTAACATCAGGTCAACCTCAGGGCGGCTTTTTGTCGCCAGGTTTGCCGAGACGACATCCTCATTGACCTCTTCAGGCAGCAAAATGCCTTTCTGTACGTCCGCTGCAATTTTCCTTGCAGCCTGTGTAATGTCCCACTTTCCACTGTAACCCAATGCCAATATTAAATTGAGGCCGGTGTTCTGGCTCGTAGCCTCGATCGCTTCCGCAAGCTGTCTCTGGCAACTCCGGGGCAGGCTGTCGGTATCACCAATCGTATCCATACGAACATTGTTGCTGAGCATCGTAGGCAACTCGTTGCGGATCGACTGAACGAGCAGTTCCATCAATGCTTTCACTTCGAACTCAGGGCGAGCCCAGTTTTCGGTTGAAAACGCATAAAGCGTCAGGAATGACACTCCTAATTCAGCGCAACCTTCGGTAACCTCCCTCACGGCCTTAATTGCGTTACGATGGCCGAATATCCGCGCAGCTCCCTGGTTTTGGGCCCATCTTCCGTTACCGTCCATGATAACGGCTATGTGCTTTGGCAGATTGCCCGTATCAATGAGCTCCTTCATTACTTGTGACTCCCTTTAACCTTTTTTAACAAAATAGAATATACTATATCTCAGGATGTTCTACATTACCGGAGAATTTTCCAAATCCACTGTATCATAAGGAATCACTACGCTCATCAACAGTACGCTACCTAAGGTGATTTCGTGTCGAAAGTTGAAAAAAATCAACATTCTAAGACTCCTAAGTGGCAAAAACTACTCTGATAAACAGTCGCTTAACCTGTAAAAATATCGTTGGGATTTAAAATAGGGGCGCAATTTAGGAATAAGTATCGCCTCTTCAAAATCAATAATCCGCTGTCAGCGGATTATGTAACCCGATTAATTATCAAGAAGATGCCTGATCGCATCCGCGTAAGTGCTTCCACTGGTAACCTGGGAGGCTTTGCGGTCGCGCATGACGATTACAAACTTTCCGTTGAAATGCTTCTGGATTTCCTTGATGTGATGTGAGTTGACGATGCCGGCCCTGCTGATGCGGAGATAATGTTTCGGAAGTTTTTCCTCCAGAGAAGTAAGCGTATAATTGAGCAGGTATTTTTGCCCGTCAAGCGTATTCAGGAAGACATATTTTTCTTCAGCTTCGAAATGCGTGATCTCCGTCATCGGGATCAATAAAATACGGTCGCCCGATTTAACTGACAAAGAAAATATTTCCTTCTTGGGCTTCATTTCTTCCAATAATTTCAGCAGATTCTCGGAATAAGGATTTATGCTGCCAGAGGAATTTGAACCCGCCCTAATGATATTACCGATCTTCTCGATCGTCTTGATCAACCGGTCGTTTTCAACCGGTTTAAGCAGATAGTCCACAGAGTTTTCTTCAAAAGCCCGGATCGCATACTGGTCATAGGCAGTTGAGAACACGACCAAGGGCATCTTTGTAAGTTTTGAAAGCATCTCGAAACCGTTCAAAAGAGGCATTTCGATATCCAGAAAAATGATATCAGGATGATATTTGTCAATCTCTACGAGTCCTTCTGCACCGTTCCTGGCCTCCGATACAATAACGAATACACCTGGATGTTTTTCCAATAACCTTCTCAGCCGGCTCAATGCCAGGGGCTCGTCGTCGATAATGATTGTTTTAAGAGGGAACTGCATGGTATGAATGCGGTTGTTGAATGGCTGACTTCTGAATGGCTATGTTAACTGATTTATTTGGTTCATTGTGAAGTTCAAGCTTCGCATCGTCGCCATAAAGCAATTTCAGTTTGTCCTGAACGCTTCGGATCCCATATCCGGCGCCCATGGTTTCTGGGAACGCCGGCCCGCTGTCATGAACACAAAGATGTAGCCAGGTATCCTTTTCATAAATTTTTACGACAATGGTTCCTTGGTCTGCCATTCGTGAAATGCCGTGCTTAATTGCATTTTCAACAATGGGTTGTAAAATAAACTTAGGAACCTGTAAATTCCTCAGTTCATCGTTTGTGACTTCAACACTAAACTGTAGCCTGTCGCCAAACCTTACTTTTTCTACCTGAAGGTACGTTTCCACCATTTCCAGCTCATTTTCAATAGTATCAAAATAATCGTTGGTTTTCCTTCCGGTCGTGTACCTGAATAGTTTGGAAAGCAGCAAGGTCATTTCCTCGGCCTTATCAGGATCTTCATGGACAAGGCTGGCAATACTATTAAGCGAATTGTACAAAAAATGCGGATTGATCCTGGCCTGAAGTGCATCCAGCTCAGCCCTTGTTTTGAGTTTTTCGAGATTAAGCAGCTGGTATTCCTGATCCGACATTTTACGGGAGATCTGCTTGCCTTCCCTGCTCAGAAAATAGAAAACGTTGGCAATAATGATTGTTCCCCACATATACCAATACCAGGGGGCACTATGGGCTGTTTCCAAAGGGTATTTGGTATTGTAATCGTCCACGATATTAGTCCCAAAAAAGTGGTACAACAACATGCTCCACAGGATGTTCATGAAGAAAACAACGACGGAGAGAATCAGATGCTTCACCAAGAGTCTCTTCAGGATGATATCCAGCCAGAAGGTAAAGCCTTGTGTCAGCAAAATAGTACAAACACCCGCAAACACATTGTTCAAAATGAGGTACTGGTAGAGCTTGACCCTAATCGGTTCATTGGTATAGTAGATTTCCGCCGTGAAGTATACGATTGCATTGATCCCGTATAGTATCACTGCCCCGAGCACCACCGCTACCAAAGTCCCCACCCATCCCTGGTTCTGTATGATACCAATCAGACTGAAATCCTGCCAGCGAAACGACCTTGTCTGGGAAGTAAAGCTGAAATTGGCTCCTTCAACCTTCGCCCCTGTCAGATCTACGTCCGACATGCTGCTGAAACTAAGGTCGGCGTTCCTCAGATCGGCATTTTTGAAGGTTGTGCCGTCAAGCGTAGAAAAACGAAGTTTGGCATTGCGCAAATTTGCACCGTTGAAGTTTATTTCCTTCAGACTGGAAAAACTGAAATCTGAGTTTTCCAGGTTCATATTACTAAAATCCCTGCCATCCAGCGATGAAGCCGTCATGCGCATAGGCTTCCCTTTTTTTTCCTCCATTTGTCCTGCTATATAGGGTGCCATTATTTAGTTTGGGATAATAACCACTCTGTCTCCATTTTGCCCCAGTCGGGATATAGGGCGGTTTGCGGTTTGAACGCCGAAAATTTTTGCTGAGCCTTTTCTAACAATGGCTTGGCTACATTCTTTCCGCCTCCATATTCTTCAGGTGTAAAAAACAAACTTGATCCTTCGAGGTAATATATTCTTGGATTCTCTGGATTGGCGGATTTTGCCGCTTCAAGATACTCCGAAAATCTGGCCCCGTCGTCCTGCCAGCGGTTCATCGGGTCTGCCGCCAGGTGTGCCTGCGACTGGTAGGCCTTCAAAATCAGTAACTCATCGTTCGGCTTACCCAATATGGTTTCCGCATCCTTTAGTAAGGCACTGGCTTTGTCCAGATACTGATCTTTTTCATTGAGGCTGCTGCCGACAAATCCGAGGATCACATTACTATATGCTGCATAATATTTGGGTAACCACTCTTTCGGTTCTGCTGACGCAATTCTTTCAAACCGGTTCGAAATGTCCTGCAGGGTTTTCAGGTCTGGCTTGCCCTTTTCAAGTCCATTGAGTGCCTGGATCCCTTCGGTCATAGCCTTCGTATACCTCTCATTTTGGGCAAACACACTGACGGCCGATAACATCAATACAACTGCGGTAGCTGATAACTTTCTCATTTGTTCCTGATTTAAATTTTACTTGGTTAGAAATCGTTTTTATCCACTTTGGCCTTCCTGGAAAGCATAATCTGCGTCCCGACAAAGAAGCTGCGGTAGCTTTGCGGCCCGACTGCATACCTGGTTTTTCCGTCAGGTGTATAGCGATAGGTGAATATATTCTTGGTGTTCAGGATATTATCAACCGTGGCGTAGAAAATCACCAGGTTTCCCTTGATGCTTTGAAGCTTGCTGGCCTGAATGCTCACGTTATGGACCGCCGGCGTCCGGTCTGATAGAAATTTGTCGGTGTTGGGATTGTAGTAAGGTCGTCCGCTCGTGAACGCATAGGTCATGCTCAGATTTGTCCGGATCTTCTCAAACCATTTTTTAGTAATCAGGCTGACATTATGGTTGGAGATAAAAGTCGGCGTCGCTGCGTTCTCGAATTGCTGGAAAAGGCGCCTTGAATCCACAAAACTATATGTTACCCAATAGTCAAAATTCTTGATAGTCTTCTGGTCTCGCCAGAAAAAATCGAATCCCCGGGCGTAGCCGTTGCCTTCATTGTCAGTAACTCCCCATGGAAAACGATAAGGGTTCGCGTCATAGCTTTCACCCGTAAATTCACGGACGAGTTGTGCATAGTTCTTGTAAAAAGCCTCAATCCTGAAAGTCCTCTGATTCTTAATAATCTGATAGTTCAGAATAAGATGGTCTGCGCGTTCAAAACGCAGGTTTTTATTGAGATACAAATAGCGGTAGTCAGGATTCTGGTAAAACTGACCAGCTGCAAGTGAAAACTGACTGAACCTTCCGGTTTTGTACGCAAAAGATAACCTTGGAGCAAGATTCACCCTTCCAATAACGGAAGAATATTCACTCCTAAGTCCTACGCGACCAGCCAGCTGGCGGGTTACATAAATTTCAGATTCCACAAATGCTGCCGTGTATGCGTCCTTCAAATGATAAAACTGTCCACCGGCGCCATTCCTCAAACGAATAGCATGTGCTTCGCCTCCAAAAAGAATACTGTTATTTCCCGCTAGCAATCTGGTAAGCACCACTCTCGCTTGCGTCCTTTCATCAAACCGGTCAAAATTCACGCCGTCAAATGTCATATCGTCGCTGTTCCGGCTGTATGAAAATCCGGAATTCAGCAACCAGCGGCCCTCATCCCAGGAATCCGTATAAGTGCTGGTGACGAACGCGTTTTTATTGCCAAGCACCAGTCTGGTCTTCCCTGATTCTTTGGAAGGATCTTTGGAATTCATACTCAAATGGCTGTCCGAGTACATTCCGTAAACTTTGAGGATGCCGTTTTTTGTAGGCCTAAGTCGGTAGGTTAATGAAGATCCTTTGAATTCAGGCGCATGCAGCCATTCCACGTTTTGCTTGACCAGCTTAAAAAGCGGTTGGAGGTTTCCGTAATAAACTACCGCGGATACCGACTGATTTTTATTGGCGTAATCATAATTCAACCCTGCATTGGCGAGGTTTAAACTGATTCCCAAACCGTTGTTGCTGGTTTTATCCGTGGTATTGAGCAGCAAAACAGAAGACAATGCCTGGCCATATTGCGCTGAATATCCGCCGGTACTGAAAGAGGTCCCCTTAAACATAAATGGATTGAACCTGCCTCGTGACTGCACATCTGGAAGCGAGCTAAAAAACGGGTTCTGAACGATCATTCCGTCAATGACGACTTTGGTTTCCTGTCCTGAGCCGCCTCTTACAAACAGTCCCTCCTGTTCTCCAACCCTTTGCGCACCTGGTAAAAATTGCATTGCGCCCGTTATATCGGCGGCGGCACCAGCTGTGGTCACAATATCCAGTGGTTTCAGCATAGCCATTCGCTTTTCGTCTGACGCTTCAAAAGCGCCAGCAGTGATCACCACCGTATTCAATTCATTGGGCAGTTCTTCCAACCTGATGGTTACACCTGCCCCACTTTCCTTCAAATTGATTCTTTGCTCAAAGCTTTCATATCCCACAAAACTGGCCGCCAATGTGGCTGTATCTTTTTCAGAGGTCGTGAAACTGAAAACACCATTGGCGTCGGTAGTGGTGCCGTCATAAGTGCCCTTTAAAAACACATTGGCGCCAGGCAAAAGATTACCCTTTTTGTCAGTAACCTTTCCATTGACCGCTTTCTGGGAAAAGGCTAGTGGAGATATGAAAAACAGGAGATAATAAAAAAGCTTCATGGCTAATAGATCCGTGTTACTATTGACACAAATCTATTGGCCATGAAGCCTTATGTTAAACGATTTCCGACGAACTACCAGTTTACACTGGATGAAACCGGCGACCGACGGAGTGAAAACCGATACTATAACTCCTCCAGCATGATGTTTTTCCAGCGAACTTTGATTCCCCCGCCGTCGTGGATCTGGAGCGCAATAGACCCCACCCCGGCGCCTATTTTAGCGTCTTCGAAATCGACCATTGCGTTGCCATTAAGCCAGGTTTGTACTTTGTCGCCAACCGCCCGGATGCGAAGTGTATTCCATTCACCCATTTTCAGAAATCCTTCTTTTTCGTCCGGAATCTGAACCAGCCAGTTGCGGCCATACGATTCGTAAATTCCACCTGTGTCGTGATTTGGAGGTGCCACTTCCACCTGCCATCCCGATACTTTCGTTCCATCAACAGTCGACCGGAAGAAAACGCCGCTGTTACCATTCGCCTCCTGTTTGAACTGCAACGAGAGATCAAAATTCTTATAGAATTTATCTGTCGTTAAATACCCGTATTTTTTGTCCGGGCCGCTTTCGCAGATCAGTTCACCATTTTCTACATACCATTTTTCAGTTCCATTGATTTTCCAGCCAGTGAGGTCTTTGCCATTGAATAGTTTGACAGGCTTCTTTTCTGGTGCGGCAGGACGCTCTTTTAGAACAAAAAAAGCCGAATTTATGAACAAAATGGAGGCACAAATCAGCAATAACTGTTTTGGTTTTAACATAGGAATGTGGGGATTAGGATTAAAAAAAATACTTTAGGGATGTGGTGAAAATACATTTTCCATTAGTTTTACGGAAAATAAACGATTGGAAAGCTATGAAAAAAAACCGTTTTATGGGGCGTTTTGCCACATTTTTTTTAATTGCATGCATTTGTTCAGCCGTGATTTATTCCTGCAAGGAAAAGAATGAGGACATTGTTAAGCCAATTACCATTACGGATATCATTTTAAAAAATGACCAATTCAGTATCTTGCGAGATATCATGCTTTACGCAAAGATGAGCGACGCAATGCGTACAGAAAATTACACACTCTTTGCACCGGATAATGCTGCTTTTGGTCGGGCAAACATCTCCAGTTCTTCCGTTATCACGTCAATGACGGTGGACTCTGCCAGGCTTTTTCTTCAAAATCACATCCTAAAAGGTGTTTATTCACTAGCGGATTTGAAAGTAGGAACAGCTGTTGCTCTGAACAGCGAAAAACTGACCATCGCAAAAGTTGACAGTAATATCGCTGTCAACAGCTCTGAGATTAAGATTTCAAATGTAAAAGCCGCCAATGGTATCGTTCAGGTGATCGACAGCGTGCTAGTTAGATATAAAAAGTAGACGCCCCAAACGGAAAAGGCCCCGCAGATGGTTTTCTGCGGGGCCTTTTCCGTTCATGACCTTTAAAACTGCTCTGTGTGGGCAAAGAAGAAATTACCTTCGATTTCTGCGTTTTCGTCAGAATCAGATCCGTGGATAGCATTGGCTTCCATAGATTTAGCAAACAACTTACGGATCGTTCCGTCTTCTGCATTGGCAGGATTGGTAGCACCAATCAGGGTACGGAAATCGGCTACTGCATTTTCTTTTTCCAGGATCATCGGAACAATTGCTCCTGATGACATGTACCTGCAAAGGTCGTTATAGAAAGGGCGCTCCTGGTGAACAGCATAAAACTGCCCTGCAAGTTCCTGGGTAAGTTTTGTCTTTTTCAAAGCTACCACACGAAATCCGGCGGCTTCGATCATTTTAATAATGGAACCTGAGTGACCGTCCTTTACAGCGTCCGGTTTAATCATGGTGAATGTTCTATTCGTTGGCATACGCTCGGCTGAATTTATTTTTTAGTGCAAAACTACTGTTTTTCATTTTATATCCTCTACAGATCCCGCATTAACATGCCTGCAACGATAAAACACGGCCCATATCCAGCCTTTAGCGTTCAGTATTAAGCAAATCCCAACAGTTTTATTAATTTTGAGTTCTCATTACGGCAAGTGAATTCCTCTTTTGAATTAAATAACTGTGAATCAAACGATTGAAGAGCTGAGCTCTTTTTTATCCCTTCCCCAAAAAATCATCATAACGATGCACCGCGACCCTGACGCCGACGCGCTTGGATCTTCGCTTGGGTGGGCAAGTTATCTGGTCAAAAAAGGACATGATGTAACCGTAATAAGCCCAACGGATTATGCAGCTAACCTACGCTGGATGTCCGGGATGGACAAGGTGCTCGTTTACGAAAGGCAATCGGAACAGGGCAAATGCAAAAGAAAGATCGAACAAGCTACATTGATTTGCTGTCTTGATTTTTCGGCCCTATCCAGATTAAAAGATCTCGGGAAAGTGGTTCAGGAGGCTTCGGCAATTAAATTGATGATTGACCATCACCTTGAACCTGAGCTTTTTGCAAAATGGATGATCTGGGACACTCATGCAGCTGCCACAGCCCAGCTTGTGTACGCGTTGGTCAGGGAAATGGAGGCCGGATTGACCACCCGGGAAATTTTCGACATACCTATGGCGGAGTGCTTATACGCAGGTATAATGACGGATACAGGCTCATTCAGGCACGCAAACGTAACGCCCGAAGTGCACCTTGCAGTCGCCGACCTGATGCTAACAGGTTTTGACTGCAGCCGCGTTCACCGTTTGATTTATGATAATGCGCCTTTATCGAGACTACAGTTTTTGGGTTATGTGCTTTCCCAAAAGCTTGTTGTTCTTCCACAGTACCGCACGGCTTATATGGTTTTGACGGAAGCTGAGCTATCTAAGTTCAACTCAAGCTCCGGCGAGACGGAAGGTATCGTGAACTACGGCCTGCAGGTAGAAAACGTAGTGATGTCTGCCATGTTCATCGAAAGAAAGGGCGAGGTGAAAATTTCTTTTAGATCGGTGGGCACCTTTTCCGTCAGGGACCTTGCAAGTGCTCATTTTAGTGGAGGAGGACATAAAAACGCCTCGGGTGGACGGTCAGAACAATCAGTAAATGAAACTGTTGCCTATTTTTTAAGCGTACTTCCCCTATACCAACAGGCCCTTTTGAACGTTGAGTAAAATTAAATTTGTACATCAAAATTCACCAAATATTTTTCTAATTAACACAATCCAATGAATCTTAAAACAATCGGTTATGCGATGGGCATAACTATTCTCACAGCTGCTTGCAACAAGTATCGTACGCAGGTTACGGAAAGCGGCCTTAAGTATCAGGTATTTGACCACAAAGATGATGCGAGAAAAGCGAAGCTCGGAGACATTATGACGTTCCACTTGGTTCTGAAAAATGGCGCTGATTCGACGTTAAGAAACACATACAAAGAAGGCACCCCTGCAAAAATGGTGTTGCAGCAGCCACAATACAAAGGCAGCTTCGAGGAAGGACTTGCTCTGCTTTCAACCGGTGATAGTGCGAAATTCATTATTAACGCGGATACGCTTTTTGCAAAGATCGGCCAGCCTATGCCACCTATGATTAAAAAAGGCTCGGAGTTGAGTTTTTCGGTAAAAGTGCTAAGCATTTTAACCTCTGAGGAATTTAAGAAACAACAATCTGAGGCAAGCGACAAGCAAAAGGTGATCGACAACAAGATCATTGAGGACTATCTTGCTAAAAATAATCTGAAAGCAAAATCCCGCAAAACAGCTTCGGGGCTGTATTATGTATCGCTAGCGGAAGGTGCTGGCGCAAGCCCGGTAGCGGGTGATAATGTCAAAGTACACTATACCGGAAAATTCCTGGATGGGAAAGTATTTGACAGCTCCAAAAACCAGGGTAAGCCACTCGACCTTCAGGTAGGGGCAGGAATGGTTATTCCTGGCTGGGAAGAAGGAATTATGTTGATGAAAAAGGGTGACAAAGGAATCCTGATCATCCCTTCCGGCCTGGCTTATGGCCCTGAAACTTACGGACCAATCCCAGGCAATTCCGTATTGCAGTTTGAAATGGAGCTGATCGATTTCAGCAAAGGCGCACCACAGCCGACAGGTCCTGCGGCTGTACCACCAAGCAGATAATTCAAACGATATTTTAAACGGCCGCTTCGCAAGAGTGGCCGTTTTTTATGTAAAATGCATTCGTTTATCCCTATATCAATTTTATGAAACTTTGTTTTGCTACCAATAATGTTCATAAACTAGAAGAGATCCAGGCATTACTAGGAGACCAGTTTGAACTTCTGACTTTGCAGGAAATTGGATGTGACGCGGAAATTCCTGAACCTTTTGATACCATAGCTGAAAATTCCCTGGGAAAGGCCAAATACATTTTCGAGCACTTCGGGATCAATTGCTTTGCAGACGATACCGGTCTTGTTGTGAATGCACTTCATGGAGAGCCGGGGGTTAAATCCGCCCGATATGCCGGTCCACAACGCGACCCACAGGACAATATGCAGTTGCTATTGGCAAATCTCTCCTCAAAACACGACCGCGACGCGCGGTTCACTACAGTAATTACGCTGGCTTTAAATGGGCTTTACCATCAGTTTGAAGGCCATGTAGAAGGACAGATCATTTTCGAACAGAGAGGAAACCAGGGTTTCGGATATGATCCAATTTTTATGCCTAATGGTTATGAAAAAACTTTCGCTGAAATGACTTTACAAGAAAAATCCGAACTTAGCCACAGGTCCAGGGCCTTTGCGAAGCTGGTGGCTTTTCTGAAAACCAAATAATTCTGTTCATTCAACTAAACTATTCAACCGTGGCGGATTTCAATGCAGATGATTACCGGATAGATGGCTCCAAGAAATTTGACATTAAGAAGGCAAAAACACGCTTTAAGGACATTTATAAGGACAAAGATGAATACGAGTCCATACAAACGGACTCAGCCCGCGAACTGGACGCCTTACAAAGCATGATGTATGCCCATAACCGATACGGGCTGCTGGTTATATTCCAGGCTATGGATGCGGCCGGCAAAGATGGTACAATCAAGCACGTACTGTCGGGTGTTAATCCGGTAGGAGTTAAAATCCATTCCTTCAAAAGGCCTACCGAAGCGGAACTTGGCCATGACTTTCTCTGGCGGACGAATTTGGTCCTTCCTCAGCGCGGCACCATCACCATATTCAACAGAAGCTATTATGAAGAGGTATTGGTTGTTAAGGTAGAGCCGGACATACTTACAAAATCACAGCGACTCCCTCAGGAGCTAACAACCGATCTTGACAAAGTCTGGAAACACCGGTATGCCGATATCCGTAACCTTGAGAAGTACCTTTACAGAAATGGGATTAGGGTGATCAAGTTCTTTCTGAATGTTTCCAAAAAAGAGCAGGCGTCCAGGTTGATCGAAAGAATTGAGGACCCTTCGAAAAACTGGAAGTTTGAAGAGCAAGACGTGAAAGTTAGGGACAAATGGGATGAATACATGCTTGCTTACGAAGATGCCATTAATGCGACTGCTTCTAAAAAGGCCCCCTGGTATGTTGTTCCTGCAGATGATAAGAAAAATCTCAGGCTGACCGTTGCAAACATTATTGTCGAAGAACTGAAAAAACTGGATATGAGCTATCCTGAGTCCGGGCCGGAAAGAAGCGAAGAGTTACACAGGTTCATTGATGTGATTAACAAACAAAACCAGGCAACCTGAAGGTCTCATGTTTTAAACGGGGCGCAAATAGAAAAGGCGGCCAAATGATCGGCCGCCTTCATAGCTATGCATGGTGTGAACTTATCCGTTTTACTTGATGGTAAAATTACCACCGCCGATTTTATAACCTTCCGCGTATAATTCAACATTATATTTTCCTGGTCGGAACTGCGAAGTATTATCGTATAGCAACTCAACTTTCTGGTTATTATTCTGATATGCTACAGTTTCACGGGTAGTAAATTTCGAAGGCGCACCATCCACTTCAAATTCTCCGGAGCCAGTGGCATTATCTGACAAAACTGCTCCTTCCGGGTCAAGAACCCTCACATAAATATCCTTCGACTCTTGTGCGGTAAGCTCGTTCTCTGGAAGATTGAAGACCAGTTTCAGTTTATCAACTTTCTTGGATTTATACTCTTCCCTTTCTTTTACTTTACCTCTTGAATTAACAGTCAAAATTTTCAGGTTTTGAGCTTTAAGAGCCGCTGCCTTACTTACCTTTTCACTCAGCTCTTTATTAGCAACTGTAAAGGTCGTCACAGAATCGGTTAATTCAGCCTGACGTTGGACAAGTCTCTCACGTTCGCTTGTCAATGTCCCAACGTGGATACTCAACGAATCATTTGAAGCCATCAGATGTTCATTTTCAGCTTTCAGTTGAGCAATCATCTCGTCCTTCTCTGTCAAGAATTTTTCATATTCCTTGATTTTTCCAAGATACTTGTTGGTTTCAACTTTTCTGCTGCGGCTAAATGCAAGCTTATCGGCTTCCAATTTCTCTTTAACCTTGGTAAGCTCGGTGATGTCGCCACCCAACCTTTCGACTTCTGCAATCTTGGCATCCAGAACTGTAGAAATGGAGTCCAGTTTGGTTTTTGTCACCGCTAATTCCCTCGCTTTTTCAACTACCATTGATTCCTGCTGAGTCAACTCTTGCTTCTGAGTTGTGAACAGGTAGCCAAACATGGCCGTCGCTAGCCCCAGGACAACTACCATTGCCCAAGCTATACTTTGCTTATTTTTTTGTTCTTGCTGCATTGATTTAGAATTGTTTTGTGTGATTTAGTTTACCTGTTGACGAATTGTTCAGGGTATTGATACTTCATCAGCCAATTTTATGCCGAAATCGGATCTAAGGCCTATTCATAATGTCTAAGCTTGCATTGTATCCTTAAATAATGCCAAAAAAGAGCCCAAACGACCATTTTTAGGCTCTTTTTCATTCTTTGAATTCTCAGAGACAATTTCACCGACCTGATCATCCATGCCTGAAAAGCTACTCGAAATTTGGGTAATGTTTACCCAAACTATGGTGTAAGGATACAATGCAATGAATGGGCACAACCCGTTATAATCCAATTTTTGATGTAATCTGAAAGGATTTCTTTTGCATAAATAACAACTTCTGATAACCCGTTACAGAAATAGAAGATACCTGCCAGAGATTATCTCGTTCAGCAAGCGTTAATTCCAGGATTTTCTCAGATTCATAAATCTTATTTGTCGATTTAAGCAATGCTTTTACGTATATCGGTTGTTTCACAACCGAGTCAGTTATGATTGTCAAGTACTGTACAGGCAAATGGACGTTTGGTTTCAGCTTATACTCATAGTGGGAGGAATCCTTGCGGACAACATCATAACTCTGGCGGTACGAAGACTTATTGATATCGGCTTGCAGGAAAAGCCCCAATTCCTTTTTCCAGTTAATTTCGCTCGTTTTCGCTGTCTCTGTCTGGTCGTTTAGCTGAACCGTCTTGTAGACCTCGGGCCTTTTTTCTTGCAGGTAAATGGCCTGCTTTTCAATAAAATCTTTTAAATCGTAATAGTACTTTTCGCCTTTTTTGTCATCTTTTCCAGTCTGACACGCTGCCGCTATAGCGAATAGACCAATAAGATATAAAAGAGAAACAGTGTTTGAAAAACCTGAATGCATACGAGGTTGGTAATATGAAGCAATTGCCGCTTTCCTGATGTATATAAAAGAACAGAGAGCCTTTTCAGAGCCCTCTGCAAACAACATCATTTGGATCAAATAAATTACAGAATGCTCGTTCCTGTCATTTCGGCGGGCTGCTGAATACCCATTAATTCTAAAATAGTCGGAGCAATATCTGCAAGTTTACCATCCTTTATCGAACCATGGTATTCATTATCCACCAATATGCATGGCACCAGGTTCAACGAATGCGCGGTATTCGGCGATCCGTCATCATTTATCATATAATCGGAGTTTCCGTGATCGGCAATGATAATGGAAGAATAACCATGAGCAAGGCCTGTCGTCACCACCGATTGGACACATTGATCAACAGTCTCACACGCTTTCACTGCCGCCTCAAAGACACCGGTATGACCAACCATATCAGCATTAGCAAAATTAAGACACACAAAGTCTACTTCTTCTTTTTCCAACTCAGGCAGGATCGAATCCCTGATCTCAAATGCCGACATTTCAGGTTTTAGGTCATAAGTTGCCACTTTGGGGGAAGAACATAACAAACGGCTTTCTCCCACGAAAGGCTTTTCCCTTCCTCCTGAAAAAAAGAAGGTAACATGGGGGTATTTTTCAGTTTCAGCAATGCGTATCTGCTTTTTGCCTGCAGCTTCCAGAACCTCACCTAAAGTATTGTTCAAGTTATCCTTGTCAAAAATTACGTCAACGGCCTTGAAAGTATCATCATAATTGGTCATGGTGATATATTTCAGGTTCAGTTTATGCATGTTTTGTTCGTGGAAATCTTGTTGTGTCAATACTTCGGTAATTTCCCGCCCACGGTCAGTCCGAAAGTTAAAGCAAAGTACCAGGTCTCCATCCTCAATTAATGCGAGTGGGATTCCCGCCCCGTCCGTTGCAATAAGCGGTGTGATAAATTCGTCGGTCACTCCTGCTTCGTAAGACTCCTCAACTCCCTTCAAAATATCCGCGGCTGCAACATGTTTTCCTTCACCGTGAACCATTGCATCATAGGCAAGCTTAACCCGCTCCCAGCGCTTATCCCGATCCATCGCATAATAACGGCCGGTGATTGTGGCAATTTGGCCGGTTGTCTGGCTCATTGCATTTTGAAGATCCGTCAGGAAACCGAGGCCACTTTTGGGATCAGTGTCCCGGCCATCAGTAAATGCATGTACAAAAACGCGGTGTACATCTTGATCAGCGGCTATTTTACAAAGCCCTTTCAAATGGTCGATATGTGAATGTACCCCTCCATCAGAAACGAGACCGATAAAATGCACCTTTTTACCGTTTTGTTTCGCATAATTCAGACCCTCTACAAGAACAGGTTCTTTCGCCAGTGTACCTTCCGAAACGGCAAGATTAATCTTGACAAGATCCTGGTAAACCACCCTGCCGGCACCTAGGTTAGTATGTCCTACCTCCGAATTTCCCATCTGGCCATCAGGAAGCCCAACGGCCAAACCGCTTGCTTCAAGCGTGCTATGTGGATATTTCTGTAAAATGCTGTCGTAAAAAGGGGTCTCCGCAGCAATAATAGCAGAACGGTATTCTTCGCCTTTTTTGGCAATACCCCAACCGTCCATGATGATGAGAACTACTTTCTTGCTCAATGTGGTGAATTTTTAAAATTACTCTTTCTTACTCTCTACGGGCTGATTGTTTTCGTCAACGATTACGTAAACCTGCTCCTTCGGCCTCCTCATTAGAAATTTTTCACGGGCCAATTTCTCGAGCATGTTCGGATTGCCAAAAACTTCATTGCGCTCCTTTTTTACCTGATCAATCTTCTCAAGAAGGATGGCCTTTTCTTTCTCCAATTCCTTCATTTTTGTCCTGTTGGAAAAAACTATTCTCAAATTGTTGTTATCCAGCAGGAATATCCAAACCAGCCACGCCAGCAACGTGGCAGTGTAAAAGTTCTTCAAAGAATGCAGAGACCAAAATGGCTTACCTTTCATTTCGAAATGCCTGAAAACAAGAACCGGAGCAAATGCTCCGGTTTTACTTGGTTTACTAAAATTTCAATCCTGGGAAATATGCGCTTTCTCCTAGCTCTTCTTCAATGCGCAACAATTGGTTGTATTTGGCCATACGATCAGATCGCGAAGCAGATCCAGTTTTGATTTGTCCGGTATTCAATGCCACTGCAAGGTCTGCGATAGTAGCATCTTCTGTTTCGCCAGAACGGTGGGACATAATGCTTTTGTAACTATTACGTTTGGCTAGATTAACTGTGTCAATAGTCTCAGTTAATGAGCCGATCTGGTTCACTTTAACAAGTACGGCATTGGCGATTTGAGATTCAATTCCTTGTTGTAAGCGGGTCACGTTTGTTACGAACAAATCATCCCCTACTAATTGGCATTTGCTGCCAACCGATTCAGTGAGCGTTTTCCAGCCAGCCCAGTCATCTTCATCCATTCCATCTTCAATAGAGATAATCGGATATTTAGCAACCCATTGAGTCCAGTAATCCGCCATTTCCAACGAGGTTAACTTACGGCCGTCTGATTTTTTGAAATGGTAAAGCCCGTCTTCGTAAAATTCAGAAACTGCGGCATCCATCGCGATGAAAATTTCTTCGCCCGGTTTATAACCAGCTTTTTCAATCGCTTGGATTACAATTTCAATTGCTTCTTCATTGGATTTAATATTAGGTGCAAATCCACCTTCATCACCTACATTGGTTGAATACCCTTTGCTCTTCAACACAGTTTTAAGTGTGTGAAAAACTTCTACACCCATTCTCAATGCTTGGGAGAATGTATCCGCTTTTGCCGGCATAATCATGAACTCCTGAAAATCGATCGAATTGTCCGCGTGGCTACCTCCGTTCAGGATGTTCATCATTGGAACCGGTAAGGTATTTGCATTAGTCCCGCCTACATAACGATACAACGGCAGGTTAGCTTCCTGAGCGGCAGCCTTTGCAGCAGCAAGAGACACACCCAGGATTGCATTGGCTCCTAACTTTCCCTTGTTAGGCGTACCATCCAGTTCAAGCATAATTTTATCTATCAGGTTTTGCTCGAAAACAGAGCAGCCTATCAGTTCAGGAAAAATAATATCGTTCACATTTTCAACCGCTTTCAAAACCCCTTTACCTACATAAACGCTTTTGTCATCATCACGAAGCTCAACAGCCTCATGTTTTCCTGTTGATGCTCCTGAGGGAACAGCAGCTCGTCCCAGATAACCATTTTCCGTACGTATATCTACTTCTATCGTTGGGTTTCCTCTTGAATCCAGAATTTGTCTTGCATGTACTGACTGAATCGTACTCATGTGCAGCTTGTGGTTTTGATTAAAACTTGGAATATGTTAACGGTACAAAATAACACAAAAAAATCGTCATCCATCAACTAGAATTTGCTTTTGGTTAAATTATCAGATACGCTAACCATAAAAAAACCTCCCTGATCAGGAGGCTCTTTTTCTTAATTTGCACTCAATAACTTTATAAATTCATCAAACAGATATCTAGAATCGTGAGGCCCCGGTGAAGCCTCTGGGTGATACTGTACCGAAAATGCCGGGAAGTCTTTCCTTCTGATTCCTTCTATTGTTTTATCATTCAGGTTGACGTGCGTAATCTCGACATCGGGGTGACTTTCAATCTCATCTGGTTTAACCGCAAAACCATGATTCTGTGATGTAACCTCGCACATGCCAGTAATCAGATTTTTGACCGGGTGATTCAGCCCCCGGTGCCCGTGGTGCATTTTATATGTATTGATTCCGCTCGAAAGTGCCAGTAACTGATGCCCGAGGCATATCCCAAACAGTGGCTTGCTGCTCTTGATCATTTCATTTACGCTTTCTATCGCATAGAGCATAGCAGAAGGATCACCCGGACCATTCGATATGAAAAATCCGTCAGGCTGCCATTCCATCACTTCTTCGAAAGGCGTTTTGGCCGGAAAAACTTTGCAATAGCATCCGCGGGAAGTCAGGTTCTTCAGAATACTTTTCTTGATTCCGTAATCCATTACTGCAACTTTCCATTTGCTCGTATTTTCCTCACCTATGAAATAAGCCTCCTCTGTTGTAACCTGTGACGATAACTCCAGGCCGTCCATCGAAGGGATCTTTTTCAATTCTTCCATCAAACGGGCCTCATCCAGAATTTCGGATGAGATAATCGCATTCATAACCCCCTTTTGCCTTACATGTCTCACAAGATGCCTTGTATCCACATTGCTGATCCCTACAATCTTGGCTCTTTCAAAATACTCCTGAAGAGAAAAGTCGGCAGTATTACGGGAATAAATGGTTGAAAAGGTATTACAAACCATCCCTCGTATTTTTACTGATGAGGATTCTTCTTCATCTTCCAGTTGAACTCCATAATTACCAATATGAGAATTGGTATTGACAATAATTTGTCCGTAGTAGGAAGGATCAGTGTAAATCTCCTGATAACCAGTCATTCCCGTGTTAAAACAAATCTCCCCACCCGTAGTACCGTGGATACCCAAAGCCAATCCTTTGTATGCTGTTCCGTCTTCAAGCAACAACAGGGCTTCCTTTTTTTGATTCATATGCAAGGTAATCTGTGAATGATTTCTTAAAGGAGTGGACAACCCCAATATCATTGGTTAAAAAAATTCGTCGCAAAAATAGTGATTTCTACTCATAAAAAAGGGTTAAACGAAATCGTTCAACCCTTTTCATATTTCTTATCAAATCGCCAAAGCTATTCCTTTTCAGTATCGCCAGGTAATTCTTCTGTTTCCTTTGCCTCCTCAGGAGCCGCCGGTTCCGATTCCTCCACAATGGGATGATCAGCCTTTTTAACAGGCGCTGCTTGTACCTCTGCAGAATCAGCTTTCTTAGTTCCTCCTCTCCTGCTACGGCGCGTTTTCGCTGGTTTATCAGCGTTCGCCAGTAACAATGCATCATTGAAATCAACCAATTCAATCAATGCTGTTTCCGCTGCATCTCCAAGTCTGTTTCCCAACTTGATGATCCTTGTGTATCCACCCGGACGGGCTGCAATTTTGTCCGAAACAACTCCAAAAAGCTCCTTAGTCGACTCTTTGTCATTCAAATAAGAAAATACTATCCTTCTGTTATGTGTAGAATCTTCTTTTGCGCGGGTTAACAGCGGCTCGACATACTTACGAAGCTCTTTCGCCTTTGCTAACGTTGTTTCAATTCTTTTGTGAATAATCAGTGAAGAAGCCATGTTTGAAAGCATTGCCTTGCGGTGAGATGCTGTTCTTCCCAAATGATTATCTTTCTTACCGTGTCTCATTGTTTTTTTGTTTAGTTGCTTCGAGCTGCGACTGGCGCGCTACAGAATACATACTTATAATGGAATATTTAGTTAATCCTCGTCCAAACGATATTTGGCAACATCCATTCCAAATGTGAGTTGTTTGTCAGCCACAAGCTGTTCCAACTCGGTAAGGGACTTTTTACCAAAATTGCGGAATTTCATCATATCCGAAATTTCAAGCCTTACCAAATCACCCAATGACTTAACATCTGCAGATTTCAGACAGTTGTACGCCCGTACTGAAAGATCCAGTTCAGACAATGAAGTCTTCAGGAGCTTTCTCATGCGAAGCATTTCTTCGTCAACCTGATTATCTTCTTCTGCTTTCTGTTTCTCAAACGTCATCGTTTGATCAGAGAATAGCATAAAATGTTGAATCAAGATGTTTGCGGCACCCTTTAAAGCATCCTCGGGATGGATTGATCCATCAGTCTGAATATCAATTAAAAGGCGTTCGTAATCCGTACGTTGTTCTACACGTGTATTTTCAACACTGTATTTGACATTTTTGATAGGTGTGTAGATCGAATCCACAGCGATATAACCAAATGGCAACTCATTTGCACGTGGTTCATCTGCAGGGACATACCCTCTTCCTTTATCCAGTAAAAGTTCCATTTCGAACTCTTTCTGGTCATCTATATGACAAATCACTTGATCCGGGTTCAACACCTCAAAAGCATTGGTAAACTTGCCAATGTCACCAGCGGTTATAGCCGATACATTTTTAAGATTTACAACGATCCTGCTTTCACTCAGATCAGAAACTTTTTTAAAACGAACCATTTTAAGGTTCAGGATGATTTCTGTTACATCCTCAACAATACCTTCGATAGAAGAAAATTCATGAAGAACTCCAGGGAACTTCACACTCGTAATGGCATAGCCCTCCAAAGATGAAAGAAGTATTCTACGTAACGCATTACCAATGGTTACGCCGTATCCTTTCTCTAAAGGCTTAAACTCAAACAACCCGTGAAAGTCATCTGCTTTTTCCATGACGACCTTATCAGGCATTTGGAAAGCTAATATTGACATAGTCCTTGCTCCTTTTATAGTAGTAAATGATAGTTGATCACGCTACCGTTACCTTTGCGATCGCAAAATTGCCGTTACCGGCCAAAAAGGCACTCCCCCGAAAACGAGGAAGTACCGATGATGAAGATTATTACTTAGAATATAACTCAACGATAAGCTGTTCGTTGATGTTTTCAGGGATTTGCTCGCGCTCTGGAAAAGTGACAAACTTACCAGACAATTGCTGACCATCCCACTCCAACCAGTTAAAACCTTTGGAGCTATGTCCCGCCAAACTATCTGTTACCGCTTCCAGAGATTTCGATTTCTCCCTAACAGTTACAACTTGACCCGGACGTAAAGAAAAAGAAGGAATATTGACGATTTCGCCATCTACCAGAATATGCTTGTGCGAAACCAGCTGACGGGCAGCACGCCTCGTAGGTGCAATACCCAACCGGTAGACTGTGTTATCAAGACGGGCCTCACAGTATTTCAAGAGATTCTCCCCTGTAATACCTTCTTTAACTGAAGCTTTCTCGAATAAATTACGGAACTGTCTTTCAAGTATACCGTATATAAATTTCACCTTTTGCTTCTCCATTAATTGTAAAGCATACTCCGATTTTTTGGAGCGGCGGCCCTTTCCGTGAATTCCGGGAGGGTAATTTTTCTTAGCAAGTGCTTTACTCGGACCAAGAATAGGTTCTCCGTAGCGTCTTGCAATCTTTGATTTGGGACCTGTATAACGTGCCATTAAAAACTATTGATTTGCTTAATTGAAAAAACCATTCTATAACCCCAGTGTCCAAATTACGAATGGATGTTAAATCTATACTCTGCGGCGCTTTGGAGGACGGCAGCCATTGTGGGGAAGCGGCGTGATATCACGAATGGTGGTCACCTCTATTCCTGCATTTTGAATAGTACGGATCGCCGACTCACGTCCAGATCCAGGACCTTTTACAAACACTTCTGCTTTACGCATTCCCAGGTCAAAAGCTACTTGTGCAGCACTTTGAGCGGCTGTTTGCGCAGCATAAGGAGTATTTTTCTTAGATCCACGGAATCCCATCTTACCAGCAGAACCCCAGGAAATTACCTGTCCGTTACTATTGGTAATAGAAATAATGATATTATTGAAAGATGCCTTGATATGAACCTGTCCGACAGATTCAACGACCACGACTCTTTTTTTAGCTTTATCTTTTCTTTTGTTCTGTGCCATTGCTTATGGAATAAGTTGTGGATACATCCACCGCTCACTGTTTATTTAGTAGCCTTTTTCTTGTTCGCGATTGTTTTGCGTTTACCCTTACGAGTGCGGGAGTTATTTTTAGTCCTCTGTCCGCGCAATGGCAATCCTTTACGATGACGAAGACCGCGGTAACAAGCAATATCCATCAAGCGTTTAATGCTCAATTGAACTTCTGATTTAAGTGCGCCTTCTACCTTGTATTCACCAGCAATAACCGCACGAATAGCACCAGACTCGTCGTCTGTCCAGTCAATTACTTTCTTATCCAAATCCACACCGGCTTTCTCAAGGATCTTCTTGGCTGAACTACGTCCAATTCCAAAAATATAAGTCAATGAGATTTCGCCTCTTTTACGGTCGGGAATATCAACTCCTGAAATACGTGCCATAATGATTAACCTTGTCTTTGTTTATACCGTGGGTTTTTCTTATTAATTACATACACTTTACCCTTCCGGCGTATCACTTTGCAGTCTTCGCTGCGCTTTTTAACTGATGCTTTAACCTTCATCTGATTATACTTATGTGTTAATTAAAGGTGATCGACTACTTACTTATATCTATAGGTAATTCTGGCCTTGGATAAATCATAAGGAGACATTTCCAATTTTACGCGGTCTCCCGGTAATATCTTAATATAGTGCATTCTCATTTTACCAGATATATGAGCGATGACTTCATGCTTATTCTCCAATACTACCCGAAACATTGCGTTTGACAAAGCCTCGAGAATTACTCCATCTTGTTCGATTGATGCTTGTTTTGCCATTCGTGGTGTTTATTACTTTGCCTCCACCATAAGGCTGGTGTTGGCCGTCACTTTCTCTATATAGTCGAATGTTGTGAGAATCTCCGCTTTACCCTTTCTAACTACTACTGTGTGTTCAAAATGAGCAGAATACTTTCTATCGCTTGTTCTGATTGTCCATCCGTCCCTTTCTTGCATTACAGCCTTTGCCCCAAGGTTAATCATCGGCTCTATTGCCAAGACCATACCCTCTCGTAACCTGATTCCCTTTCCTCTTTTTCCGTAATTCGGAACTTCGGGTCCCTCGTGAAGATCTCTACCAACGCCGTGTCCGACCAATTCTCTCACAACGGTATATCCTCTCTCTTCCACGTAACTCTGAACCGCGTAACCGATATCACCAATTCGCAAGCCATCTATTGCCTGATCAATCCCTTTATAAAGTGATCTCTTGGTAGCAGTTAAAAGATCCATCACTTGTTTTGACACTTCTCCAACGGGATAGGTGTAAGCGCTGTCACTATGGAAACCATTCAACTTGACGCCACAATCAATAGAAACTATATCACCTTCTTTTAACACATAACCTCCTGGTATTCCATGCACAACGACCTCATTCACAGAAATACAGAGAGATGCAGGAAATTTATTGAATCCCTTAAAAGACGGAACTCCACCATAGTCGCGGATATACTCCTCAGCAACTGCATCAAGCTTACCAGTCGTCACTCCTGGCTTTACCCATGTAGCCACTTCCGCATGGGCCTTACCCAAAACCTGCGCACTAATCTTGATGAGGTCTATTTCCTCTTCTGTTTTAAGATAAATCATGCCCTATCAGATCGCGACACTCTCAGTTCTACCCTTTACACGACCAGACTTCATCAGACCTTCATATCTTCTCATCAAAAGATAACTTTCGACTTGTTGTAACGTATCCAATACAACCCCAACCATAATCAGCAGGGAAGTACCACCGAAAAAATGGGCAAAATCCGTAGATACACCTAGCAAACTTGCAAAAGCAGGTAATGTTGCAACAACAGCCAACATCAGGGATCCCGGAAATGTAATGCGGTCCAGAACAGAGCTAATGTATTCAGAAGTCTGTTGACCTGGTTTTACACCCGGTATAAATCCGCCTCCTCTTTTCATGTCATCCGCGATTTGCTGTGGATTAACAGAAATAGCTGTGTAAAAAAAAGTGAAAACGATAATCAAAACGGCAAACAATAAATTGTACTGCCATGTAGTGTAATTTGCAAATATCGTTGCTACGTTGCTCGCAAAATCACTTTTCTCAGCGAAATATGACGCTCCCAATGACGGTATAAACATCAGCGCCTGAGCAAAAATAATAGGCATAACACCTGCTGCATTAAGCTTCAAGGGTAAATACTGACGTTGACCACCCATAACCCTGTTCCCAACCACCTGTTTAGCATATTGGATCGGAATCCTGCGCACCGCTTGCGTTAGCATAACAGCTCCCATTATTACAAAATAAAGAGCAACTATTTCCAACACGAATAACAGTATTTGCCCACTACCTCTTGATACAAACTCCTTATAAATAGCCCCTGGAAAGCGTGAAACTATGCCGATCATGATCAACATGGAAATACCATTCCCGATACCCTTATCAGTAATTCTCTCACCCAGCCACATGCAAAACATAGTTCCTGCTGTCAAAACAAATACAGATGAGATGGAGAAGAGACTCCTTGTTACCAAAAGAGCCTCATCGGGCACCGTTGTATTCAAATAAGCAGTTCCCTGAACGAGCGTAACTACAATTGTAAGTACACGAGTAATCTGATTCAGTTTCTTACGTCCTGACTCTCCCTCTTTTTGCATTTTCTGAAAATAGGGCAAAGCCATTGTCAATAACTGAATAGCTATTGAGGCTGAAATGTAAGGCATGATGCCTAACGCAAAAATGGATGCTTTACTAAAAGCTCCACCTAAAAAAGTATCCAAAAGACCTAAAAGCCCTTGGGAAGAAACATTCATTTGGTCCGGCTCCACACCAGGCAATGCCACGTAAGACCCCAAACGAAAAATAGTTATAAACAAAAGAGTGTTGAGAATACGTGTTCTCAACTCCTCAATCGCAAATATATGTTTTATAGTTTCTAAGAATCGTTTCATTTTGTGGGCTTACATTAGCCGATCAAGTATACAGTTTTACTTGAGAAGCACAATTATAACTTAACCGCTTTACCTCCTGCCTTCTCAATCGATTCCACAGCTGATGCCGAAAATCCATGGGCATGTATTTCAATCGCCGATGAAATCGCCCCTCTGTTAAGAACTTTGATCAAATCCTTTTTCGCCGATAGACCGTGTTCGCTAATTACTTGGGGAGTAACGACACTGACGCCAATTTTATCAGCAAGTGCCTGGATTGCATCCAAATTAAGCGCCTTATATTCAACCCTGTTGATATTGTTAAAGCCAAACTTTGGGAGACGTCTTTGAAGCGGCATCTGTCCACCCTCAAATCCCAATTTGCGACTATAACCTGAACGAGACTGAGCTCCTTTATGTCCGCGAGCAGATGTTCCTCCTCTACCAGAGCCCTGACCACGCCCAACCCGCTTTCCAACTTTGACAGAACCGGCTGCTGGTTTTAATGAACTAAGATTCATACTATTCGTATCTATTAAATTTCCTCAACTTTTACCAAATGGCTTACCTTACGGATCATCCCCGCAATCGCATCGCTATTTTCCTTTTCTACCGACCGGTTCAACTTTCCCAAACCTAATGCTTTGATAGTAAGCTTTTGTCTTTCGGGACGATCAATTGTGCTCTTAACTTGTGTAATGCGTACTTTTGACATGATTACTTTCTGATAAAGAATAAACCAATATAAGGATTATCCGTTGAAAACTTTCTCCAGTTTAACGCTACGCTGAAAAGCAACCTGATGAGGCGCTCTCATTTTCAAAAGAGCATCTATTGTCGCCTTTATAACGTTGTGAGGGTTAGAAGATCCCTTGGATTTTGCAAGTACGTCTTTGATACCAGCACTTTCCAAAACCGCACGCATCGGTCCACCAGCCAGAACACCAGTACCTGGTGCCGCAGGTTTAATCAACACAAAACCACCACTGAACTTTCCTTCCATTTCGTGAGGAACAGTATGTTTCAGCATAGGAATTTGAATTAAGTTCTTCTTTGCATCATCAATTCCCTTGGCAATTGCATCAGTGACCTCGTTGGCTTTACCTAAGCCATATCCAACTACTCCATTCCCGTCACCCACCACAACTATGGCCGAAAAGCTGAAACGGCGACCACCTTTTACTACTTTTGCAACTCGATTAATCGCTACAACGCGTTCTTTCAAGTCAGATTCGTTAACCTTTGAAGGTCTTGTATTTGTAGACATAGTCTTTGTTATACTTAGAATTTCAGGCCACCCTCACGAGCTCCTTCGGCCAATGCTTTTACTTTTCCGTGATACAAATATCCATTACGGTCGAAAACTACAGCCTGAATACCTGCTTCTTGTGCCTTTTCAGCTATTTTTTTTCCTACCTGAAGAGCGATTTCTGTATTCGAATTCTCCTTCCTCCCTCCCAGGTCTACGGATGATGCACTTGCAAGAGTTACACCATTAATATCATCTATAATCTGGGCATAAATACTTGTATTTGAACGAAAAACCGATAATCTCGGACGCTCAATACTACCTTTCACCCTTTTGCGAATGTGTAGCTTTAGACGTTGTCTTCTGTCTGCTTTTGCGTTAGCCATTTTTAATCTTATCTAACTTTATTTATAACATTAATATTTGGTAACGTACTACTTTTTAGAGGCAGACTTTCCAGCCTTGCGACGAACCACTTCACCAACAAAACGTATACCCTTTCCTTTATAAGGCTCAACTCTTCTTAAGGACTTAATTTTCGCAGCAACGGAACCAATCAACTCTTTGTCAATTCCCTCAAGGATCACTTTAGGGTTCTGACCTTTTTCAGAAGTCGTGGTTAACTTGATCTCTTCCGGTATCGCCATAAAAATATTGTGCGAATAGCCAAGTTGCAGTTCAAGTACGTTGTTCGCCGCGCTTGCTTTATAACCGACGCCAATAATTTCCAACTCTTTCTTATAACCTGTACCTACTCCAATGACCATATTATTAATCAATGAGCGATAAAGACCATGTAAAGCTTTATGACGCTTTTGTTCAGTTGGGCGCTTCACCTTGATCTCACTACCTTCTACCTCAACAGAGATATCAGTATCCACGACCTGAGTAAGCGTTCCTTTCGGGCCTTTTACAGATACTACGTTATCTTCTGCAACTGATACAGAAACCCCAGCTGGTAAAATGATAACTTTATTTCCTATTCGTGACATTTCCTGAATAACTTTAAAATATTAATACACGAAACATAACACTTCCCCACCAACGTTCAGTGTCTTAGCTTCTTTATCAGTCATTACACCTTTTGAAGTAGAAATAATCACTGTCCCCAAACCACCCAAAACACGAGGTAAAGTCGTTGAACCTGAATATTTACGAAGTCCTGGTTTACTAATCCTCTCCAATTTCACAATTGCAGATTGCTTTGTCACAGGATTGTATTTCAAAGCTATCTTAATTGTCCCCTGAGGTCCTACCTCATCAAACTTATAACTTTGAATATATCCTTTATCAAAAAGTACTTTTGTAATTTCTTTCTTTATGTTGGATGCAGGTATCTCAACAACCCTGTGCTTCGCTTTGATAGCGTTTCTGAGTCTCGTCAGATAGTCTGCTATGGGATCCGTTAACATTTTTATGCCTAGTTTAAACACCCCTTTTGAAACGGGAGTGCAAAGTTAAGTAATTGAAATCAGAATTGAAAGTATTCTTACCAACTTGATTTTGTAACTCCGGGGATTTTTCCATCAGAAGCCATATCCCGGAAAAGAACTCTGGAAATTCCGAATTTTCTCATATAGCCACGAGGCCTTCCAGTAATCTTGCATCGGTTGTGCAGACGGACAGGAGAAGAGTTACGAGGTAATTTATCCAAACCAACCCAGTCCTCAGCCGCTTTAAGCTTCTTACGTTTGTCAGCGAATTTGGCTACAAGCTCTTGTCTTTTTCTCTCTCTTGCTTTAACTGATTCTTTTGCCATTGTAGGTAAATAATCTTAGTATTAAGTATTATCCTTATTTGTTAGCATTGGTGAAAGGCATTCCTAGAGCCTTTAACAGCTCGTAGCTCTCCTCATCCGAATCGCTCGATGTCACAAACGTGATATCCATTCCAGTGATTTTATTCACTTTCTCGATGCTGATCTCAGGGAATATGATTTGCTCTTTTACACCAAAGGTATAATTTCCACGTCCGTCAAAACCTTTATCGCTGATACCTTTAAAATCCCTTACACGCGGCATGGCGATGGTAGTCAAACGATCAAGAAACTCATACATACGATCGCCACGTAAGGTCACTTTAGCGCCAATCGGCATGTTTTCTCGTAGCTTAAAGTTCGAAACCGCCTTTTTAGATATCGTTGCTACTGCTTTTTGACCTGTAATCAATGTGAGCTCTTCAACTCCAACATCAACCAATTTTTTATCAGCAACTGCTGCACCGATTCCTTTGTTAATAACAATCTTTTTCAAACGGGGAACCTGCATACTGGATTTATACTGAAACTTCCCCTTCAATTGCTCAACAACCTCGTTAACGTACTTTTCTTTTAATCTTGGCTGTGCCATATCTTTTTAATGATTATGTGGATTGCCGACCCACCCGCTTAATTATCAATTTTACTCTTAATCAAATCCAGGCTTACAGAAAATTGCCTGATTTTTTTGAATACCGTTGCAACTTGCCTTTATCATCAGCCTTACGACCTGTCTTTGTAGCTTCTCCGGTTTTGGGATCCACCACCATCAAGTTGCTAATATGAATTGCTCCCTCTCTTTTCTCGATGCTACCCTGAGGATTTTGAGCATTGGGCTTAACATGTTTTGTGATCATGTTAACACCTTCAACAGTAGCTCTTAACTTTTCTACAAGCACCTTTTTAATTACGCCAGTCTCGCCTTTCGCGTTACCCGAAATAACCTTCACTGTATCTCCTTTACGGACATGAAGTTTTGCGGGTGCTTTTTTATTTGAAATTTCCATTGAGGTATTTTCTTAACAGTTTAAAGAAATACTTGTGTTTGATTTCTTACAACACTTCGGGTGCTAATGATACAATCTTCATAAATTGCCTTTCACGCAACTCACGTGCCACTGGGCCAAAGATACGCGTACCACGAGGTTCGTCATTATTGTTCAATAACACAGCCGCATTATCTTCAAACCTGATGTAAGTACCATCCTTACGGCGCACTTCTTTTTTTGTGCGAACCACTACGGCCTTTGAAACCGTTCCCTTTTTCATATTGCTCGATGAAAGAGCCGCTTTTACTGTCACGACGATCTTATCGCCAACTGATGCATAACGCTTTCCGGTTCCGCCAAGTACACGGATTACGAGTACTTCCTTTGCGCCACTGTTATCTGCTACCGACAGTCTTGATTCTTGTTGTACCATGATTACTTCGCTCTTTCAAGGATTTCTACTAATCTCCAACGCTTATTCTTGCTCAGCGGACGAGTTTCCATCACACGGATCGTATCACCGATTCCCACCTGATTTGTTTCGTCATGTACCATCAGCTTGGTAGTTTTAGTCATAAACTTACCATACTTGGCATGTTTCACTTTACGCTCAACAGTGATCACACAGGATTTCTCCATTTTGTTACTCACTACCTTGCCTACTCTTTCTTTACGTAAATTTCTTTCTGTTGCCTCCATAATTTCTAAACTGATTTACTGTTGGTTCGATTTAGCCGACAGTTCGGTTAAGAGCCTTGCAATTTCCTTACGTGAGGCGCGAATACGCAAAGGGTTTTCAATCGGGGAAATAGCGTGAGCAAATTTCAACCGGAGTAAGCGCTCTCTCTCTTGGGCGATCTGCTCTTTGAGCTGATCTTGCGAAAGATCCTTTATTTCTTTACTAGTCATTGCTTTAAATAATTAGTGTTCTTAATGCGTTCGGAGTTAATCCTATTCCTGATAATCCCGACGTACCACGAACTTGGTTTTAATTGGCAGCTTCTGAGCAGCCAAACGCAATGCCTCATTTGCGGTATCGAGTTCAACACCAGTTGCTTCAAAAATGATAGTTCCTGGCTTAACCGGCGCAACCCAATACTCAGGTGCTCCCTTTCCTTTCCCCATACGAACTTCAGCAGGCTTCTTGGTAATCGGCTTGTCCGGGAAAACACGGATCCAAACTTGCCCTTCGCGTTTCATAGCACGGGTTACCGAGATACGAGCTGCCTCAATTTGTCTTGCAGTCAACCAACCTGGTTCGAGTGCCTTAATTGCAAACGATCCGAAGGCGATTTCATGTCCGCGAGTAGCCAAACCGTTGTATGATCCCTTTCCCTTTTGTTGCTTGCGAAATTTTGTCCTTTTCGGCTGTAACATGATCTAATCTATTTGAACCGGTGCAAAACCGGGAAATGTCTGACTACTTCTTCTTATTCTTATTTCTCTTACGACGATCTGCTTCGCTTCCTCCACCACCGCCTTCTCCTCTCGGAGCACCACCCTCATTTCCACCACGTCCACCTCTTCTGTCACGTCCACCTCGGTCGTTTCCACCACGGTCACTTCCTCCTGTGCTGCGATCTGCCCTGTCCGCCGCCGCTGTCGCTGCCGCCGGAGTCAAATCTCGCTTACCATATAGTTCTCCTTTGAAGATCCAAACCTTGATGCCTATCTTACCATAGATAGTCTGAGCTTCAGAGATTGCATAATCGATATCGGCACGCAACGTATGGAGGGGAATACGACCTTCCTTATATTCTTCCGTACGAGCCATCTCTGCTCCCCCTAAACGTCCGGCCAGACGAATTTTAATTCCCTGTGTTCCTACACGCATTGCAGAGGCGATTGATTGCTTCATTGCACGACGGTACGAAATACGGGCTTGTAGTTGCTGGGCGATAGCTTCGCCTACCAGCTTCGCATCGATCTCAGGACGTTTGATTTCATAGATGTTGATCTGAACATCTTTTCCCGTGATCTTTTTGAGCTCTTCCTTAATTTTATCCACTTCACTACCACCTTTTCCAATTACAATCCCTGGACGGGCAGTATGAATTGTTAATGTGATGCGCTTTAAAGTACGTTCAATAACTACTTTAGAAATAGATCCTTTTGGGATACGTGCCTTGATGTAGTTACGGATTTTTTCGTCCTCAACCAATTTATCAGAGAAGTCCTTTCCTCCATACCAGCTTGACTCCCATCCTCTAACAATTCCTAGTCTCAGACCTATAGGATTTACCTTTTGTCCCATTCGATATAGATCGTTTTACTTATGATTCGGTGATTACTGCTTCTTTATCTGCACCAGTCGTCAAAGCCGAAGCATCGTCAATCACAATGGTGATATGATTAGAACGCTTCCGGATTCTGTGTGCTCTTCCCTGAGGCGCAGGACGTAGACGCTTTAGCATCCGTCCACCGTCAATAAAAACGGTTTTAACGATAAGATCTGCGTCTTCCAATTTTGCGTCTTCATTCAATTGTTGCCAGTTAGCTACTGCTGAGAGCAAAACTTTGTGCAATACTGGTGAAGAAGCCCTTGGTTGAAATTTTAAAAGTGCCAACGCCTTGCTGACCTTTTGTCCGCGAATCATGTCGGCTACTAATCTCATCTTACGAGGAGAGGTAGGTACATCTTTTAATATTGCTCTTGCTTCCATGTTCTTTCAGATATAGGCTTGTTCCTTTCAGAACCAGCTATCGTCGAATAATTATTTTCTACCTTTATCTTTTTTTGCTGTATGGCCACGGAAATTACGTGTAGGAGAAAATTCTCCCAGTTTATGACCAACCATATTTTCAGTCACGTAAACAGGTATGAACTTATTTCCGTTGTGTACTGCAAATGTATGCCCGATAAAATCAGGCGAAATCATTGAGCGTCGAGACCAGGTTTTGATAACTGACTTACGAGCAGCGCTGTTCATAACAGTCACTTTATTCTCAAGACGAAAGTCGATATATGGTCCTTTTTTTAATGAGCGTGCCATGTTATACTGTTATTTTTTACGACGGCTTATAATCAATTTCTCAGAATGCTTGTTACGGTCACGTGTCTTCAAGCCTTTGGCAAACTGCCCGTTTCTTGAACGAGGCTGACCTCCGGAAGAACGGCCTTCACCACCACCCATTGGGTGATCCACAGGGTTCATCGCAACACCGCGAACACGTGGTCGACGACCTAACCATCTTCTGCGACCTGCTTTCCCCAATGCTACATTCATATGACTTGCATTTGAAACAGTTCCAACAGTAGCAATACAAGTTGAAAGAATCATACGCATTTCACCGGACGGCATTTTCAAAACAGCATATTTGCCTTCTCTTGCAACCAGCTGAGCATAAGCTCCTGCACTTCTTGCAAACTGGCCTCCTTTACCAGGAGTCAATTCGATGTTATGAACAATTGTACCAATAGGCATCGCGCTCAATGGGAGAGCATTACCAACCTCGGGAGCAACTGAATTTCCTGAAACAATTACCTGCCCCACTTTAAGGCCATTGGGAGCAATGATGTACCTTTTCTCTTGATCTTCAAACTGGACCAACGCAATGCGCGCAGAACGGTTTGGATCGTATTCAATGGTAAGGACAGTAGCTGGTGCATCAAAACGATTTCTTTTGAAATCGATAATGCGATATTTCCTCTTATGTCCACCACCTATATATCGCATGGTCATGTGTCCCTGACTATTACGACCACCTGTTCTTTTGATGGTTTCCAGAAGACTTTTTTCAGGTTTCGCGGCGGTGATCTCCTCAAAAGTAGGAGCCGAGCGGAAACGCTGACCAGCACTTGTCGGTTTTAATTTTTTAACTGCCATTTGCTATTAACTCGTCAAAGATTTGAATCGCTCAACTATTTTATGCTTCACCGTAGATATCGATGATCTCACCTTCAGCTACTGTTACAATAGCCTTCTTAATGGTTGACGTTTTTCCACTTACAAATTTACCTCCCGATGTGCGGGATTTGCTTTTTCCAATGCTGCGCATTGTGTGAACGCTTTCTACGGTAACCCCGAACAGTTTCTCAATAGCCTTCTTAATCTCTACCTTATTAGCAGTAAGAGTAACTTCAAAAGCATATTTTCCTTGACCACCCTGAGCCGTTACCTTTTCAGTTATAATCGGACGTTTCAGTACACTCATTGTTATTTGTTCAATTGGGTTTCCAAAATAGACAGCGCAGATTCACTTATCAAAAGACGGTCTGCATACATCAAATCGTAAGTATTGACTGAATCCACTGTTGTAACCTTTGCCTTTGGAATATTGCGGCTGGATAGGTATACATTGCTGTCAACAGCTGGAAGGATCAGTAACGTTTTTGTGTTCACCAATGACAGCGAATTCAAAACACTCAGGTAAGACTTGGTTTTCGGGGCGTCGAATGTAAACGTTTCCAAAACTGAAATAGAATCGGATTGCGCTTTTACAGAAAACGCCGACCTACGTGCCAAAGCTTTCACTTTCTTATTAATTTTAAAACCATAGTCACGTGGTCTTGGCCCGAAAATACGGCCGCCACCTACAAATACGGGCGACTTGATACTACCCGCACGAGCACCGCCCGTTCCTTTTTGACGTTTGATCTTACGTGTAGAGTGATTAACCTCCGCGCGTTCCTTAGATTTATGCGTGCCCTGGCGCTGGTTAGCCAAGTACAATTTCACATCGAGATAGATCGCGTGCGTATTAGGCTCGATGCCGAAGATATCTTCGGACACACTTACCTTCTTGCCGGTATCTTCTCCTTTTATATTTAATACGGACAGTTCCATTAGTGCTATTTCTCAATGATTAGAAATGAATTCTTCGAACCCGGTACTGAGCCACTTACAACCAAAAGGTTTTGCTCAGGTATCACTTTCAGAATACGTAAATTCTGAATTTTTACACGATTGTTACCCATGCGTCCACCCATACGGATACCCTTAAATACACGTGATGGAAAAGAGCAGGCACCAATCGAACCTGGGTGACGCGCTCTGTTGTGCTGACCGTGCGTTTGTCCACCAACCCCACCAAAACCATGACGTTTTACAACACCCTGGAATCCGCGACCCTTTGCAGAACCAACCACGTCAACAAACTCGCCTTCTTCAAAGATATCCTGAACAGATAATGAAGTTCCAAGTTCATGCTCCACTTCAAACTCCTTGAACTCAACCAATTTCTGTTTGGGAGTTGTGTTGGCTTTTTTGAAGTGGCCAATCATAGGCTGGGTCGAATTCTTTTCTTTTTTCTCGCCAAAACCTAATTGAATAGCTTTATAGCCATCCTTGTCTTCGGACCTAACTTGTGTAACAACACAAGGACCAGCTTGAATTACAGTACATGCCAGAGCCTGCCCGTCAGCATTGTACAAACTAGTCATTCCGATTTTCTTACCAATTAAACCAGACATGTTTTGAAATTAAAATTAGCAGGTAAAACCCTTATTCTTTAAAACGGACTGCAAAGGTAAAAAAACTGATTTTAGTATCCAAGCAATATTTAAATATTTCTCGCTGATAATCAGCAAAAAAGGTCAGATGAATGAACATCTGACCCATTTTTGAGAACCTTTGTTACGATATGCTGAACATACCATTACCTGGCTTCATTGAGTTCAGATGTGGTTTCCAATAATGGACCTTCACCCGTTTATTTCTTTTGACTTAATTAAATAAGTCCTTGAGAAACTATACCTTGATCTCTACATCTACCCCGCTTGGTAATTCCAATTTCATCAGGGCGTCAACTGTCTTTGCACTAGTAGAAAAAATATCAACCAAACGTTTGTAAGTACAAAGCTGAAATTGCTCTCTTGACTTTTTGTTAACGTGAGGAGAACGCAAAACTGTGAATTTCTCAGTCTTTGTAGGTAATGGAATAGGACCACTTACTACCGCTCCTGTTGCTTTTACAGCTTTTACAATTTTCTCAGCCGATTTGTCAACCAGATTGTGGTCAAAAGACCGAAGTTTAATGCGAATTTTTTGATTCATGGGTATTGTTTGTTTCCGGTTCAGAAAAGTTGTTCGAAATGATTTCGACAATCCATCGGCGAAAGAACCATTTACTTCTCCGATTTAAGTTTTATGATAAATCTTTGCCAGATTACTCGGGCAAGAGATCAATATTAGGCTTTAACCAAACCCTTTGCCTTTTCAATCACACCTTCTGCAATGTTGTTAGGAACGATTTCGTAATACGCAAAAGTAAGAGATGCCGTTGCACGACCAGATGACATGGTCCGAAGGTCAGTTACATATCCAAATAATTCAGAAAGAGGCACATCTGCTTTAATAACCTGAGCTCCATTACGGGAATCCATACCTCTCATAATTCCCCGGCGACGGTTTAAGTCACCAGTGATAGGGCCAGTATATTCGTCTGGTGTAAGAACTTCGACGTGCATAATTGGCTCCATCAATTTTGAACCCGCGTGGCGGGCAGCTTCTTTGAAACCTAACTTCGCCGCAAGTTCAAATGACAGTGAATCTGAATCGACATCGTGGAATGATCCATGGAACAACCGCACTTTCATCGAATCCAAAGGATAACCTGCCAACGCACCGTTGATCATAGCTGCTTCAAATCCCTTTTGAACCGGCTGGATAAATTCACGAGGAATAGCACCCCCAACAACTTCGTTCACAAACTGTAAACCTTGTTTCGGTTCTTGTCCTTCTTCATTATCGTCACGTGGCCCAATTTCAAAGACGATATCAGCAAATTTACCCCGACCACCCGTTTGTTTCTTATATACCTCGCGGTGTTCGAAATTCTTAGTAAGAATCTCCTTGTAAGCAACCTGAGGAGCACCCTGGTTTACTTCTACCTTAAATTCGCGACGCATACGGTCGATAATAATCTCAAGGTGAAGCTCACCCATCCCTTTGATGATAGTCTGACCAGTTTCCTCATTACTTTCAACCTGAAGAGTTGGATCTTCCTCGATCAGCTTAGTGATGGCTTTTGAGAAGTTATCACTATCAGCAGCTTTTTTAGGCTCGATCGCATATCCGATTACAGGCTCTGGGAATACCATTGATTCCAGAACGATTGGCGATTTTTCATCTGAAAGCGTATCACCCGTTTTAATATCCTTAAACCCAACAACAGCACCGATATCACCCGCTTCAAGCCTGTCAATCTGATTCTGCTTGTTAGCATGCATTTGGAAAATACGTGAGATACGTTCCTTATTTTCGGAACGGTTGTTCAAAACGTAAGAGCCTGATTCCAAAACACCAGAATAAGATCTGATAAAGCAAAGGCGTCCTACATATGGATCTGTTGCAATTTTAAATGCAAGTGCACAGAAAGGATCCTTTACTGTTGGTTGGCGGCTGATTTCAGCACCCGTGCGAGGATCAGTACCAACAATGCTCTCGCGATCCAATGGTGAAGGCAAAATAGCCATCACATAATCCAGCATAGTTTGTACTCCTTTGTTTTTAAATGAAGAACCACAAACCATCGGAACAATTTTCATGCTGATGGTTGCTGCACGCAACGCTGCAAGAATTTCGTCCTCAGTAATGGAAGCAGGATCTTCAAAATATTTCTCCATTAGCGTATCATCGAATTCAGCTACCGCTTCAAGAAGTTTTTCTCTCCACTCAGTTGCCTCTTCGATCATATCATCTGGAATAGGAACCTCCGTGAAAGTCATTCCTTTGTCAGCCTCATTCCACTCGATACCGCGGAAGTTAACCAAGTCAACCACACCTTTAAATGAATCCTCAGCACCAATTGGTAACTGAAGAGGTACAGCGTAGCTTCCCAGCATTTCCTTAACCTGTGTACAAACCTTAAGAAAGTCTGCACCTGAACGGTCCATTTTATTTACAAAACCAATCCGGGCAACATTGTAATTGTTAGCCAAGCGCCAGTTGGTTTCAGATTGCGGTTCAACACCATCAACTGCACTAAAAAGGAAAACCAAACCGTCCAAAACACGAAGTGACCTGTTTACCTCAACAGTAAAGTCAACGTGACCTGGGGTATCAATAATGTTAATATGGTATTTTTCATTCCGATAATTCCAATCAACAGTCGTTGCTGCGGAAGTAATGGTGATCCCACGCTCCTGCTCCTGCTCCATCCAGTCCATTGTAGCAGCACCATCATGTACTTCTCCAATTTTGTGGCTTACACCTGCATAATAAAGTATACGCTCCGTTGTTGTTGTCTTACCGGCGTCAATATGCGCAGCAATACCAATGTTTCTTGTTAATCTTAGATCACGTGCCATGACAGATGGTGATGTGTTATATTTTATTCGATGTGCAATTCAATTTGAAGCATTGAAATCCAGGGACTAACAAACGCCGCTTTGGAAATTCAGAGCGCAAAAGTACAGATTGTCAGCCATAAAAACAACATTGGAAATATTTTTTTATCAAATAATTCCTGATCATATGTTCAGTGCATTTTACTCCTTCGATCATCAGCAAGTAAATAGTGCTGTCAAACTTCTGGCCGAATGAATAGCAAAAAAACAGGTACCACATTTTCGTGTGGTACCTGTTTCATTTCAGAGGTTAAATAACCCTAGAAACGGAAGTGCGAGAACGCCTTGTTGGCATCTGCCATACGGTGCGTGTCATCTTTCTTTTTAACTGCCGAACCTTCACCTTTCGCAGCAGCGATAATTTCACCCGCCAAGCGATCAACCATTGTTTTTTCTCCACGCTTACGTGAATAGTTAATCAGCCATTTCATGCCAAGAGATTGCTTACGCTCTGGACGAACTTCTGTTGGAACCTGGAAAGTAGCACCACCGACACGGCGGCTTTTTACCTCAACAGAAGGAGTTACATTGTTCAATGCTTTTTTCCAGGTTTCAAGACCATTTTCGTTGGTTTTTTTCTCAACCAATTCCAATGCGTCGTAAAAAATGGTAAATGCTATACTTTTCTTTCCTTCGTACATCAGGTTGTTAACAAACTTGGTAACCTGAACATCTCTGAACTTAGGATCAGGAAGGATGTATCTTTTCTTTGGTTTCGACTTTCTCATTTTGTCTTAAAATTTTTACGTAGGTTTCGTTTTGCAACTTATTCACCCCGAACATCGTCCGAGATTACTTCCCTTTTATCAGATTAATTCCTTAATAAAAGCAGAGAGAGTTACTTTTTATTTTTTCTTACCCTTTGTTGGTGCTGCCTGAACTTGTCCTGGCTTTGGACGCTTGGCACCATATTTAGAACGACGTTGTCTACGCCCGTTCACACCTGCTGTGTCCAACGCACCACGGATAATGTGATAACGAACACCTGGCAAGTCTTTAACACGACCACCACGGATCAAAACGATCGAGTGCTCCTGAAGGTTGTGGCCTTCTCCTGGGATATAGGCATTCACCTCCTTGTTGTTTGAAAGACGAACACGGGCAACTTTACGAAGAGCTGAGTTCGGTTTTTTGGGCGTTGTAGTGTACACCCTGGTGCACACACCCCTACGCTGAGGGCATGAATCCAAAGCCGGTGACTTGGATTTCCATGTAATGGTCTCTCTACCTTTACGGACTAATTGTGAAATAGTTGGCATTTAACAAATTGATTTTGATCCGGTTAACAAACCAGCCTTTTGTTATATAAACAGTTTTCCCGAAAAATCGGACTGCAAAAGTAGCAGAGTTGTGTTGATTTACAAAATGTTAGTAGTTGTTTTTATAAAAAACCTGATGGTTGCGGCTATGACCCGGTTATAACGGTCGCAGGAGTTGAAAACTAAATCGCTCTCCTACCATCAGTTTCAATCACAATAACCCTATTATTGCAGGATCTGAGGGTCTGGAATAGCCTAAATAGCCTAAATAAAAATCTTGGTCTGCCGTATCCATAATTTTATTTCCAATCGTTGTTTATTAGTATTGTTTTTCCAAAACCCGTGTGCGCGTCGGATCGTTTGATTTTATACTTTAAATTATGAAACTTTTGCGGAGTAATTTTACCCTCATCGTTAGCCTCTTTACGATAACGTTATACCTTTCCGGCTGCAATTCGGCGATGCAAGCTTATAAAGATGGACAGAAAAAGTTTGCAAACGGAGAATATGACCTCGCTATAAAAGGTTTCGAAAAAGCCGCAGCAGAAAACTACGAACCTGTCCAAACAAATTACCTGATTGCCGAATCATACCGCCTTTCCAATCGCTTCAGACAATCCATACCTTACTATAAGAAGGCATTGGACGGCGGCTTCACTAACTCTGATGCAAAATTCCAATATGCCTATGCCTTAAAAGCGGACGGTCAGTACAATGAGGCTTCCGCACAATTTGCCGCTTTTGCCAAGGATACCAGCGGAGCACCAAACTTACAGGAACGTGCATTGAGAGAAGTCGAAATCCTAAAAATCGCCGATCGCCTGAAAACACAGAAAATGGAGGTCGAAATCAAAGACATTCCACTTAATACCGCTGGTTCAGAATTCTCACCGACCATACTTGGCAACGAACTTGTGTTTTCTTCTTCAAAAAAAGAAAAAATCTATAAAAATAATGGACAGCCCATGCTTGGACTGTACAAAGTTGCGATATCCGAGGATGCGGGGTCAACTCAGGGAAATCCTGTTTTACTTAGTCAGGAAATCTTCGCTGAAGATGCCAATGAAGGCTCTCCCGCCTTTTCTCCCGATGGCAAAACACTGGTTTTTGCCCGTGGCAACAATGGTAAGAAAAAGGGGACTGCAGATGTAGATCTTTATATGAGCCGCAACGTAGGCGGACAATGGACCGTGCCTGCGATACTCCCTATTAACGACTCTTTGGCCTGGGACGGGTCGCCCGCATTTTCAAGAGACGGCAAGACTCTTTATTTTGCTTCAAACAGGGCCGGAGGCGCTGGTGGTATTGACATCTACCGCACCAATATGGACGCATCGGGACGGTTTAGCAAACCCGTGAATATGGGTAGGGATATTAATACAGCAGGAGATGAAATGTTCCCGTATGTTGCCGAAGGAGGAAAACTCTATTTCGCATCCGACGGACATCCTGGGCTTGGCAAACTGGACTTGTTCTCCGCAACAAGGAGCCAGGGGGTAATCTCCATTGAGAATCTTGGAATTCCATTCAACAGTCCGCAAGATGATTTTGGGCTTGTGTTTTACAAGAGCCTCAAAAAAGGCTTTTTTGCATCCAATCGTGACGGGGGGAAAGGTGATGATGACATCTACTATTTCTCGTCGCCAGAAGAGCCTGATAGTTCCGAGATTGCAAAAAACAATGATCCAAACAATCCGCTTAACCCCAATAATCCAAACTACATTAATGGGAAACCAAAAGTCGTACGTTATTTTCTAGCAGGCAATATTGTTACCACTGGCCAAAACCCCACAGCAATAGATTCCGCAGTAATACACATACTTCCTGATACTTCCGAAACCCAGATTGCGCAGTTAACGTCAAACTCAGAGGGCAAATTCGGGAAACAGCCCGTCGAAGAAGGAAGGTCTTACAGCCTCCTCGTTCAGCGCAAAGGCTACATTAGCAAACGCGAACCTTTTTCAATGAACGGAAAGTCGATTCCGCCGATCTTTTTAACCAAAGAACTCACCGATACCACATTCAATGTAACGATCAGACTTGATAAACTTGAATTAAACAAAACATTTGTACTGGAAAATATTTATTACGATTTAAACAAATACAATATCCGGCCAGATGCAGCAGTGGAGCTTGACAAGCTGGTGCAGATCCTGAAAGATAATCCAACCATGACCATTGAGCTCAGCTCGCACACAGATGCCCGGGCTACCGATGCGTATAACATGACCTTGTCGCAAAACAGGGCCGAATCGGCAGTGACATATCTCAACTCGAAAGGGATTGACGCCGACCGGATGGTCGCCAAAGGTTATGGAGAGAGAGAATTGATTATTCCCAATGCAAAGACGGAAGAAGAGCATCAGAGGAACCGTCGAACCGAATTTACTATTCTCAGCTACTAAAAAATCAGATATTATCTTAAAGCCCGCTTAGGAGACATTCCTAAACGGGCTTTTGCTTTACCCCCGCCCAATTTTTGTATAATTGTACCTTAAAAAACTCGCTTTCAGATTTATTTAAGTATTTTAATGGCTCAACGCATTATTTACTGGTTTAGGAATGACCTGCGATTGAACGACAATGAAGCTTTGTTCAACGCCGTTCAAGCTGCCAGAGAAGTCGTTCCGGTATACGTTTTCGACCCCCGACAATTCGAGAAAACAAGGTTAGGTTTCCGGAGGACAAGTGCGCTGCGGGCGCAGTTTATTCTAGAATCGGTTTCGGAACTTCGAAATCTTCTGAGGAAGAAGGGAGGCGATCTGCTAATCCGCGTAGGTGAGCCTGAAAAGATTGTTGCGCAGATGGCAGAATACTACAATGCAGAGTATGTTTATACAAGCAAAGAAATAGGACCCGAGGAAACAAGAATAGAGTCTTCTTTGAGCAAGAATCTCAAGATCAGCAATGTGGATATCAAATTGTTCTGGATGGATACCTTGATGAATGCGGTTGAACTGCCCTTTCCTATTTCAAAACTACCTTCCAATTTTCTTGATTTCAGTAACAAGATCAAAAACAGCATTCATATCAAGGACTCTCTCCCCGCACCGGAAAAAATAACGTTGCCGGCAGATTTCGATGCCGGAATGCTGCCGTCCTTGCCTTCGCTTGGGGTCGATCCGAAGGAAATCTTGCTGTCACACCAAAAATCAGCCAATAAGCTGGCTGGTGAAACCGAGGCGCTAAACGCATTTGAAGGATTTCTCAGAGACATTGATCTTCGTACCGAAACACATGGATTTTTAGATACGCTGACAGACTCGGGTTTATCGCAGTGGTTATCCCTTGGATGCTTATCGGCCAGGGATATATATAACAGGATCATAGCCCGAAATCCATCTGATCAAAATGAGCGGGTAATTCAGGATCTGCTTAAAAGAGACTACTTCCACTGGATCCTGCTTCGATATGGCCCACGGATATTCAAGCCCAGCGGTGTAAGGCATGATTTTACCACCCGCTGGATCAATGATAACGACATACTCACTATCTGGATCAATGGAAAAACTGAAGACGAGGAAGTTAATGCAATTATGGCGAAGTTGCCCGCAACTGGATCACTGACAACCAGAGAACGGGAGCTCTCCGCAAATTACCTGGTTAACCACCTAGGCATCAATTGGACGCTTGGCGCCATGTATTTTGAAAGCTGCCTGCTGGATTACGAGGTATCAGTGAGTTGGGGGAGGTGGAACAATATAGCAGGAGTCGGGGAACATTAATTTGTCCTGACGGGCCCGGAGCCCGTCATCACGAAACCTTCCCGACCTATGGTTCCCAAAATGCCGGTTATGTAAATTTTGTGCCGGTTTTTGCTAGCTTTGGACAACTTTGAATCACATTCATTAATTCTAAACTGAATATTAAAATGTCAAAAGGACTCATTGCAGTAATCGTCGTAGTTCTGATTCTGGGATTCGTAGGCTGCGGTAAATATAATGGCCTGGTAAGTAAAGACGAGGTCGTAAAAGAATCGTGGGCAAAAGTAGAAAGCCAGTATCAACGCCGGGCCGACCTGATCCCAAACCTCGTAAGTACCGTCAAAGGGGCGGCTGATTTTGAAAAAAGCACATTAACCGCCGTGATTGAGGCGCGTAGCAAAGCAACTCAGACTACAATCAACGCAGATCAACTTACTCCTGAGAATATCGCCAAGTTTCAGGCTGCGCAGGACCAGTTAAGCGGGTCCCTATCCAGATTACTTGTATCCGTGGAACAATATCCGCAGCTCAAAGCCAATCAGAATTTCCTTGAACTTCAGGCTCAGCTTGAAGGCACTGAAAACAGGATCGGAGTAGCAAGGAACGATTTTAACGCAGTTGTCAAAGATTATAACCAGGAGGTCCGCACTTTTCCCACCAATTTATTTGCAGGAGTCTTCGGGTTCTCTCAGAAAGGTTATTTCACCGCAGCAGCCGGCTCCGAAAAAGCCCCTTCTGTGAAATTCTAATTAAGGGATAAATTGGTTTCCGTCAAATAATGTCCGGAAACCAATTTTGTTTTTGTATTCTTCCCGCCCAAAATCGATCAGCTTATGCCAGGGGATTCTCTTTTTTTCTCGGACGAACAGCAGAAACGCATTATCGACGCGATTCAACAAGCTGAAAAACAGACTTCCGGGGAAGTCAAAGTTCATATAGAAAAGAAATGTCCGACCACAGATGTCATGGAGAGGGCCAAGGAAGTATTCTTGTTTCTCCAATTGCATCAGACTGCAGAGCGCAATGGGGTACTTTTTTATCTCGCATATGAGGACAGAAAATTTGCTGTTCTCGGTGATAAGGGGATAGATGAGAAAGTATCGGGCGATTTCTGGAATACTACCAAGGACCTTCTACGCGAATATTTTTCCAAGGGGCAATTTTCAGAAGGGTTATCAAAGGGCATTGAAGAAGCCGGTATCCAGCTAAAAACGCACTTCCCGTTCCAATCCGATGACATCAACGAACTTCCCGACGACATCTCGTTCGGACAATGAATGCTATGAATAAAATCCTGAGCCTTTGTTTTCTTTTAGCCATATCGCTTGAGGCCCTACAAGCGCAGAATATCCCCGCGAAGCCAAACCCGCCACGACTGGTGAACGATTTCGCAAACCAGCTGAGCGAAGGTGAAAAGGCCAGTCTTGAACAAAAATTGGTTGCATACAATGATTCAACTTCATCACAAATCGTCATTGTAATTGTCCCCACCACCGGCGAATATCCGATTGCCGATTATGCATTCAAATTGGGCCGGGAATGGGGTGTTGGGCAAAAAGGAAAAGACAACGGTATCGTGCTTCTTTGGGCACCCACCGACAGAAAAGTATTTATTAGTACTGGATACGGAATGGAGGGCGCCATACCAGACGCCATTGCAAAGCGGATCATCTCCCAGGTTATTACTCCGCAATTCAAGAACGGCCAATTTTACCAGGGGCTGGATCAGGGAGTTGATATGATCTTTAAATATGCTACCGGTGAATACAAAGCGGACCCGAAAGAAGATAACGGAGACGGGTCGTCTTCGCCTCTGCTCACGTTTGCTATCATCTTCGTCATTATCCTCATTATCATTTTTAGAAACCGAAGAGGCGGTGGTGGCGGAGGGCTCCGTAATTTCGGTGGTCCGATAATATGGCCATATACTACCCATTCCGGGGGAGGAAGCTTCTCTGGTAACTGGGGAGGTGGCGGAAGTGACGGCGGCGGATTCGGAGGATTCGGGGGCGGAAGCTTTGGAGGCGGGGGGGCTGGCGGCGACTACTAATACACACAACCTTATCGCTTTCAGTCTATTATAAACAAAAACAATGAGCCGACCGCAAAATTAGACTTGCGGTCGGCTCATTGTTTTTGCGGTGGATTAAAAACTTTGTGTATCGCATTGGCACAGTTCTTTGAACATATCCCATAAATTATATCATTTAACCTAAGCATTTATGGAAAAGAAAAATAATAACGGACTTTTGGTCGGTTTGATCCTGATGACCATTGTGGCTGCAGTTTTCGGCTATTTGTATTATAATGAACACAATCTGGCTAAGGTGCAGCAAACAAATATTCAGGCCCGCGTGAACGAGCTCGCAACCGCCGAAATAAAACTTGACTCGATTGGAAAGCAACTCGACGCAAGAATCGTGGAAGTGCAAAACCTTGGTGGTAACATTGAAGAGCTGGAAAAAGCGAAAGCCTCATTAGAACAGGACCGTATCTCGCTGCGCAAAGGAAATACCAATCTGGGCAAGAAAGTGAAGGAGTACGAGGAATTCCTGTCAAAAAAAGACGTTGAAATCGCCCAGCTCCGGGAAGAAAACCAGCAGCTGATTAGTCAAAATGAAACGCTGGTCCAGGAAAAAACAGAACTGCAGACAACCAAGCAGGCCATAAGCGATTCGCTAAGCGGGGTTGTTGCCAAGAACACCGAGCTGGAATCGAAAGTAACCATGGCTGCGGCGTTGAGAGCTCGTAACGTAAAAGTTTATGCTGTCTCTTCAAAAGGTAAAGTACGGGAAGGAGAAAATGTGAAGGCCAAAAGAGTAGACAAAGTCAGGGTCGATTTCATGCTTGAGAAAAATCCGCTGACCATGTCAGACAACAAAACGATTTACCTCCGCATTATTGATCCTACCGGTGCTACCATTTCGGATACCAAGACAGGTTCTGGCACATTCGATTTTAATGGTCAGGAGCAAGGTTACACGATCAGCAAAGACGTGCTTTACGCGAATAACAATCAGGACGTCAGTATTATGTATGACCGTGATGCGCCCTTCACAAAAGGCACTTACACAGTTGAATTATACTCTGAAGGCTTTTCGGTTGGTGAGGGGTCATTTTCTGTTAAATAATTCAGGTTACACATCTTTGTTGAAAGGGACAGCCGATAAAATATCAGGCTGTCCCTTTTATTTTCTCGGCATATATATTTATCTATAATTCCTATCTTGCGCGGAAAAATTATATACAGATCACTCAAAAAACCAAATAAAACATTACTGTTATATGCCTTCACAGATATCTCAAAAGCACCCCACCGGACTTTACGTCTTGTTTTTTGCCGAAATGTGGGAGCGGTTCAGTTACTACGGGATGCGCGCGATACTCCTGCTCTTTCTGATTGATAAAGTGAGTGGTGGGATGGCAATGAGCGCGGCAGAAGGCGCGGCAATTTATGGGATCTATACCGCCTCGGTATATCTTTTAACATTACCCGGCGGTTGGCTCGCAGATAACATTCTGGGACAAAAAAAAGCAATCTGGTACGGGGGAATTGTCATCATGGTCGGGCACATGATACTTGCCGTTCCCGGTGGTTCAGTGCTGTTTTTCATCGGCCTTACTACGGTTGCGGTCGGAACTGGTTTATTGAAACCCAACATCAGCTCCATTGTGGGTGAGCTTTATCCCGAAGGCGGTGCCAGGCGGGATGCAGCATTTTCCATTTTTTACATGGGGATCAACCTCGGCTCATTTTTAGGGATAGCCATCGTTGGTTACCTCGGCGAGCGGGTTAGCTGGCACATGGGCTTTGGGGCTGCCGCGATCGGAATGTTATTGGGACTTATCGTTTTTCGATTTGGTGCCGCAAAATATCTGAGAGGATTGGGGGATGTTCCGCCCGCACAGATTTCTACCCCTGAAAGTGTCGCTCAGTCGGGGAAAAACAAAACATTGGGTTACGGTCTTGTTGCGCTGCTGGTCGTTTTTCTGATTGTCCTGCAGTACTCCGGAACCATTAATATGACTACCGCCCAGGGGCTGGCCCAGGGTGCGGGCGTTATCATTGTTACGATTTCGGCATCTTATTTTTTATACATACTAATTGCCGGCGGGCTGACCCGCGTTGAACAATACCGTGTGTTGGTACTCATCATATTATTCCTTGCAATCTCACTTTTCTGGGCAGGTTACGAGCAGGCAGGTACTTCATTGCAAATTTTTGCAGAGCGGCATACCGACAGAATGATCGGCGGGTGGGAAGTGCCTTCCAGCTGGTTTCAGAACTTCCAGCCTACATTTGTACTGATTTTTGCCCCAGTATTAGCTAGTTTGTGGATCTTTCTTTCATCCAGGAACCGCAACCCTTCTATTCCCGTCAAATTCGCCGCAGGCCTCATCTTGCTTGGCCTGAGCTTCTTTGTGATGGTTATTGCCGCTAAAATCGCCGTTACCGGGCAACTTACCTCTCCCCTCTTCCTCACATTCACCTATTTCCTCCATACAATAGGTGAATTGTGCGTGAGCCCTGTCGGATTAAGTTCTTACACAAAACTCGCTCCCAAACGCTATGTAAGCCAGCTCATGGGAATCTGGTTTGTAGGAGCCTCGCTCGGTAACCTTATCGCAGGGTTATTCGCAGGTGGCTTCGACGAAGAAAACATCATGCAAATGCCCGCTTTATTTAACCAGGTAGCGCTTGTCACAACCGCTTTTGGCCTGGTCATACTTGTCTTCTGGAAGCCAATCAAAGGCTGGATGGGCGGAATCAGTTAAGCACATTTAATTTATCTTATCACTTCATAACACATTGAAAAAAATGAAATTAGCCGCAATCTGTTATTCAGCGCTGGCCGCTTCTCTGCTTCTGGCAGCGTGCAAAAAAGAAAAAGAAGAAGAAACTCCAACTGAAAAGGTTCCAGGCTTTGATATCAGTTCGTTGGACTCAACCGTCAAAGCCTGCGATGATTTTGATACATATGCCAACGGAGGCTGGAAAAAGAAGAACCCAATTCCCGGCACGGAAAGCCGCTGGGGCGCTTTTGGCATCCTCGATAAAGAAAACAAGGAAGTAAGGCTCAGAGGCATTATTGAGGAAATCACCAAGCTGGAGGATCGTAAAAAAGGCAGCGAAGAGCAGCAGATCGCTGATTACTACCAATCCTTTCTGGATACTGCGACCATTGAAAAACGGGCTTTGGAACCTTTGAAACCGTATTTGGATAAAATCAATGCCGTTACTTCCCTAAAAGACCTGTCGGCTGTTGCCGGGGAAATGCAGAAAGTCGATGTCGCCAATGTTATTGGATTTGGTGTGGAGGGCGATTTGCGAAACAGCAAAATCAATGTGTTGTACCAGGGACAGGGAGGTTTGAGCCTGGGTGAGAAAAGCTATTATGAGCGCACCGATTCCAGCACCGTAAAAGTAAGGGCCGAATTTGTGAAACACATCGACAAAATGTTCTCGCTCGCCGCGTTCACAGACCCCAAACCGGGACAAACGATTCTGGATTTTGAAACAAAACTGGCCAAACTGCAGCTTACCAATGTAGAGCTACGCGATCCGGTAAAGACGTATAACAAAATGTCTTTCAAGGACTTCGAAAAGCTGACACCAGATTTCGACGTGAAGATATTTGCCGACAAGCAGGATATCAAAGCAGATACAGTGATTGTACAGAACAAGGCATATCTCCAGAATCTCAACACTTTGCTGAAAGCCACGCCGCTTGCGACATTGAAACAGTATAGCAAATGGCAGCTCCTTTCCCGCTTTGCCGGTTACCTTCCAAAGCGCTTCGATCAGGAAGATTTTCGCTTTTTCAGCACGGTAATGCGTGGTACCAAGCAGCAACGGGCGCGGGTTGAGAGGGCGATACGTTCAACGGACGGGCTACTTGGAATGCCTTTGGGAAAACTGTTTTCTAAGAAGTATTTCCCAGAAGAAGACAAGAAAAAAGTTTCTGATATGATCGAAAATGTACGCTCGGTTTATGGGGAGAGAATAGATAAACTGACCTGGATGAGTGATTCGACCAAAGCAAAAGCACATAAGAAGTTGAAAGCATTTACCTATAAAATTGGGTATCCTGACAAATGGAAGGATTATTCGTCCATTAAAATCGAAAAGGATAAGCTGTTCGAAAATGTGATCGAAGCATCGTTGTACCAGCACAAGGAAGAGGTCGATAAAATTGGCAAGGAGGTGGATAAAAAAGATTGGCTGATGACGCCCCAGACCGTGAATGCCTACTATAACCCGCTGAACAATGAGGTTGTATTCCCGGCCGGTATCCTGCAGCCGCCTTTCTATAACCGTAATGCGGATGATGCCATTAATTACGGCGGTATCATTGCAGTGATCGGTCACGAATTTACCCATGGTTTCGATGATCAGGGATCTCAGTTTGATGACGAAGGAAACCTGAAAAACTGGTGGACCGCTTCCGACCGTGCCAATTTTGACAAGCTGACCAAAAAATACATCGACTATTTCAGCGGGATCGAGGCATTGCCCGGTTTCAAGATCAATGGCGCCCTTACCATTGGAGAGAACGTAGCCGACCTCGGCGGATTAACATTGGCCTATTATGCATTGGAAAAATCGCTGAAAGGCAAAGCTGAGCCTGCGCCAATCGACGGATTCAACTGGAAACAGCGTTTCTTCCTGGGATGGGCGCAGGTATGGCACATGAACACTACCGATGAGGCATTAAGAAACCAGGTACAAACCGACCCGCATTCACCAGCAAAAGACAGGATCAACGGCCCGTTACCGCAATTGAAAGAGTTCGAGGCAGCCTGGAATTGCACTGCCGGAAGCAAAATGGCGCTGCCGGATTCTGCCAGGATCGTGATCTGGTAACTACTTACCGGCAAGATATTTGTTCCTGTAAACACTTGGACTGCACCCCTTAGCCTGCCTGAACTGGCGGGCTATATTTTTGCTGTCGCTTAAACCCATATCCAGCGCGATTTCGAAGACAGACATATCCGTATCCAGTAATTTTTGCGAGAACTTTTCGATTCGCAGATTGAAAATGTATTTGTAAATGGGGTAGCCGGTTATCTCCAGAAACCGCTTTTCCAATGCCCTGCGCGACAGCGGAACTTGTTTTACCACTTCCTCTACATGCAGGTTTTTGTCGATATTCTGGTGAATATACTTCAAAGAAGAGGCGATATAGTCATCGTTCGTGGCGTAAATATCCGTCGAATGCCGGGTAATCACCTGCATGGGTTTTACAATGATATCATAAAAATCGTCCGTACCATTTTTGATCATATGGTCCAGTAATTTTGCTGCGTCGTATCCTCCCTTTTCGACATCCAGTGCGATGCTGGAAAGCGGCGGGTCGGACAGGTCACAGATCATCTCATCATTGTCGACACCGAGTACAGCCACCTCTTCCGGAATCCGGATACCCACCTGCCGGCATGCCTCGGTGATGTGCTGTCCCTGATTGTCGTCGCAGGTCATCAGCCCAATGGGTTTTGGAAGTGATTTAAGCCACCGGCTCAGCGAACTGGGCTTATAGTACCAAAGCTCCGTTGATCTCGCCTTTTTATGTTCAAAATAATGGACCTTATGGCCTTTTGCATTTAATCTCTCCTCAAAACCCTCTGCCCTCTCCCGCGACCAGACGATATCATTGAAGCCGTAAAAAGCAAAATTCGTGAAGCCCTTTTTGAGAAAATAATCGGCCCCCAACTGCCCGGCTTCGTGATATGCGCCGGTAATGTTAGGAATTTCAGTAAAACGCTCCTTAAAATCCTGGGCAATGACCGGTATCTCCGCTTTCAGGATCTTTTCTATTTCTTTGTTGTAAAGTTGCCCGACGATACCATCTGCGCCCCACTCCAATGCCCATTGCAGGATCCCATCGATACCAATGGTTTCGCGGTGAAACAAAGGCATCCGGCAAAAAACCCACGGCCCGAATTCTTTTGAATAGGCATTAATTCCCTTCATCAGGCTCTTGCTGTATTCTTCGGCGAAATCGAGAAGCAGAATGATTTTGTACATGGCAGGGAAGCTGTCAGCTATTAGCCATTAGCCTTTTTTAGAAAATGTCTTTGATGCTGGTGATCGTGTCGTTGGTGATCAATGGTTTGGCCCAGATTCCTATGCTCAAGATATAACCTAATGGGATTAATAAAAAGAGCATAGCCATTTGCAACCCGAAAAGCTCACCCAATCCTCCGACGATCAACGGCACCACCGCACCTCCGGCGATTCCCGCACACAAAATGCCCGAAAACGTTCCGTGGTGACGTGGTACGGAATTCAGCGCAAGTGAAAATATAACTGAATACATCACCGAGGCAAAGAAGCCTGTTACCGGAAATGCCAGCAAGGCCAGGTCTTTGGATCCGAACAGCGCAGCAAACAACGAAACAACTGCTCCGGAAGTAAAAAAAATCAGCACTTTGCGACTATCGATCAGTTTCAACAGGATCAGGCCCAAAAAACACCCCACTGTTAACAAACCCCAGAAATAGGAGATAACCGAAGCGCCGGTCGTCGCGGGATCTACCTGGTGGTAGGTCTGTAAAAATTGGGAGATCCAGTTCGCAATGCCTTGTTCGGTACCCACATAGGCGAATATGCCCAGGAAAAACAGCCAAACGAATTTATTGCCTGCCAGTTCAGTAAATGACTTTCCGACATCGATCCGCTCGTCTTCCAATAACTCCACTTTGGGAAACTTCACCAGCGAGATGACTACGACCATCGCCATCGCGATCACCGCAAAAACCCAGTACAATGAAACCCATTTGAGATTTTCAGGCACCAGGTTATTCAATATGCCGATCAAAAAGCCGGATTGGCCCGAATGTACATTGGCCACCAGATAACTATAAAGCAACGGGCTCAAAAATGAAGCCGCGCCAAAAAAAAGCTGCGCCAGAACGGAAAAGAATGCAAACTTCTCCTCTCCCCCAGCCACCCGTAACAAAGGGTTGATTACTACCTGCAGCATCGCCATACCTATGCCGATCATGAAAAGCGAGAACAATGCTATGGAAAATCCGGGGATCAATGCAAAGAGGAGCGCGCCCATGAATGCCAGAAAAAATGCCAGGATCAGGATCTTTTTTTCTCCGTATTTCTCCACCATTAACCCTGCCGGAATGGACATTACCCCGTAAGCGACGAAAAAAGCAAAGGGCAGAAATCCCGCCAGACCAATGCTCAGATCAAAACTTTTGACGATATCAGGAATAATCGGCCCAAGAATATTGGTAAGGAAGGAGATAACGAAAAAGATCAGCAGGATCAGAATGACAATAAAAATATTTCTCTGCATGAAAGAGGTGCCTGGGTTTAGAAATCTAATTTAACTTTTATTCGGCATTACTTCAAGCATCCAGTAGTGCCGCAGCACCAAGCAAAGCAATGTTTTCATTTTCCGAAAGCAATAAGGTCAGGCGCCGCAGTGACTCGGGATAAGCGAAATCTTTCAGACTATTTAACATGCTCTCCTGAAAAAACCGGTTGGCTTTGGCGATCGAGCCACCCAATACAATTGCCTCCGGATCATAGGTATACATGATCGCCTTGATCACAGCGCCCAGATGCACCCCGAATTCTTGCCAGACTTCAATAGCCCTCGCATTGCCACCCAGTGCAGCCTCATGGGCATCGAACGCATCGACGCCCAGTGCATCTTCGAAAAAGCGGTTGCAAACATAATTTTCCAGTATTGAATCTTTGTAAGGCAGCATCCCTATCTCACCTGCTCCGCAATTATTACCCGCATACAGCTGATTATCAATGATGATCCCCGACCCCAATCCTGTTCCGATAGCCATTCCGATCACTGAACGATACTGCTGCGCCAGCCCGAACCGATGTTCGCCGAGGATAAAACAGTTGACGTCATTATTGATGGAAACCGGCAAATTGAATTCATTCTCCACGATATCTTTCAAGGCGACCTCTTCCCAGGAAGGGATGTTCATTACATTGTACACAATCCCTTTGCTGATATCCACCACCGAAGGGACACCTATACCGATCCCTTTCACCGGATACTTCGTAAAAGGCCTGATCAGGTCCATCAATTGATTCAAAGTAGACGGAAGCGAGTGCTTATTTTCCAGCAATGTCTTGTTCTGCCAGGTAATCGACCCGCCCGACTCTATCCCGGCACGGATGTTCGTGCCGCCGATATCTACACCTATGTTCATCGAGTCTTTGGAATGTTGAGTGGTTTTTATGTTATCGAAGAGATTGTTATTTAGCCGCTAAAATGCTCGTTCTGCTTGCAGTTCCGGCTGCATCAAAACTTTTTAGCTTAACTGTTCCCGAGATCCTGACTGGAGCGGTGTATACAGCTGATGTCACGGTTGGCTCCGAACCATCCATCGTGTAGCGGATCGTCAGCCCCGGAAGCTCCACATTGGCTTTCAGCTCGCCATTTTCAATGATTGCTCCCGGCATGGGAACGCGGTAGTGATAGCCGCCATTCAGGTATTTCAGTCTTGGCAAATGATTCTGCGCAATGGTGTTGGCAAATACGTTCCAGCCTTCCTGTATCATTTTCTTCCGGGTCACATCGTCGGCGACATTTTCCCATTTACGCTCCTTCCACGCGCTTTCCGCAAAACCCAGCAGCTTGGGCAGGATCGAATACTCCATCATATCCCTTCCTTTGATTGTCTCGCTCCAAAGCTGGGACTCCACGCCGTACACATTCTTCCTAGCCTCCGGTTTCATCAGTTGCTTGCCGACAAACTCTTCTTTCATAGGCTTGCCCATGGCCGTTTCTTCGGTCGTTTTAAACATATTGTAAGGCGAGAACGTCCACATATCTCGGGCATCGACAAATCCAGCCCAATACAATCCCGGCTCTTTGGGATCATTATTGTAGGACATATCGTAATAGAAGTTGGTTACATTGCAGAGGATCACCTGATAGCCATCGTTCGCCATGCGGTTGCCCAGGTCCACATCAAATACGTTGTTCCAGATGTACGGAAAAACAGGATGTCCCACGAATTCGGGATTGGACAGATAAGCTCCGGCGGGCGTTTTGGTCAGAGCCACCTCTTCCCAGCCGTGCACTTTCAGGTTTCTTTTTTCGAGTCTTGGCAAAAGCTCCCTGAAGAAGTAAGCCTGCAGGCTTTTGGGGCCCTTAAGCTCAGGGTGATCTTTCAAAAGCTTGTCGATCATTGGCGATTTCGTCCACACACCTTCCGCCACTTCGTCACCGCCGGTATGGAAAGTATCCATGGTCAAGCCGGCTTCTTTGTACATTTTGCCGATTTCGTCCACGACCTTTTCATAGAAATGGTAGACCGACTCCCTCGCAACGCAAACTACATTGTTCTTATAACCCTGGGCCGATAAATACACCGACTTATCATCAGGATCGATCAGGCGATACTCGTTTGCCTCCTTTTCCTTACCTTCTTTCATTAACCTTTCATAACGCGCCTCCATAGACTTGATCGCCGCCAGTGCGTGCCCGGGGAAATTCACTTCCGGGATTACCTTAATGTGGCGTTCGTTGGCGTATTTTAAAATCTCGATGAAATCAGCTTTGGAATAGTAACCGCTTCCGTGCTTGTCTTTGTCATAAGCGACCGGCCCGGATCCATAACTTGGTTGCAGGGCGGGTGCATTCATGCCGGAAGTATGCTGGCGTTGCGCCCCCACTTTGGTCAGCTCCGGCAACCCGTCGATTTCAAGCCGCCAGCCCTCGTCTTCTGTGGTGTAAAAAAGAAAGTGGTTGACTTTATACGACGCCAGCAGGTCCAATAACCTTTTGATGGATTCTTTGGTCTGAAAATTCCTTCCTACGTCCAAATGCATACTCCTGAAATGGAAGCGCGGTGCGTCTTCCACCTGCACATAGCCCAGTACCGCCGAATCCGCCTTTTTGATGTAAGATTCAGTGGGTATCAATTGCAAAAGGCTTTGAACTCCGTAAAAAACCCCTGCGGCATCGCTACCGGTGATCGCTACGCCATTTTGATCTACATTCAGCTGATAGGCTTCTTTGGCAATACCATTTACATTTACCGCGCCAGTTTTCAGCACGATCGCTGGTCCTGCAGCGCTTTGAGGTAATCCCTTTTGAATGGGAAAATCAGTACCGGTAACTGCTTTCAGTTTCTCGATCAGCAGCCTGGCTTCTGTTTCCAGGCCTTCCTGATAAAATACATTGGCCTTATTGGTCAATGTAAATGTGCCGGCACCCGAAGTCATTTTCACCGGGCTTGGGATAATTTTTAATAGCTGATCCGCGCCTAATGTGGTGAAAGCCAGGTTATCCTTGTAACGTGTTTCAGCAGTTGGAAGAGGTTTCAGATCCCTGCTACCTCTCAATATCTGTTCTTTGGTGGTAAAAGGCTCAACCGTGAAATCGGCCACCTGAACAATGTCTTTCTCTTTTCCTTCTTTGTCATAAAAAACAAAATACAACCCCATCGGCGCATCTGTTTCCTTGATCACACCCTCGGTACCTGTATAGGTGATCGTTACCGAATCGCCGGGAGCTAATTTGAAATCCTTCGCGGCAACCATTTGGTACCAATCGCCATTGATATGCTCAATTACGGCAGGCTGAGGCGTTTTGTTGGAATGGATCGGGCGGGGTGACATGCTGAAAAACAATCTCCAGTTAGTCCCGTCGAGTGTTATATCGCTGCCATTTTTTAGGGTAAATTTTGCTTCAAAGCTACCTTCAGGTTCGATAAAATTACTGACGAGTTTCCAGGAAATACCGATTTTCTCGGCCTGTTCCCTGGTTATCTCTCCGGATTTACCGCAACCGATCAGCAGGATTATACAGAGGATGAGGAGTTGATAATGCAATGATCTTTTCATAAAGTTTAAGAAGCAGATGGTGTTAGAACCTGAAAAACCGGTTGTATGCAAAACCGGATCGGCAGATATGATTATTACTGATAAGTTGGCAAAATATACTAGTCTTTCGGATTTCCCATCGCAAGAAATCATTTAATTGCCCGGCTGATAGCCTTTCCAAAACATATGCACGTATTAAAGCCTTAAACGGCTTATTATGGAAAAACAATCAGGCACATTTTCAAGATTGCTTTCGCTCGACGCCATGCGCGGGTTCACCATTGCAGCCATGATCATGGTCAATTTTCCGGGCAGCGAGGAACATGTGTTTCCTACATTGCATCATACCATTTGGAACGGATTAACCTTCACAGACCTCATTGCCCCCGTCTTCCTTTTTATTGTAGGCGTTTCCATTGCATTTGCCTATTCTAAAAGACTGACCGTAACCGGACCGAAAACGGACCTCTATAAGAAAATCATCGTCCGCTCGCTGAAGATATTTGCGGTAGGCATGTTTTTGAACCTGATCCCGTATTTCAACTTTTCAGACCTGCGGTATACCGGCACCTTGCACCGCATTGCGATTGTGTTTCTGGTTTGCGCGGTCCTTTTCTTAAATACCACCTGGAAACAGCAGCTATATCTGGGCATCGCGATCTTAATACTCTACTGGCTTGCGATGGTCCTGATCCCTACACCCGGTGCAGGAAAAGTCATGCTCGAACCTGGCAATAACCTGGCTGCCTGGATTGACCAGCAGTATTTGCCCGGCAAAATGTGGCAGGGCAACTGGGACCCGGAAGGAATTCTGAGCACCTTTCCCTCCATCGTGACGGGTATCAGCGGTATGCTGGCGGGACGGCTTATGCTCACTAACCTCACACCCAATGAAAAAAGCAATTACCTGATGTCGGCGGGCTTATTTGTTTCCGCCGCAGGTTATTTCTGGGGTTTAACCTTTCCTGTGAATGAAAATCTGTGGACGAGCTCATTCGTACTGGTCACCTCCGGTTTTGCCTCCATGCTTTTGGGAACGTTATATTTTGTCATTGACATCAAAGGCTGGAAAAAAGGCATCGCACCGGGCCTGATCTTCGGGGCTAATTCCATTGCAGCCTATGTGCTGGCCGATATCCTCGCGTTGTTTTTTTACCTATTAGAAATCGGTGGAAAAACCCTTAATGAGATGGCGGTGGATTCAATGTCCGAAGCTGGCATGGACCCGCGCCTGGCCAGTATGTTGTATGCCGTATCATTTGTATGCATCAACTTCATTCCCGCCTATATACTCTACAAGAGAAAAATCTTTATCAAGCTTTAATGGGACGATCCACGATTTCCGGAAGGTTTGCTTGCTTTTTTGCGATACTGCTGACGACGCTATACTTTCAGCCCGTCAAAGCGCAATCCATTGATTTTTCCAATGCCAAAATTTTCGTCAATACTGCCGATAAAAATACGGTATTGAGAAGTGTGGAGATATTGCAATCGGAGGTAGAAAAGCGGAGCGGCGTTAAGCTGGCTATTTTGAAACGATTGCCCAAAACAGGCAGCCTGATTGTTATTTCCGCCGAAAAAGATGTTGGTAAGCTTCCGGAAAATTACCGCTCGGCACTCTCATTGCTTCCGGCAATCACTGGCGAAGGCTTAAAGGTTTTGGTGGTGAAACAAACCAATACCGTCCTGGTCGTGGGTAAGGACGCGCGGGGGATTTTATATGGTATAGGCCGGCTTTTACGGAATATGGAACTTGCGCCGGGGCACATCGCATTGCCTGCGGACCTGGCGATCTCAACCAGTCCAAAATATCCGCTGAGAGGACATCAGCTGGGTTACCGGCCCAAAACCAATGCATATGACGCCTTCACGATAGAAAGGTTTGACCAATACATCCGTGAACTTGCCTTATTTGGCGCCAATACTATAGAAATCGTACCTCCGCGCACGGACGATGATTCTACCAGCATCCATATGAAAATCCCGGCTGCCCGGATGATCGTGGAGCAGTCGCGGATCTGCAAGTCGTACGGACTGGACGTTTCCATCTGGTATCCTAATATGGATAAGGATTATATGCATCCCGATTCCATCGCGAAGGAGTTAAATGAGCGTGAACTGGTATTTGCGAGTCTTCCGAAGCTCAATGCCGTATTTGTTCCGGCGGGCGATCCGGGTGAGTTGGAACCGGACGTTCTTTTCGCCTGGCTTGCCAAAGAGGCGGACTTGCTTCAAAAATACCATCCCAATGCCAAAATATGGGTTTCGCCACAGGTTTTCAGGCCAACCCAAAAGTGGTTTGACAACTTTTTTATCCACGCCAACAAAGCGTATCCCTGGTTTGGAGGCGTCGTTTTTGGGCCCTGGGTAAAAATTCCGGTACACCAGATCCGCGAGCTGCTGAAACCCGACATCCCAATCCGCCACTACCCTGATATCACCCACAATTACAGTTCCCAATACCCGGTGCCGCATTGGGACCTTGCTTATGCCATGACCCTGGGCAGAGAAAGCATCAACCCACGCCCCTTTGATGAAAAAGCCATTCACAATGCATTGGACCAATTTGGGATTGGAAGTGTAAGTTATTCCGAGGGGACCAATGACGACGTGAACAAATTTGTGTGGAGTGACCAGGACTGGAACCCGGATACGCCGGTGATCGAAACGCTGAGGGATTATGCCCGTTTGTTTTTTGGGACTAAATACACCGAATCTGCTGCGCAGGGACTTACCGCTTTGGAAAGGAACTGGCGGGGCGAACTGATCACCAATGACGGGGTGGAAGTGACACTCTCCCAATGGCGGGCAATGGAAAAAGAAGCTTCTCCGAAATTGCTGCAAAATCCGCGTTTTCAAATGGGACTAATCCGGGCTTACTTCGATGCCTATACGCGTAGACGGCTGATCTACGAAACCGAGTTGGAAAGAAACGCAAGAGAAATACTGGAAAATGCACCCAAAACAGGCTCAGCAGAAGCGACGAGAATGGCCAAGGAGATTCTTGAGAAAGCCTGGAAGCAACCTATTTTTCCAGATTACCAGAAGAAATGCAGGGACCTGGCCGATTCGTTGTTCAAAAGCATTGGCGCGCAGCTTACCATGAAAAAACATGGGGCGATGTCGGGCAGGGGCAATTTTATTGACCTGATCAACATGCCGCTCAACGATTCGCCCTGGATGCTCGACCAGCTCGAAAGCATTGCGAAGCTGGGCAGCGAACCCGAGAAATTGAAAGAGATTGACCATATGCTGCACCGCACAGATCCAGGTCCCGGTGGTTTTTATGACCATTTCGGCGATCCCGAAAGCTGGTACCGCGTCGTGCCGGGGCTTTCTTGGGAAAAAGACCCGGGAAGCCTGGAATCCCCACGCATTGGATTTGGCGTGGGACTGGTGGGCGAAGAATGGGTGGACGAAATTCAGGCCACAGGCTTCAAAGGGCAGGTAACGCCCAGAGCCTGGATGATCCAGGCCAAAACGCTGTACGACCAACCGCTCAAAATACATTACGACCAGCTTGATCCGAAAGCCACTTATCGGATCAGGATATCCTATACTGGCCGGTTCCGCTCGCGCATGAAAATGACCACGGACGACGGACAGGTCATCCACGACTTTATACAGACCGGCCACCAGCCGACCTTTGAATTCAATGTGCCCAAACAAGCCAGCGCCGACGGCAGCATTACTTTTATATGGAATTGCGGCGAAGGTGAAAGGGGCTCCCAGGTAACCGAGATCTGGCTGATGAAACAATAACCTGAATTTTCTTTTCATGGAATCACCACTCACTTTACTTGATAAACTAAATGCCGGCCGCAATGTATACGGCACCTGCATGACTTCCACGGGGCCTATGTGGCCTGGGGCAGTCAGGAAAATCGGACTTGACTTTGTGTTTATAGATACCGAACATATTCCGCTCGGGAGACCTGAAATGGCCGTTCTGTGTCAGCAATTTAAAGGTTACGGCATATCGCCCATTGTCCGGATTCCCTGTCCGGATGCTTTCCTGGCTTGTCAGGCGATTGATTGCGGCGCGACCGGCGTCGTAGCCCCTTATCTTGAATCTGCCAGTCAAATCCGCGAACTGGTAGGTGCTACCAAATATCGTCCGCTCAAAGGCGAGCTGCTCCACGATTATCTGACTGGTAAAACGGAAATCCCCGCAGATCTCAAAAAGTATGTGGATCGTTTCAATGCAGGCAACATGTGCATTGCAAACATCGAGAGTGTTCCGGCCGTGGAGCGACTGGACGAATTACTTTCTGTACCCGGACTGGACGCCGTTTTTATCGGCCCGCACGACCTGTCTGTAAGCATGGGCCTGCCCGAGCAATACGACCATCCGGAATTTGAAAAAATGGTGAAGCATATTATCCGGATAACCCGTTCAAAAGGGCTGGCTGTCGGCATTCACTTTTCGCTGGAAGCCGAACGCCAGGTACAATGGATGAAGGAGGGTGCCAATATGGTGGTACACAGTTTCGATATAGCCCTGTTTGCGCAAAAACTTCAAGCAGACCTCAACAAAATCAAAACCGCAGCGGGGGATGAGATTCGGAGTGGCGGACCGCAACTGATTGTCTGATTATTTTTTACCTTCCCACATCATCAAACCTTCAATCAATGCGGTCAATTGCTCAAAAGGCATATTGGGCGTAAGATAAGCATGAGGGCCCATCGGGTCGTCCTGCCATCTATTGTTGCCGCCATCGATGATGATCTTGCCTCTTTTTAAGCCAAAATACGGTAAAGCACCCCGCACGGCAACCAGTACGGCAGTCTGGTCCCAGCTCATGCGGCCTCCCGCATCCTGCTTGCTGAGCGGCATGGACATTGCAAATACATCTTTCACCGGGCTGTTCAGCTTTTCATTGGCGACTACCCGCAAGCCGGTTTTGACTTCTTTTCCAATTTCAAATCCGCTGAAAATAATTTCAGTAGGCCATTCCGCGAATACCTTCTGGGAAGCGACGGAATCAATAAGAACATTGTATTCCCGCCCTGACGGAAATGCACCTGCCATGGAAACGAGCTGCTTCACTTTTTTTCTGACAAGACTGCTTCCCGGAAGCGGCGAATAACTGTCCGGCTTCGAATCCAGCAAATCTGAAAGGTTTGTCAGAAAACCGATAGTCACAATGGTTACGCTTTGATCAGGTTGTTTGGCAAGGATCTCGCGATATGTTTTCACTGCGTCGGGCGCATCGGAAGTTTTAGCGATTTTATGCGGATACTTTTCAGCCAGCATGGCCGGCCATTTCTGGAATGCGCCATAGCTCGCACCGTTGCCTTTTGGCGCGCCGGTAGGAAGTTCCGGCCTGCCAAAGTAAGTGTTCAATATCTCAATAACAGGCACAACCAGCTCATCTTTGTTGGAAGCGATCACGGCCAGCGGCTTTACTTCCCCTTTGTCGGCCAGTGCATGCATAACCGCCATGGCTCCCACATCATCGTAATCCGGACCTATGTCGGTGTCCAAAATAAGGGTATTGGTAAATCTGCCGGTAGTTTGGGCGTGTGAGGCAGAAACTGCAAAAATGCAAAGGGTAAATAAAACTTTATACATGATTACCGCTGAAACGCTGTATGGGGCAAACGCTGATGACATATTCGTTTAACCCAGCCATTCTGCTGCAAGTTCACCCAAATTTTTCAATCTTTAAACACCTGAAATACCTGTTTTTCTTTGCCATCCAGAATTTCAATTACATAAAGACCCCATACGTATTCCGGACCAGACAGGTCGATCCTACCGTTTTGTAAAAATCCCGTGGCTGTGAAATTACTTTTGTGGAACAACTTCCCGTTGATGCCATATACATTCACCCTGACTTCCTTCCCAGTCTCAGCCTGATAATTGACAAAAAACATCCCTTTTGACGGGTTCGGATAAACAGTCCATTCTATCGTTTCATCAAAGACCACCGGCCTGACCCTGGAATAAGTGTAAGTGCTGTCGCTATCGGTCATTTTTAAACGATAATACCTTACCCCGGATTTGTCAGGAGTCTGATCCGTAAAATTGTATTTCCCGTTTTTATTCGGTCCACCCGCGCCATTGACTTCCGCCAATTTTGTAAAACGGTTTTGCCTGTACGCTTCGTTACCGGTCGCCACTTCAATATCAAAATGGTCAAAGTTCTCCTCGGAAGCCGTCAGCCATTCCAATACCACGTCGTTACTATTTTCATCGCCTGTTTTCTTTTTGGCATTAAAACTGATCAGTTCCACGGGCAAAGAATTGGTATTACCGATAAACCCTTTGGCAAGCCAGAATTCGGAGAAATTTTTAACCCGCATTTCGACATAATACCCCTTGTCATAGGGTACCATCGCGATTTGGCCCGAAGGGTGAAAGGACCAGTTCCCGCCTGTGCTGTTTGCAAGCAAGCTGTCCTCTTTGGACTTGTCGTTATTGTGGTACTTGGAAACTCCCAGTTTATAGGCATTATCAGGTCTGGCACAACCTGCGCAGCCGCTGGCGCCGATCAATGTTTCGCTTTCAGTGTCAAGAAGATAAAGCCGGATACCTACAGAATCGGCCAAATTGGTGTTGGCTGGCTTGATGGTGTAGTTGCGGTTCAGATAGTATTGATTACTGGCGTTCCGGATACCAGATGTGTTGATATAGGCCTGGACCTGCGTTTCACCCAGATTCTGCCCGTTGGGATTAACGGAGGCGATCAATTGTCCATTTTGAATAAAGTGGACCCAGTTATTGCCACCGCCCGGATTTTGCGAAACGGGTGCCACCATGGTAGCGCCGTCGTAGATACCGCTGGTTTTATTGTAAATATGAATATCGTCCACCGCAATTCCTTCCCGGTGCGTGAAACTATCCGAGATCAGCACAAAACGAACTTTGAGATTTGAGAAACCAGTTGGCAGCGGAACAGTCGCCACATGCCAGCGAACATAGTCCTGCACGCTCCATGCGCCGCTGCCTGCATAAGTCTTGTTGTACCAGTTCGTACCCTGCCCGGAGGAGCCCAATCTTGTCCAGGCGCCGCCATCCCCTGAATATTCCAGATAAACATAATCGCAGGGAGCAGGGTCGCACACTTCTAAGTCCAGCGCAACGCTGAAACTCAATGTAGGATTGGCAAGGCCGCCTATTGCAAAGCACGGGGAATACAGATAGGATTCTTCACGATCGTTGTGACTGCCTGAGAGATTGGTCTTCCATATTTTGGCGCCGCTCGCAGCCGTATTAACCACCGTAGAAACGGGTGTGCCATACTCCCAGGAGTTATTAATCCCCTTCGAAAACCAATATCCGTCCCCTTCTTCAAAATCTTCCATATAAGGGAAAGTGCTGATAACGGGAGCGTTGAAGAATTCCAGCGTGAGTGTATCATTGTCGTGATAGCCGTCGCTGGGCAGTGCACACCATACTTTAATTTGCTGCCTCCCCAATGTGGCTAAATCGGCTTTCACAGCAAAGGTGTAGTTCACAGTCGATCTTTTAGCAATAGAAGGAATCGTGTCTCTCACAATTGTTCCGTCCGCGAGCTCATATACCAGTGGTATCTTGGCCGCTGTTTTGGCTGAACTGTTGCGTATGCTGATTGTGACCGATTCCTGGTTACCCAAGCCGCAGCTTGCAGCGACGGGTGTTACCAAGCCTATCATTTGTATATCGTCGACGACCGCGTAAATTTCAATGTCATCAAAAGAATATCCGGCACCGTTGTAATAATCTGCGGTGACCATTTTACCCCATTGCCCCAGACGAATCTGAAAACTCGAAGAAAAATTTTCGCCATTCACAGAAAGCAGGTTGCTCAACTCAATCCCGCCTGGCGTTTTGTAACCGTCCTGGGCGAGGTTCTGATTGGCAAAAAGGTCGTACGCTTCAATCCATGGGTCGGTATCTTTTCCCCTTATCCATACCTTGTTATTGGCATTGATCTTCTGACCGTGGTTTTTGTACCTGAAATTCAATCGCAAATCGGTGTCCTCTACATGAAATGCGGACAGGTTAAATGTCCCATCAAGAAAATTAGTGTTACCCAATGAATAATAGCGATTTGCATCCAGCGTGAGCGCTCGTTGACCGGAATACGCAATACCTGAGTTAATAAAAGTCCTGACACGGCCGGCATCAGAGCTCGATGAAAAGTCATACCGGCCATCCCCTTTCAGGCCCGTCTGATTACTTACAACTGCCTGGACCGGAAGATATTCCAGGTCATCCAGAAAAGGCAGTGCAATAGGCTGATTCGCCAGTTGCCTGAACGTTTTGACCAGGGTATCATTAGCAGGAACCTTGTCGCTATTGCTGTGGATATATATTTTAAAAGTATAATCACCAGGACTGGAAAGATTGGCCCCGACCGAGAAAGTATGGTCATAGGTCTTCCCTTTTTCTATAAATGGTGTGATTGTTTCAATCGGGATGGCCGTACCATTCAGTTCATAGCCTACGTCAATCGGGTCGTTTAAATCTACATCGTCCAGGTTCTTAATCCTGATCTTGACAAAAACCGTGTTACTCAACTGGGACGAGGTATTCATCCTGCCTGATCCGGAAGGCGTCAGGACCGACTCTACTTTCACATCGTGATTGGAAATATTTCCCTGACAAGTCCCTGAATCCGGCCTGCGTGAGATGGAAACGGCTTTTCTCCCGGGATGTCCATTCAACCTGGCCCGCACTGAAAAGTAATAAGTAGAATCTTTCAGCATCCCGGCCATTACATAGCTGGTTGCAGTTGTGATACCTGCAGAAACCATCTCGTCCCCCTTCAAAACCATCACTTCATAATCGGTTGCACCGGTCACCGCGGTCCAGTCCAGAGAAATATAACCTTCGCATTGCAATGATGACAAAGTAACCGTTGGAGTGCCCAGAATGGTAAATGCCTCACTGACGCTCTCCTGCCCGGTGCTGTTCTGGATCACCTTAATCCTGGCTTTATCTGTGGTGGTACCTGCCGGAATGGTCCACGGAAACTGACGGGAACCGGCGATCAGGTTGCTTCCGATGGTTGTCCAGGCACCTCCGTCATCCTGGCTGAACTGGATTGTAAAAGTGCTGGTCACATTGCCATAAGCATCCCAGTTGATATAAATCGCATCACCGTCCCTGAGGCGTTCGTTACCTATAGGATAGGTAAGCGAGAGAGAATTGGGTATGATATCGTAGACGACAAAGTACTCCTGCGCCGGATTTTGAGCAACCGAACTCCCCTTGACCGAAATTTTATAGCTGCCCTCAACAGGATTCGCAAGGATCACCTGCTCCACATTATTGATATGATCAACGCCGGTAGTCGCTACATTGTTGACTTTTGAAGGTGTAGGGTCCAGCAGCCGGGGAAGTGTCACTACAGAGGTCGACGAATTGACCACTTGAAGGTCCAGGTTGTGAACCAGGTTCTGATCAGAGAGGATGGGTGCGGCAGGATCATTCCAATAAAGCATGACTTTTAATTCCGCCGTACCGGATGGTATTGAAACCGAAAATTCCTTTGTCTCCTGATGGGCCACGTCATCAGTCCGGTAGCTTCCTGATTCCAGCATTTTTAACGACCGGAGCAGATTGAGCCAGCCGAAACCATATTTGTAATCCGGGCCATCATTTCCTTTGTCTGCAGCCCCATTCAAAAGCAAAGCCTTCATCAGTCCGTTCTTCGGGTTTTGCGCGCTATGCAACTGGCGATATCTTTCATATAATAAAGCCAGGCCGCCCGCAACCGCTGGCGATGCCATGCTGGTACCGGTCCCGGTCCCATATAAGTTCACCGGGATTGACGACATCACGCCGCTACCATGGGCTGTTATCTCAGGCTTCAAACGGCCGTCCCGCACGGGACCATGGCTCGAACTGGCCGTAATCACGCCAGTCTCTGTGGTATATCCTACACTGATCACATTTTTGGCAGTCTGATAACCGCTCAGAACATTGCCGAAACCAGCAGGGTAAGGACTGCAGCTAAAACCGCCACTATTACCGGCGGCAAATACATGCTGAAGAAAAGGCATATCAAAAGCCTGTTGATCAAGTATATAGGAATACAGGTCATAATTACCGAAAGTCTCACAGGTATTGATATCGCCGCCATAGGAGTTATTTGTAATAACCATCCCAAAATCCTGGACATATTCGGGAGCGTAGGCCAGTATATTGGAAAAGTTTTGCGAGACGATTGTCGCTTTTGGCGCATACCCGCTGTATCGCTCATTCATAATCCCGGCACCTCCCAGCGTCCCCATCACGTGAATACCATGTACACCCGCTTCTAAGGCATTTCTGTTGATCATCCGGTTGTTGAAATCGACGTGCTGCAACGGATTGGCGTCGTCGCCCACTCCAACCACCACCCCTTGTCCGCTCAGGTTGCTGCCGCCCGGCAGTGTCGAACTGAGCACATTGGCCCTGGCATCGGTGGTCGACTTGTTGTTAAAAGGTTTGTCGTCGGAAGGTATCGCCTGCACAAACTGGATAAAAGGCTGCGAAGCCAGTTCCCTTAATCTGTCAACCGGAAGCCTCAATGCGAGGACCTGATGTGCCTGATATTGGTCTGAGATAATCAAAAACCCTCTGGCTTTGAGACTGTCCCTGACCTCAGCAGGTGTAAAACTTTTTGGAAAACTGATCCACACATCCACGTATCCAGGCGTTTTAATCGCGTGGGCAGGTACACGTCCATTGGCCAGGCCCGGCTGCATTTTTTGCTCCGCTGTAAGTTCAATAATGGATCTCCCCCTGACCCGTGCAAGCGCACCGACTGCCTGGTCGCCTTTTATCGTGGCTGTGTAAGCAAAATTGGGAATGTATTCCAGTATTTCAATCCCCTCCTTTTTCAACTGCTCTTTCTCTTCCTGGGTGAGAATGTCATCAAACTGGATTATCACAAATGATTTCTGTTCCTGGGCCGAAATTCGCAGCTTGCTTCCTTGCCCGCCAGTAGCAGCCAGGTTTCTGGCGGGAGTGAACGCCCCGCTTTTCAGCATGATTCTGTAATCCTTTTCCTGTGCTTTTGCCGACACAGAAACTAAAATAAATAGGAATAGGGTTCGGTAAAAATGCTTCCATTCCATACAATTCGAAACTGATAAAGATTAGTTATTCTACTTGAACTAACGATAATATGCAAATAATTTCAGTTTATATTAAATATTCTCTACTTCCCGGGATCAATTAGTTTATCAAGCCTTTGTACCAGGAAACATATACGTCCAAAATCACTGCCGACGTATACGGGCATACATGCCGAACCCGCCAGTTTTAAATTTGGTAATTATCTGGGCACTCGATTAACTTAGTGTTTTCTAAAGTCGCACAAGCCGACACGCATATGGATTTATACGGTTTAATCGGGTACCCACTCACGCACTCATTTTCTAAAAGGTATTTTACAGATAAATTTGTCCGGGAAAAGATCAAAGAGAGCAGTTATGAGCTTTTTGAAATGAAGTCCCTGGAAGAGCTTCCTGTTCTGCTGAAGAAGAAAGTGGACCTGAGGGGCCTGAACGTCACAATCCCCTATAAAAAAGACGTCATTGCTTACCTGGATGACCTGGACGATGCTTCGGCGGAACGGATTGGGGCCGTCAACACCATTAAAATATACGCCGATGGAAGTACGAAGGGCTTCAACACCGACTACTATGGCTTCCGGCAATCCCTGATCGAATGGCTCGACCGCCGAGGGGAAACCTGCAGTAATTTCAAGGCCCTGGTACTGGGAAACGGGGGTGCCGCCAAAGCGGTGATGGTCGCCCTGGACGACCTGCATGTGGAATTCAAGCTCGTTTCGCGCCAGAAAAGCGACGAGTCGATCCAATATGAAGAGCTTACTGAGGGGATCATGAACGACTATCTCCTCATCATCAATACCACGCCGCTGGGCACATTCCCTAAAACCGACGAATGTCCTGCACTTCCGTATCAGTGGATTACCAGGAAGCATTTTCTGTACGACCTGGTATATAACCCTGCCGAAACCTTGTTTTTAAAGTATGGGCACGACAAGGGAGCAGCAACACAAAACGGACTGAAAATGCTTCAGTTACAGGCTGAGAAAGCCTGGGATATCTGGACGACCGAGGAAAATTTGTGGAGTATTTAGTTTTTGGAATAAAAAGTCCATAGATCTTCCTCCACCTTTTCTGATCCGGTAAAGATCCCTTTGGGAACCGGTGCCGCAATACCATCGCCAATCCGAACAGAACCCTGGCAACGCCGGATTTCGTCCCATAAACCTGATTCAAGAAATGCATTGATCACCATGGCGCCCCCTTCTACCAATACAGACTGTATTTTGCGCTGGTGCAGGCCCGTTAACAACTGCTCGATCTCATTGTTTCCGGCGGATATCTGCATATAATTTAAGGGAAAAGCGTCCGCATATCTTTCAGGGAATGCATTAACCGGCGTCTGTTCCTGGTAATTCACGATTATAGTGGGTTGTGAACCGTCCAAAAGCGCCAGGTTTCCGGGAAGCTGCAAATATCTGTCCAGTACAACCCTGACCGGGTTTCGCCCGGCCCAGTGCCGCACATTCAGTCGTGGGTTGTCGTTCAAAGCCGTCTTATAGCCTACAAGTATTGCATCTTCTTCGGTTCGCCATTTGTGGACCCTCACATCGGATAAAATCCCACTGATCTTCACTGGCGCTCCTGCCGCAGGTCCCAGAAAACCGTCGGCTGTTTCGGCCCATTTAAGGATAACGTAGGGCCTCTGAAAGTGCATAGCCGTAAAAAACCGTTTGTTGAGTTCCAGCCCCGCGGCAGCGAGCAGGCCCACACTTACTTCCGTGCCTGCATTCCGCATACGCCCGATCCCTCTTCCCGAAACCAGCGGATTGGGGTCTTCGTTGCAGATGACAACCCTTTTCAGTCCTTTATTGATCATCAAATCGGCGCAGGGAGGCGTTTTTCCATGATGGGAGCATGGTTCAAGCGTTACGTAGGCAGTCGATTCGGATAGCAAATGCCCGTTTCCCTTTTGCTCGGCATCCTCCACCGCCCACACCTCCGCGTGCGGCCCACCATACTGACGGTGCCACCCTTCACCAATGATCACATGATTGTGCACAATCACGCAGCCGACCATCGGATTAGGACTGACACTCCCACGGCCATATTCTGCCAGCTGCAAAGCCCTGCTCATCCATTGCATATCCGTCTCCATCTCGCAAAAATACAAACGTCCTTTTAAACTCATCTTTCGCGAGTTGCCATAATTTGCTAACTTTCCGACATTGGATTAAAAAACATTGAAAATGACTTCGGCACGCCAGCTATATCAATATATATTAAAAAGCATTAAAGTTTATCCCGAAAAAGAAGCGCAGGCGATCGCATTCATGCTGCTTGAGCATTATGTGAGGCTTCGCAACATCGATGTCCTGGTTGACCGGCCTATCCCTGAAAACACTGCGCAACCGGATTGGGATAATATCATCGAGCGTCTCAATAACAACGAGCCTGTACAGCATATCATCGGGTCTACCGAATTTTGCGGCCTTGAGTTCCGGGTTTCCTCGTCGGTATTGATACCCCGTCCGGAGACGGAAGAGCTTGTCAGAATGGTAACGCGTGACTATGCCGAACCCGAAAAAAACATTTCGATCCTCGACATCGGGACCGGCAGCGGATGTATCGCCATTGTACTCGCCCGTTTTCTGCCCCACGTATCGGTACATGCCTGGGACGTATCCGACGAGGCGCTTGAAGTTGCCAGGGAAAACGCACGCCAGCTGATTGCAGATGTTACATTCGCAAAACAGGATATGCTGAACGTTACTTTTCCCCTTCCCGGAAATGTCATCCAGTTCGACTGCCTGGTCAGCAATCCACCCTATGTTACCTACTCCGAGCAAGAGCACATGCGGCCCAATGTGCTGCGTTTTGAACCCCACGAAGCACTTTTTGTAGAGGACAGCGATCCCTTGCTTTTCTATAAAGCCATCGCTGACTTCGGTACGCATTACCTGAAACCCGGTGGCAGATGCTACGTAGAGATCAACGAGCATTTCGGGACAGGCACCAAGCAGGTTTTTGAAGAGCGCAATTACAAGAATGTAGAGACCCTCCGTGACATACACGGAAAGGACCGGTTCGTAAGGGCAATCTGGCGATAGGACTGTTGTTACCTTCGTTCTGCAGGCCCTTGAAGGATTGAGAAGCATCATTGCATCCCCTTTCAGAAGCGGGGGCAGGCAGAAATGCCGAAAAGCCAAGAATAAGACACCAAATCAACAACCGCAATACAGGTAGCAAAGCATTTAGATGTATATAGAAAAAATCAAAGAAGTACTCGATGAGATGGGGAAGGTGGTTGTAGGGCAGGATAAATTGCTCAATCGGTTGCTAATAGGACTTTTTACGGGGGGCCATATTTTGCTGGAGGGTGTTCCAGGATTAGCCAAGACACTCACGATCAATGTCATGGCGAAAGTCCTCCATCTTGAATTCAAGCGTATCCAGTTCACGCCTGATCTCCTGCCCGCGGATTTGATCGGAACAATGATCTACAAACCTAAGATCGGCGACTACGAAGTAAAAAAAGGACCCATATTTTCCAATTTGATCCTGGCCGACGAGGTTAACCGGTCTCCGGCAAAAGTACAGTCTGCATTGCTCGAAGCAATGCAGGAAAGGCAGGTTACCATTGGAGATGAAACTTTCCTGCTGGACCGTCCTTTCGTGGTCCTTGCTACCCAAAACCCCGTCGAACAGGAAGGCACGTATCCACTTCCCGAAGCTCAAATCGACCGGTTTATGATGAAGGTGTACGTCGATTACCTTGATAAAGCCAAAGAGCTGGAAGTAATGCGGCGTATGTCGGACATTAACTATGATTACAAGATCAGGCCCATACTTAACAAAGAAGACATTTTCGCGATCCGCGACCATGTGAACAAGGTCAATATTTCGGACACGCTCGAACGGTATATTATCGAACTTGTATTTGCGACCCGTCGCCCTTTGGATTATGGCCTGCGGGACGAAGCGCGCTATATCCAGTTCGGTGTTTCGCCCCGTGCGACGATTTACCTTAACAGAGCAGCCAAAGCACTAGCTTACCTGGAAGGGCGGGATTATGTATTGCCGGAAGATATCAAGGAACTGGCACCGGACATCATGAACCACCGGATCCTGCTGAACTATGAAGCAGAAGCCGACGGTGTGCGTACCACGACCATCATCGATTCCATTTTAAGAAAGGTAGCGATAGGCTGATCAGGGTACAGGGTCGTGACCATGCCCTCCCCAAGGGTGACACCTCGAAAAGCGCTTCAAACCCAGCCAGAAGCCTTTTATTGCGCCATGTTTTTGCACTGCCTCAATCATATACTGCGAACAAGTGGGCGTATACCGGCAGGAATTGGGGAGGTAAGGCGATAGCACTCCCTGGTAAATCCGGACCAACCCTATGAGTAAAAATTTCATTTCTCTTCTTGTCCCAAAGTAGTATATTTGACAATTAACATCACCTACGCATGATTTCGTATATATTGTGGGACGCCAGTCCTGAAATCTTCACAATCCCCGAATTTTTTGGTCTTGGCCCTTTTCCCGTGCGTTGGTACGGGCTTCTTTTTGCAGCGGGTTTCCTGATCGGCCAACAAATTATGATCTATATCTTTAAAAAAGAAGGAAAGTCTCTGGAGGATATCGATGCACTTACCTTATACATGGTGCTTTCAACAGTTATTGGCGCCAGGGTTGGGCATTTCCTGTTTTACGAGCCGGAGGTACTTTTCAAAAATCCGATGGAGGTGATCCTTCCTCCATATGCAGGGCTCGCGAGTCATGGGGCTATTGTAGGTATCATTACAGGGCTTTGGCTCTATTCGCGTTCCAGAAAAGCAACCGGGCAGACATTCTTCTGGGTAGCCGACAGGATGGTGATCACCATTGCGCTGGGCGGCGCTTTTATCCGGTTCGGCAACCTGATGAACTCCGAGATCGTGGGCAGACCTACGGATGTGCCCTGGAGCTTTATTTTCCTTCGCAACACTGAATTCAGGCAGATACCACGGCACCCGGCCCAGCTTTACGAATCCATTTCTTGCTTGGTCCTATTTTTCGTTTTGCTTTGGATATGGAACAAGTACAAAGCGGCCACGCCACGCGGATTGATGGTAGGGGTGTTCTTCGTATGGGTGTTTACGCTGCGCTTTTTATACGAGTTTCTCAAGGAGAACCAGGAAGCGTTCGAAGACAATTATGTATTGAACATGGGACAGCTACTGAGCATTCCCGCTGTGCTTTTGGGCATTTACTTTATCATTCAATCCCGTCGAAATCCTGTGCAGCCCGCATCATAGCTTAAATAACACCAAAGCAACCGGTCGGCAACCGAAAATGCTTTATTTTGACTAAATTGAATTGAAAACTGAACAAACCCAATTCCAGTCAAAATGAAGACATCATTTATTTTCGCGCTGTTCCTGTCTTCTGCGATACTTTTTAGCAGCTGCGGTAGCAAAGAAAAAGAAGAGGAAAAACAGGAAGAAAAAGCCAAAGAAGACAGTCCGACGGATGCACTTCAGGCATTTGCAGATAAAGCAAAAGCAATCGGCGACCGCGAAACCGTTGACCCAGTAGACTTTCGGAAATTGAAGGATCTCCTACCCCAAAAATTGGTCGGCCTGGACCGTACCGAAGCTACCGGCGAAAAATCCGGTGCAATGGGCTTCACCGTCTCTACCGCAGAAGGCAAATATAAAGGCTCCGCCGATGAATCCGTTGACATTGAGATCGTCGATACCGGCGGGATCGCGGGGGTTTCTACAATGGCACTAGCAGCATGGACAATGGCTGAAATCGATAAGGAAACGACTACCGGCTATGAGAAAACCACCAAAATCGACGGTTATAAAGCTTTTGAAAAATATAATAACGAAAGCAAATCCGGCGAAATCAACGTGTTGGTCGCTGATAGGTTTCTGGTTAATATCGAGGGGGATCACATTTCCATCGATCAGATGAAAGATGTTTTGAAAGAAATAGATCTGGCTAAACTGGCGGAGTTTAAATAGCATTCAAAATGCAAAAACAGAAGCATCGTACTTCTGTTTTTGCCAGGTTTTAGGAATGTAAAAGATCAGACTGAGGGAACACCTTCCCCAATAACCACTCAGATCGTAGCGAAGTCGACCTTATCTCTTAAAATTTGCTTGGCCTTGACCAGTTGGTTTTTGACGGTGTTCTTGGATATCCTCAGAAACTCCGCGATTTCCTGATAGGACTTCCCTTCTTCAATATTCAGTTTCAGGATCAATTTTCTCTTGATAGACAGGGAATCCACAGCTGCCTGCACCAGGCCCAGCCTTCTCTCACTCTCTTCCCGTTCATCTTCTGCCGCACTCTTAATCGCCTCCATATAATATCTGCGGAGCTGATCGCTTTTTTCTATCTTTTTGAAATGATCAAAAGCCATATTCCTTAAACAGGTAAACAGATAGGAATTGAAATTATAGTCCGGCTTGATCTGGGCACGTTTGACCCATATTTTTATAAATACATCCTGAACCATATTCTCTGCTTCTTCTTCGTCTTTCAGCAGCGAAACGGTAAACCGCAAGGCAGGCGTTTTGTAGTAATTGTAGAGTTCTGCAAAGGCCGCTTCATCGCCTTGCGTAACTTTTCTGATAGTGTTCTCGTCAGGATAGGCCACGGTTGTAAAGGTTTATCTTAATATGAAAGGGTTTGGGATCAACAAATGAATTATACCAAAAAGAACTTTTATTCTTACTTAGATACCATTTTATAAATACGTCAAAGATGACAAATATTTATCATTTCTGACTTAACATTCAAGTGTGTTGAGAAAAACAAAGTTGTTTGAAAAGCTGGTATGGCAACTGAAAATTTCGCCATTTAAAAAATCACCAGGGTTTTCTTTTGAGCGGTGTCCTAAATTGTTTGATAAAACTACATGAAGATTTTTATTCTCAAATCGCAACTTGCGTAAAAATGTCTTCAATTTGCGCAAAGTCCCGCGATTTAGCAATTAAATAACAATTACATCTCAGTGTGTTCTCATTTGGACGCTACCGGGCGATTATCGCCCAGCCTTTAGCTCAGATTTCTTGGTTAGAAAATAGCCCGCCAATCTGCTTAAAGAGTATATAGCGGAAAGAAGGCACCAGATCTTTCCACATCCTAAATCCAGCCTGTTATCGCATATGGATCAAAACCGCATCATTCAAATCCTTGAAAAAATATCCTCGGTCAGGGTCGCCGTTTATGGTGACTTTTGCCTCGACTCTTATTGGGTCATGGATAACAGGGGCTCCGAAATATCAATTGAAACCGGCCTCATGACCGAAACGGTTGCCACGCATTACCACTCTCCCGGGGGCGCGGGGAATGTAGTTGCCAACCTTTCTGCATTGAAACCGGCCTGTATCAAAGTCATCGGAACGATTGGGAACGATATGCAGGGGAGAGAACTGGCGGCCCAATTGGAAATTCTCGGTGCAGATACTACCTCACTTTTCATCCAAAAGGAAAATTTCAATACTTACAACTATATAAAAAGACTGGTGGGCGGCAAAGAAGAGCCCAGAATAGATTTCGGCGTCTATAATGCGCGCAGCATAGAGACGGACGAAAAAATCCTGGCCGCCCTGGAAGCGGCGCTGCAGGAATGTGACGCATTGATTTTTAACCAGCAGGTGACCGGTAGCATCAACAATGAATCGTTTATTACCGGGGCTAATCAGCTTTTTGAAAAATACCCTGACAAAATCGTCATGCTGGATTCGCGCCATTTTAACGACCGTTTCGAGCATACATTCTTGAAAGCCAATGACCGGGAAATTGCATCCCTCGCGGGATTAGAGGTAAGCACGGAGACCAACGTGCCGGTGGCCGAGGTAAAAAACTACGGAAAACAAGTTTTTGAAAAATCCCTGAAACCCGTCTTTGTAACTTGTGGCGAGAGGGGCATCATTGCTTTTGATGAAAGCGGATACCATGAAATTCTCGGAATTCAGCTCAAAAATAAGCTGGATACCGTCGGCGCAGGAGATACCGCGATCAGTTCGATCAGCCTGTGCCTTGCGGCTGGATTTTCACCGGAAGAAGCAGCCCGGTTTGCCAATTTCGCGGCCGCGGTAAGTGTGCAGAAATTATACACCACCGGCACTGCCAATGCCGAGGAAATTCTGCATATCAGCAAGGAGCCCGACTTTATTTACAATGCGGACCTGGCCGAAAACGAGCGGAACGCCGTTTACTATCCCGGTACTGATTTTGAGCTTTGCGCACCGGAAGTTTTAGAAAAACTGGGACATATACGCCATGCCGTTTTCGATCACGACGGGACAATCAGCTCCCTAAGACAAGGCTGGGAGGAAATTATGGAGCCGGTTATGATGAAATCGATCCTGGGAGACCAATACGAAACAATAGATACGGGTACTTTTCATAAAATCCGCGAGGAAGTTAAGTTATTTATCCATAAAACGACTGGAATACAAACCATTTATCAGATGGAAGGGCTGGTTAACCTGGTGAGGGAATTCGGCTATGTGCCAGAGGAAGAGATCCTGGACAAATTCCAGTACAAGCAACTTTACAACGACGCGCTGATGGAGATGGTCAACAAGCGCATGGAAAAGCTCGTAAAAGGTGAGTTGGGTCAGGAGGATTATACCCTGAAAGGGGCTGTTGCTTTTCTTTATCAATTAAAGGAAAGAGGCGTAACGATGTACCTGGCCAGTGGCACCGACGTGGAAGATGTCCGCAATGAAGCTGAAATGCTGGGTTATGCCGATCTGTTTAATGGCGGTATTTATGGTGCTTTGAAAGATTACACGAAGTTCTCAAAGAAAATGATTATCGAAAAGATCATTCGCGACAATCATCTCAACGGAAATGAGCTCGCTGTTTTCGGTGACGGGCCCGACGAAATTCGTGAAGGCAGGCGCGCGGGCGGGATTTCGGTTGGTATAACAAGTAACGAGGTACAACGCTTTGGGCACAACCCTGCCAAGCGGCCACGTCTCGTCAAAGCAGGTGCACAATTGATGATCCCCGACTTTTCCCAATACAAAAAACTGGTAGGCCTTCTGTTTCAGGAAAATGAAAATTACGCTGAGGCATGAGAAAGCACGCTCATTCATTGCTTCCGCTCTCCTGCCTCCTGTCAATTTCCCTTATTTTATGCTCGTGTAAAAAGGAAAAAAACGCTGCTCCTGAAAATGCTTTTTATCAGGATAAACCCTTCTGGCAGGAATATCACGATGCGTATTCTGTAGGAAATGGGACCGGTGAAAATGAAGTCCGCCAGATCGTGGCCGATCGTGCTTCCACCATATGGATAGCCACAGCAGCCGGAATTTATAAAAAGAACAGGGATTCAAGAGATTGGTCCAAAGTTATAACGGGTGAAAACGACGGCCCGGCATACGCAGTAGCGCAGGGTCCCGGCTCAGCAGTGTGGTTGGGGACCTGGAATGGCCTTTATAAGATTGAGAAGGATGCGCTGGTCAAAGTAAGCGGGCCGGAGGGACCAATATCCGCCATTTGTGCCACACCAGAGGCGATTTATGCAATTGGCCCAAACGGCTTCTGGATGGACAATGGGGAGGGATTCATCAAAAAACAAAGCGGTATAGCCCGTGCTGTGCGGGACGTAATTTCTGACCATCATCACGGACTCTGGATCGCAACCGACGTTGGCCTGTACCATTGGACTGCGGATACGACCGAACATTTTTATAAGACCGACGCCCTCATCAGCGGATATGCCAAGGGTTTGGCAATTGATGGCAGCCAGAAATTATGGATCGGGGGGTTGGGCGGCATTACCATTCAAAATGGAGGTAAAAAGGAAAAGGAATTGCGGACGTCCGACGGTATCCCTTCTACTTATGTGACGGCATTACGATACGCCCCCGACAGTTCCATGTGGGTTGGCAGCCAGGCGGGCGTGGTTCGCTTCCGGCCAGACGGCAGTCATTCGCTATTGATTTCGCGCCGCTGGCTGATGAATGATCAGGTCAACAGCATTGCATTCGATAGCGAAGGTACCGCCTGGATTGCAACGCCGGGCGGCGTGAGCGCGATCAGAAAACGGAAAATGACCTTGGCCCAGAAGAATGACTTTTTCTTTGATGTATTGATGAAAAGGCACATTCGCGCGCCTTGGATCGCCGGCCAGGCACATTTGCGGGTGCCGGGAGATACCACCACCTGGGAGCCGGAAGACGACGATAATGATGGCGAGTACACCGGAAATTACCTCGCGATGGAGAGTTTCCGCTACGCCGCCACGAAAGATCCGGCTGCGAAAGAGAATGCAAAAAAAGGATTTGGCTTTTTAAAACTGCTGCAGGAAGTCACGGATACTGACGGATTTTTCGCCCGTACCATTATCCCCGCCGACTGGACGCACATGCACGACGAAAACCGGACATTTACCGAGCGGGAAAAAGCGGATGAACTCGTCAAAGAACCGCGATTCAAACCCGTGGAAGTGCGCTGGCACAAATCAAAAGATGGAAAATGGCTTTGGAAAGGCGATACCAGCAGCGACGAAATGTGCGGCCACATGTTTGGCTACTACTATTATTATACACTGGTGGCCGATGATGCGGAGAAGAAAATCGTAGCGGCGCACGTCGGGAGAATCGTCGATTATCTGATAGCCCATAATCTTAACCTCGTGGATGTGGATGGTACGCCTACGCGCTGGTCGGTATGGTCGCCGGATCAGATCAACCGCGAGGCCGAGTGGCTGCCCGACCGCAACCAGAATTCGATGGAAATGCTGGCTTTCCTGAAACTGGCGTATTTCATGACCCAAAACCAGAAATACGAAAAAGAGTATCTCCGCCTGATCGAAAAGGAACATTACCTCGAAAATATGAAAGAGGTGACGAAGCAAAACCCGGCCTGGCTGATCTATTTTGACCTGGTGTTGCAGGCCTATCTATATCCGATCCTGATCAATTGCGAAAAAGATCCGGAGAAGGTCAAGTTTTACAAAGAGCACCTCGAAGAATGGTTTGCAAAAAGAAAAGGCGACCATAACCCGCTGATTAACTTCATTTATTGTAACGCGCTGAACAAAAAAGCGGAACTGACCAATTCTGTTGATTTCCTGATAGACACCCCGCTGGACCTGGTCGACTGGCCGATCGATCACCGGAAAAGAGAGGATATCAGCGTGGTCCGTACGCCGGTCCTGGAAGATGAGCAGGTGAATCAACTGCAACCTGCCAGCATCCGGATGACCGTGCGCTGGGACAAAAATCCGTGGACGCTCGCTGGCGGCAACCCGCAGGTGGAGCGGGAGCCGGTTTTCTGGCTGCTGCCTTACTGGATGGGGCGGTATCAGGGTATGATTTCCAAATAACCAAAACTGGATATGAAACGATTAATGCTACTTTTAGCGATCAACATGCTGCTCGCGACAATGAACCAAACCCAGGCACAAACTGCCGAAACCTACGCCGAAAAACTAGGCTGGCCGAAAGGCGCCAAAGTGGTGATTTTCCATGTCGACGATGCGGGCATGTCGTATTCTTCAAATGAAGGGGCCAAAAAATCGATCAATAGCGGCATCGCAACTTCGTGCAGCATTATGATGCCCTGCCCCTGGGCGGCGAGTTTTGCCAAATATGCGATCGCGAACCCGAATATGGATGCCGGTTTGCATTTGACATTGACATCGGAGTGGCAGGATTACCGCTGGCCGCCGCTGACCGGCATTCTACATGCCCCCGGGCTGGTGGATAACGAAGGCGCGATGTGGCATGAGGTGGAACAGGTCATCAAAAGTGCCAGCCCCGATGAAGTGGAGCAGGAGATCAGGGCGCAACTGGACCGCGCATTGAAACTGGGTTTGAAACCCACGCACATGGACTCGCACATGGGCACCTTGTTCGCGCACATTCCGTACCTCGAACGCTACATCAAGGTCGGCGCGGAGCACCAGATACCGGTGATGTTTCCCGGCGGGAACAACAAGCTGCTGATTGAAAGTCTGAATAATCCCATCATCAAAAAGCTCAAATCCGAAGGAAAATGGAAGGAAGGCATGAAGCTACCCGATCCTGAAATCACGAAACAGACCGGTCCGGTGGGACAAAAAATATGGGCGGCGGGCCTGCCGGTACTGGACGACCTGCACACGATCAGCGGCGACTGGAAGCCCGAGGGAAGCAATGTTACGCCCGAGCAGTGGGGCAAATACAAAGTCCAGAAATTGAAAGAAACATTAAAAAACATGCAACCGGGTGTCGCAATGATCATTGTCCATGCCAGCGACGTGACGGAGGAATTCAAATACATCAGCGCGTCGGGCGGCTCGCGGTATGCCGATATGCTCTCGATGCTGGACAAGGATATGAAGGATTTTATCAAGTCGGAAGGCATCATTCAAACCACCTGGAAGGAAATGATGGAGCGCCGGAAAAAAGTAAAATGATTGGAGTAAATGAAGAAATTGATATTAATACTAGCCCTCAGTTTAAGTTTCAGAGTATTATTGTTAGCACAACAATCGTCGGGCAGCGGCCAAAATGCGATTGTACGACAAATGCTGATTTTCCCGCATCAGCCACAACATGTGCACGGGAGCAGCCTTGTGAACCTTCCTAACGGTGATTTTTTGGCAACATGGTTTCAGGGAAGTGGTGAAAGGACAGAAGACGACGTACGGATCATGGGAGCAAGGTTGAAAAAAGGTGATACAAAGTGGAGCGAGCCGTTTTTGATGGCCGATACCCCCAACATTCCCGACTGTAACCCGGTGTTATTCCTGAATGCGCAGGGCAAGTTATTCCTGGTCTGGATCGCGGTGCAGGCCAATTTGTGGGAGCAATCGATTTTACGGTTTAAAACTTCCGTCGATTATAGTAAAGCCGGTGCGCCGGTCTGGAACTGGCAGGACAACATTCTTTTAAAACCCGACAAACATTTTGAGGAAGAGGTAGCGAAGAAGTTCAAGGATCTGCCTGAAAATACGATGGGATGGGCCGGATATGCGCCCAAATACGACGAAATGATTATCGAGGCCAGCAAAGATGTACCAAAACGCAGCATCGGATGGATGACGCGGATCAAGCCGCTGCTGCTGGAAAATGGCAGGATTGTGCTGCCACTTTATTCCGATGGCTACAATTTTTCGATGACGGCAATTTCAAATGACAATGGTGAAACCTGGAAACCAGGCTTGCCGATCGTGGGCCGCGGCCCGATACAACCGGCGATCATTAAAAAGAAAAACGGCAACCTCGTGGCCTATATGCGCGACAGCGGCGACGAGCCTACCCGCGTCCACGTCAGCGAATCGGCTGATAATGGGGAAAGCTGGAAGGCAACTGTGAAAACCGACATTCCGAATACGGCCAGCGTCGAGCTGATCACTTTGAAGGACGGGCGCTGGGCTTTTTTAGGAAACGACATTGACAACGGCCGCTACCAACTGAGCCTGATGCTTTCGGACGACGAAGGAAAGACCTGGAAACGAAAGACTTATATTGAAAACGACGACAGCAAAAAGGGAGGCTACTCCTACCCTTGCCTGATCCAGACACCAGACGGATTGCTGCACATGACCTACTCGCACCACCCTGAAAAAGGGAAAAAGTCGATCAAATATGTCGTGGTAGATCCCTCGAATTAAAAATCAACTCTATGAATATGAAAAACCCACTACTACTCCTCTTACTTGTTTCGATCCTTCACTTCCGAAACCCGGCTGCTCACGCCCAGGCGGTTGTTTACAAAGACAAGCCTTATTTGCAGGATTACAGCGTCAAATTTTACTCGGATACGACCAAAACCCACCTCTTACAGGCCGCTTCCGACCGAAATGGCAACATTCAGATTCTCGCAAAAGACGGGCTCCAACATGTTTATGACGGCCAGTTTTTATATCCCGGAAAAATAGTCCCTGACGACACTTACCGGTTTTTGAAATACAAAAAAATTTCCGCGATCACTGCTTATGAGCACCAGTTTACCTATCTGACGGATTCGGTTATATTGAGCAATGCATGGGCCGGGACATTGTTTTCCAAACATTCATTGCCCGGCGCCAACATTTTTGCGAGCGGAAAAGATCAGACTTTCCTGATCTCCGATGGGAAATCCTTGCAGCTGATTAAGGATTCTCAAAATCTTTGGAGCGGCAAATTGGATGGCGACGATGTGATTTCGATTGTGTTTCAGGCTACTGCGGGTCAGTTCTGGATTTTGGGTAAAAAATCGCTGTATTCTCTTTCGGTAAATGATAGAAAACTGGCAAAACAATTCTCAGGAGCAGATTTCACCTCTTTTGATATTACCAGCAAGGGAAGTAACATGACAATCGGGACTACGGACGGTTATCTGACATTTAACATTACTACCAAAAAAGCAGGCGCAATTCACAAAAAGCTGCCGGTGACCAACATTACTGCGGTGAAAGAAGTGAATGGTAAGATCTGGTTCGGCTCGGATCAGGGTGCATTTGCGCTGCGGCCGGATGGAAAGTTTGACTATTATTATGGTGAGCGCTGGCTGCCGGGCAATAAGGTGATCAACATTGCCGAGGGGCCGAAGAATTCGGTTTTGATCCTCACAACAAAAGGTTTAGGTCAGATTATTTTCAAGTCGATGACTTTAGGAGACAAGGCGATGCTCTTTGAAGAGCAGGTACGGCAGCGGCATATCCGGAATGGTTTCAATGCTACTTTGGTGCACATAGACCATGGTAACCTTTCGACCGGCTATATGGAGGATTCGGATAATGATGGATTGTGGACTTCGATGTATCTCGGCGGTGAGATTTTCAGGTACGCCGTCACCAAATCTCCTGATGCGCTGGCCAATTGCAAGGATGCGCTGGACGGGATGGAAAGGTTATATACCGTTAATCCGATACCGGGTTTTCCGGCGAGGTCATTTGAGCGTTCGGGACATATCAAGGAGTTGCACGATCATGAAAAGTGGCAGCATTCGCCCGAAAAAGAGTGGGACTGGAAATCGACGACCAGCAGCGACGAGGTGATCGGGCATATTTTCGCATTTGGCGCCATGGCGGAGCTGGTAGATGATCCGACATTGAAAAAACGGGCGATTACGCTGATTGATACCGTCATGTCGCACATCATCAAAAACGATATGTACCTGATCGACTACGACGGAAAACCTACGATGTGGGGCAAGTGGAACCCGGAGTATGTAAATGCATTCCCGACCAATGTGGGCGACCGGAAGCTGAATTCTTCGAATATTGTCGGGATGCTACAGACGGCTTATCATTTTACCAAAAAAGAAAAATACAGAAAGAAAGCTTTCGAGCTGATGACCAAATATGGTTACCTGGAAAACATGATGCGCTCGATGAAAGTGATCGGAAAAGCGCCGGAAGATGCCGACGAGCATGCCAAACACATGTCCGACGGCTGGAACCACTCTGACGATGAAATGTACTTTGTGGGTTACTGGGGCCTGTATCGATACGCATTCAATGATACTTTGAAAGCCAAATACAAGGCGCAGATCCTGGACCACTGGCAGGTTGAAAGGCCCGAAAAAGAAGGTGCCTGGAATATTTTTACGGCATTGACGGGTACCAAAGAATTTGATCTCAATGAAGCGGTCTGGTATTTACAGGAACATCCCCTCGACCTGATCGACTGGGTGATTAAGAACAGCCACAGAAAGGACATTGAGCTACTGGAACCCAATTTCCGCAAGCAGACTACCAAAGAAGTGCTACCTCCCGACGAACGTCCGGTGCAACGGCACAATGGTAATATGTTCAATCTGGACAGAAACGGCGGAAATGGCACTTCCGAACACAGCGCGGGCGATATCTGGCTTTTGCCTTACTGGATGGGGCGGTACCTGGGTGTGATCTCGGCACCTCAGAAATGATGTATGCAGTTTCAACATACCTTCTTTTTTGGCTTTTAATAATGCTGGCACCCGATCCCAGGAATGATACTGCTTTGGAAGAAAAGCAAATCACGCACGACCTGACCTACCACCACGACCTGGACAATAATGACAATTTTTCACCGGATGGAAAATGGCTGGTGTACGATACCCGGACCGACGACGGCGGCATCGCAGAATCGGCCAGGATTGAGCGTGTCAACATTGCGACCGGAGAAAAACAGGTTTTGTTTGAAATCAAAAACAATGGTGCCTGGGGACCGGGCGCCGGTGCGGCCAGTTACAGTCCGAAGGAAAATGCGGTGGTTTTTATTCATGGACTGGACAACAGCTCAAAAGAAAATCCCTATCAGCAGTGGCGGCGGACAGGTGTGATCATCCACGATGACAAACCCAATGTTCCGGTTTTCATGGATGCGCGCGATGTAACATTTCCATTCACGCCGGGCGCGCTGCGGGGAGGCACGCACCGCCACGAGTGGAGCGGCGACGGAAAATGGATCGGATACACTTACAATGATGCGATTTTAAAGGCATTGGAAGACGCTACCGGCAAGAAGTATAACCTGCGGACGATCGGCGTTTCGAAGAAAATCCGCCCGGTCAATGTGGACAAGTCTGATGTAAATGTAAGCGGGGAATGGTTCAGTGCGCTGGTTGTGCGCGTGGTACCCGATCCAAAACCAGGAAGCGACGAAATAAGTCACGCAGCCAATGATAGCTGGGTAGGCACAAACGGTTATTTGAAAAAAGACGGCAAGCGACAAATGGCGCGGGCGTTTCTGGGAACTGTAAAAGACAAAAATGGCAGAGACGTCCCCGAAGTTTTCATCGTAGACATTCCCGACGATATCACCAAACCCGGCCCCCTCGGCCCGCTAGAAGGCACCAAAACCGATTTCCCGATGCCACCGGCAGGTGCCGCCCAGCGGCGACTGACATTCACTGCCGACTCCAAAAATCCGGGTTGCTACGGCATCGTCAGATCATCCCCTGACGGTAGTAAGCTTGCATTCTTGGCCAAAGACGAAAAGGGTATCATGCAAATTTTCACATTATTTCCCTTAGGCGGTAAGCCCGAGCAAGTGACGGAGCACGATTCAAATGTAGCAATCAACATTCGCTGGCATCCTGACGGGCAACATTTGACCTACATTTGCGGAGCAAGCATTATAAATTGTAAAATTGGAGAAGGGCCGTTTTCGGAGCGTGCGAAAGTGCTCAGTAAGGCCTCGGAATTTGTTCCGAGTAATCTGGTTTGGTCACCTGACGGGAAGGTTTTGGCTTTCAACCGGCTGGTGAAAGGGGCTCAGCAGGTTTTTGTGATGAAAGTTGATTTTTGAAAGAAGCGGCAGGCCCTGCTCTAACAAGCTTCGTAATTGCATGTGAGATTTGAAATCGTTATTTTTGATAACATTCAAGCAAACAAATAATGGAAACCTACATCGTACAACCTAAAAACCAATACGAAAAAAAAGCCCTTAAAGCTTTCTTCAAGGCACTTGACGTTCCGTTCAAAACCGAACAACGGGAAGAAAGTTTGTACAATCCTGAGTTTGTAGCCAAAATAAAAAGGGGTGACGAGGACGTAAAAGCCGGGCGTACCACGAAGGTAACGCTCGACGAAATATGGAAATAGAGTTTACCTCGGATGCGCGTGAAGATTTTAATTATTGGAAACGAACCGGCAACACGCGGATTCTAAAAAGAATAAGGCAGCTACTCGAAAATATCCAGGAAACCCCATTTCATGGAATCGGTAAGCCCGAGGCACTCAAAGAAAACCTAAGCGGCAAATGGTCGAGAAGAATCGACAAAGAGCACCGGATCGTTTACACTTTTTCTTCTCAAAAACTTACGGTTTATTCTCTCAAAGGACATTATAGCTAATGTCCTTTATTAGTTGGCCCTCCCTCCTATTTGTCACTTGCATTGTAAGGGACACCTTCATTTGTTTGCGTCAGCTAAAAACATCGCGGCCGTATGCTAAAAGGCTTTTCTTTTTAGCATACGATGCGGGATCTTTTGCAAGCAAAAATCCAAAAAACAAGAGTACAAAATGATTCATACCATGCGCTGGTTTGGCCCGAATGATCCGGTTTCTCTGATGGATATCCGGCAGGCTGGATGCAGCGGGATTGTCAGCGCCTTGCATCAGATACCGGTCGGGGATGTTTGGACGGTTGATGACATTAAGGAAAGAAAAAGGTTGATTGAAGCTGGTAATGAGAAGTTTAATCCGCTGAAATGGCTGGTTGTGGAAAGTCTGCCGATTCATGAGGATATTAAAAAAGGGCTGCCTTCTCGCGAAAAGTATATCAGCAATTATAAAACTTCACTGGAAAACCTGGCTAAATGCGGCATTAAAACGGTTTGTTACAACTTCATGCCGGTGCTCGACTGGTCGCGTACCGCATTGGATTATACGCTGGCCGGAGGGGAGAAAACGCTGCGGTTTGTCTGGGAAGACTTTGCCATTTTTGACTTATACATTCTGAAAAGGCCCGGCGCTGAAAAGGATTATGAACCGGAGATCCGGCAGGCTGCGCTGGAAAAATTAGAGAGCATGTCTTCGGAGGAAATCCGTGTGCTGACAAACACGGTGCTGCTCGGGTTACCCGGTTCAGAGGAAGCATTTGAGCTGACCAATTTTCAGAACCTGCTGAATGCCTATGCCGACATTGGTGACAAAGAGCTGCGGGAAAATCTGTATTACTTTATACAGCAGGTGGCGCCGCTGGCGAACGAGCTGGGAGTCAATCTCTGCATTCACCCCGACGATCCACCGCGCTCGCTTCTGGGCCTGCCGCGGGTGGTTAGCACAGAATCGGATTTAAGGGAGTTGCTGGAAGCTTGCAATGTCCGGGCAAATGGGATTACGTTTTGTACGGGTTCGCTGGGAGTCAGAGCTGACAATGATTTGACTGGGATGATCGAAAGGTTCGGCGACCGCATTCATTTTGTGCATTTGAGAACTACTAAAAGAGAAATTGATTCGGCTTCCAAGCATTCCTTCAACTTCCACGAAGCGCCGCATCTGGCTGGGGATGTGGATATGTATGAAGTTGTAAAAGCTTTATTGAAAGAAGAAAACAGGCGGGCACACCTCGGTTATCGCGACACATTTTTGCCGATGCGTCCGGATCACGGTTTTCAAATGCTGGACGATCTGCAAAAACGAACTTACCCCGGGTATTCGGCGATTGGGCGGCTTAAAGCTTTGGCAGAATTAAGAGGATTGGAAATGAGTATTTCGCGCTCGTTTCAGGAAATATGAATCACGAGTTAAAATTTGAATATCAATGTCTGCTACCCCTGAAAATACTTTGGATAAAAACACACTAAACATCTTTTCACTAAAAGGAAAACTGGCTTTGATTACAGGCGGAGGGAGCGGTATTGGCTTCAACATTGCGCAATGTTTGACAGAGGCGGGCGCAAAAGTTGTCATTACTGGTCGCAGAGAATCTGTTTTGCAGGAGGCCGTGGTGACTTTGGGAACTGATGCCAAATATGTGGTCAATGATGTGACGGATCTGAAATCGATACCTGCCCTTGTCGACGACATTGAGGCAACATTCGGGGCGATTGATATCCTGGTCAATAATGCAGGTATCAATATGAAAAAACATGCCGTAGAGGTGACTGACGAGGATTTCGACAAGGTTGTACAGACCAACCTGCATGCGGTTTTCTCGATCACCCGCGAAGTTGGGAAAAAAATGATCGCCCGGAAAAGCGGCTCTATTATTATGATTACCTCGATGGCAGCACTATACGGAATTGACCGGGTAGTGGCTTATACTGCTTCAAAATCGGCAGTCGGAGGGATGGTCAAGGCGCTGGCTACCGAATTTTCACCTTACAATGTACGGATCAATGCCATCGCGCCGGGATTTATAGAAACGCCGATGATGCTGACCGCCATGAACGGCGACCCCTCCCGCCGCGACAAAGCGATGGACCGTACGCCGATGGGCATCTGGGGCAAGCCGGATGACGTGGGTTGGGCAGCTGTTTTTTTGGCTTCGGAAGCCGCCAAATTCATTACCGGCGTTTCGCTTCCGGTGGATGGCGGGAATTCGATCGGGTTTTGAGGTAAGACTGCTAGCTACACCGCTTTTGAAATAATTATCTTTTAACTAACCACTATATATGCACTATGGAAAAGAGGATTAAACTTTTTGAGAAGCAGAAAATAAGAAGTCACTGGGATAAGGACAAGCAAACATGGTTCTTCTCGATCGTAGATATAGTCCAAGTCCTTACTGAAAGTCCAAACCCCAGAAAATATTGGAGCGTACTTAAAACTAGGCTAAAAAAAGAAGGAAGTGAGTTGACTACAGTTTGTAGTCAACTGAAAATGCAGTCTTCGGACGGAAAGTTTTACCTGACTGATGTAGCCGATACAGAGCAGATTTTTCGGCTGATTCAGTCAATACCTTCTCCAAAAGCAGAACCCTTCAAGCTGTGGTTGGCCAGAGTTGGCAGGGAAAGAATAGAAGAAACTGAAAATCCGGAGCTTTCCATTGACAGGGCGATGCAGACATACCTCCAGAAAGGATATAGCAAAGCGTGGATCAATCAGCGTCTTAAAAGTATTGAAGTCAGAAAAGAGCTGACGGACGAGTGGGAGAATCGTGGTGTAAAAGCAGGAAAAGAATTTGCGACATTGACGGACATTATTACACAGGCTTGGAGTGAAAAAACTGTAAAGGAGTACAAAGAATATAAGGGCTTGAAGAAGGAAAATCTAAGCGATAATATGAGCAATCTCGAACTGGTTCTTAATATGCTTGCTGAGGCTACAACAACTGAAATATCAAAAGAAAAGCTACCTTCTACATTTGAAGAAAATAAGATAGTCGCCCATGAAGGTGGTACCATCGCCGGAAATACAAGAAAGGAAATAGAGGCTAAAACGGGCAAAAAAATCGTAACTAGAACAAACGCAAAGATGCTTTCGGACAAATCCGACCCTGACCAAATCTCTTGAATAGCGCATCTAAAATCCAGTCCTAACCCAAACAAAATGAAAAAAACAAACTTCCTGAAACCCCTTTTCATTCTCCTGATTTCAGTACTGACGCTGGCGAGTGCCGGGGCGCAGAAAATCAAATGGAACAAGGTTAAAATTCTTGTTTATACCCGAAATGGGAAAGGGTATGTGCATGATAACATTGCCAATTCGCTGGTGGCGATTCAGGCGCTGGGGAGGCAAAATGGCTTTGGAGTGGATACGACTTCCGATGCTTCGAAGTTTACGGATGACAATTTGAAACAATATGATGCGCTGGTTTTTTCGAACACCAATAATGATGTGTTTGATACGGATGCACAGCGGGTTGCGTTGATGCGGTACATCCAGGCCGGGGGCAATTTTGTGGGAATACATTCCGCTTCGGGTACCGAGCGGAAATGGCGGTGGTTCAAGGATATGCTCGGCGGGACGTTTTTCTGGCATGAGCCGGGACAGAGCTTTTCCGTCAAAATTCTCGATCCCAAAAACCCTGCGCTGGCCCATTTACCGGCGATCTGGAAGCGGCAGACCGATGAATTTTACTTTGTAAAGGAAATGGCGGTTAACCTCACCGTGCTGGCCGTGAATGATCACACCACCATTGAAAAACCTGCTGGAAAGGCGCTGGACACATTTGGTGACGTATTTCCGTCGGTGTGGTGGCATGAGTACGATGGGGGCCGGGCGTTTTATACTTCGCTGGGGCACCAGAAGGAAGACTATGACCAGGAGGACTTGAGAAAGCACATTCTCGGGGCGATTGAATGGGCGATCGGGCCGCAGAAACCGAGAAATTATAGCAAAGCCTATGCGACAAGTCCGCAGGATGTTGTGCGTGCCAAATAACACTCAACCATACTAAATCCCAATCCAATGAAAGACATTCAGCAAGAAAACAGCCAGGACAGACGGTCCTTTATCAAGAAAGCTGCCACCGGTACCGCCGGAATTATCGCAGCTTCCATGTTCCCCACGATTGTTCCTGCCAGCGTTTTTGGAAAAAATGCGCCTAGCAACAAAATCAACATTGGGCAGATCGGCTTTGGCCGTATCGGCTCGTCGCACGATTTGCCGGAAGTAATTAAAAATGAAGCTGCGCATGTGATCGCCGTGGCGGATCTGGACAAAAACCGGCTTGCCAATGGTAAAGTCTGGATCGAGAAAAAGTATGCAGAGCGCACCGGGAAGGAGAACTATCTGGAAGTGAAAACCTTTGACGATTATCACGAGATTCTGGCCCGGAAAGACATTGACGCGGTGATCATCAGCACGCCCGACCACTGGCACGCACAGCCAGCGATGGAGGCCGCCATCGCAGGGAAGCACATTTATATGCAAAAACCGACTTCACTGACGATCAAGGAAGGCAGGATGATGGCGAATACGATTATCAAGAAGAAAGTGATTTTCCAACTGGGAAGTCAGCAGCGCTCGATTTCGCCCTGGCCGCAGTTCAAGAGGACTTGTGAGTTGGTGAGAAATGGCCGGATCGGGAAATTGAAAAAGGTATATGTTGGTCTGCCCGGCGACCCTGCTGGCGGGATCACGACAGAAATGCCGGTACCACCGAATTTGAACTACAACATGTGGCTCGGCTCGACACCGGAAATTTATTATACCAAAGACCGCGTGCATTCTCAGACGGATATGTTGAACGAGCGTCCGGGGTGGCTGCGTTTAGAGCAGTTCGGTGCTGGAATGATCACCGGCTGGGGTTCGCACCACATTGACATTGCGCACTGGGGCATGGATACTGAACTGACCGGACCGATTGAAATTGAAGGTAAAGCCACATTTCCGGCAAAAGGATCGGGATTGTGGGACGTGCACGGTGATTTTCTGGTCAATGCCAAATATGCAAATGGAGTTGAAATGGAAATTGGCGGCACGAATCCGAACGGGATCAAATTTGAAGGTACCGAAGGCTGGATTTTCGTTTCCCGCGGGAATGTCGGCGTGACGGCTTCTGACCCGGTTGCAGCTACTACTGCCGCGAAAAATGAGGCATTTTATGCGAGCGATGCCAAAATTCTCGGTTCAGTGATTGGAGAAAACGAAATACATCTTTACGAAAGTCCAGAGCAGCACCGGAACTGGATTGAAAGCATCCAAAGTGGAAAACAAACCATCAGTCATGCAGAAATTGCGCAGCGCTCTTGTACGGCCTGCTTGCTTGCACATACTGCCATGAAACTGGGCCGGAAATTGAAATGGGACCCTAAGAAAGAAGATTTTATCAATGATAAAGAGGCGAGTGCCATGCTCTCTCGTCCGCAGCGCGCACCTTATGGTACGAATTATGTAAAAGGTTAAGCAACTGACATTCAAACAAAAACCCGACGAGCCTTGAAGACTTGTCGGGTTTTTCATTTATAGGTTGTTAGTAATTCCCTTTATACTCTCGCGGAGTTTGACCAATGTATTTTTTAAAATTCCGATTGAAGTTGGACAGCGAATCGAACCCGCTGTCGTAGGCAATCTGGGCGATGGTCCATTTATCTTCCAGCAATAATTTGCACGAATGTCCGATGCGGATTTCGTTTACAAAATCGATGAATGTCTTATTGGCCCTGGCTTTGAAATACCGGCAAAAAGCAGCTTCCGTCATCCCGGCGAGTGAGGCGACATCGCCTAGCCTGATCTCCTGGTAAAAATGCTGCAGAACGTAATTGTGCACTTTTTGCATTCGCTCGGTTTCCGAAACTTTGTAGGTATTCACATATCCGTAACTCGAAATCGGGCTGCCGCCGGTTTCGTGGGCCAGTTTATCCAGCAGCGTGAGGAGTTGCAGAATGCTTTTAAAACCTTCGGTATGCGTGAGCGACATCAGTTCCTGACGGATATGTTCGCGGAGTTCGCCTTTGTATTCGATGCCTCTTTTGGAGTCGAGCAGCAGCTGGCGGAGTGCCAGCATTTCAGGTTTTTCCAGAAAATCTTTACCTAAAAAATCTTCCTGAAAATAGAGCACAATTCCGTGGGTCGTCAATGTGGACGACTGGTCAAAATATGCCGGGTCGCTGCGCCATAAATGCGGTACGTCGGGGCCTAGAAAAACGGTATCTCCGGGCTCAAAAGTTTGCACAGAATCGCCGATCAACCGCTTGCCGGTGCCTTCCAAAACTGTAAACAATTGATAATGTGGATGGAAATGCCAATTAGGGTCAAAATGAGGTGCGCGAAGTTCCTGAACGGTGACGGTTCGCACCTGACTTTCGATATTTTTATGAATGGGTGCCTTCATACAAGCTCCTGAATTTTACCACTGAACGTTAAGGGTCAGTAAATTTAACATCAAAATACGGTTACTGAACCATTTTTCTTCCTGGAAATTCATTTAGCAAGCGGTAAACGATTAGCGTCTGCCGAGCGTTGTAATTTATGCTAACCGAAGCTTTTGCAAATGGCATAATATTTGAAATATTATGCTACCGCAAGTCGCACTTGCAACCATTTATTTTGACACCATGTCCTCATTTCGTTACTCTATTAGTTTTTTAACATTATGAAAAGCTTTGCACTTCCGGCAGTATCGTTGCTGCTGTTTTTGATGTTGTCCAGCTGTGGAAAAACAACCACAATCAACAGTAATATGGAGCTCACCGGCAAGTGGGAATTGGAAAGCATCGTGCAGGATAACATCACCATTAAAAAGCCGGCTCCGGCCAAGGGGCAAATGAATGTAAGTCTGATCTTTAAAGATAAGGGTGAACTTGAAGGAACATCTTCCAGCAACCTTCTGACAGGTTTTTATGAAACCGCCCAGCAGAACACGATCCAGATCGGCGGCGGCGGGACTGAAAGAGCTGAGACCAGTTGGGGTAACCTTTTTGTAAATGCGCTGCCGAATGTCAACTTATATGATCTGAAAGCTGATCGGCTTATCCTTTATTATGAAAACAACAATCAGCTGATTTTCAGCCGGGCGAAGTAACATTACATCGCAATTTTCGGGAGCAGTTCTGGTCAGCGGACCGGAACTGCTTTTTTATGCATATCAAGATCAAATCAGTACTCGTCAAATCGCATCAAACAAAGGGTATTTTTTTACTGTAAAATTGTACGGATATTACTTGCCTAGCTACTTTACAGTTTAAAAATCCTGATTGATGAAATATAGTATGAACCTCCTTTTGTGGGGGACTGAAATTGACGACAGCCTTTTTCCAACATTGGAGCTGATCAAAGAAATAGGTTTTGACGGCGTCGAAGTGCCGATATTTAATACCAATCCCGAACATTGGTTCAACTTCCGGAAAAAGCTGGACAGCCTGGGTCTGGCCTGCGAAACAGACACCATCTGCGGCCCGGACCAAAACCTGATCAGCCGCGATCCCGCGATGAGAAGGCACACGATCGAACATTTGAAAAGTGCACTGGACTGCTCCCTCGTTTTGGGCGCCACCAAATTAATGGGTCCATTCCACTCGGCTTTGGGCGTTTTTACCGGGCAGCCTGCCACAGCCGACGAATGGCAGTGGGGCGTAGAAGGAATCCGGGAAGTAGCAGATTACGCCGAATCCCTGGACATCACATTGGGCCTCGAATACCTGAACCGCTTCGAGCTGTATCTAACCAGCTGCACCGACGAATTGATGCGATTTGTAAACGAGATTAACCATCCGAACTGCAAAATCATGTTCGACACTTTCCACGCCAACATCGAAGAAAAAAACATCGGCGACGCCATCCGCAAAGCCGCAAACCAGATCAGCTTCATCCAGCTTTCAGAAAACGACCGCTCCACGCCCGGAAAGGGAAATGTGGATTGGGAAGGAGTTTTTAAGGCGATTAAGGATATTAAATATGACGGCTGGCTGAGCATCGAGGCTTTTAGTCCTAAGCTGCCGGTGGCTAATATATGGAGGAAGATGTTTGATTCCGAGGAGCAGCTGATGCGGGATGGGCTGGGGTTTATTAAGGCGAATGTTTGAAAACAGGGAGTAGCCGGTGTGTTATCACCGGCTACTCCCTATCTCTATTAAATATCTCTTTTTGCCATGTCGAACCAATTGATTACGCTGACTCCGTTCGATCGCTCTTCTTCTTGATTGCCTGCATAAACGATATATCCTTTTTGTTCGCCGCTGAGCTTGTTCCAATATAGAATGCTTTTGAAAAATTCACCGTTGATCGTTTTTCCGGCTTTAATCTCGATGGGCAATAATGAAAGTCCGTTATCAACCACTACGTCGACTTCATGACCGGTTTTGTCGCGCCAGTAGTAGAGGTTAACCGGCTTTCCGTCGTTCGTTCGCTTTTTCAAAAGCTCTGTGACAATCAAACATTCAAACAAGCTGCCTCTCAAAGGATGGAGTGTCAATTGATCCGCGCTGGTGATGCCGAGCAGCGAGCAAACCAATCCTGTATCGTAAAAATAGATTTTGGGGCGCTTAACAAGGGTTTTGTTAAAATTTTTGAAGTGGGGCCTGAGCAAGTAAATAATGTAACTGCTTTCCAAAACCCCTATCCACGACTGCACCGTTTTCGTATCTACGCCAGTATCGACGGCCAGCGAAGTCAGATTTAGTTCCTGACCTGTTCTTCCAGCCAAAAGACGAATGAAGCGCTCGAAAACGATCAGATCAGTGATATTTTTAATCTGCCGTACATCCCTGTCTATGTATGTACGCAGGTAGTTGGGAAACCAGTCTTGTGGCGGAATTCCCGGATCGTAGATAGGCGGATAAAGTCCTTTTACGATCAGTTCATTTTCATCAGGCGCCTTTTGCTGATCTCCAAAAAGCTCTTCGACACTGAAAGGAAGCAGGTTCAGAATTGCGACACGTCCGGCCAGGGTTTGTGAAATGTTTTGCTGAAGCTGAAAGTTATTGGAACCGGTAAGTATAAACCTGCCAGGTTCAGGCGATTCATCCAGCATTTCCTGCAAATAGGAGAACAGCTCCGGCGTTCGCTGGACCTCGTCAAAAATTGCCCCTGCCTCATATCTGCTTAAAAACCCTCTTGGATCTTCCAAAGCAAATCGGCGTGTATCGGGATTTTCAAGAGACAAATAAGTTTTGTCAGGAAACAGACTTTTTACAAGCGTCGTTTTCCCGGATTGGCGAGGCCCTGTCACCGCCACCGATTTAAATACACTTGCCAATTGGGTTATTTTTGGAGCTGCGTATCGCTTTATCATAAGTCAAATTTAGTCAAAACTGGAAAAATATGGAATCTGATTCCATATTTTTCCAGTTCATAGGTATTGCACTGATTTACAGTTCATTGCGATTCTTAGATAGTGCCATTAATAAGAGCCAGAGGCTCGACCGATATCTTAACTTCGGATTTCAATCCGTAGAGCCAAGGAGTAAGATGCCAATCAGCGTATCCGGCGACATCGGCCAAGCGTCTGAGTCCTAAGTCACGCCTACCCCGGGTTGAAACCCGGGGTTAGGAAATCGGCTGAGCCTCTGGCTCTACTTTCCGAAGAAAAATCGAAGTAAAAATTAATCAACAAAATCAAACTCTCATTTGTTGGAAATCTGAACAAAAACTATCTTTGCCTTAATGAAAACTTTTACTTCCATGGAGGAGGCTTTCAAATGGTGGCTTACAAACATTTATCCATCGTTGCCAGCCGAAGTAAAGAGAGGTAAACTGACTTACGCTTGGAGAGATTTCACTCACAAAAGAGGTATCTCACACGCAAGAATGAAGGAAATCCTTTCTGAGTTTGGAGATATAGAGATACAGACTCTTATCAAATACACTCCAAAGTAATTTTTTTGAATCAGAATTGTTGGAAAAATGCACAAAACAAAATAAAGAAAAAACCCGGCGTAGGTCTCGAAAACATTACATCCGGGTTCAGTTCAATCAATTACAATTAAACTTTCACAAAACTATGAACAATCACCAAGATTCAAAATCACAACAATCTGGCGCTGCTGAACAGGCATCATTGAACCAAACGAACATTGTTGGAGAATTTTTCAAAAGAGACTCAGCAGCCGAAATGATCGAATCGCTTCATGTAATGGTGGAGAACTTTCTTTTTACAGAAAATCTAGCCCGGGTGACGCCGGAAATGCGGGTACATATTGTAAACAATCTCCGGACGGCGACATTCATAGCAAAATTGGCTAGGCACTGCGGCATTTGATCTTTGGGAAAAAAAATGTTACGGTGCGCTGCACCTTTTTGAGATAGGTCATTATTAAAATTCTACAAGTCTTGTGGTGCTCCGCACCTCTTCAAGATTTAAATTCTCGGGTGCAGAGCATCATAAGACTTGCAGCAAAAACAATTAGTGCAGAATCGTAAGGTGCAGAGCACCATAAGACTTACAGCAAAACAATTAGTACAGAATCGTAAGGTGCAGAGCACTATGAGACTTGCAGCAAAAACAATTAGTGCAGAATCGCGAGGTGCAGAGCACCACAAGACTTGTAGCAAAGACAATTAGTGTAAAATCGCAAGGTGCAGAGCACCGTGACATTTTCACTCGTTTACCTCAAACCTTAAAAACCAGCCTCCGCCGATAAAGCACCACCAAAATAAGCGTCCACAACAATAAATAAAGCAGCGCATAAACCAGCGAAGCATTGTACGGACTTTCAAACCTTGGCACAATTTGATATTTGTACAGGTATGGAACAAGATTCAGTTCCTCGGACGGATTAGCCGGGTTGGCCACTTTCACGACATTCAAAATGCGGATCAGGATGCCCGAAAAGAAAAAGACGACCATTGGATTTATCCCAAACATGACGAAAAATGTCGTCCAGCCTTTAAAACCTTTAATATCAATAACATAAAACAAAAGAGCCAGACAAAGCAGTGCCCAGCCAGCGGCGTAGAGCACGAAGGAACTGGTCCAAAGCGCTTTGTTGAGAGGAAAAACAAAATTCCAGAGATAACCGACGATCACACCGCCTAAACCTCCTGCAAACAGATAGAAAGCCTTCCGGGGTTTCGGCAAGTTAGAGCGCAAAAGTTTACCTGTAAGCAAACCGGCAATTCCGGTGCCAATTGCTGGCAATGTGCTCAAAATTCCCTCCGGATCCCAGGTTTTGGAAGTGGCCCAAAGGTGTCCGGGCAAGAGCAAATTATCCAGCCAGGCAGCCAGGTTTGTCCCTTTTTCAAGACTTGCTTCGCCGATTCCTGGTACCGGGATTAGTGTCATAATCGCCCAATAAATCAGCAGAACTACAATACCGAAAATCGTTTGTGTTGTCCAACTGGTCCGCCAATAAAGCAACGAGACGATCAGATAAACGACCGCAATGCGCTGTAAAACACCTGGTATCCTGACGGTTTCAAAATCTTTAAACCCGCCGAAAGCGAGGATTAGCATGACTATGAACATCGAGAGAGCGACCCAGAACTGATAACTTCTGTTATAATCCCCAAATAAAGCGACGACCACAACCGCCGTGATCGCCAGCCGGAAAGCCAGCAATGCCGCGTCTTCCAGACCAGCAAAATGGATGCGGCTGAAAAAGCTCAGAAAAAGTCCCAAACAGAAAATCCGCAATGTTCGGGTCACGATCCTTTGCAGCACAATGCCGTCGCTAACGCTTTGCACGGAAGCCAGCACGACCGATACCCCGACAATAAAAAGGAATGTCGGGAAAACCAGATCGGTGGGCGTGCAGCCGTGCCACTCGGCATGTAACAGGGGCGCATACACGTGATCCCAATCGCCGGGATTGTTCACGATGGTCATCAGGATCATGGTCAGTCCGCGGAGGACATCGAGCGACACCAGTCTTTGTTTCATAATGCGGAAATTCAATTTGCTATAATACTTGGCGGACCATGTGATAGTACCTGTGCCCCACAAAATCCTTTTCTCCTACGACCTCAAAACCGGCTTTTTCATACAATTCTTTGGCTTTGGGATTAACCTTGTCAACAATCAATCCTACCCGCGCATTCCCCAGCGCAGCCGCCCGGTCGCACAATGCATGGATCAATTTTCCGGCTATTCCTTTTCCCTGATGCGCCGGATCTACCGCCAGACAATCAATGTAGTATTCCCCGGCCTCGGTTTCGTCTCCAAGCTTGAAATCCGGGTCAGATTTCCGCACGGCGTCCAGGACGGGCTGCCTTAATTCACGCAATTTTGCGCCGTCGTAGCCTGTGATAGCACCAATTACGTTGCCGGCATCCTCAAAAACCAATGTATTTGCATAACTGTATTGATTTCCTTCTTTTTCAAAAAAAGACTCGAAAAACGGTGCGGCTTCGTCGGGATTATCGGTCCGCGCGAAAGTGAGGGCGATATGTCCCATGGCCAGGATAATTAAAGGTGCAGCGGCGGGGGCGTCTTCTGGCTTAGCAGGCCTGATCATAACTGTATCTTTATGTCTATTTTTTGCCGAAAACCTTTCGATTGTTTGATATGATGATCAAAATAAAGTCAGTACTAATCAAAAGACGTCAAGTTTTTAGCATTATTTTACTTTAAAATTGTATTGCCAAACTCCGTTCTTCGCGGTGGCGATTGTATTCGTTTTTCTTTGATTATCAATCCCAAACAAATGAATACTCAAATCTTTTGACTAACTTAATCAATTAACCTTTTTAGTAGCATGTCCCAAAAAATTAATGTTGCGATCGTCGGATTGGGCTTCGGAGCCGAATTCATCCCCATTTACCAGCAACATCCCAATGCCAATATGTACGCGATCTGCCAGCGTACCGAGTCGAAACTCAACGCGGTGGGCGAGCAGTATGGAATCGACGTCCGCTATACCAGTTACGACGATCTTTTGAATGATCCGCTAGTCGATGCGGTGCACATTAACTCCCCGATCCCCAATCACGCCGAGCAGACTTTAAAAGCATTGCGCGCGGGAAAGCATGTGGCTTGTACGGTACCCATGGCGACCAGCGTGGAGGATTGCATTGAAATTGTGAAGGCTACCAAAGAATCGGGCAAAAAATATATGATGATGGAAACCGTGGTGTACGCCCGGGAATTCCTGTTTGTCAAAGAGTTATATGAAAAAGGTGAGCTTGGCAAGGTGCAGTTCCTGAAAGCAAGCCACCAGCAGGACATGGAAGGCTGGCCGGATTACTGGCCTGGATTGCCTCCCATGCATTACGCGACGCATTGCGTTGGCCCCGTGGCTGGTTTGTTAAAGCTTGAAGCTGAATATGTTTCCTGCTTTGGTTCGGGAACGATCAGCGAGGATCTTGCCAAAATTCATAACTCTCCATTTGCAGTAGAATCGGCGCATATCAAGTTTAAAGACAGTGATTTATCTGCTTATGTATATCGCTCGTTGTTCGATGTAGCGCGTCAGTATCGGGAAAGTTTTGAGGTTTACGGAAGCAAAAAGTCATTTGAGTGGCCGCTGATCGAAGGTGAAGATCCGGTGATCCATACTGCTAAGAAGCCGGAACATGAGATTCCTGAAAGAGTAAAAACGCCGGATTATGCACATTATCTGCCTGAAGAAATCCGCGCATTTACGGGTCATGGTGTTTACAATCTGGATGATAATGCGCATTTGTCTTTCGTACAGGGCGGCGGCCACGGCGGTTCACACCCGCATTTGGCGCATGAGTTTATCAGCGCACTGATCGAGGATCGTGATCCGTTTCCAAATGCTTGGCAGTCGGCGAACTGGACGAGTGTCGGGATTTTAGCGCATGAGTCGGCGTTGCAGGGCGGGGCGTTGATTCAGTTGCCGGATTTTAAGAATGTTTGATTTTTGAATTAGTCGAAATAATCTTTTTGAATCATTCAAGAGGAGGTTTGAGATAAATGTTGATGCGGGAATTGTTCCGGTGCGCTGCACCTAAAAATTTATGCTGGTGTCGACCTTTCTACAAGTCTTATGGTGCTCTGCACCCTTTTTAATGCCAGGTGCGGAGCACCATGAAATTTGTAGAATGTAACATGGTTTCTATCATTCATGAGGTGCTGAGCACCGCAAGATTTGTAGAATAATGCTAGTTCAAAAAAATTCACAAGGTGCAGAGCACCGCAAGATTTGTAGAACAACGCTAGTTCAAAACATTCATAAGGTGCAGAGCACCGCAAGATTTGTAGAACAACGCTAGTTCAAAACATTCATAAGGTGCAGAGCACCGCAAGACTTGTAGAATAGTGCTAGTTCAAAAAAATTTACAAGGTGCAGAGCACCGCAAGACTTGTAGAGCTACGCAAGATTTGTAGCACCAAAACAAAACCACACATTATGGCAAATACCTATACACAACTCTATGTGCACATGATCTTTTCTGTGAAAGGTCGCGAAAGTTTGATTCAAAAAGCATGGAAAGACCGGCTGTATGCTTACATCAGCGGGATCATTTCTACAAAAAATTCAAAACCTTTGGCAATTACGGAATACCTGACCACATCCACATTTTCATTGGATATAGCCCAGCAACACCGCTACCCGATTTGGTTGAAGAAATTAAAACATCCTCAAACAAATTCATCAAGGAGAATTTCGGATCGAAAACATTTGCATGGCAGAAGGGATATGGCGCTTTCAGTTACAGCAAATCGCAGATAAGTGCTGTTATCAATTATATCGCAAAACAAGAAGAACATCACAAAACAAAGACCTTCAGAGAAGAGTACATTAAAATGCTGAATGACTTTGAAGTCGAATATAAGGAGAACTATTTATTCGATTTCCAGGAAACTTTGGAATGGATGGATTAAGATTTTAGAGAAATAAACAACCAATATTCAATGAAAACCAAAGCGTTATCCTTTATTCTTGGTATTGTCCTGCTGGGATGTGCCTCGCAGCCGTCGTCGCAAAAAGCGTCGGTGAAAAGCACTTCTTCGAAGGAAGCTGCGAAAGGGCGTCGTCTGGAAATTCTCTTTTTAGGGGATAACGGACATCACAAGCCCGCCGAGCGACTGCCGCAAATCATGGCAGCATTAGGCCCGAAAGGCTTCAACTTTACTTATACCGACAATCTCAACGACCTTAATGCTGAGACATTGAACAAGTACGATGCATTAATGTTATATGCAAACTGGGATTCGATCGCTCCGCCGCAAGCCAAGGCATTGCTGGATTATGTAGCAAGCGGAAAGGGTTTTATCCCCGTGCATTGCGCATCTTACTGTTTCCGTAACAATCCGGAGGTAGTAAAGCTGATGGGCGGCCAGTTCTGGCGACATACTTTTGATACCATTCAACCTGTCTGGACCAAGCCTGACCATCCTGCCATCGCCGGTGTTAAGCCCTTCAAAACCATCGACGAGACTTACCTGCATACGCTATTGCAGCCCGATAACATTGTTTTGACAGAGCGTACCATTCAAAAAGATCAGGAAAAAGATAAGCCTGGCGTGCAGAAAGAACCTTATACCTGGGTCAGAACGCACGGAAAAGGACGCATTTTTTACACCGCGTATGGTCACGACGAGCGTACCTGGGCTGTGCAAGGTTTTCAGGATTTGATTGAAAAAGGGATTTTATGGGCTGTGAATGATGATGCAAAAGCTGCTCTGGCCGCACTTGCTCCAAAACCATTTGAATATCGCGAAGCTAAACTTCCAAACTACGAGCAACGCCCTGGCCCTCAGATGCAGCAACTACCCCTTTCACCGGAGGAATCTGTAAAACACATCCAAATACCGGTTGATTTCACATTAGACGTTTTCGCCCACGAACCTGACGTCATGCACCCGATCGCAATGACCTGGGACGAGCGCGGACGGCTATTTGTATTGATTACCAAAGATTATCCCAACGAAAGAAAAGATACCGGCGGTAGCGACTACATTCTGATTTGCGAGGATACCAATAAAGATGGCAAGGCTGACAAATTCACCAAGTTCTCTGACGATCTGAGTATTCCGACTGGTTTGGTTTTCGCAAATGGCGGATTAATCGTCTCTCAGGCGCCGCATATGTTGTTTTTGCAAGATACCAATGGTGATGACAAAGCGGATGTGAAGAAAATCCTTTTCTCTGGTTTCGGAACTGGTGATACGCATGCTGGTCCTTCTAACCTGCATTATGGGTTTGATAACTGGGTATATGGTTCGGTAGGATATTCAGGATTTAAAGGGAAAGTTGGCAAAAGCGATTCGCTGGATTTTGGCCAGGCACTTTTCCGGTTCAAACCTGATGGTACCGATATGGAGATTGTTGCCAAAACTTCCAATAATACCTGGGGATTGGGTTTCAATGAAGCTGGCGATCTTTTCGGATCTACTGCTAATAACTCGCACGGCTGGTATTCCGCGATCCCAAACCGCTATTTTGGTAAAAGCAAAGTAGATAACGGAAGCCGCAGCACCGACACCCACAAGGATATGCAGCCAATTACGCCAAAAGTGCGTCAGGTGGATGTATTTGGAGGTTTTACTGCCGCAGCCGGCCATAATTTTTACACTGCAAGAGCCTATCCCAAGAAATACTGGAATAGAATAGCCTTCGTTTCCGAGCCAACCGGCCACATCTTGCACCAGAACATTGCCACGAAAAAAGGTACTGATTTCGAAGATGCGCTGGGTTTCAACTTATTGGCTGGTGCCGACGAGTGGGTTGCACCTGTTTTTGCAGAGGTAGGTCCCGACGGCGCAGTTTGGGTAGCCGACTGGTATAGCTACATCATCCAGCATAACCCGACTCCAAAAGGATCAGAAAATGGAAAAGGAAATGCCTATCAAACCGATCTGCGTGATTTTACCCACGGTCGGCTTTACCGCATTGGCTGGAAAAACGCTCCAAAGTATACGCCGATCACATTAAGCAAAGATCGTCCCGACGAACTGGTTGCGACATTGAAAAACAACAACATGCTGTGGCGCAGTCATGCTCAGCGTTTGCTGGTAGAGCGTGGAAACAAAGATGTTGTCCCCAAATTATTGGAATTCGTTAAAGACAAATCCGTTGATGAAATCGGCCTGAATACTGCCGCAATTCACGCACTTTGGACATTGCAGGGCTTGAATGCCATCGGTGATCCGCAGGTTTTGGCAGTAGTGACAGAAGCTTTGAAACATCCATCCAATGATGTTCGCAAAACTGCGGTGCAGGTTCTGCCACGCACTCCGGCCACGGCTCAATCATTGCTGGCTGCGGATGCGCTTCACGACAAAGAGCCGCTGGTAGTCCTGAATGCGCTGCTCGCGTTTTCTGAAATTCCATATACTCCGGAAATTGAAAACGCAGTGCTAGCATTATTGGATTCTTATTCACAAGCTGACGATCGCTGGATGCCAGATGCATTTGCAGCAATCCTGAACTCGCATGACGGTGCATTGCGAAACAAATATCTGGCTCAACGCGCAGGTAAGGCAGGTTCCGCACCAGCTCAAAAGGTGGAAACTGCGAAAGCCATGGATCATTCAACAATGAACCATGACAATCAGGCTGCCGCCAATAAAGTAACGGTTCAAGGTTCCGCGGAATTGGCGATTACGAATATTACCATTGAACCGGCTACACCTTATGTCCGTGAGTATGCGAGAGTTGTGATCGAAATTACCAATCAGGGAAGCGTCGCAGTGCCTAAGGAACTGGTTCCAGTCGTGAATGTTGGAATCAGAAGTCGCGCTTTAAATACCAATTACATCAGCCGTCAGTTGACCAATGGAATTGCTCCCGGCGAAACTGTAAAATTGGTGGAAGGTAACAACGGCCCCTGGAAGTCTGGTTTTGGCTTCGTTTCGGAAGAGGCCGGTAAAGTAACGGTTACGGCTACGGTTGACGTGGACAATGTTGTTCCTGAAAAAGATGAAGTGAAGAACAATACTTTGAGCAAAACATTCGAAGTGAAACGTCTGGACCGTCTGTCTGACTTTGCTTTGGAGCGCGCGTCGAGGGGGTACACTTCCTATGCAAGCGGAGATGATGTGGTTGGATTGATCAAAACAGCAGAAACGCTGGATCCACAAGGTCGAAATGCAATTATCAAAGGCGTACTGGGAGCCTGGAACCCGAAACGCAAGGAAACGCCGAGCGCTGAGAGCCGCAAATTCCTTGCTTCGTTAAAAGGGCAGATCAATGACGACATGTCTAGCAAGCTGACGCCATTTCTTGAATCGTATGGTATCAAAGAAGAAGTGACTACAGATCCAAATGTCCAAGTTGTACAAATCAAGGCAATCCGCGAAGAAATGAAGTTCAGTGTGACTGAATTTAAAGTAATAGCCGGAAAAACCGTCGAGCTGGTTTTCGAAAACCCGGATGCCATGCAGCATAATGTAGTGATTGGCAAACCAAAATCTTACGAGATCATCGGAGCTGCTGCGGATAAAATGATCACTGCGAAAGACGGTGCGGAAAAAAATTATGTACCGAACATTCCACAGATCCTGGCTGCTACTCCTTTGGTAAATCCCGGCCAAACATTCCGTCTGAAATTCGTGGTGCCTGATGTGGTGGGTGATTATCCTTTCGTCTGCACATTCCCGGGCCACTGGCGATTGATGAAAGGGGTAATGACTGTTGTGAAAGAGCAAGCTGTTCTCAGCAAATAATTGTTTTCGAAAATTGCTTTCTAATCCTGGGCGCTAGTACGCGCCCGGGATTATTTGTTTTAAAAGAGCAATTCTGTTCCTATGAAAGTTGTACAGTTTACAATTCCGGTCCCGAAAGAAAGTACAGTTGTAGTGCAGGAAAGCATTCTCCCGCATTATTACAATCACCTGCACCGTCACCGAGAAGTACAAATCGAGTGGGTAATGGAAGGCTCCGGGATCCTCATTGCCGGCAATTACATGCAGCGTTTCGAAAGCGGCGAGGTATACATTATCGGCCCTAATCAATCCCACATTTTCAAAAGCGACGAATCCTATTTTACCGGTACCGAACAAAAGCAGATACATTCCGTTTCCATCTTTTTCGACCCGGCGCATTTATCCCAAAACATTCTGAGCCTGCCCGAAATGACGGGTATCCGAAGGTTTGTAAATGGCCTGCACAACGGATTCCAAATCCCGGGTTCAGATTCGGATATGATCAAGAAATCGATCATGGAAGTCATGCAAACCAAAGAAAGCCAGCGCATTGCATCTTTCATATCCCTGCTGCACCATTTCAGCACCACCCGCGACCTGAAACCCCTCGCAACCAGCAGCAGCGAGCACAGAATTTCAGAAGTAGAAGGTATCCGGATGGACCGGATCTTTCAATACCTGGTCTCGCATTACAAAAAACACATTACCCTCGCCGAAATATCCGAAATCGCAAGCCTGACCCCCCAGGCGTTTTGCCGGTATTTCAAGAAACACACAGACAAAACCTTCATAGGCTTCCTCAACGAAGTAAGGATCAACGAAGCATGTAAAATCATCCTCTCCGGCAAATTCGAAGGTTTTTCGGATGTCAGCTATCAAACGGGGTTTGATAATGTGACTAATTTTAACAGGGTTTTCAAAAAGACGACAGGGTTGTCGCCGCGGGAGTATCAGAAGGGGTTTATTGAGGGATTGGGGTGATCAGCGCCTATCTATTCTCAAATTCGGATTTTGTCTGAAATCCCATATTGACAATATGAAAAGCTGCCTGTGCGTAAATCTGTAAATAATCCCGTAGTGACGAAATGGGAATAGATATGTTCCCCTCCTTTCTGTCTGGCGACCAATACGGGGAAATTGAAGAATCAGCTTGACCCGATAATTAACCTCATTAAGAAGCCATCGGGAATAAACCGTGCTTTGATTTCTTTCTGCATAAAATTCAAGAATGGAACGTATTTCATTTGAGGCCCGGGTGGTCCAAACTATCGTCCGTTTATCCATTCTGACATTTCATGCATTACTTGCTCGTGAGGTATTAAATTACCTTTTTTGATATCATCTTCTGACTTTTCCAGAGACTCAATCATTTCTGCACTTAGCGGATAAGGTTTTTCTTCAAGATTGGATATGAAAATCTCCAACTCCGACAAAATTGATTCGTCTTGAATTTGATTGATTTTGCTGACAATTCTTTCCTTCACTTCCATATCCAGATTTTTTAGTAGCGTACTCTAAATATACATTCTTCATTCTGAAATGACAAAATAGGGTTGGCAATATAGCCGGTGTGACCATCTCCATTTGTGATAAAAATTGCCTTTTTTCATTCAAATCGACCAATTTGCCCTTAACTTGTAATGCATAAATATTCCAACTCAACCTTGCAAAGACACTCAAATCCCTGGCAAATCTGGATCGATACTGGCGGAACCTTCACCGACTGTCTGGCGATTGATCCCCATGGCAAGAAGACAAGAATTAAAGTGCTAAGTTCCAGCTGCCTGCGGGGAAGGATTATAAACAAATTAGGGACAAACGTTTTTGATTTTGAAGCGAAATGGGATTTTGATGACGCGCTTTTGGATGGTTATACTTTTCGGTTGCTGGGGCAGGACGGAAGTTGCAAGATTCTCAATGTTAGTGCTGCTGAACGTAAGCTAACATTGAGTACAGCATTTGAAATCGACGGTCCTGTTGATTTTGAAATAACAACCGGCGAAGAAGCGCCAATACTTGCCGCACGGCTTTTGACGAACACACCTCTAAATCAGCCGCTGCCCCCGATTGAAATGCGGCTTGGAACCACCAAAGGCACCAACGCATTGCTGGAAAGAAAGGGAGCCAAGACGCTTTTGTTGGTTACGAAAGGTTTCAAAGACCTGCTCTACATTGGAAATCAGCAACGACCTTCGCTGTTCCAGCTCAATATTCCCGATCCAAAGTTGCTTTATACCGGGGTGGAGGAAATTCACGAAAGGCTGGACGCCGATGGAAATGTCTTGCATCGACTAGACTTTTCAAATCAGGAATCACATACTGATTATGAGTCAGTAGCTGTCTCGCTTTTGCATTCTTACAAAAACATTGATCACGAGCTCGAAATTGCTGACGCGCTGAGAGAATCCGGAGTTCGCTATGTTTCAGCGTCTTCCAGTCTCTTCCCTTTTTCACATTATCTACGCCGGACGCAAACGGCCGTCGTGAACGCTTATCTGGATCCGATTCTGGACAGATATTTGTCCAATATAAAAAGCCGTTTGCCAGAAGGAAGTCTGAAAGTGATGACCAGTACAGGAAGTCTGGCTGATTTAAGTGGCTTCCGGGCGAAAGATAGTCTGCTGAGCGGCCCGGCAGGCGGCATGATCGCTGCGGCTAATGTCGCCAAAAGGTTAGGATTTCAAAAAGCGATCACTTTCGATATGGGCGGCACGAGTACCGACACGGCATTGATCGATGGCGAACCAGAGCTGAAATATATTACCGAAATTGACTGCATTGAATTCCACAATCCCACACTTGCCATTGAAACGGTTGCGGCGGGTGGGGGATCGGTTTGCTGGTTTGACGGATTTTCATTGCAGGTCGGGCCGGAAAGTGCGGGAGCATCGCCCGGACCAGCCTGTTATGGAGCAGGCGGCCCGCTGACAATCACGGATGTAAACTTGCTTTTAGGAAAACTCGATGCTTCCAAATTTGGCATACCCGTGAACGAAAATACAGCTATCAAGAAGCTTCATGAATTGACCAACTCCATATTTGAAAAAACTGGAAACACACTAACCTCAACCGAATTATTGAAAGGCTTGGAAAGGATCGCCAACGAAAAAATGGCCGATGCAATCCGGAAAATTTCCATAGAAAAAGGCATTAACCCCGCTGAATTCGCATTGATCGCTTTTGGAGGCGCAGGCGGTTTACATGCTTGCCAATTGGCTGAATTGTTGAATATGAATTCAGTAATCATCCCTTACGACGCCGGACTTTTCAGTGCAGTCGGAATTGGAGAGGCATTGGTAAGTACCATCGTTTCCAAGCAAATTTTGCTTCCCTGGAATGATGTACAAGCCCACATTGATATTTGGAAAAATGAATTAACAGTAACTGCAGAAGAATCGCTAAGAACTCAAAATGTCGAAAGTTTTGAAGTCGCTTTTTGCACTTGCTTTCTGCGTTTTGCCGGTCAGGAAAACACGATTGAAATTGACTATAATGGCGAAAATACTATTCCTGATTTTGAAAATGCTTACCGGGCACAATTTGGATATTATCCTAGCAATCTGATAGTTGAGCTTGAAAGTCTTAAACTCAAATTGCAGGAGAAAGGAATTCAATCAAAACTGGAAAATATCAGAAAAGAGGGACAGGAAATTGTCCCAATTAATACATTAACACCCCTACTAACTGATGCGGACTACACATCAGCAAATGTCTACGAATGGGATTTGCTCAAACCCGGCGACCAAATCTCAGGTCCCGGCATTTTGTTAAGCAATACCTCCACTTCCTACATTCCTGAAAATTGGAAATTAATCATTCAGGACAATCAGGATGCCATTATTTTCAAAACACAAGATCATAAGATAGTCAGCGAGCAGCACAGCGAAGCCGTCGCATTGCAGCTTTTTACAAACCGTTTTAAAGCGATTGCTGAGGAAATGGGCGTGCAGTTACAGCGTACCGCTTTCTCCGTCAATGTCAAAGAAAGGCTGGATTTTTCGTGCGCATTGCTCGACGCGGAAGGTGAATTATTGGTCAATGCGCAGCACATTCCGGTGCATTTGGGAAGTATGGGAATTTGTGGCCGGTTGGTGCGGGAAGCGATTGAAATTGGCCCGGGAGATGTTGTGATTACCAATCACCCTAAATATGGCGGTTCACATTTACCGGATATTACACTTATCTCGGGTGTTTTTACAGATGAAAACGCATGCATTGGATACGTCATCAACCGCGCACATCACGCCGAGATCGGTGGAAAAACACCTGGTTCGATGCCGCCGGATGCAACTTGTCTGGCTGAGGAAGGAGTTGTGATCGTACCCCAGTATTTGGTAAAAGCCGGTGAATTTCAGTGGGACGAAATGCGAAAATTATTCTGCGAAGGCCCCTATCCTACCCGATCTTTTGTTTCGAATGAAGCTGATATCATTGCGGCGCTTTCGGCTTTGAGAAAGGGGAGTGAGCAGTTGTTGACATTGGTAAAAACGCATGGTTTGGCCGAGGTTAAGAAATATATGGGTTTACTGAAAGAGAGCGCTATTATTCAGCTAAAAAACGCACTTGAACCCTATCATAACGAGACATTTGAAGCAACTGAATTCCTTGACGACGGGCACCGGATTCAAGTTAAAATTTCAGTTAGTACCGAAAAACAGGTTTTCGATTTTACTGGGACTTCACCAGTCCATCCAAACAATCTAAATGCGAATATATCAATTCTTTATAGTGCTATATTGTATGTTTTAAGATTGCTTGTCAATAAAGAAATTCCATTGAATGATGGGTTAATGAAAAATGTGGAGATCCTCCTGCCGGAAAATAGCTTCCTGCATCCTGATTTTTCTGACGATCCTTTGAAATGTCCGGCAGTTGTTGGCGGAAATACGGAGGTAAGTCAGCGATTGGTAGATACCTTACTAAAAGCATTTCGACTTGCGGCTTGCAGCCAGGGTACCATGAATAATTTTCTTTTCGGGAACACCCAATTTGGCTACTATGAAACAATTGGCGGAGGTACCGGCGCCGGCAATGGTTTTAATGGTCGCTCAGCAGTTCACCAACACATGACCAATACTCGAATTACAGATCCCGAACAGCTGGAACGCAAGTATCCGGTGCGTTTACTGGAATTCGGTATTCGTAAAAATTCGGGCGGACAGGGAAAATTCAACGGCGGCGATGGGATCATCCGGAAAATTCAGTTTCTTGAACCATTGCAGGTGACGCTGCTCGGACAGCACCGAAAAGAGGAGCCTTATGGATTGAATGGCGGCGAAGACGGCGAGTGCGGCGAGCATACCCTCGTTTCTCATGATCATGTGACGGCATTGCCCGGTATATGCAGCCTGGAAGTTCAAAAGGATGATATTCTGATTATTGAAACTCCTGGTGGCGGGGGTTATGGTATTTAAACTAAATGCCACGAATACACGAATGAAGCACCGCAGCGGCGGCCGCGAATGCATTCGTGGACATTCGTGCATCCGTGGCCAAAAATATGTCAAACAAAACCTCCAAAACACTCCTAGGAGCCGCATTCCTGATGGCAACCTCAGCCGTCGGCCCCGGCTTTCTGACGCAGACAACTGTCTTCACCCAGCAGCTTACAACAAGCTTTGGCTTTATCATCTTGCTGTCGGTCATTATCGACCTTTGCGTCCAATTCAACATCTGGCAAATCATCACTGTCTCCGGAAAACACGCTCAGGATCTCGCCAATGCATTATTTCCCGGCTTGGGTTACTTACTTGCATTCCTGATCGTGATCGGCGGGCTCGCCTTCAACATCGGCAATGTCGCCGGCGCGGGATTAGGCATCGAAGCCATGACAGGTGTCTCAGTAGAAATCGGAGCAGTCACAAGCGCAGCCATCGCAATCGCCATTTTCTCATTCAAAGAAGCCGGCAAAGCCATGGACAGTTTCGCCAAAATCCTCGGCTTCGTCATGATCGCATTAATCATCTATGTCGCTTACATAACCATCCCGCCTTTAGGCGAGGCGATCCAACACACATTCATCCCAAAAAAATTTGATTCGATTGCCACCCTGACTTTAGTCGGCGGAACAGTGGGAGGATATATTTCATTTGCCGGGGCGCATAGGTTGCTGGATTCTGGGATGAAGGGCGAGAAAGATCTGGGAAAGGTCAATCGAAGTGCTTCGACAGGGATTTTGGTCACTGCTGTGATCCGGTACCTTCTGTTTTTGGCAACTTTGGGGATTGTGGTTGGTGGTGCCCATATCAATCCTGAAAATCCAACCGCTTCGGTTTTCGAAAATGCGGCGGGTACTTTTGGAAAGCAATTATTCGGGCTGATGATTTGGAGCGCGGCCATTACTTCTGTGGTCGGTGCGGCTTATACCTCCGTCTCATTTTTAAGATCCTTTCATCCGCTTCTCGAAAAATACCATACCTATGTTACCATCGCTTTCATCGCCGTTTCTACGCTCATTTTCCTTTTTGTAGGCAAGCCGGTAAAAGTGCTGGTGTTTGTCGGGACATTAAATGGTTTTGTTTTGCCGGTCGCATTATCAATTTTATTGGTAGCAAGTCGTAAATCGAGGCTGGTTGGCACTTATAAACATCCGCTGGCATTGCAAATTGCGGGTTGGGGAGTGGTATTGATTTTGGCGATAATGGGTGCCGGATTATTTTAAAACTAAATTTCAAATATGCGCAAGCTTTTACTTTTCTGTTTTGTCCTATCAATTTCCAATCTGGCAATCGCTCAAAAACCCAGAGAGCTGATTATCAAAATCAATGCAAATGACAAAGCCCAACGCATTGACAATTTCGGTGCCGCCGGAGCATGGTTTTCCGAAGGTATTGGCAAAAACTGGCCATTCGAAAAACGGGAACAATTGGCAGAATGGCTTTTCAGTAAAGAACTGGACGCAAAGGGAAATCCAAAAGGCATTGGCCTATCCGCCTGGCGTTTCAACATCGGCGGCGGCTCAGCCGAGCAGGGCGACAGCAGCGGCATCGTGGATTTCCGTAAACGCGTAGAATGCTTCCTGAAACCTGACGGAACCTATGATTGGACAAAACAATCGGGCTACCTCTGGTTTACCAAAAAAGCAAAAGAATATGGCGTCGAAAACCTGATCGCTTTTTCCAATACACCACCGGTCCAATTCAACAAAAATGGTTTGGGTTACAAAACGGAAAAGGATTACCAGGCGAATTTGAAACCGGATAAATATGGGGATTATGTGCAGTTTCTGGCGACGGTTTTGCAGCATTTTGATAAAGAAGGCCTGCATTTCAACTACATCAGTCCAGTTAATGAGCCGCAATGGGATTGGTCGCATCCTTATGGCAAGGGTTCGCAGGAGGGAAGTCCGTGGCGCAATGAGGATATCGCCAAAGTTGTCCGCGCATTGGATAGTACCTTGACCAAAACCGGTTCAACTTCAAAAATATTGATCACAGAAGCAGGACAGCTGGATTATTTGTATGGAAAAACAGGCGGCGCGGCCAATCAAACACAGCATTTCTTCCAAAAAGGCAGTCCGCTGCAACTCTGCAACCTCAAACACGTCCCCAATCTCATCGGTGGCCACAGCTACTTCACCGACAAAGGCGACAGCGCCCGCATTGCCATCAGAAAGCAGGTAGCAGACACCACCCGAAAATACGGCGTAGAATTCTGGCAAACCGAATATTCCATGCTCGCCGACGGTTACCGTGAAGGCAAAACCGGCAAAATCCCCGCCATCGATTGCGCCCTGTTCCTCTCCAAAGTCATCCACGACGACCTCGTCTACGGAAACGCCGCCGCCTGGCAACTCTGGAACAGCTGGGAACCCGGCAGCCCCGATTTCGACACCCGCTACTACCTCATCGCCCTCAACCCCGCCAACAAAGAATACACCGACGGGGCGGTAACCGCCACTAAAAATCTATGGGCGCTAGGGCATTACAGCAGATTTATCAGACCTGGAATGCATCGGCTTAATGTTGGTCGCAATGATAAGTTGACTCCCGAGCAGATCGCCGAGGATGTGATGGTAACTGCTTACACTAGTGAAAAGCAACTTGTTTTAGTAGCGATCAATTATACTTCCGCAGAGCGGGTTTTGAAGCTGGATTTGGCTGATTTTAGAGTGAAGAATGAGTTTCAGAGTTACGTGACTACCGGGGAGAAGGATGTAAATATGAAGTTTGGGAAGGGTAAAGATTGGCGGGATGGAGTGAAGGTGCCGGGGAGAGGGTTGCTGACGGTTCTTTTGGAGATGAGGTGAAGTACGTGGCGTAGCAATTGGTCGTAGCCAAGAAATCATTAAATTTGAACTATGCAGAAAAAGGAAAAGCACAAAAAATAACACGCCCTATTTCTAATCTGGAAATACTGCTACTTAACGGTCCTGTCGCATCAAATGAAGAACTCAACATCATTGAAGAGAACCGGAAAGCAATTAATCCATGGCGAAAAAAACAGGATCGGATTTTATAATAGATGAATTAACCAATAGTATCCGGGACGTAAGTACCGGTGAAAGTTTTAACACTGAAATAAGTTTTCTTCAACGAGCAGATATCAAAATTGTTACTAAGAGCAACGGCTGGCTGTTTAATTGGAAGTACGAATTGCTGCAACCCGGGCGAGACATTTACAAACTGACAATCAAAGGAAATCCGACCATTCAGGGATTGATCAGTTTAGAGATCAAATCTGACCACGTTTACATGCATTTGGTTGAGAATGCTCCTCTCAATAAAGGCGAATCGAAAGTGTATGCTGGTGTTGCGGGCAATCTGGTTGCATTTGCCTGTAAGCTTTCTTTCGAGTTGGGGCACGAAGGGAACGTATCATTTGTTTCCAAAACGCAGCTCATTGAACATTACGAAAAGACATTAGGCGCTTTTCACTTTGGCGGTAGAATGATGGTTATTGAAACCAATTCAGCTTTAAAACTAGTAAATCAATATTTCCGAAATCAATAATATGGAAACGCAAAAACATGAATTAGACGTCGATTTTATTGGAGGAGAAAAGCCACTAACCGAAGCAGAGGAAAAAGCTTTAAGCGAACATTTCAAAAAACAAAAGCTGAACAAAAGCCACAAAACGGCATATTCAAAGACTCAGCAGCCGTCAAGAAAGATCATTGCCTGACTTTGCTATCATAATATTTTGCTAAAAAAAAGACGCTCGCTGCGTCCTTTTCGCATTTCCCTACCCCTGCTTCCCAAACTCCGAAAGATCCCTCAACAACATCTTAATAATTTCAGTACTGTAAAGTGCCTCTAACTTGAGTTTTTCACTCGGGTTACATCCGTTGCCAGGAGAAAAGTAGCGCAGGATAATGTCATTGTGCATTCGCGTGACGTCAATGAGGTCGACATCACGCGGTGTATGAGACTAAAAAATGGTTTAACCGCCGTCCGCAGACGGCCCAGCGCGCCTTGTTCCCGATCCCGCCGAACGAGCTGGGCAAAAACAACCAATTTGAAACAAAATCCGGGATACTGGTTGTTGTCCTGTTAAGTTAGGTAATGTAACCCTGCCCGCGAACTTTGATGTTTGCGGGCAAGTTTTTTTGACCTAATTTGGGTGATTGTTGAACAAACGAATAGCAGAAAGCATGTTTTCAAAAGAAACCTACATACAGCGGAGACAAATATTAAAGCAGAAAGTCGGCAGCGGCGTCATCCTTTTGATCGGGAATGAAGAATCCGGGATGAATTACCGGGATAATGTCTACCCGTTTCGCCAGGACAGCACGTTTCTGTATTATTTCGGTTTGGATGTGGCGTCGATTCATGCGGTGATGGATATCGACAATGACCAGGAAGTGATTTTCGGGAATGAGCTGACGATCGATGACATTGTCTGGACAGGACCGAAGGAATCGCTGGTGGATAAAGCAGCGAAAGTTGGCGTGACGCAGGTAAAGCCTTTGTCCGCGATTGACGGTTATTTGAAAGGTGTCTTAGCTAAAAAACAAACCATACATTACCTGCCGCCCTATCGCGGCGAACATTACCTGCAGTTACAGGAGTGGCTGGGCATTTCGCCTGCCGAAGCCGGGCAAAAGGCTTCTGTCACATTGATCAAGTCCGTCGTTTCGATGCGTTCCTACAAATCAGAGGAAGAAATCGCGGAGATCGAAAAAGCCGTGAATACCTCGGTAGATATGCACCTGGAATTCATGCGCAATACCCGCCCTGGTATGACTGAAAAAGGTTTGGCAGGAAAGCTGCAAAGCATCGCGATCAGTCAAGGCGGCGACATTTCGTACCCGGTGATCATGACGGTAAACGGCGAAATCCTGCACACCCACGCTCGTGACCTCGCTATGCAAGACGGACAAATGAGCCTCTGCGACGCAGGAGCAGAAACGGCCATGCGCTACTGCGGCGACTTAACCCGCACGATTCCAACCGGTAAGAAGTTTACAACATTGCAAAGAGAAATGTACGAGATCGTGCTGAATGCACAGAAATCGGCCATTGATGCTTGCAAACCCGGTATTTTATATAAAGACGTCCATACGCTGGCGGCAACGAAATTATTGGAAGGTTTAAAATCATTGGGCGTCGTAACCGGCGATCCTGCCGAAGCTGTGGCAAACGACGTGCATACCCTATTCTTCCAATGCGGCCTCGGTCACATGATGGGCATGGACGTGCATGACATGGAAAACCTGGGCGAGCAATATGTAGGTTACACCGACGACCTGAAAAAAGGAACCACATTCGGCTGGAAATCGCTGCGATTGGGACGTGCATTAGAACCGGGTTTTGTGGTCACTATCGAGCCAGGCTTATACTTAATCCCAACATTGATTGATCGCTGGAAAGCTGAAAATAAACTTTCGCAATTTGTAGATTACAACAAACTGGAAATGCTGCGTGATTTCACGGGTATTAGGATTGAGGATGATATCGTGATTACGGAAGATGGCAACCGCGTGCTTGGGAAGCATTTACCGAAGGAAGTGGACGAGGTGGAGGCGTTGCGATGAAAATGATCGATCTTCAGATTATTCCAACCGAACTTTTACAGACTTACCTGGCCGATTTTGACAATCAGGTTCAGCTAAGGTTTGATAGTCTGACGGATAGCGAATTAAGTCTGGAGACATTCAGCTTTTACAATTCTGTTTCAGCCGTTTTTTCTTCAAGAATTGAGGGCGAACAAATTGAGCTGGATTCATACATTAAGCACAGGAGATTCGGTGTAAAATATTTGCCGGATTATACGAAGAAGATTGATGATTTATATGAAACCTATCTTCTCGCTCAGCTACATTCTTTGAATGAGAAGACGGTTTTGGAAGCGCATGCGCTGCTTACGAAACATATCCTGCAACCGTCAGGACAGGGAAGATACAGGACCGGCAATATGTTTGTCTTAACCAAAGATGGAAGGATGGAATATGTTGCTGCCTCGCCTGACAAGGTTGCCAGCGAAATGTCCAGTTTTTTTCAGGATTTGAAAATGCTGCTGGAAATTGATCTCTCCTTCGCAGAAACAATGTTCTTCGCCTCAATGATCCACCTGGTTTTCGTCAAAATCCACCCGTTTGAAGACGGAAACGGCAGGACTGCGCGGTTGTTGGAAAAATGGTTTTTGGGTCAAAAGCTGGGAGAAAAAGCCTGGTATGTCCAATCCGAAAAACTGTATTATGACCAGCACTATGCTTACTACCAGAACATTAGAAAGCTTGGTCTTGAATATGATTTTCTGGATTATGGTAATGCGCTGCGGTTTTTGAAGATGTTGCCGGAGGCTTTGACAAACCAGTGAGTGCGTAGCTAGACAATCGACATAAATTCCTAAATTTGATGCATGCCATCTAAAGTCAACATATCATTTGACAAGCTAGTCGAAGCCGCGAAGACTCTTCCAAGGAGTCAGTGGAAGCAGCTTAAGAATGAGGTTGAAAATGAAAGCGACCAAAAAAAAGCAAACATTGATCTGGAAGCTTTACTTTTAAATGGTCCTACCGCCACCAAAAAACAACTCAACACGATAGATAACAACCGGAAATCTATCAATCAATGGCGAACAAAGTCTTAATGATTGATACTTCCATTCTGATTGAGTTTTACCGAAAGACCGATAAGAAAGCGGATCTTCTTATTACGGAAGCTGCCATTCGCAACTTTAAATAGGAAGTATGTCGAACGACACGCTCACACTGGTAGATTAATTACTTCCCTCCCCGACTCCATCCCTCAAAAACTGCCCTCTGCAAGGCATCCGCATTCTCCATCGGCGTGATCGTAAATGGCTTTTCCATTTTGGTCGTAGTAACACCATCTTTCGTCTCCGAAACCTCTTTCGGTGCGGTATCAATGTCTAATCCGGCGTATCCAAAATACTTTTTATAATCGGGCTCGGCGGTGGTGTAGATGTAGCTGAATAGTTCTTCCAACGGGTTTCCAGCCACTTCCGTAATCGTTTCTCTCAATTCATTTTCTGAAAAGCCGCGCTTTTTCTTGATATAAAAATCATTGTAAAGCTTCCGCATTACATCGTCCAATGATTTTTTGTTCTGGGTTTCGTGGCGGATCGCGAAATCGAAAAGGAGACCTACGATTGGGCCTTTTTGATATACTGAGATGGTTTTATTGACGGCATCGCCGGTGCGGCCGAAGGGGCCATCGGCCCAGGTTTCGGCGCTGGCCTGGGCTAATGTCTGGTAAAGTCGGCCGGGTTTATTTTCGACATTGGAGATTTGTCTTTTGAAGAAATCGAACATCTTTTCGGTCGTGTACAGGCCTGCTTCTTTCAGGATAATTGGCTCGTAATAAACGGTTAAGCCTTCGGATACCCACAGCAAATTGGTTTTGCTGCCATTGTCATAGTCAAATGGCCCCAGCTCGATCGGGCGGATTCTTTTGACATTATAATGATGAAAATATTCGTGGGTGATAAATCCTAACATACCGTCCCAGCCACGGGAATTGAGGAGGTCGCCGCTGAAACTGATTGTGGTTGAATTCAAATGCTCGATACCGCCCTGGCCGGGGCCGATTCCAATGAATGTGTAATGTTTGTAAGGAATGTCGCCGATCAGTGCGGAGGCTTTTTCGACGATCTTTTGAATGTTGGCCATTAATTTAACCTTGTCAAAATCCCCCAGCTTGTAGCCAATGAAGCGATGCGGAATACCTTTGACAAAAAATGGCGGCAGTTCTTCCAGGTTACCTACCAGGATCGGGCTATCATAAAGAATGTCGAAGTCGGGCGCGACGTAGGTAAATTGCTCTTTTTTGACTGAATCCAGGCCGGTTGCTACCCGGTTCCAATCCTTAAATGGTTTTACGATTACCTCAGCGGGCAAGTCAATTTTACCGGAAACATAGAGAAATGTTGCAGCGGGAATAATGTAACCATGCCCCTCGTCAAGATAACTCGTGGCGACGAACTGCCTGGTCGTTTTCACATCGTAATCCAGGGAAATCTGCTTAATCCCTTTGATCGCGATGGTCCAGCCGGTCCTGCCCGCGCGCGTCCATGTCAGTGCATTTCCTTTTTCATCTTTGGGTGTAAAGTTCTGAACATTAGCAGCGTAGTCCATCAGCTGGTAATATCCAGGCGTCCAGTCCGGCATTTTCAGCAGCAGGCTGTCCGACTTTTCGGGCTTATATTCCAGGTTTACGTGAAAGGTGTGACTGGCCGGATCGTCCATTGAAACCGTGTATTTCAGCGGCTCTTTGGCAAAGGACATCCCGGCCAGAAATGCAAAGCAAATGGTTAAGCATTTCATCATTATTCCAGAAAATGACTACCGGCCGACGCTGTTGGCTGGACGCGGTTTTGGCAATTCTTTCCGCGGGATTTTCTGGTCCATTTGTGCGGTGTTATAAACAAAAGCCGCCACAACAGTCGCCATCTGTTTCAAATCATCCATCACCAATCTTTCGAAGGTGTCCATATTGGTGTGGTGCGTGCGGGTTCCGTATTCGATGCCGTCCTGGATAAACTGGAAGCCGGGTAACCCCAGCGCGTCGAAGCTCTGGTGATCAGTGCCGCCGGTGTTTCGGGAAGTGATCGTCGGGTGGTCGATAATGTCGGAGAACGAGGCAAGCCATTTTTCGAAGATCGGGCGGGGGCCTTCGTTGCCTTGCAAATAAATTCCACGGATGCGGCCGGTACCATTGTCAATGTTATAATAAGCCGACAGTTTTTCGTGTGCAGGAAGCAATTTCATCGTCTGCGGGTCGCCAAAGGTATTTTTGACATAGTTCCTTGAACCGTGCAAGCCCTGCTCTTCGCCAGACCACAATGCAATGCGGATCGTTCTTTTGGGTTTCAAACCAGCCGTTTGCAAAATTCTGATCGCTTCCAGCATGACCGTACAGCCAGCAGCATTGTCAGTCGCGCCTGTAGCGCTATGCCATGAATCCAGGTGGCCGCCGAGCATGACTATCTCATCTTTCAGCTTGGGATCGCTGCCTGGGATTTCTGCGATCACATTGCCCGTTGTCAGTTTTTTATCATAAAAAGTAGTCGCAGATTCCGCTTCCAATGTGACGGGAATGCCGCTTTCAACCAGACGCGCGATCAATCCTGCGTGCTCCGGTGCAATCTCAAAAGCCGGGCCTGCCACGGGCGAATCGCCTCGGTAAGATGCACCGTTGCTCGTGAAGAATGTTCCCTCTTTTCCGTTACGGCCAGCCAGTTCGAGCTTGATTTTCTGTGTTTTTAAAGTGCTGTCGACTTTGGTCCGGAACGAGCGCATTACCCGAATCCGCTCCATTTGCTCGGCAGTAAAATTACCTTGACCGAATGGTGCAGAATCCGCCATTTTATCGAGTTCCTCGGCCGTGTAGCGTTTGGCGTCGGCCGTGAAACTTGGATCGGTATCAGCGGTGCCTTTGGTCAGTACTATTTTTCCACCCAGCTTGCCGTCTGCGTATTTCTTTAAATCTTCTTCATTCTGAATATCAACCACCGCTACTTCACCGGAGATAGGCCCCGAAGTACCGGAAGTCCAGGCTTTCGGAATACCGATCAGCGGCATATAATAGGGCTTGGTCATTGCCAGATAGCTTTTATCGACCTGCCAGCCTTTGCCAAATTCGCCCCACTCCTGGATAGCCGCATTTTTTAACCCCCACTTTTTCAACTCACCTACCGACCATTCCGCAGCCCTCTGAAAGCCAGGCGAATTAGTCAGCCTTGGCCCGGAAACATCCGTCAAATGATGCGCGATCTCCTTGACCTTTGAATTTTCAAGTCCTTCCTTGCGGATCTTCGCGAGCGCAGCCTGGTCTATGTCCTGCGCGAACAAAATGCCCGGGCAAAACAGCAGTAGTGAGTAAAGTGTTGATTTCATAGGAGTTATGTTATGTCAATGGTTGTAATTTCTTTTTTGCCGATCATATAATAGACCGGAATTCCGAGCAGTACAATGATCAATCCCGGCCAGGTATATTCGGGTTTGTAAATAATCAATAACACACAAAAGGCCACGCCCATCAGAATGTAAATGATCGGCAGTACAGGATAACCGAATGCTTTGTAAGGTCTAGGTGCATCCGGCATTTTTTTTCTCAATATGAATATTCCGATAATGGTCAACATATAAAACACTACCACCACGAAGGAGATCATATCCAGCAGGTTCCCATACTTCCCGCTCAGGCTCCACAAACAAGCCACGACACATTGTATCCACAAGCCGAATTCAGGCACCGAGTTTTTGTTAAGGGTCGCCGTCTCTTTGAAGAACATTCCGTCTTTGGCCATGGAATAATACACCCGTGCTCCCGACATAATAAGCCCGTTGTTACAGCCAAACGTGGAAATCATGATCATTATCGCGATAATAATTGTTCCGGAGCTGCCAAAAATAACCTGCGACGCAGTTACCGCAACTCTGTCCTTATCTGATGAAGCGATTTCCTGAAGAGACAAAACTCCTGTGTACATGACATTCGTCATCACGTAAATCACCGTCACAATGATCGTCCCTAATGCAAGACTTAACCCAATGTTACGCTGAGGATTCTTTATTTCTCCCGCTATAAAAGTTACATTATTCCAGGAGTCGCTGCTGAATATCGAGCCCACCATGGAAGCGGCGATAGCGCCAAATGCTGCAATGGTCGTGTAGGACTCGACACTGCCGTCGATGCTTAATTTATGCAGGTCCCACATCGTGGCCGAATCCCAGTTGGCGGCCCATATTTCGGGTTTCATGAAGATCAGCCCGAAAACAATCAAACCAAGAAGGCTCAGCAACTTGGTCAGAGTGAATGTGGTTTGGATGACTTTCCCGCCATTGACACCACGTGTATTGATAAACGTCAGCAGTACAATGAGCACGAGCGAGAGCAGCTGCGCCGGGGATATTTTGAGAAAACCCAGATTGATCGCCACCAGATCCTCGCTGAACATCGGCAGCAGGTAGGCGGTAAACTTCGCAAAAGCCACCGCGACGGCTGCGATCGTGGCAGTTTGGATCACCGTAAAAAAACTCCACCCATAAAGAAAGCCTATCAACGGGTTGTAGGCTTCTTTGAGATACACATACTGGCCGCCCGCTTTCGGGAACATGGCGCTTAATTCGCCGTAGCTGAGCGCGGCGGTCAATGTCATAAAGCCTGTGATCAGCCACACAAACATCAGCCAGCCGACGCTGCCGGTGTTGCGCGTAATGTCGGCGCTCACGATAAAAATCCCGGAACCGATCATACTGCCGGCCACCAGCATGGTGGCATCCACCAGCCCGAGCGAGGGTTTGAACGAAGTTTTTTCAGATGTTTCAACAGTACTTTCGAGTGACATATCAGGTTAGGATTGGTTCGGCGGTTTTTACGGAAATGTAAGCTACGATATTATTTGAAACTATAAAACTTCCATTTGGTTTTAAAATCGGCATTTAGAGGCTGGTTCGTGAGTGTCGCCCTGACCATTTCGATGGGCATATTGTTCTCCCGCATCACGGCTTCGTGGAACTGCTGGTAGGTCATTTTGCCGCTTTCGACCAGTTCTTTTTTCAGGCTAAAAATTTGCAAACCTCCGATCAGATAGGCGATCTGATAGAGCGGGCCGTAATTTCCCTGGAATGATCGCCGCACTTCGCCTTCGGCATTGGCCCGCTCGTGACCTACCCGGTCGACCAGGAAGTCGATACATTCCTGCGGTGTCCATTTGCCTAAATGATAATTCAATGAGAAGATGATCCTCGCGCAGCGGTGCATCCGCCAGAATAGCATTCCTATTCTTTCCTCGGGCGTTTTGGCGAAGCCTTTTTCGTAAAGCAATAATTCCCAGTATAATGCCCAGCCTTCCGTCCAGAACGGCGTGCCGAACTCGTCGCGGTAGGGTTTGTAGCGGCTGCGCATGTAGTATTGCAAATGGTGGCCGGGAACCAGCTCGTGGTGAACCGTCGATCGCGAGAAATAGGGGTTGTTGCCGCGCATGCTCATCAGCTTATCCTCGTGCGCCATGGTGTTGGTCGGATAGGAAATGATAATGTCGCGACCACCGAGGAAGAACGGATTAACAAGCTGGCGTTCAGGCGACATCATTTGCATTCCCCAGGTTTCGTCTGCGATTTCGGGGTAATCGTACAGGTTATTTTTGGTGATAAATTCTTTGGCATCATTGTACAGCTTCATGATCAGTTGCGATTGCTGACCGGCTGGGACGTAGCTGTTTTTTACCTTCTCCTGGGCCTTTTTCCAGTCGGTACCGAAGCCCATTTCCTGGCTGGCTTTCAATAATTCCTTATCGCACCAGGCAAATTCCTTGTTCGCCAGGTCGATCAGTTCTTCGGGGGTATAGCTGATCATTTCCACGCCCAGTTGCCGGATCAGCTCGTCGCGGCCGATGGGGGTGCCTTTGATGCCGCTTTTGTCTTCTTTTTGGGTGGTATTGAGTTTTCCTTTGGCTTTGATGGCTTTGGCGTAGGCGATCAGGGCGCTGTCTAAGGTTTGATACGGCTTGGGTACCCACCAGGAAAACAGGGGATCGTAGCCGTTATAAAATTCGTAAGTCGCTTTCAGGCGGATTTCGATGCCGGTAACTGCTTCCTCGCCACGGTTGGCCAGCGGCATGTCGATGGATTCTACTTTTTTGAGGTTTTCGGCTGATTCCTTGACGACTTTCAAAAGTGCATTCAGCTCGCTGGCCACCTTTTCTCCGTCCACATTATTTCCGCGGCGGCGGCTTTTTTCGAGGTCGTAAATTTTATCTGCGAACGGGATGTATTTGCTGATTTGCGTGTATTCCTTTTCTTCGTTGGCTAATGTCAGTACGTGGTCGTCGATATTTCGTTTTAACAAAATGTAGTCGACTTTTCCGTAGATGCTCATGGCGTTGAAATCGACTTTTGAGAGTTTATCGAGATAACTTTTGTCGATTTCATTCAACCTTTTGCGCTGCTCGGGGGAATTGAGGGCGGGTTGCGGGGATGCAAAACCTCTGCCTCTGACGAGTTGCGGGGCATAGAAGGATTCAACGGCGCGAATGTCCTGGGTATACTGGATCACCAGGCCTGCCACTTCGCTGGTTTGTTCGTAGAGGTTGAATTTTGATTTTGGGGTTTGGGCAAATGTGCTGCCGGCAAGCAGTAATGTTAGGACGAGAATTTTGTAATGGTGTCGCATCTATGTTTTTTTAAGCCATGAATACACCGCAGCGGCGGACCGTGAATTTGCACGAATATCGACACCAATAAATGTCAGTCGTATCTTTCCGGATTGTATAGACTGATGTCGAGGGCTGTCTCAGACCTGTCTGCCAGTTCCGCCACTACCTTGCCGGTCGCTGGCCCCAGGCTGATTCCCATCATGCCATGTCCGCCTGCTACGATCAGGTTTTTCAATTTTTTAGAATAACCCAAATAGGGCAGCCCGTCCGGCGAGCAGGGGCGGAAACCGTACCAGATCTCTTCCTTGGCAGGCAAAGCCACATTCAATTCGGGATAATATTGCGGGATGGCATTTACGATACCTTCCACGCGGTTCATATTGATCTTGTTGTTCAAAGGTGCCAGCTCCATCGTCCCGCCAAAGCGTACCTGGCCATTCATTGGCGTCACCGCCACTCTTGCCTCGATCAATAATGCAGGATGCACGATCGGATGTGTGGCGTTCGGCTCCATGAAGGAATAACCTTTTCCCGGCATGACGGGAATAGAAAGTCCGGCCAGCTTTGCGAGCTGCGGCAGCCAGGAGCCGCCGGTCATAATCACAATATCGCCTTCTATATTTCCTTTGGAAGTCCTGACGGATTTCACTTCCGAATTCTGAATGTCGTAGCCCGTTACTTCCGCATTTGTGATTACTTCGGCACCTTTTTCTTTGATACTTTTCAGAAGCTGGTTGAATAATGCGGTCGGGTACAAATGGGCGTCGCAATGGTAATGTACCGCGCCAGCTACATCCAGCTGCACGCCCGGCTCGATGGCCTGGACTTGCTCCCGGGAAAGCATTTCGACATCCAGTCCCAGTTTTTGTGCGTCTTTTCCGACGTGTATCTCTTCTTCACCGGCTTTTTCGGTTTTGTAGAGCATTAAAATGCCTTTCTTTTCAAGACCGAAATCGAATCCTTCTTCTTTGGCAATGTCCTCGTACAGCTGCTTGCTCAGCAAGTGATAGTCGCGCAAATGTGGCGCGGCGCGTTCGACGGCTGCCGGGGTGGCGCTTTTAATAAATTTCAGTCCCCAGGAAATCAGGGAAAAATCGAGGGAAGGTTTTACATAAAAAGGGCTGCGGCTGTTGAACATCCATTTGATCCCCTTCGAAACCATTCCAGGCGCCGCCAAAGGAATAAAATGGCTTGGTACGATCATCCCGGCATTGCCATGCGAACAGTTGTCCGACAGATCACCCTTGTCCAAAAGCGTCACCTTCCAGCCACTTTTCAGCAGGTAATAAGCCGAAGCCAAACCCATAATTCCTCCACCGATGATAACCGCCTTTCCTTTTGTAGCGCTCATTTTGTTTTAAATAACCTGAAATCCATACGCATACGGATCTTCTTCGTCGTCGATAAAAATATTGTTATAACCCGTCACCACGGCCCAGCCTTCGATGCCGGGAATGATGGCCGGCTTTTCTCCGATTGTCACTTCATCCTCTACCGTCCCGATGAATTTGGAACCGATAATGCTCTCGTGGATAAACTGGTCACCTTTTTTCAGCTTGCCTTTTGCGTGCCATTGGGCCATTCTTGCAGAAGTACCGGTGCCGCAGGGAGAGCGGTCGATAGCCTTATCTCCGTAGAAAACGGCATTTCTGGCGGTAGATGTTTCGTCTAAAACTGCTCCGGCCCAGAGAATGTGGCTGAGGCCATTGATATGTTCATTTTCGGGATGGACAAATTTGTACTGCTCATTCATGCGCTTACGCAGCACCCGCGACCAACTGATAAGCTGATCGGCGGAGTAGTTTTCCAGACCTTTGAAATTCTCCTGCGGATCAATGATCCCGTAGAAGTTACCTCCGTAGGAAACGTCGATCTTTAATGTGCCCAGATCAGGACATTCCACAGTCAGGTTTTCGGCGGCCAGGAAAGATTTAATGTTGACCAGCTTGACAGAGGTTACCCGCTTGCCTTCCTGTTTATATTCAACCAAAACCAGCCCCGCAGGCGTTTCCAGCCACAGCTTTCCGGGAATTTTGGGAGTTACCAGTCCTTCCTGGATCGCAATGGTAACAGTACCGATCGTGCCGTGACCACACATGGGCAGACAGCCGCTGGTTTCAATGTAAAGCACGCCGATATCATTCGCCGGATCGACGGGCGGGTACAGAATGCTTCCGCTCATCATATCATGCCCGCGCGGCTCGAACATTAAGCCTTTGCGGATCCAGTCAAATTCTCTCAAAAAATGCAGCCGGCGCTCCATCATGCTGTTTCCATCCAGCAAAGGTCCCCCGCCAGCGACGACGCGCACCGGGTTGCCGCAAGTATGGGCGTCTATACAAAAAAAGGTTTTACGCATGTTTTATTTAGCTGTTGGCTATCTCTCCGGATTGAAATCCGGAGTTATGATATTTGTCGCCCCGCTGGGGCTTTGTTCTTCCCTTCCTTACTCTTCCATCATCCCAAAGGCTAATCGCTATAAGCTAAATAGCTCCTTTTGTAACTTCGTTATTAACATTCCGCCAGATTCCCAGTGGATTGGCATTCTGCAATTCTTCCGGCAAAAATTCGTCCGGCCAGTTCTGGAAGCTCAATGGTCTGGTGAAACGTTTGATCGCGTCAGGCCCGACTGAGGTATACTGACTGTTGCTCGACGAAGGAAATGGTCCGCCGTGGTGCATGGATTTACAAACCTCCACGCCGGTCGGGAAATTATTGAAAATGATCCGTCCGCATTTGTTCTGAATCGTGGCGATCAGTTCAGGATAGGCTGCGATATCGCCGGTAGTTGCCAGCAATGTGGCAGTCAGCTGACCATGTAATTTGGAAGTTACCGCCAGTATTTCACCAGCATCCTTACATTTCACGATCAATGCAAAAGGTCCGAAAACTTCTGTTTGTAAATCATCATTGATCAGAAAATCAATACCCGAAACCGTCGCGACCGTAGCGGTACCCTGGCCTTCTTCGGCCTCGGCGGTTGCATTGGCCAGAATGGTAACACCGGATTGTGAAATCACCTTTTCACGGTTGCTCCAATATCCTTTTGCAATGCCCGTATTGAGCATATAAGCAGGTAATGCTTTCAGAATCTCTGCTTCCAGTGCTTCCGTAAATTCATCCAGGGCCGCACCTTCTTCGCTGATCAGTAATCCGGGATTGGTACAAAACTGGCCCACACCCAATGTCAGAGAGGCTGTATATTGTTTGGCTAGTTCTGCTGCGGAGGTACTTAATTTTTCGGGTAAAAGAAAAACCGGGTTAATGCTGCCCATTTCGGCAAAAACCGGGATCGGCTCGGGGCGTTTACTGGCAATGTCTACCAAAGCCAGCCCGCCACGATTAGAACCTGTAAATCCTACTGCCTTGATCACCGGATGACTTACCAGCGCCTGTGCTTCTTCATTGGTTTCACAAAATAAATGTGCAAATGTTCCTTCCGGAAAACCGCTTTTTGCTACGCCCCGGCTGATCGCGTCGGCCATCATTTGGGAAGTTTCCGGGTGGCCTGGATGCGCTTTCACTACCACCGGACAACCCGCCGCAATGGCACTGGCGGTATCTCCGCCGGCCGTCGAGAATGCGAAAGGAAAATTGCTCGCACCGAAAACCGCTACTGGTCCCAATGCTACATTGGTTTTACGAATATCCGGCTTCGGCGGAATGCGATCCGGGTTTGCAGTATCAATGCTGGCGTCCAGGGAATATCCCTTTTCGACAGCCTCAGCGTAGCTCCTCCACTGAAAAATCGTCCTACCCTTTTCTCCCGTCAGTCTGGCCTCCGGCAGGTTGGATTCTCTCTTGGCTGTCTCGATCAGCTCCGGACCGAGGGCTTCGATTTCTTCGGCGATGGCGCGCATTAAAGCTACGCGTCTTGAAACCGGATATTTATTTATTGTAACAAAAGCTTCCTGTGCTTTTTGCAATGTAACTTCTAGCTGCTCCTGGAAAATTCCCATCGTTTATGCTAAATACGAATCTGCTGTTAAATTCAAATAGTCAGGCAATGTAGGCTGTGTTTCGATTGCTTTGTCGATAACAGCTAAAACTTTCTCTCTCTCGGCACCTTCCAGTACCAAACGTGGCGCACGCACATACTCCGACCCGATGCCCATCTTGGCAGCCGCCAGCTTGATATTCTGAACCAGCTTAGGATGAATGTCCAGTTCTAGCAACGGCAGGTACCAGCGGTAGATCGCCAGCGCTTCTTTATACATGCCGGCTTTTACCAGATTAAAAATCGCGACGGTTTCCTTTGGAAATGCATCCACCAGTCCGCCTACAACCCCGTCGGCACCCAACATTACTTCCTCCATGATCAACGTATCCACGCCGCAGAAGATCCGGAAACGGTCTCCGAAATGGTTGAAAAGGCGGGTCACATTGCTGACGTCGCGGGTCGATTCTTTGATCGCGTGAATGTTCGGCTCTTCGGCAAGCTCCTCGAACATCTCCAGGGTTACCTCGATTTTATAATCTACCGGGTTATTATAGATCATTAATGGTAAAGAAGTACTCTGCGCGATCGTCCTGAAATAAGCGACAGTCTCCCGGTCATCAGCCTTATAGCGCATCGGAGGCAGTACCATCAAACCGTTTGCACCTACACTTTCAGCTTCCTTCGCCATACTCACTGCTTCGGCAGTAGCCTGCTCAGCGATACATACAACTACGGGCATATTTTCCGGTACAATGGTTTTGGCATATTTCACCAGCTCCATTTTTTCGGCCCTGGTAAGCGTACTTGCCTCTCCGAGAGATCCCGCCACGATCGCACCGGTGATCCCGGCCTCGATCTGAGCCTGAAGATTTTTACCAAACAACTCGAAATCAATTGTGTCATCTGCTTTGAAAGGTGTAACCAGCGCAGGGAAAATGCCGTACCAGGATTCTTTGTTCATATCACTTGCTTATTTGAATTTATATCAAAGGTAAAACAATGATCGGTGCTGCTATTCGCATCTTTTAATCAATATTTTACCGATTTTAACCTAGATGAAAACTGGGGTTAAGGCTTACCGGCGACAAATACTACTTGTGTACGATCTGCTTTTCTGACTTTCTTCAGGAAATCAACCCATGCTGAAAATTCCTTCGCCTGGTAGCGTCCGCCATTGATAACCACCTTCCTCGAACAAATAAGTCGGTTGTTGTCCAGGGTTGTATTCAATTCATAGCTTCCAAATGCCGAACTTATCTGAAATGCGGGAAGGGTAGTTTCCAGTTTGTAATGTTCGGGAACCTGATAGAACATCGTGTCCAAATCGGTAAAATTGTATTCCGAAAGCGGCAGATAAAAATCGGTGGCTCGCTCGGAAGAAGTCGGTAACTCAAACGGCCGACTCAGCAGACTTGGTTTTACAAATAACCGGCTGCCGGTTTTAGTGGCGCAGTTGCGGACGTTCATGGTGAGGCTTTCCCTGATGCACGGCTCCTGTCCTTTTTCTTCCGTCAGTTCAAAACGCTGCAGATCGAGGCTGGGCAGGTTGATATGATTCATGAGCCATTTTTTCTGCTCATCCCTGGTGGCGCTGTGCATAACTTCCCTTCTCGATTCCTGCTGAAGACCGGCGTATCTCACCTGAACTTCAATTTTCCCGTCACCGCTTTCTTCCAGGTTGACGTTTGCGTGGCTTGTTCTGGTATTATGATTGCTTTTGTAATCCGGTGTTTGCACCAGTCTCCCGCCAGTCGGCATAACCAGCAAAGCTGGCCGCCCGCCTGTGAAAGTACCCATAAAGTTAGGCAGGGATGTCTGACTTGTACACTCCAGCCAAACTGTATCCTTTGCAACAATGGCACAGGCGATCACGTGATTGAACTGACTGCTGGGAAAATCTGCCCTTATTTGTTCTTCTTCACCCGCCCGGATCAAGGCGGCATGACAAGTAATGCCAGCAGATCGCAGTGCAGCCAGCGTAAAGTTGGTGAGCGCCTTGCAGTCGCCATAACCTTTATTGGCTACCGTCATCGCGTCAATGGTCTGCCAGCCGCCGATACCGAGCTGGATACTCACATAGCGAGATTTACCCTGCATCCATTTATAGATCGCGTCGATCTTCGCACGATCCGATTTTGCGTCTTTGATAACCGTTTTAATTTCAGCAATTGCCGTCGGCGGGAGTACGTCGCGGCCCGCGTTCAACGTATAATAAAACTTGCTCAGGTCTTCCCAGCTGTTGAAATTCCCCTGATATTCCTGTATTTCAAACTCGGCTGGAGCGGCCATTACCATTGGGGTACGGTCGAAAATAGGCAGCGGAAAAAAATCGATCCTATCAGGTACTTTGTTATTTTCGATTGTCCACTGGTAAATATCCGAGCCAGTCGCATCAGCCGATTTGGCGACAGACGGGCTCCCATTGTATTCCCTGTACCTGAATTTAAATCCCGCAGGCGCCTTGATTTTGTAAACCGCTTTCTCAACCGCGGAATTCGGGTTGGCGACAGGCGCCCATCTGGGATAAAACATCATGTTCTTTTCCCTCGTCTCATACATGTATTCAATGGTATAGGGATAATCGTAACTCTTTTTGCCAAAGCTGGCCAGCTTTACCCGTGCATCCGAAATATTGTCCCCGGCGGTGCCATAGCCATAATCCTCTATTTCCGAATTTTTCAACTTCTTCACCAGCTTGCCATCGGCGTCGTAGAGGCTACCGCTAATGTCTATGATCTTGGTAAATTTATCGTAGCCCACCCGCAATCCACCATATTCCGCCTCGCCTCTTTCATTTAAAATAGTAACAACAGAACGGTTCCTGAGGCGCCCTTCGCTTTTCGAAATGATTTCCCAGTTCATTTCATCCAGGCGGACCACCGCATCGGCTTTGTCCAGAAGTGACGGACTTATTTTGCTCACGCTGAATTCGGCCTGGCTAAAAACAAAAAGGGGGACAAAAACAAGGGCTGTACATATTCCTGATATCCTTCGCATCGTGGATGTGTTTTACTTGGATTGTTTTTTGATCACCAATGGCTGCGCATGTTTCTGGACCACCCTTTCGAAAAACTCTTTCAAATCGTGATATTCTTCGGTATCAAACCTGACCTTACTCACATGGACGACGCTGTTCACCTGGATTACATTGCCTGTCTGTCTGACCTGATAAGTAAACCTTCCTGCCTTGTCCGGAAGCGTCAATATTTCTGATTTAGGCATCTCTTCCAGAGCATACCCCTCCGGCAGCGTGAAAGTCCCGATAAAGGAATTCATGATACCGGCGGTCAGGTCGAGCGGATAAATTCTTTCTTTGGACTTCAGAGGGTTGGTTTCCCATCTGCCGGCCAGCATGGGATTAAAATAAAAAACACCGGGGGAAGCATTCTCGTCTTCTGCTTCAAAATCACAGCTGACCGTTACCGAACCCTTCAGGTCCTCTGATTTATTCTTAACCTGAATATTTTGAATTTGCCATTCAGGAATCCGCTTTTTAAGGTCTTCATGGAAAACATCTTCGGGTTCTCCACTGTATTTTTCTCGCCAGCGCAATGCTTCGTAACCTCCATAGGAAATCCCATAATTGCCTTTCATTGTACCTTCTTCAGGATTAATGGTCGCATTGACCATTTCCAATTTACTTTTCAGGTCCTTTGGCGTAATCTCAATAAACCGTCCATTCCCTTTTTTGGGTATCAGCCTTCCATGGCCATTTAAAGCATGCTCAGGAAGTAGGCCCGGCTTTGCATACGGCTGGGTGGCGTCGAGCAGATATTCCTGGTCCCCGATCTTAACATGACTAATGATGTAATTGAAGTTTTCAATCATCGGGATTTCCTGAAAAACATAACCATGCGATCTGGTACTTATCAGTACCGGATTACAATCCAAGTCGAGCTCCCGGAGTAGTACGGTCAGCACCAGGTTAATGTCGGATGCGTTTCCCTTTTTATTGTCAAATGCTTTCTTGGCACCGTCCGAGGAGCGCAATCCGGCATAACCGTCCCATTTGATATACTGCTGAACAAACGAATAGGCCAAATTCATCCTCTCCAGCGGATCTGTCGTCTTTTTGGCGATTTCTTCTTTCTTCTCCTTCAAATATCCGCTTCTTCTCAGCTCCGCCCCAAACCAGCTCGCCTCCGTCAACGTCCGCTCCACATTCTCCCAGGTTTGTGAAAAGTTTTTAGTCAATTCACCTGGAATTGTGATACTGGCAAGCTCGAAGTTGATTTTGGACAAATAATCCTTTTCGGTTGTGATGTAAGGTTCATTCACAAACGCGGGGGCATCTTTCACGACAAACCGGTACGAGATGCCGGCACCATCATATTTGCTATGACCAACCCTGACATTTTCACCCTCCTGTTGATTGATATACAGGGGCAAATAACCTCCCATGGTCATTTTATAGTCCAGAAAAAAAGGTATCGTTATTCTGTACTCGCTCCATTTGAAAGGAACCCGACCCTGAAAGTTCCAGGTACTGGGTTTGATCCTAACCGCCATGGGCGACATCATGGAGTACGAGTATTCGATTACCGAACCTTTTTTTACGTTGGGCAGGTTGAACTTGGTGGTAGTGTAGGAGTCCGTGGATTTCTCCCTTTTAATCGACTTTTTGTCCAGTTCGGTCGTCACGATCTGACCGTTTTCAAGGTTATAAGTAAAACCTTTCAGATCGTCGATCCATTCCTGTTCTTTGTAATTACTGCCTTCGTAATACGAAAGGCCCACGGACGCCCTGTCCAATGCGGATTCTTTCAGAATTTTGATCCTGACCCACATATCGGCTTGCATAACGAGACCTTTCAGGTCGTCATAAATGAATTTCACGTTCCCATAGTCGTATAGGTAAACTGCATCAGCTGTACTGTCGCCCGGGTAGGCCGTCAGTTCAAGGGAGGCACGGTCTATCATGCCCAGTTTGGGGTGAAAATCTTCTTGTGAGATCGCATCAAACGCGGATAAACTGACGATGACAAAGGCGACAATGGGCTTTAATACAATGCGCAGTTGCCTGCATTGAGAGAGAAAGGAAGTCATGAAATGTATAGATGAGGGGTAAGAATTACTGCATTATCGCATTGTTATTTTTAATTTCAAAAAATATTTGTCACCGATCGAATATTTTTTTTACTGAAAAACGGATGTCTGCCAAAACAGATTAAAATCCCTATTTTTGAAACACAAACAAGGCGGGGCTTTGTTACTTACGCAATCTGTTCCTGCTAACCCGGAACCTTTAACATTATCTAATTACTATGTCATCTTTTGAAAATGAAAGCCCGATTCGGGTATTGGTGGTCGGTTGCGGCAACATGGGCGCTTCCCATGCATTTGCATATCAGCTTTTGGACGGTTTTGAAATCTGCGGGATCGTGTCCACCGGAAAAAGCAAGGAAGTTTTGAATGAAAAACTGGGAGGTGGATATGCCCTTTTCAGTGACTACGACACTGCATTGGCCGAGACAAAGCCGGATGCAGTCTGTATTTCTACCTATCCCGACACCCACGAGGAATTTGCCGTTAAAGCATTGGAAAGCGGCGCACACGTATTCATCGAAAAACCGCTGGCCGATACCGTCGAAGGTGCGAAGCGCGTTGTGGATGCTGCCATAAAAGCAGGCAAAAAAGTGGTTGTAGGTTATATTTTACGAGTCCACCCTTCGTGGGAACGCTTTGTTACCGAGGCACAGGGACTGGGTAAGCCGCTAGTGATGCGCATGAACCTCAACCAGCAAAGCCACGGATATATGTGGGGCGTACACCGCAACCTGATGAAGAGCCTCAGCCCGATTGTAGATTGCGGCGTGCATTACATTGATGTGATGTGCCAGATGACACGTTCGAAACCGCTTCGGGTGAATGCGATCGGAGCGCGGATGACGGAGGACATCCCTGCAGGAAATTACAATTATGGCCAGCTGCAGATCTGGTTTGAAGATGGTTCCGTTGGCTGGTATGAAGCAGGCTGGGGACCTATGATCAGCGAAACGGCATTTTTTGTAAAAGATGTGATCGGACCAAAAGGTTCTGCCTCCATCGTAGCAAAAGATGCTGGCGGCAGCGGAAAATCATCGTCGGTGGAAGCACATACCAAGACAGAGTCGATTAGGGTACACCACGCGGACTTGAACGATCAGGATGAGTTTGTTCAAGAAGATACCTGGATCAATCTGGAAGACGAGCCGGACCACCAGGAACTATGTAACCGCGAGCAGCGCTACTTCCTGAAAGCAATCAGAGAAGATGTGGATCTCACAGACCATTTGCAGGACGCCGTCATGAGCCTCTCCATTGCCTTCGCATGTGACGAGTCGGTACGTACCGGGCGTACGGTTGATCTTGTTTGATCCAATACAGCAAAGCGCTTAACTGCAGGTGCAGTATGACATGAATCGTATTTTGATTGAAAGAAATACGTAATTAACTAGGCACTTTCAAATCGGAAAGCCACTCTGCCTTCACTGGCTAAGAGTGGCTTTTTTATTGAAATTTGGCCGTAAAGCGCTGATTTTTACCTGAAATAAGTCAATGTTAAGTAAAAATTATGCAAACGTTTGCACAAATTATGATGTTTTTTTACGGTTACATATTTAAAATTTATTGTTAAATATTATAATATTGCAACGCATTTTTAAGACTTTGTAATAACTCCCAACTGACACCGTAATTTTTGACCAGGTACCTAGGTTTGATTGCGCATTTCAAGAAGCTATCCGTATCACGCTTCGTCAGACAAAAATGTATTGATTGCCATTGCCCACTTTGAAATAAGATAACCCGTTTAATATGCTTGTCAAGACGCGCAATGTTAAAATCATGAGCAATAAAAAATATAATTAAATAAATAATACATATAACTTTTTACACCCTCTCACCTGACACTTTTTAACCTCAAAACAGCCGCCTATGATTAAAGAATAACTCCCAAGAATTCCCGACCAAGTAGCGCCCTGCTACTATGAAACGTTTTTACTACTACTAACCGACTTAAATGAAAAATACCGATACCAATCAATGGTTGTCCCGTTTCCGGGGCATCCGAAATTCCCTATTACTCCTGCCCGCACTTTCGTGCTCCTTTGTGGCAGTCGCCAGTAATAAAGCCGACTTCGAAGCCACCGTTCTCAGGGTGGATAAAACATTAAAAGGAAAAGTAACAGACAAAGAAAACGGCGACGGCCTTCCAGGCGTAAACGTGGTTGTGAAAGGGACCAGTGTGGGTACAACTACCGATGGGTCAGGAAATTACAGCCTCTCCGTTCCCGAAAGCGGCGCTACGTTGGTTTTCAGTTTTGTAGGCTATGTAGGCCAGGAAGTGGAAGTAGGCAACCGCACGACGCTCGACCTGGCACTGGTTTCAGACTCCAAAGCATTGAGTGAAGTAGTGGTTATCGGCTACGGTACTTCCAAGAAATCCGATCTGACAGGTTCTGTTGGTTCTGTCAAAGAAGACCAATTGAAAGAACGTCCGTCGCCTTCGCTGAACCAGGCCCTGCAGGGTAAAATCTCGGGTGTACAGGTAAACGTGAACTCGGGACGTCCGGGTGGACGGGCCAACATCCGTATCCGCGGTTTCAGCTCCATCAACTCTTCCAATAACCCGCTATATGTGGTAGATGGTGTTATGCTTCCCCAAGGAAACCAGAACCAGCAAAGTCAGGCGATCGACTACATCAACCCCAATGATATCGTTTCTGTGGAGGTTTTGAAAGATGCATCGTCGACCGCTATTTATGGTGCGAGAGGTGCCAATGGTGTTATTCTGATCACCACCAAAAAAGGAAAAGCAGGTGAAAGCGTGATCACGTACAGCCTCGACCTGAGCGTACCCTTTACCGGACCACAAAGAGCTGAGACGCTGAACGCAAAAGAGTACCTGGCCGTAGAAGATCTGGCTTACGCCAATATCAAGAAATATGACCCTGCGGGATGGGCTTCCGGCAAGTACGCGCCGCAAGATCCGAAGGTTCGCCGCGCGGCTTTGAACGCGAATCACCCCGACGTATTTTCAGTTGACGCTTCGGGTAACTTCATCCCCAACTACGATACCAACTGGTGGGATGAATCCATTCAGCACAAAGTGGGCCAAAACCACCAGCTTGGTTTCAGCGGTGGTAACAACAAAACCACTTACTCCTTGTCCCTCAACTACCGTGACGACCAGGGCCTGCTCAAAACTTCATTCATGAAGCGTTACTCAACACGTTTGACGATCGACGACCAGGTGAAAAAATGGATGCGCATTGGCGGTACTTTGAGCTATAACAACCAGGCCGAAAACCTCGTGGACATTAACGATGCCGTTCCACGCCAGATGGTGGAAGACTTCCCGTTCCTGCCTGTCAAATATCCTGACGGAACCTATGCCAACAACCGCGACTATCCGCAGGCCGAGGGTACCATGAGCTCAGTACACCGTTTGATGGACCGCAAATACAACCAGAACACGCAAACTACATTAGGTAGCCTTTATGCGAACCTTACCCTGGCGCAGGGACTGGAATTCCGCTCGGTACTGGGTGTGAATGTTCTTAGCCAGGAAATCAACGAGTCTTCGACACGTACACTGTCGATCAGCGAATTCGGTACGGCGGGCAAATCCAACCGTAAAGAGACCTTTTGGTCATTTGAAAACTACCTGACCTACAACAAAACTTTCGGCGGCATTCACGCGCTGACTGCTTTGGCGGGTATTTCGTGGCAGGAAACGAACATTGCAACAACTGGCGCAAGCGTTCGTAACTTCTCTACCGACTATTTTTCATTCAACAACCTCGGAGCCGGTGCTACGTTGCCAAGCGTGGCTTCGGGCGCTTCCCGGTTTGCGTTTAACTCGTACTTCGGTCGCTTGAACTATACCCTGAAAGATAAATACCTCCTGACATTCACAGGACGCGCGGATGGTTCTTCAAAATTCGGTGAGAACCACAAGTTTGCATTCTTCCCCTCGGCTGCGTTGGCATGGAAAGTTTCGGACGAGGAGTTCCTGAAGTCGCAATCGTTTATCTCCAACCTGAAAGTACGTACCAGCTACGGTTTGACGGGTAACTCGGAAATTCCTCCGTATTCGTCATTGTCCTTGCTGAGCGCCAACTATTCTACCATTTACAGTGATACCCGCGTAAATGGTACAGGTATCAACAGGCTTGCAAACCCTGATCTGAAATGGGAAAAAACAGCGCAAACTGATGCGGGTGTGGAAATCAGCATCCTGAAAGGAAGGATCTCGCTGGAAGCCGACTACTATTACAGAAAGACCACCGACATGCTTTTGGATGCGCCGGTACCACGTACCAGCGGTTATGCTGTGATCAGGAAGAACGTTGGCTCAATGGAAAACAAAGGGGTTGAACTAGCATTGAATACAACCAACATCGAAAGAGGAGACTTCACCTGGAACACGACCTTCAACATCTCGTTCAATAGAAGCAAGGTGTTATCTCTGGCAACGCCGTCCGATATCTTCGGCGTGGGCGGTCCTGGTATTACCAACCAGACCAGCGTGATCCGTATCGGCGAACCTGCGGGTGCATTCTGGGGACTGACCCGTCTGGGAACATGGAGCGAAGCTGAAAGAGACCAGGCTGCGAAATTCACCAGCTACCGTAATAACCTGACCATGCTGCCGGGCGATATCAAGTATAAAGATTTCAACGGCGACGGTGCCATCACGGATGCCGACCGTACCATCATCGGCAACGGTAGTCCAAAAGGATGGGGAACATTATCCAACACAGTTCGTTACGGAAGTTTTGACCTGACATTCGATATGCAGTTCTCTTATGGAAACGACGTAATGGATATGAACCTGCACGCAAGTGAAGACCGCGTTTCTATCGCGAACAGCTACAGAACTGTTTTGAATGCATGGACACCTCAAAACCAGAATACACCCATCGCTGAGATCCGTGAAACCCGCGCAGGTTACGTAACCAACGTAGATACGCACTGGATTTTCGACGGTTCCTTCCTGCGCGGAAGAAACCTTTTGCTCGGTTACAATTTCAATTCAGACCTGATCAGCAAAATCAAGTTGAGCAAACTGAGATTGTATGTTTCTGCTCAAAACTTCTTCCTGCTTTCTCCTTACAAACTGGGCGACCCGGAGGCAACGCCAATCCGCGGCGGCGATGCGGATAACGTCTTTTCCCAAGGTATGATCTGGCATGGTTATCCAAAACCAACCACTTTCATGGCAGGCCTGCAGATCGCATTCTAAGAACAGGAGATTTAATTTTTATTGAAAAAAGATACATCATATGAAGCTAAATAAATTAAGAAATATAGGTACGGCAATCCTGTGTAGCGCTATTTTACTAGGCCCTACCAGTTGCTCCGACTTCCTGGACGAGCAAGATCCCTCGAACCTGACCCCGGAAAGCTACTATACGATCCCTGACCACGCCGAAGCGGCAGTAGCTGCCACTTATGCGGGTATGCGTTTCTACGGTGACGGTGCAGGTATTTTCTCCGCCAACTGGCAATTGCTCGAAGCGGTGACAGGTACTGCTACTACTGAAACCGGTCAGAACTCGGATTTGAACAACTTGTATTCGCTCACTTACGACGGTAACACCGGGCACATCGTGAACTGGTGGAACGGGCTTTACCGTATGATTGCGAATGCTAACCTGGCAATTGAAAAGATCCCGACGATCCCATTCCTGGCGCCGGCAACGGAAGCACAGAAAGTGAAGCTGATAGGTGAAGCACGGTTTCTGAGAGCATGGGCTTATTTTTATGCGGTAAGGCTTTGGGGAGATGTTCCATTGGTGACCAAACCACAAACAGCGACATCGGAAGACTTCTTTGCAAAAAGAGCCCCGCAGGAAGAAGTTTACAAACTGATCGTAGAAGATCTGCAGGCAGCAGAAGCGGCAGGATTGCCGGTTTTCGAAACTACCGGTCGTGCAACTCAAATGGCAACCAAAGCATTGTTGTCAAAAGTATATCTGACCATGGCCGGATTCCCGCTGAGCAAAGGTGCCAGTCACTACAAGCTTGCGGCTGACAAAGCTTTTGAAGTAATCACTTACTCCAAGGCCAATCCAACTACCGTGAACCTTTTCCCGACTTACAAGGAAATCCACACGGAAGCACTAAAAAACCGTTTGGAGCATTTATTGCAGATCCAATACAATGTGGCAGTTGCGGCATTCCCGTTGAACGACTACTTTCCTAATTTCAAGGCTGTGACCTACTCGGGTCCCGGCGGAACGGGAAGTACAATCCCGACACTTTCTTTCTACAATTCTTTTGATGATACAGACTTGCGCAAGAAAGATCAGGAAGGCTGGTTTTACACCACTTATTATACCAACGGAAATGGTGCAAAATTTGACCTGGGCGCGCCCTATGTTTTCAAACATTTCAACCAGACTGCCTTGGGCGGGCCAGGCATTACACCGACCCGCAACAACAACCTGAACGTGAACCTGATCCGTTTTGCCGAGGTACTGCTTATTTATGCAGAAGCGCAGAACGAACTGGGCGGACCTAATGCGGAAGTGTACGATGCCTATAAGAGAATTCGTGACCGTGCGCAGTTGACCACACCGGCACAAACTACTTTCACGCAGGCTACTTTGCGCGAGGCGATTTGGCGTGAGCGCTGGTACGAATTCTGCTACGAAGGCATCACCTGGTTTGATATGGTACGTCTTCGGAAAGTGTTCAACGAAAAAACAAAAGGATTTGACAACTTCGTTGGCCACCTTAACCTAAACGTCGGCGCCGGTGTTCCTCTTCAGGAAAAACACCTGCTGTTCCCGCTTGGTGTCCAGGAAATGAAAAATAACCCTGGCCTAACCCCTCAGAATCCAGGTTACAACTAAAATTTGGTGATGAATTTTGAAAAGCCGGCCTGTAGCATTGCTAACTGGCCGGCTTTTTTATTTAATTGTTCCAAACGCCTGTTTTCCAGATCCATTTCGTTGAACTAAAAAGGCTGTCAAGTTGGTCAAAAAGAGCTGGAACATGTTGCATTGGATATTTACCATTTCATTTCTTTGCCTCGGCACTTCTCATCTGTTCGCACAACTGTCGATCACGTCGCCAGTAGACAACCAGGTAATGCAGCGTGATAGCGCAGGATTTGCGATCCTGCCAATAACCGCATATGCCTATTTTCCTTATTCCCAAGTCAAAGCTTCTCTCATACCTATCGAGGGGAACACCCATCAGCAAAAGGAACTTACATTCGAGGGAAACCAAGTTGATGAAGGGTTTCTCACTGGTTCTTTGAAAGCTGGAACAGGCTGGTACCAACTCAAATTGATTGGGTATACCAACGTGGGGATTACCGATTCTGTTGTGATACCCAGGATTGGCATTGGGGAGGTTTTTCTGGTCACCGGTAATTCCAATGCGATGGGGCTGCCAGGTTTGGGTGCGAAAAATGCTTCCAGTTCGGTCATCTCATTCAACACGACCAATAAAACCCTCAACAATGAGAACATTACGGTAGCTCCCGACGGACCGATGCCCCCACCGGCATTTGGGCCCATGCAAAAGGACGGGTATATTTTCCCAAATGGGGAAACGTCCTGGTATTGGGGAGAACTAGGGGATATGCTTTCAAAAAGATGGGAAACACCTGTCCTATTTTTCAATGCGGCCTGGGCAGCGGCAAATTCTGAAAATTATGCCGACGCTGCTTCCGGAAAAGACGCCTACAATTTATACGTCGGCAAATACTGGCCAAACCGGCAGCCTTACAGCAACATTGTAAACACGCTGCGCTACCTCACCTCCTGGACGGGGATCAGAGCCATTCTGTGGTCTCACGGCGAAAACGACGCGCAATTAGGTTTCAAGGAAGATGATTATTTCAATGGCATCCGCACGCTCATTGAGAACAGCAGAAAGGATACCGGCTACAATATCCCCTGGCTGCTGGCCCGCAATTCGGCAAGCAACGCTGTAAAAGACCCCTATCTTCCTGTCCTGAATGCACAGAACAGGCTGACTGAAATAAAGAATTTCAACGTTTTCAAGGGGGCTTACCTGGATACCATTCAAATTCCCCGGCCCGTTTCCGGCCATTTCGAAAACGTAACAGGAGGTATTCAAGGGTTAACATTGGCTGCAACTGCCTGGAACCGCACTTTATCCGACTCCATCATTAAAAAATTAACGCCGGTGAGGCCAGGTTACGCCATTCATACCGGCGCCACGCCTGCCCGGCTTTTTCCGGGAGCATCCTTCGATCTGCCTTTTGAAATAACCGGTCAACCCGCGACCATCGTAACGATACACGCAGAACTGCTGAATCATGCGGGAGTTTATGTCGGTACCATTGGATCCGGTGTCACCAGCCCTGTGTCGGTTCAATTACCTGACACTTTAAGTGAAGGGAGCTATAAAATCAGACTGACGGCGCTCAATCCAATCCTTCCGGGCAGCGTCTCCGATTCTTTCTTTGTGGATAAGAGCTACAAGCAGATCGAGTATGTCAATCAGATTGCAGCCCGGCTGCTAGGACCGAACATCCACATTTCCTGGCTTCTGGCGCCAGCGAAACAATTGAGCAGGATCGTTCTGGAAAAGACCACGAACGGCTATCAGTACACAGATTTACAAGGCTATGAACCGGCCGGTAACCAATCCTCAGTAGATGGCTACATAGACCGGAATCTGGGCGAAAACGCTGTTTTTTACAGATTAAGAATGGAATATCAAAATGGCTCAATTGGATATTCCACCATGGTTACCGTTTTTCAGAACGGCAGGCCCGACGAATTGGTCGCGTTTCCAAATCCTGTTACCCGGCAGCAATTCTACTTTAAACCCAACCCCAATAAAACTTTTCAATACTCGCTTTTTGACGTAACAGGCAAAGAACATCCCATTTATATTTCGGATAAAGAAGTGATTGGGCTCAACATCGTGAGGCCGATGTATGCTTTACCTGCCGGGGTTTACATTTTCAAGAACTGGAACGGTTCTGAGTCCGGCTCGCAAAACATCCTTTTTAAATGATGTGGAAAAAAAGAAAAAGGCAAGCGCTGAGCACCTGCCTTTACCATATCGCTTCAAATCATTAATCCTCGAATAAGCTACCCAGGCCTCCGATTACAGAGCCGCTCTCTTTCCGAGCATTCGGTCCGGCAATGGATAACCTCTGGATCAGTTTTGAAATCGGCATAGATTGTATCCAGCAGCGGCCTGTTCCTCTCAATGTGGCAAGGAACATTCCCTCCCCGCCAAAAACCATCGATTTCAAACCACCTGATCTTTGAATGTCGAAGCTCAAAGATTGTTCGAATGCAACCACACAGCCCGTATCTACCCGGAGTGTTTCATTGTTAAGCTGTTTTTCCATCACCACGCCACCGGCATGTACAAACGCCATTCCGTCGCCTCTCAGTTTTTGGAGAATAAAGCCTTCGCCGCCGAAGAGCCCTGAACCAAAACGCTGGTTAAAATGGATTTTCATGCTGGTACCCATGGCGGCGCAAAGAAATCCGTCTTTCTGAACGATCAGCTCGTTCCCGTAGATCTTGGATAGGTCGATCGGCATCACGGTTCCAGGATATGGGGCCGAAAACGCCACCTTTTTCTTGCCCACGCCGCGATTGGTAAAATGCGTCATAAAAAGCGATTCACCGGTGATGAGACGTGTCCCTGCCTGGAAAATCTTACCCATAATGCTCTGGTTCGCCTCGGACCCGTCGCCCATTTTGGTTTCAAACTGGATACCGTCTTCCATAAAAAGCATGGCACCTGCTTCGGCAATCACAGTTTCGTTTGGATCAAGCTCAATTTCAACGACCTGAATATCGTCGCCGATAATTTTGTAGTCAATTTCGTGTGAGATCATTTTTTCGTAAAGGTTAAATGGATGTTAAATTGGAACTACATGCAAGATTACTCCTCTTCTTCCTCTTCCTCAGATGTCTTTTTCTTCGATTTTCTGGTTTTCCGGCCTGGGATATCCTCACGGTCCCGAAGCTTCTTGTCGTCCACGTTTTTATTCAAAAACTCATTGATCCGGTCCATATCAAAGGTGGTCGTGATCTCGCCGAAAGAGTTGATCTGAATGTCAAAACCATCCAGGTCTTTGTGGACCCGAGGTTTCTCCGCTGCGGGTTTAGAGGTGTCGCTTTGTTTCTTCTTAGCCATCTGTTCAATATTTACGAAAATATGCAATGATCAATTTTGCATCAAAAGAATTCGATCTTACGGTTCTAACATTCCTATGCCAGCCGTATTTGGGCTGATAAACGGTTGAGTGCATTTTCGAGCCTTTTGATCACTTCATCTTTGCCAAGGATTTCCATAATGATCATCAGTTCCGGCCCTGCGCCTGCACCGGTAACAGCCAGTCGCAGCGCCTGCATGACCTTACCCATTTTGATACCGAGCGATTCCATCGTCGCGGAAATCAGCTCCTTGATATCATGGGCGATAAAGTCTCCCTCAAAACCGGCGAATGCATCTTTCAATCCGGAAATAGCGTTAACCGCATCCTCATTCCATTTCTTCATGACGGTATCCTGATCGTACGTTTCAGGTGCATTGAACAGAAACAGCGACTCGGTTAAAATTTCTTTGACAAAATGGACCCTGTCTTTCAGCAAATGAACGATCTGGGCCAATTGCTCATCCGATACCGCGATCAGCCTTTCATGGTAAAGAGGCTTTAAAGAAGCCATAATATCGGAATCGGCCAACTGTTTCAGGTATTGCTGATTGAACCAATTGGCTTTCTGAATATCGAATCTCGCGCCAGCCTTGTGCACGCGGTCAAAGCTGAAAGATCTGATCAGTTCGTCCATGCTGAATATCTCCTGCTCAGTACCTGCGTTCCATCCGAGCAAAGCAAGGAAATTGGCGGTAGCGCCTGGCAGGTAGCCTTCTTCACGGAAGCCTTTGGCTTTTTCGCCGGTCATCGGGTCAGTCCATTGCAATGGAAAAATGGGAAACCCTCCCAGGTCAGCGTCACGCTTGGAAAGCTTTCCGTTTCCATCGGGTTTGAGCAGCAAAGGCAAATGCGCAAACTGCGGCATGGTACTTTCCCAACCCAAGTAACGATATAACAAAACATGCAATGGAGCCGACGGCAGCCATTCTTCCCCGCGAATCACGTGTGTGATGCCCATCAGGTGATCATCCACGATGTTGGCCAAATGGTAAGTGGGCATACCATCCGATTTCAGCAGGACTTTATCGTCAATTTGTGAAGAATGCACCACCACCCAGCCTCGGATCAGGTCATTGAAACGGATATCCTCTTTCGGCATGATCTTCATCCGGACTACGTAAGGATCACCGCTTTCGAGCCGTGCCTTTGTTTCTTCCGCCGTTAAGGTAAGTGAATTGGTCATCTCCATGCGGGTTATCGCATTGTATTGCGCGGCGGCTACTTTCGCAGCTTCCAGGCGTTTGCGCATATCGTCCAATTGCTCCGGTGTATCAAATGCATAATATGCTTTTCCTTCACGGATCAGCCTTTCAGCATATTCGCGGTACATCTCCTTTCTTTCCGACTGCTTGTACGGGGCATGCGGGCCACCTTGTTCCGGGCCTTCGTCTATTTCGATTCCCAGCCATTTCAATGCTTCCAATATATAGGCTTCCGCTCCCGGGACGAAACGGTTTTGGTCGGTATCTTCGATACGGAGCAACATCTGGCCACCCTGCTGGCGTGCAAACAAATAGTTATACAAAGCAGTACGCACACCGCCCGCGTGGAGCGGACCGGTTGGGCTGGGGGCAAATCTTACCCGAACTGGTGTTTTACTCATATATGTTAAAAGCTAATTTTTATTGTTGGGGTTGTTTGAGTTTGTTCTGCATTGTTAGGCGATTTCCGATTCAAACCGATCCATCCATCCGTACTCCTGCCGTTTTTACTCAACCGCTATGACCGATATTTCCACATTCACATCCTTGGGCAGGCGTGCAACCTGTACGGTTTCACGCGCCGGCGGCTCTTTGGTAAAAAAGCTGCCATAAACCTCATTGACGGCCGCAAAATCATTCATATCCCGCAGGAAAATACTGGCTTTCACAACATGCTGGAAACCAAGACTGGCGGCTCCAAGGATATGACCGATGTTTTGCATGACCAGTCCGGTTTCTGCCTTGATGTCACCTGATTTTGAAATATCAGCGGCGATCTGCCCGGAGACATAGACGGTCCCGTTTACTTTTACCGCCTGGCTGTATGGCCCGATCGGCGCTGGCGCTTTATCTGAGAATATGATTTCCTTGGGCATAGTAATAAAAGAGTTGATCGCGCGAAATTACCAAATAATGGCGTGCAGATTAAGTTATGCCACCTGAAAAAGCGCTTTTAGTTCGGTAGCGTCGGCAGCACTCATGCGGCCCGCCAGTACTAATCGTAGTTGCCGGCGACGCAAAGCACTCAGGAATAATTCCTTTTCCTCATCGGTTTCAGGTTCCAGGCCCGGTACTTCTATGGGGCGCCCATTCTGGTCCACCGCCACGAAAGTGTAGAAAGCCCGGTTGGTACTTACCCTGATTCCGGCAGGAATATCTTCGGCCCAAACTTCCAAAAATACTTCCATCGACGAATTGAAAGCGCGGGTAACTTTAGCGCGCATCGTAACAATATTGCCAAGCCTGATGGGTTCTGTGAACGAGACATTATCTACTGAAGCCGTAACGACAATCCGATTGGAATGTTTCTGGGCAGAAATAGCCGCGCAAATATCCATCCAATGCAAAAGCCTCCCTCCCATCAGATTGTTCAACGTATTGGTGTCATTGGGAAGCACCATTTCGGTCATGGTTACTTCGGATTGATGGGGCAACTTGGGTTTCAACATATATAGTTTTGAAGATCTTAAAATTTGGGGCAGCGGGTTTTCTTTCTCTGCAAGGCCTGCATCCGGTTGCCGATCAGGTAGCTGGCTTTTACCTGTAAAAATAAATAGCTGTCTTTGCTTTTGGCGCTTCCTCGGTAGAAGCCAGGTTGCCGGGCAGGTTCCCCGATTTCAGGCGCCCGATCGGAAAGCCTCCTGGCCAGGTCATTGGGCAACTGGTCAGGGTTGGGATAAACGGTGCTTACGTCGTCGAGGTAATCGGAATTGACGAAATTATTGCAAAGTTCAATACCCAGGTTTAAACGCTCGGTTGTTTTAAATGAAACTCCAATACCGGCAGTGAAAACCAATGGAAGGCGCTTATACTTAATCCCTTCGGTCGTTAATGGTGCCAGGCTTTCCCATTTTCCGTCGATTTTGGCTTTGGGATTCAGCAAAGTGAAACCTGCGCCGCCAAAAAGATAAGGATTGATGGGCGCCTGCCGGTTAAATGAGAACAAGTCGGCCTGAATACCCAAGTGAATGTCTGGGTTGAATGTTTTGAAGGAAAGGTTATTCTGGAAGTTCTTGGAATATTTTTGGTCTGCGGACACCTGATAAAACCTCAGTTCACCTCTTGCACTGACATGCTCCGTCAGTCGGTACATACCCCCCAGCGAAATGGAAGGCCCGAGTCCCAGGTGCTTCATATTGATCCCGTCGCTCAGATCGCCCATATAGTAAGCCACGCCAAAGCCAGCCGTCCCGCTTACCACTCCAAAGGGATTTACATACCGATTGCCAAATTTGGATCTTCCCTGTCCGAAACCGAAGTGCGATAACCCAATTAACAACAAGACCAGAACAGTACATTTACTTTTCATAGCTTCCTTGCGCCAGCGTACGTTGAATAATCGCAAGTTGTAAAAGAAACTGATTTATCCCAAATTGTAGAAGTTATCCTAAGTTACTAAAACAACCTTTTGAATGATCGATACATGACTCAAATTGTAAGATTGATACCAGCCCGCAAGCCCCTGCATTGGGTTGCGTTCGCCGCTTTGCTCATATTTTCCATTTCCTGCAAAGAGGATGATCATGCGCCTGAGCAAACCTGTCTATTTGCAGGCAAATCTACATCTATTATCAGCGCAAGTTCATCAATAATCTATGGAAATGAAGTCGTTCTGAACGAACAAAATCAATTAGTCTCCGCCAAAAGATCAGACAGTAACGAAGCTTTTTCCACTACCAAAACGCGGCTGTGGAAACGCTCAACCACGGATAACTATACTCCTCAGTACAATTCAGACGGCTTTTTAACACAGATGATTTTTGTTAGGAAAGACATCTATGAGGGTACTGTCGGCAACTCTTATCAATACAACGGCCAGCCATTTTTGAATTTTACAACTGAAACTACCGAAACCTCAGACTACAAATATGAATCCGGCCGCATTGCTTCCATTTCAACCAAAACTGTGACTCGAATTCAAGGAGACAATGCAACGCCCATTGTAACTGAAAGCAGTAAAACCAAAGTATACACATATGACAGTCAGGGCAATCCTGTATCAGCGCTTACAACTACTGGCACATCCAAGATTACCACAACTTTTAAAGGTGGCGTTATTGAAACCGAAATTTTTAAAGATACTGGCGGCTCGATTATTTCGCGAAATGAATACAACGAAAAGGGCCTTCAGACTGCCATTATCTCCAGTAGCTTCCGGTATGATAAGACATTCGACGCCAAGGGTAATTTAACCAGTATTCAATTGACGTTGAATGGGAAATTGAATTACCTTCAGGAATACTCATATGACGATCATAAAAATCCTGAAATTGATATTCCTGTGAAATTTAAAGGTATTCCGGAGAGCATTTTCACAGTGCAGACTACTGGCGGAGTGAATAACTTGACCAACGAAAAATTCACCAGTTATGCAGGAGGAGTCAATTACAACAGCCCTTTTATTTATCAATACAATGCGGCAGGCCTGCCAGAGTCGTGGAGCCCGAAGGATGCAGGAGATGGACAGAGTATGAATACAACATTCAGTTATCAGTGCCGGTAGCAAAAAAGCCCGCAAATACGGGCTTTTTTATGGTAGTAAAAATATCAAAATATCAATCCGCTCTCTTCACAGAACTCGCTCCCGAAGTACTGGTGTGAATGTCTTTCGCACCACCTGCATATCTGACACTGCTCGCGCCGCTCGCTTCTGCATTCACAGTCGCGCTGGCAACCACCGTTGCACTGCTGGCTCCCGATGCGTCGATATTGGCTGTTTTCGCCGAAAAGTCACGGCCTTTGAAAGAAGACGCCCCGCTTACTTCGCCCGTCAGAACATCGCCAGTACCAACCAAAGTCAGGGAAGATGCTCCTGAAAGATCAAAAGTAACTTTGGGAGCATTGGTATTGATGGTTACCGAAGAAGCTCCTGAAACGTCAATCCCGAAACTTTTTGTACCTGGAAAACTGGCGACGTTTGCTTTGCTTGCGCCTGAAAAATCAACACCGGCCAATGCAGGCATTGTGATATTCACAGTCACAGTTTTACGGTTTCTGTTCCAACCATTGTTCTTATAGCCAAGATGCAACGTTCCGCCCTTTACAGATGATTCCAGATCTTCCAGATCTTCCTGGCGCCCCGAAGCAGTGACGCTGAAACCGCTTCCCTGTTTCACTTCTATTTTAAAAGCGCTGCCCATAGAAAGCTTGGTGAAGCCCGACACCGCGAAGTTCCGCGTATCCTGTGCATTTGCACCCAAAGACAATGCCACAAGGATGATGGCTAAAAAAGGGATGGTTATTAACTTTTTCATGATATCGATTAGTTGATTTTCGGGAAAGATGCGGGAAAAATCAAAAAAGTTGCACGTTTCCACATCTTACTGCTGCACATTGATTTTACTTGCTCCACTTGCGTGGCGGTCCAGGTTCGGGATCCGTCCCAAATCCATCTTGGAAACACCTGAAGCCTCTACGTCTGCCGACTGAATGTTCATTTCGGTAGCATCGAGCTTGCAGGCGCCGTGCGCATCGAGGTTTGCTGATTTAGCCGATCCTTTCAGCGTAGTTTTGGAAGCGCCCGAAATCCCAACGCTTAGCTGATCCACGTCCACATTCACTTCGGTTTTGGAAGCACCAGAGACGTCAACAGTTAATTTCGACAGACCTGTGAAGCCTGTAAGCAATGTTTTGTTTGCTCCCGATAATGACAATCGCTCGATCGTCGGCATCGTGATCACCAGCCCGATCCGTTTCCAATCATTATTGAATAGATTGAACTCTTCCGATCTTTTTACCTTCAGCGTCCCATTTTCAACAAAGACCTTGATATCGTCGATCGATTCCTGTTCCTCGGCATCGGCAGCCACATTAAACTCGGTCCCCTGACGTATCACAATTACATATGCGCCGCCAATATCTATTTTATCAAAATTTGTGACTGTGAACTGTTTGATATATTTACCTCTTTCGCCTAGTTCGAGACCGCTGTTATCATCATATTCAAACGAATATCCCGAATCATCGTTTCCATTGTCTTCCTCAGGGTCCTTCAAAAACTTAGCGGGTATATTGAGACAAACTAATCCCGAATCGCGGCGGATCTCCCATTTCAGCGTGTTCCATTGCACGTCGTTATTGTCCAGATGGTACTTAGACATGTTAGGATAAGTACCGTCCCAGTGACTAAGGGAAAAGTAAAAATCCCGCGTCATCACGAATGGTTTGTTGTAGGGAATATTCAGCGCCAGATCAATCCTCTGATCGCGAAATGGCCCGTGGCCTGCCAGCACAGGACCTTCAGTAAACGTGAAAGTCGAATCCTTTATCCTGATATTATATTCAAGCATTTTGGCATTTTTCTCCGCATCCTCCCGGCTGCGGCCCCTGGCAAACAATGTTTTTTCCAGTTTGATACTGTCAGCATGATTATATCCTGCAATACGAATGGAAATATCCACATTCTCTTCGTCGTGTGAATAATCATAGTCGTGATCCAGCGTAAGCGTTCCGGCAGGTATTGCGTAAAAGTCCGTTTGTTCCACTTCTCCGCGTTTTGCGAAATTCCTTTGATAAGAAACCCCGCCTATTGTGGTTCCGATAATGCCGACAATCCACAGTCCCAGCATAGTAAGCCATACGGAACTACCGACAATCCTTTTGTTAGACAACAATGTTAAACCCAACAGCAGGAACGTGACAAGCGGTATAGAAGCAACCAGGATTCCGGAGAGTATCAATATGTCGGGCATCTCCTGAATGATCAGAAAAGGGATCGGCAGGCTGTCGAACTGGGCGGCATTGGTTAAACCCAGTGCGACGCCACCTGCAATAACCAGGGCCAGTAGCGACAATACTGACATAGCTATTAAGATAGCCCCGATCAATATCCTGATAACAGGTCCCAAACCTTTAAGTAACTTCCCCAGTGCACCAATGATCAATGCAATTGCGCGAAAGGGGAATAACAGAACCTTCGTTAACCCATGCTCCTCGCCGCTTTTTTCGTCCAGATTAAGACTTTGCTTGATGTTGGATTCAATATTGGAGAGTGTAATGGGCTCTCCCTGCATTTCCATTTTTTCGGTGAGCGTATGGGCAACCGGGGCGATGATCCACAGCACGATATAGATAATGACGCCCGTTCCAAAAAGCAGTATAGAAAGTACCCAAAGAAACCGCACCACGCCCAGGTCAACCCCAAAATACGAGGCCACACCAGCCGCCACGCCACCTACCACTTTACGGTCGGGGTCGCGGTAAAATTTCTTAATCTTCGCATCTTCTTCCAATGTAACGGACCCGGGAAATGCTACCCACATGGCGATGTAAACCAATACCATAAACCCGGAAAACGGCCCGAATTCATCCTGCATATTCAAGTCCAGTATGCCAGAGCCGGCTGGTAAACCCACCACTGCAAACAGGAACGCAAGTCGCACCCAGATCGGGTCTACAGTGAAATAATGTGCCAAACCCGCTGCCACACCACCCAATAATTTGCGACGAAGGTCCCGGTAAAGTTTTTTTGGCGCACCAGGCTTAACCGGTTCTGTTTTCGGTTCGCCGAATGTCGAACTTGTTTCCTCTTTGGCCGCATAAGTTTTTGCTGTTGTGGTTTCCAATGGATCGGCCAGGATGTCCTCTGCTTGCTCAATGGCTTCAAAATCGGCTACTGTACCCATGGCCGCGATCAGTTCGTCCACATCGGAGAGTGAAATAACCTGCTTATTTTCTGCCTTTTGTTTATTGAAAAACCGCTCTGCTATCCTTCCTTCAATATCCGACACAATTTCCTTGCTGTCTGCAAATGACGAGAAGTACTTTTGGATGGAGGAAAGGTACCCCTTAAGCTTCTCATACCCGTCTTCCTCAATGTGAAAGATGATACCACCTATATTTATGCTGATTGTCTTTTTCATGATTGAAATAATCGAATGTCTCTAAATGATCAGTTAGGGTCCGGAAGATTAGTTGCAGCTGTTTTGCTCAATTCCTCTGTACGGTGTATCACCGTTTGTACAGACTCCGCCAGCTCAAACCATGTTGCCTGCATCGCGTCCAGGAATATTTTCCCCTCATCCGTCAAAACATAATATTTCCTTGGAGGTCCTGAAGAAGACTCCACCCATTTATAGTCCAGCCAGCCTGAATTTTTTAATCTTGTAAGAAGAGGGTATAACGTCCCTTCCACCACCATAATGTGAGCGGACGTTAATTCATCCAGCATATCGGAAGCGTATACTTCGCCTCTGGATATGATATGCAGAATGCAGAATTCCAGGATTCCCTTCCGCATCTGCACTTGGGCATTTTCAATATTCATGTGGTTTCATGTGTTAATTAAATGAATAAGTTCATGGCTAATAGATAGAATTTCATTCCTAACAGTACAAAGGTATACACAGGTACTTTGCGATGCAAGGTACCATGTTAAAAAGATCCAGCGGTTATGAGGAATGGTCATTTTACAGGTTAATCGGTAAAAATAACCCGGTGATCTGCAAGAACTTTATTTAAACTGCGTTTCTTGCTAAGTTTTGGATTTTAAACAGTTGTATTTTGGCATCAATACCACAGCTTTATATCATTGCCGCGATGAGCGAGAACCATGTGATCGGCTCTGGAGATCATCTTCCATGGCACTTGCCCGACGAATGGAAACATTTCAGAAATGTAACCAACGGCAAGCCTTTTCTGATGGGCAGAAAAAGCTTCGAGGCACCGGATGCCTTGCATTCGTCTTACCGGAACGTCGTCGTGACCTCACACTTGCCCGACACGAAAGAACCCCTTACCGAATACGCAGAAGATATTTCTGCAGCACTCTCGTTACTTTCTGAAGAAAGTGTAGTATTTGTATTGGGCGGCGCATCGATTTTCAGCCAGATGCTCCCGCTCGTTCAGAGGCTTTACTTAACAATTGTTCACGCACAAGTTACAGGGGACGCCTACTTTCCTGCTATTGACCAAGACGATTGGGAATTGGTCAGTTCTGAGTACCATGGGACCGATGACGCACATGTATATGCGTTTTCAATGAACTTATACGTCAGAAAACAACAGGATTAAGCGAAAACCTGACCTTGTGGTTTATTTGCCAATCAATGGTCAGGACATTTACACACGCTTTTATTGTTTGCCTTCTTTTGACTTCCGGCCCGTTGTCTGGCCAAAGAATGGACGGGAATGAATGGATCAATCCCGCTCAGACCTATCTTAAAATACCCGTTACTCAAACAGGGTTTTACCAAATTACCGGGAGGGAGCTTGAATTACTGGAAATTCCGGTAGCGGATATAAGCCCAAACTCCTTCCAAATGTTTCGCCGTGGAAAGGAGATTCCTATCGAATTAAAACCCCAGTCGGATCAGATCCTTGGCCGGGAGGGTTATATTGGCTTTTACGGTGAGAAAAACGACGGCACATCCGATTCCTTGCTGTATGTTTCCTCAGACGCAATGCCCCACCGTTATTATAGTCTGTACTCTGACACCGCCGCTTATTTTTTGACATGGCGGACAGATCGCGGCACGGGAAAGCGACTGGTTCGATCCGATGCAAAAGAAGATGACACCCTTCATTACCATTTCGAAGAATCTCTGAAGCTGTTTAATTCCCATTACTTACCTGGCCGTTTTTACCCGGCGGGAAGCAATTTTGAAAATGGGTCAGTTCTCAGCGACTATGACTTCGGTGAAGGTTGGACCGGACCGGAGATACCTGAAAATCAATCCTTTGAAATCACATTTACCCCTGAGCATCCGGTGCATGCATTATTCAAAAAAGCAGAAATTGAGCTTTTGCTAGCTGGCTGGACAGCGGGAAACCACTCATTTGAATTATGGGTTGGTCCGAAAGACAGTTTGAAACGAAAACTTCTAACCGCTGACTTCCGGGATTATCAAACTAAAAAAATCCAGGCATTTTTAAGAGAAAGCGATATGGGTTCAGGCGGAGTATTCACGTTTACATTAGTACCCGTCGACAAAGGCGGGCATATATCGGTTTCTTATGGGTTGTTCAGGTATCCTCAGGACAATGCTGTCGTATCACCCAAAAAAACATTGCATGCCGAAAACATGCGTCTTATCGATTTCAGGGAAATTAATCCAATTAACTTCGATTATCTTATTATTTCTCATCCGCTGATGCATCTGCCAATTAGCGGCATCGACGCGGTGAAGGCGTATGCTGAATATCGTTCTTCGGCATTGGGTGGCAGCTACAAACCATTAGTACTCCAGATACAAGAGATCTTTGATCAGTTCAACTATGGGGACCCCGGTCCGCAGGGCATCCGGAACCTGATTTCGTGGCTTCATCGTTCCGGAAAATTGAAATTTGTGTTCTTAATCGGCAAGTCCGTTGACCCTCAAAAGGCGCGAAAACAAGCCGATGCAAGGGAAATGGATATGATACCTAATGCCGGATGGCCGGGATCCGATATTGCGTTGACCGTGAATCCCCGGGATTCCTCACAAACTCCGATTGTGCCGATCGGGCGGCTCAGTGCACTGACTTCCCAACATGTTTACGATTATCTGCTCAAAGTGAAGGCAATGGAATCCGAACCTGCTTCCGCACCGTGGCGTAAACATATCCTGCATTTGAGTGGAGGACGGTCCCGTGACGAGTTAGCGCTCTTTAAAGATTATATGGAGTCTTTCGGCCAAAAAATCGCGGGTTCCGCTTTGGGGGTTTCAATTCAAACCATATCAAAAGAAACCGACGATCCCGTGGAACAGGTTTTAGCCGACATCCCCATCAATGAAGGGGTTTCGCTCGTGACACTATTTGGCCATTCCAGCCTGGATGTGACGGATATAGACATGGGTTATGCCAGCGATCCAAAAAGAATGTACAACAACCATCCGCGTTACCCAGCTGTTATCGTGAATGGCTGTGCTTCGGGAAGTGTATTTTATTCCGATAAAACGCTTAGCGGCGATTGGGTATTCGCTCCTAAGAGTGGTGCTGTGCTCTTTTTGGCACATACCTTCAATGGGGTATCAACTTCGCTGAAACGCTACACCGATATTTTTTACGAAGTCATTTCCGATAGTTCATTCACAAGTCGGCCCTTTGGCAGCATTCAGCTGGAGGCTATCAAACGAAATATGCTGCGCGGTCCCAACATTTATGATCGCATGACGATGCAACAAATGAACCTGCATGGCGACCCGGCGATCCGGATTTTCCCTGCTAGACTTCCCGACTATCTGATCGATTCAACATCAATTGGTTTTTTTGACAAATCCGGAAAAGCCTTGACCCCAGCCAGCGACAGCATGCTGGTCAGGCTAAACCTGCTCAATAATGGCAGGTTTCGGAGAGAAAATTATCATTTCCGCATCAGGAGAATGCTGGATTCGGCCATTTTGGATCAACTTGATTCCATCTTAGCTGCGCCGACTATTGGAGATACCCTGGTTTTTGTTTTTCCAAATCAGCCGAAAGCGGATGACAGGGAAATCTGGAAATTTACGGTTGATCCGGATAACAAGCTGCCCGAGGAAAATGAGACGAACAACGAAGTATCCATACACATGTCCGATGCCCCAAACTCGCTGTTTGTCCCGGACTATGTCCCGCCTGTTTTACTGGTAACTTTGGATGGCAGGCAACTGGTCAACAATGACTTAGCTTCTGCCTGGCCTGTCATTGAAATTGATTTATTTGACGAAAACATGCTAGCAGGTGACACTTCTTCAATCATCATCTGGCTGAGGCAGCAGTGTCCCGGCTGTCACGAACGGAGAATTTACCTGAACAAAGCAGCCATTAAAAATCTGTCTTCCGGGCATGTAGTGATGTCTCTGGGTCTGCCTGCAAAACTTGAAAACGGTTCTTATCTGCTTAGTGTCCATGCCCGGGATTTGTCTGGAAACCATGCACCGGTATATCAAATTACTTTCAGGGTGAATGATCAAAATTTAATTACCCGTGCGGGCATTTCGCCTAACCCATCGGACAGCCGCTTTAAACTAACCATGCAACTGGACGGAGCGTTTCCTGTAGACCACGTGGGATTTTCCTTGTTTGATATTTCCGGCCGGGAAGTCTTCCGGGATACTTTCGAACTGCATCCGGGGCTGAATGAACGGACATGGAACCCAGGCACGTTACCTTCAGGAAGCTATTTGTACCGGATTTCGTTGCCGGCAAACGCCCCGCCCCTTGCTTCTGAGGTCGAAAAGGCTCTACAGGGAACATTAATATGGGTTCGGTGAAGATTTTCTTTCGGCAAAAACTTCTTATTTTTGTCAATTATATAAAATACATTCCCCTTGAAAGAATACGGTAGTAACGTACAAAAACTTGCTGAGCACATCGTAAAGATGGAGGACAAGGCAAAACGCAACCTCTACGCGCACATTCTGGTTGAGCTCATGCGGCAGATACATCCCAACATGAGGGATAATCAGGATTATACTAATAAACTGTGGGACGACCTGTACATTATTTCCGGATTTCAATTGGACGTGGACAGCCCATTCCCGCCCCCATCCAAAGAAGCACTGGGCAAAAAACCGCTTAAAGTAGGTTATAACCAGCAAAACCTGATGTACCGTCACTATGGCCGGAATATCGACTTGCTATTAGAAAAGGCCGTTCAAACTGAAAATAAGGAAGACAGGCTGGCGTTTGTTTCTTACATTTTCCGACTGATGCGCTCTTTCTTTAATGCCTGGAACAAGGATAATCCAGAGGACAGTGTACTACTGGGTCAGTTGGAACAATTGAGCAAAGGCGCATTAAAAGAAGAAATTGACTATATCCGTCAAAACGGCCCTGTGGATGCGGCACCTAAAGACCGTAACAACAACAGTAGCCAGGAACGCAGCCGTGGTAATCACGTTGGAGGAGGCGGCTTTAAGGCGCAATCCAGCCACAATGTTGAACGGCAGGGAAACAACAACCAGGGCAATCCTAACCGTAACAGGCCCAATAACAAATTCTCGGGCCGGAACAACAACGGCAATAACCGCAATAACCGTAAAAAACCTGGAGGAATGTAGTCCCGGTTTGTCCAGTCCAGTCAATTGCCCAAAACCCATATATGGCTTCATTTAAAATCACCGGGGACAAACGTCTCAAGGGAGAAATCGTACCACAAGGCGCTAAAAACGAAGCGTTACAAATTATCTGTGCGGTGCTTCTTACCAGAGAGCCTGTTACCATTCATAACATTCCGAATATCCGTGACGTCAATCAGCTGATCAATCTTTTGGGAGACCTGGGTGTACGCCGCACACGCTTAAGCGATACTTCAATCCGGTTCGAAGCCAGCGAAATCAATCTGGATTACCTGGAATCAGATTCTTTCAGGCAAAAGGCCGCCGCACTTCGCGGCTCTGTGATGTTGCTTGGGCCCATGCTGGCCCGTTTTCGAAAAGGCAGGATACCTCGTCCAGGCGGCGATAAAATTGGCCGGAGGAGACTTGACACCCATTTTCTCGGATTTGAGAAACTGGGAGCTACATTCAGTTATGATGAAGAAGACGGAGGTTTTTACAGAGTTGATGCAGCTAATCTGAAAGGCACCTACATGCTTTTGGATGAAGCTTCGGTTACCGGAACCGCTAATGTGTTAATGGCCGCCGTGATGGCCGAAGGAACTACTACCATTTACAATGCCGCCTGCGAACCATACCTCCAGCAATTATGCAAGATGCTGAACAGAATGGGCGCTAAAATTTCCGGAATCGCTTCCAATCTTCTGGTCGTAGAAGGGGTAAGCGAATTGCGGGGCACCGATCACACCATGCTTCCTGATATGATCGAGATCGGCAGTTTCATCGGTCTGGCCGCCATGACCCAATCCGAAATCACCATCAAAGATTGCCAGATACCCCAATTGGGTATTATTCCAGATGTTTTTCAAAGACTTGGCATCAAAATGGAATTTCGCGGGGATGATATTTTCATTCCCGCACAAGAACATTACCGGATCGAAAACTACCTCGACGGGTCCACGCTCTCCGTCGCTGATGCACCCTGGCCGGGTTTTACTCCTGATTTGCTCAGTATCATATTGGTAACCGCAACCCAGGCGCAGGGAACTGTTCTGGTACACCAGAAAATGTTCGAGAGCAGGTTATTTTTCGTTGATAAACTCATTGAAATGGGGGCGCAAATCATCCTTTGCGATCCGCATCGCGCTACCGTTATTGGACATAACCGCGAAACGCAACTTCGCGGTATCCGCATGACCTCACCTGATATCCGCGCGGGTGTTGCATTACTCATCGCAGCCATGTCGGCTCGTGGCGTGAGTATTATTGATAACATAGAACAGATCGACCGCGGCTATCAAAATATCGATACGCGTTTGAATGCCATCGGTGCGGAGATTGTTAGATTGTAGTTTTTAAAAATGGAGAGGGGGCGAAACGCAAATGCATTTCGCCCCCTCTCCATTTTTAAGCCCGGCTACTTCTTATAAACACACAAGCTATTATCTGCCTTCACAAAGTATGATTTATAGTTCGTCGCTTTGGTGTCCATGCAGCCTTTCAAATCGAGCAGTTCCACCTTTCTGAATTCCACAGGATGGCTTTCGCTTTGCAATGAAATGGAGCCGTGGTCAAGCAGCTTGCCTGCAATCATCATTGAAGGATCATTTCCACTCACATTTCCTCCGCCAAGCTGTGGTTGATTGTATTCCAAAACCATTTCTCCGTTCACGTAATGTTGAATCAGCGAGTCCCCGAGTACCAATACCTCGGCTTTCACCCATTGGTCCCCGTTATAAGTTTTGGATTTGGAGTTGATACAATGCTGGGTGATTAATTTCCCGTCCATTACCACATTGGTTCCAGGTGTGCAAAGGTTACAGGTCGTGCGCACTTTATCGTTCCCGCCTAACAATTGCACTTCAATGGAAGCTGGGAAATCCTGGTCTTTTCCCATTGTCGCGGCGGGCTGTCCATGGACCATGATTCCGCTGTTACGCCACGCCCAGCCCTCGCCTTTGGGGGCCTGCTCACCTACAAAGCGGTATTCCACAGAAATGCGGTAATATGAAAAGTCTCCTTTGTAAAAAATATGACCATATTTTTGCTTGAAATCATCGTATTTATCGTAACGGACCACCATCTTTCCATCTTCAACCCTGAACGTATTATTATAGTTATCATTCAGGTCATACCCCCGGATTTTGATATCCCATCCATCCAGGTTCTTTCCGTTAAAAAGCTGTTTCCATTCTTGCTTATCTGCATTTTTTTGTCCCATCACCGCCATGCAAACCAGGCTGAACAGGAGTACCAATTGTAATTTCATGGATTAAGGCTTCGTTTAATTTGTAAAATGTGGTCGGATTTTGGTGATTTACATCATCCAAATCAATATCAAAGTAAATATACGAACGCGCCTCATTCATGAGCTTAAAAACCAAAGAGAAAATCGCCATATTCTGGTTTAGACGGGATTTGAGATTGCACGATAATGCAGGATTATACTATGCATTACGTTCGGGCTATCCCGTTGTACCGCTTTTTATTTTTGATCGCAATATTCTGGAAGATCTCCAAAACAAAAAAGACGACAGAGTAACCTTCATTTTTAATACTATTGAAAATATCCGGAAGGAATTGAAGAAACTAAAGTCCGATATAATGGTGGAATATGGTTTCCCCGAAAAAATCTGGAAAAAGCTGAGTGACGAATACACAATAGCAGAAGTTTATACCAATACCGATTACGAGCCTTACGCCACCGAACGGGAGAAGAAGATTTATCGGATCGTCAAAGAGAAGGGTACTGTTTTCAAAAGTGTCAAAGACCAGGTCATTTTTGAGAAAAAGGAAATACTGACTGTTCAGGAGAGGCCTTATACCGTTTTTACACCATATAGCAGGGCCTGGAAAGAGAAACTCAACGACTTTTATTTATCATCTTACCCCACCCAGAAATATTTCAGAAATCTTTTAAAATGGGAAGGGCCGACAATTCCCTCATTGACAGAAATGGGTTTTGAACGTTCGGATTACGATTTCCCACCTGATACGGTGCAAACCGATATCCTGAAAAATTATCAAGACGAAAGGGATTTTCCTGCGCTTGAGGCTACCAGCCGGATAGGCGTTCATTTAAGATTTGGCACAACCAGCATCCGCGAACTTGCAAGGAAAGCAAAAGAGAACAGCGAGGTTTTTCTGAATGAGCTGATCTGGCGGGATTTTTACCAGCAGATTCTTTGGAACTTTCCTGAAGTTGGTCAAGGGAAAGCTTTTCGCAGCGCTTATGATAACATAAAATGGCGCTATGATAAGGATGATTTCAAAAAATGGTGTGAAGGCAAAACAGGTTATCCTCTGGTTGACGCCGGAATGCGGCAACTCAATGCCATTGGCTTTATGCATAACCGTGTAAGAATGGTCACGGCAAGCTTCTTATCTAAGCATTTGTTGATTGACTGGCGTTGGGGAGAAGCCTATTTCGCCGAAAAACTGCTGGATTACGATCTCGCCGCTAACAACGGCGGCTGGCAATGGGCGGCTGGCTCAGGCACGGACGCTGCGCCCTACTTCCGTATTTTTAACCCTATTGCCCAAGCAGAGCGATTCGATCCTCAACAGGAATATATTAAAAAGTGGGTCCCGGAATTGGGCACAAACGAATATCCAGAACCTATGATCGATCATAAAATGGCACGGGAACGATGCCTGAATGCTTACAAACAAGGATTGGATAAGGGCTGAAAGACTTACTTACCACCTGCGATCACTGTGGCCATGTCTTCTGGTTTCAGATACATATTGGCCATTGCCATGACATCCATACTTTTAACAGCGTGGATGTTATCGATGTAATGGTCATAAAAACCACCCGGAAGGCCGTCCAGTAAAAGTACTTTCTGACGGTCGGCGACCTCGAATGCCGTATTAAGTGACCCGGCAAACTCACCAGCCATGAAGTTTTTAACTGTTTTCAGCTCCTCTTCGCCAACAGGTTCGGTTTGGAGTTTATAAATTTCCTTTTTGATTTCGTCAATTGTCTGTTGGGTAAATTCCTTCTTCACATCCGTCCCGATCATAAAATAACCTTCGTTGCGAAGTGTCACGAGGTGTGAGGAAATCCCATAGGTAAGTCCTTTTTCCTCCCGGATATTTTTCATCAGCCTCGATCCGAAATATCCGCCCAGAATTTCATTGGTTACCAGCATTCTGAAATAATCAGGATGGTGTCGGTTGAACAGGATGCGACCCATACGAATGGAGGATTGTACAGCTTCGGGTTTTTCTACAACCGCTTCGGTGTTCTGATAAGCGGCAACAGGAATAAATGTTGCTTTGACCGAACCCGCGGTAAACTGATTTTTTCCAAGCGCGTCATTCACACTTTGAATATCCTGTTCTCCAACCTGCCCTGCCAGCACAATGGTGAACTTTCCGTTTTTTATAAATTGGTTATAATGATTCAGAATGGCCTCAATAGACAAATTGGAAATGTTTGCTTCATCCTGGCTTTGCCCGTATGGATGTTCGAGGCCAAACAGTTTAGCCCTGAATTCGGTAGTAGCCAGATACGCATTTTTCTCTCTGTTGACTTTCAGATTCTGGATGGTGATATTCCTCAGTTCCTCCAATTCCTTTTCAGGAAAAGTAGCACTCTGAATCAACTGACCTACCAGGGATAAAACTTCCGGTAAGAATCGGGAGAGGCAATAAACGACGATTCCTATACGATCCGAAGTATGCGTCATTTCAGTGAATGCACCCAGTCTGTCAAATGCCTCGCTTATTTCTTGTGAGGACATTTCCGCCGTTCCTTCGGACAACATTTTGATCGCAAAATAGGATGCCCCAATACGTTCTTCATACCAGCTTCCGGCTTCAAAAATACATTCAAGCCGGATAACAGGCTGCTCGCCGATATTAATAACGTGCAAGGCAATACCGTTATCGAGTTGGTAAGATTTAGGCTCAGGTAAATTGACAGAATGGATAACCTTGAAATCAGGTGCTATGGTACGGTCCAGTGACATGCGAAGTGCTAAGTATAAAAAAACGAATGACGTTGCAATAACGCCATTCGCTCCGAAAAAATAAATTTCTTGATTCAGTTAGTTTTCAGTATCACTAACATCCAGTTTTTCAGCTTTGTTTAAGCTCAGCGAAAGCGTGATCCGGAGTGTCTGGGCGATAGGGCTTCCCTGTGTTACCGGGAAGAGATAAGCGAAATCAACGGAATATTTATCCATAAACCTTGCTCCTGCACCGGCTGTAAAGAACCTGCGGTCGCCTTTGTTTTTGTTTTCACCATAGTAACCTGTTCTTAATGCGAAAATATTGTTATACCAGTATTCGAGACCGGCCGCAATAGCTACTTCCTGCATTTCCTCTTTAAATCCGTCGGGTGCGTCAGAGAACGATCCGAATACGCCTTTGAGATAGGGTTTCTGGTTAATATTGGTAACACCGTCTGGCGTTGGTACCATGAGCTTGTTGGCGTCAATAATGAAGTTAAAACGATTTCTGCCGTCTCCTGTAAACGATAAGCCAGCGCCTAGTTTCAGGTTGGTTGGTATAAAATTTTCGGTATCTGTTCCGGACCCGTAATTGATCTTACCTCCCAGATTTGAAAGTACAGCTCCGAGGGACCAAGTAAATTCGCCACCAGTCTCTTCGTTTTTGATCTGTTTGCGATAATAAGCACTGATGTCACCTGCGGCAACGCGTGCAGGGCTCAGCGAAACACCATTGATCACCGCAGTTCCTGCAAGATTGGACGAGATATATTTCAAAGTTAGCCCCATCGAAAAATTCCTTCCCAACTGGCGCGAGTAAGTTCCGTTTAATGCCAGCTCCCTCGAATTAAAATACCCCATCTGAGTTCCTACCGCATCCCGTAAGTCCAGCTCTCCGTTATTGAAGTAATTTGCCGAAAAAGCGACCGCCTGCTTATCCCCCAATTTTTTGTATGCAGTTAAATATCCCAGCCACATATCGTCCACCAGATTTCGCAGCCAGGGTGTGTAAGAGGCTGAAACACCAAAATCTCGGGTATTGTAAGGAAGCTTTGCAGCATTCCAATAGGTTGAGTTAGCATCCGGGCTTAATGCGACACCTGCTTCTCCCATCCCTGCACTGCGTGCATCAGGCGCAAACGTTAAAAAAGAAAGTGGTGAGGCTGGAATTCTGGGTGGTGTGCTCTGGGCCAAAAGTGTGCCTGAAGATAAGATAAATAGTGAGGATAATGTACCAAAAAAAAGTCTCATAGAAATTGGATTTGCGATAGGAAGTGCTTTGAATCAGCTTCTTTAAAGGGTCAAAAATACGATGAAAGATAGTTATTACTAAAAAAATGATAAGTTTTATTATATCAAGGAGAGCGTACCAGCTTTCCCGATTGTTGGTCAATACTATTATCCTTTAATGACCGGATTACCAATTGATATACAAGCATTGTATGCGGCAAGACCCAGTTTCTCAATTGCGCTGCACTGACAGATTCTCTCAGAGTAGCCTCACTGTTGTAATATTGCCAACGAAAATTTGCCAGGCGTTGACCGGTTGCAAGTGAAATATGAAGATCAACTTCTACATCCTCACTTACCCTGCTATGGCTGAGCTCAAAAGAAAGATCCTGGTCAAAAGGATTAGGGTAAACATTGAGCTTGTTAATAGCGATACCACTTGCTGCTTCCACTAGAAAACCGAACGCTATTTCTGAAAAGTTAGTATAAGTGTCCCATACTTTTACACGGACTATGTATTTACCGGTCGGTAGGTTCTCCAGTGGATATCTGATCATGCCGGACCGATAATCATCTGTGTTTGCCGTAAAATAATCGTTCAAAACGATGGTCAGCGTATCATTCAGTGTCATGGTGATGTCATGGCCGATGCCTGCATTGGATATATTTATCCCGTTTTCATCGCCGACCCGCACCCACAAAACCGGCGACGGTTCAACGGCATCACCATCTTTAAAAGACAGATCATTAAGATAACCCGCAATTTGGGGAGGCTTGTTATCCACAATTAACTCTCCGCTCCCGCCAATCGTCAGGTCCAGCTGAGCAGCGGCGTCAACGATACTATCGGATCTGATCGCAAAAATGCTCGCCCTGCCAATCCCCAGCCTGTAATCAATGTCCTTTGGCACCACAAATTCACAAGTCAATACCCCTTTTATAACAGATACGCTTCCATCGAACAACTTGCTGCGAAACTCTGCATAGCTAGCTGGATCTCCCTCATTTCCGAGCGTTTGAAATGGGGTTTGCTTATCGTAAACCGTGACCCTCGCATGGCCGTCAAACAAACTATCCCGAAGCCCGTTTTCACGGTCATAGAGCTCCGCTTGCAGACTCACTTTTTGCAATGCACGAAGCGTATCCGCACTTGTTTTCCAGCGGATACCCCTTTCGCCATTTCCCAGCTTCATCGACGGGTCACCCAAAAGCGTAAAATTACGGTTAAGGCTGCCGACCAATGCTTTATTCTTTGTTTCCCTAAAAAAATCTCCCATCCTCCTTCCTTCGCCTGGCTGGATCAGAGATTCATAAAATGCTTTGCTTAAAGTAAAGTTCGTGCTGGAATAAACAGGCCGCGTTGTACTGATTGCGCCAATTGCCGCGCCTTTTGGACTTAAAACCATGATCTCAGCTCCCGAGACCGTTCCTGGGTCATCGTACCGGCCAAAATCACAAGTAGCCGTGAACAATAACGGCAGGTTATCGATACCTCGTGCCGTTTGCATATCAGCCAATGTCAGTATCTGTTCCTCAGCCCAGCCACTGACGCCACCATGACCGGTGTAGTTAAGGATCAGGGTACCGTTATCAATCCCGCTTTTGATAGCCTTGTTCACCGCAGGCGCTTTTTGTCCTTCAGTGGTTGTTGTCTGAGTGAACGCATCCACGAAGATCCGGGAAGACAGAAAATTTGTCTGGACCAGTTTTGCCAGCTGATCCGCATGGCTTTGATGAATGTTCCCATCCCCGTCATCAGCGACAAATTTGATCGAATTCTTCCAGTTTCCCGTCGAACGGCTTGATTCGTAGCGTATCAGCTTGTCCACAATTGTTTCAGCCTCATAAACCGACTTGACGGGTAACCGGCCAACCCCGATATCCATGGTATGATCACCGGCAGTGGACTCTGCCCAGGTTCCCTCGTCTGTTTCCATAAAACCATAGTAATCATCCGAAGAATAGGTATAAACGGGATTCAGGGATTCCCGGCTTTCGTATACAGGAATCCAGTTATTACGCTGGCTTTGCCATTGATTTTTCAACCTGTTCCTGTAATCATAGGTAGCGTCGCCGAAGAGAAGAAGGTATTTAAGTTGCCCCGGATTCTTCTTATAAAGCATTCTTGTAAAATCCCGAATGGCCGTAACATCCGGTTTCCCGGAGGCAAATTCATTATAAACTTGCTCACTGGTTACGACCAATGTCTGCAGATGATCATGCGACTCCCTGAAAACCGCAAGCCTTCTGGCCTCCCCTTCCCAGGCCTGCGGCGTGACAATGAGAAGGTCGGGGGTATCCAGCGAGGTGATGTCCTGATTGGCTACCCGTTGCCAGGAAGTAAGCGCATAAGCCTGGTCAGTTCTGAACCCAATAAAAACACCTGTTCGCTTTGCCCCTATAGCTGTAATTGATAAGGTTCCGGAAGTATTTTGAGCATTGATCGCGACTGGTATGGCCGGCCTTGTAATGTCCCATAAATTCCATCCGTCGGCAGCATTCTTGAACTGATATCTTACAGTATCTGATGGATGCGGAAGAAAATGATAAATCTGCTGTTGCCCATAGAAGCGGAGGTCCCTTTTTACCTGTAATCCGATATAATTCAGATAAGCCTGTGCTGAACTTTGTCCATTCTTGTCATAATTGATATTGACCTTAAAACTGGAGGCCGAAGGAGCGCTGAACTTGTAAGTTGCTTCCGACCTTAAAGCCCTCACATCGTAAGTCCCGCCACTGACCGTCCCTATCCCGCCTTCGCCCACCGAAAGCCCGTTGACCTGCCAAATGAATTTGGTGGGTACCTGAGCTGACCCAATCGCCGAAGTCCGCAGTTTCATATCCGATGATGGTATTACACCCGGAATGTCCACGTCAATGTTTAAAGGTGAGCCGCCCAAATATTCGCCAAACCATTCCCTGCCCGATTTCAGAAGATTTGTATTTTCTGTCTCATGGTACCAATAATCATCAAACTGATCGATCAGGGGCGCATTGGCTGAAGAAATTACCGGCATATTACGAATCCTCAGTCCTTGCCCCTGCTCCAGGCCCAGAAAGTAGTAGCTTGTATCGGAATAGTAATTGATTTGATGCTGCAACTCAGACTTAATCGAATCGAAAACAATGACATGAGGATTTTCTGCATAAAAATAAATGGCGTCCGCATTGTCCAATTTACCATCCTCCTCACCCTGCACCCAGATAGCATTCTCGATAAGTCCGGTTGCAGGCTTTTCCATATTTGTCTGAGATAACATAGCACCGCCATTGCCATAAACCCGGATTTGATTCGGAGTAATCCTGGTTGGATCAATGCCCATTTTGCGAAGTGTAGCACCATCAATCTTATGAACGCCTGATTGCGTGATGGCTAGCTTGTACCATAAGCCTGTCGAGAGCACCGATTGAGCCTGTAAAGAAATACGAAGCATTATTCCCAAACAGGTCAGAGCTATTCGGTATTTCAATATCTGTAAGTCAGCACGCTTCAACCAGTGCATGGGCGGGAATTGTGTAAAGGCGTTGCGAAACCTGATCTGTGCACAGCACACGGGTCCGTCTCAATGTTCCGCGGGTGAAAGTCCGGTTTTGGAAAACAAAGCTTGAACCTTCATTCAACTGCACCAATGCAATTCTTCCCGCCTGTAAAGCCTGCTCATCGTACTTTCTGATTGCATTAAAAAGCAATTGGTCTCCTCCGGTAGATGCAGCAGGGTTTTGAGCATAACGAAGCAACGGGCCAAGAATATCTTCCGGAAAAATACTTTCTATCATAACCGGCGCAAGGAGTGTCCTGAACTCATGCTTCCACTCAGAACCGTGTGGGGCTACCCGCTTTCTGAACCTTCCTTTGTATTTGTAATGAACTACACAGTGCGCAACTTCGTGCAGATAGGTGATCAGGAAATTATAGGGGTTTAAATTAACATTAACCGTAATTCGCGGAGTGAAACCTGGCCTTACCGTAAAATCGCCGAGCCGGGTACGCCGGGGACGTGAAAGAAAGAATTCAAACTTGTAATTGCGATACAAATCTTCACAATATGAGCTTGCCAATTGGGGCACATGCAAGCCGAAGGATATGTTTTTCATCCATTAAATAAAAAAAGAAAAGCCCTATTTTCATAGGGCTTTTCAAGATTTTCGACTTGTACGTCTGAATTACTTCACTGTATCAGCAGCAGCTGTATCAGCAGCAGCTGTATCAACAGCAGTAGTATCAACTGCAGGAGTTTCAACAGTTACAGCAGTTGTGTCAGCAGATTCGTCAGCTGGTTTGCTAGTACAAGCAGCGAAAGCTACCATCCCGGCAACAAACGCAAATGCAAAGAATTTTTTCATTTCTTGGGTGTAATTAAGGTTCGTTGCAAAGGTAACACGATAGGATCGAATATTCCTAAATTTTGAGTTTGTATTTTTCCAAGAACTTAAAAATTCCTTAGAAAATATTCTAAACACTTCATTTAGTCCTATTATTTCTACTATGTTTTACTAAACCTGTTCCAAATTCCTGTTAAACGAGGTCACACAGGCTGCGATCTCGGGAAGAAGATCGGGATTTTGTTCAATTCCGTTACCAACAACGATCACATCCGCGCCGGCATTTAATGCATTTTCCGCCTTTTCATAGGAATCAATACCGCCGCCGACAATGATAGGTGTATCCACTGCCTGCCTCACGGCTTCAATGGTTTCAGCGGCCACAGGGAACTGTGCGCCACTGCCCGCGTCCAGAAATATGTTCTTTAACCCTAAATATTCTCCGGCCAATGCAGTACAGGCCACGATACCCGGCTTGTCCCTTGGAAGCGGAGTTGTGTTACTTATATAGGAAACGGTCGTAAGCCTTCCGCTTTCGATGAGGAGATAGCCTGTTGGCAAAACCTCAATCCCACTCCGTTTTAACAAAGGTGCGGCGATCACATGTTGCCCGATCAGTAATTCGGCATTTCGCCCGGAAATGAGGGAGAGCAAGAGAATAGCGTCCGCAGAAGGGTCGATATGCAAGCTGCTACCCGGAAACAGGATAGCAGGAATTCGGGTATACTCGTGGATTGCTGCGATCAGTTTGTCTATCGCATAGTTTGTGATCAGGCTACCACCAACAAAAAAGAAATCCACACCCTGCCGTTCCGCGTAAGTGAGGAATTCGGGAAAGGTGGAAAAGTTAACTTTATCAGGATCTAAGAGAACAGCAAACGATTTCCGTTTTTCTCTTCTTCGCGTAGAAAGGAGGTCTGCGATTTGATGATTCGCTGCTTTCATTCAGTTTTTCGTTCGTCTTCAATTAAATGCTTTAGCCTCTGGCGCGCCCATCCCACTGCTAATGTCCAGGCTAAACTTTGAACCGCTTTTCCAACCGAAAATTGGGCTTTCTTTTTAGGGATTTTGCTTTTCTCAACCAGCACCAGCTCTTCCGGCCTCTCTTCTTTCTCTTTCTTTTTTCCTTTTGGCAAAAAAGCATTCATTACTAAAAAAGAAGTTGCAACTACCCCTCCTATCACCAGGGCCTGCTTTCCGACACCGGTGGCCTGGGTTTTAAGATCACTCCATTGATGCTCGAGCTTGTCACGATAAACATCCGCATCCAGCAGCAAGTCCTGTTTGTCTTTATCCGTATCAGAAGAAAAGGGCCTTATTTTTACGGAAGAATCTATTGGCGAATTCATTTCATCCCTGTTTAATAGTGGTTTATGAAGCTTCCAAAAGGAATCCAAAAATAGCAATTCGGGTCAAAATATTTCCTAAAGTAACCATCTAAAGCGTTACCCCTCTTTGTCTTTGGTAAAACGAACGATGATGCCCCGGATCAAACGGACCCAGTTTTCTTTCCAAACAATCCAGACAACCAGTTTCAAAATAAAGACTCCCAACAGGATCAGGTATCCCATGTAATCACTGTCCAGCCATCTGTTAAGGAAAGTGCCTATCAGTATAACGACCAAGATCAGTATCGTAAGCGCTATACACAACAGCAATGCGGCATACAATGCCATGACCACTGCACGTTCAATTTTATCTCTGGTCTCAATTTTAAACAGATCGATCCGGGTCTCGAAATATTTAAAAAGGGTGTCTTTGATTTCCTCTAATTGACTTAGCATAAGCGGTAGTTGTCAAATCATGTGCATTCAATTATCGCCTGATACCAGGCCAACTGTACACTAATCCAAAAACATACCAAGAATGGCCGAAACGACCGAAACCACGAGACTAAATAACAATGCAGAGATGAAATTGCTGATCGCAAATCCGTCGACCAGATAGGTAGCCAGATAAATAACGAACACATTGACTACAAAATAAAACAGACCCAACGTGAGGATTGTAATCGGCAAGGCTAAAATCTGAAGGATGGGCTTCAGAAACGTATTCAGGATGCCCAACACGATCGCTGCTATGAATGCCGAACCGACACTGGTAACCACAACACCGGGTACTAAATAACCTGCTATCAATATAGCCAAAGTACTGATTACAAGACGTAGGAGTAATTTCATACAGTTTCCGATTTACTGGTGACGGCTACGAAGTACGTCAATTACCTCGTCTAAGTCAATGTTTTTCTGTTCCAGGAGGACCAAAAGATGGAACAGCAAATCCGAAACTTCATTTTTAAAAAGTTCGCTGTCATCATCTTTCGCTTCGATTACCACTTCCACTGCTTCCTCCCCAACCTTCTGCGCAATCTTATTGATTCCCTTTTTGAACAGACTGCTGGTATACGACGCTTCCGAAGGGTTTAATTTTCTTTCCCGGATAACTTTCTTCTGAAGGTAATTGAGAAATACCGCTTCCCCGATCCGCACAGCCTGGCTATTTTTTTCCCCAAAACATGTATCCGCACCTGTGTGACATACCGGACCGGCGGGGGTTGCCTTGATCAGCAGGGTATCGCCATCGCAATCGGCTGTTATCTCGTTCACAAAAAGAAAGTTCCCCGAAGTTTCGCCCTTTGTCCACAAGCGCTGTTTACTGCGGCTGAAAAAAGTGACGGTACCCTCTTTCTTTGTTTTTTCCAATGCTTCCAAATTCATGTAACCGAGCATCAGAACTTTATCCGTGTGCAGGTCCTGAATGATTGCCGGTACAAGCCCGTCGGCAGATTTTTCAAAGTCAATTGTTGAAAAGGATTCGCTCATTTGAGTCGTGAGTTTAATGACTACCGGGTCATTCTGATCGGCAAGTCTTTGTTTTTAAGATATTCCTTTAAATCCGGAATATCGATTTCCCGAAAGTGAAAAATACTTGCAGCCAGTCCGGCATCCGCTTTCCCTGCCGTAAATACGTCATAAAAATGTTCCATAGTTCCTGCTCCGCCGGAAGCGATTACCGGAATATTGGCACTTCCCGAAACAGTAGCAGTAAGTTCCAGTGCAAAGCCAGTCTTAGTACCGTCTGTGTCCATCGAAGTCAATAAGATCTCGCCTGCCCCACACTCCTCTACCTCCTTAGCCCAGGGGATCGTCCTGATCTCCGTCGGCTTCCTGCCGCCATGCGTATGAACGACATGTTCGTAACCATTTTCTGTTGCAATGTAACGTGTATCTATGGCGACGACAATGCATTGGCTGCCGAACTCCAGGGATAGTTCATTGATCAGGTCAGGATTTCGCACAGCAGCCGAATTGATCGAAACCTTATCGGCCCCTGCATAAAGCAAGGCAGATACATCGGCAACAGAGGAAATTCCGCCACCGACCGTAAAAGGGATATTAATGGTCTGCGCTACCCGGCGAACCAGATCAATGAAGGTTGAGCGACCATCAATTGTAGCCGTAATATCCAGGTAAACCAACTCGTCCGCTCCGTGGGCCGCGTACAATGCACCCAGTTCCACTGCATCCCCTGCGTCGCGCAGATTGACGAAATTAATTCCCTTTACTGTTCTGCCGTCTTTTACATCCAGGCAGGGGATAATCCGTTTAGTGAGCATAAGTCAAGCTGAAAAACGCTGTAATTCTGCAAGGCTGACCCTATTTTCATAAATCGCCTTGCCGATGATCACGCCATAAATTTTCATTTCCGCCAGCTTTTCCACATCCTCAATACCACTTATTCCGCCGCTGGCGATAATTTTCAGTTCAGGGCATTTGTCCTGAAGGTTTTTATAAAGATCAAAAGAAGGACCTTGCAACAATCCATCTTTCGCGACATCCGTACTGATCGTATATTTCACTCCTTTTTCGACATATTCTTCTACAAAGTCATAAACCCAGATCTGCGTACCTTCCTCCCAGCCGCTTACCGCAATTTTTTCATTTTTCGCATCTGCCCCGAGAATTATCTTTTCCCCTCCATAGACAGAAAGCCAGTTTTGGAAAACTTCCGGCTGTTTTACAGCAACGCTTCCGCCGGTGACCTGTTTTGCCCCGCTCTCGAAAACAGTCCGTAAATCGTCGTCAGACTGTACCCCGCCGCCGAAATCGATATATAGTGATGTTCTCGAAGCGATTTTCTCCAAAACTTTCCAGTTGACCACTTTTTTGACCCTTGCTCCGTCAAGATCCACCAGGTGCAGTCTTTTCAGTCCGGCATCCTCGAATTCCAATGCAACTTCAAGCGGATCTTCATTATAAATTATCTTCTTGCCATAATCTCCCTGGGTTAGCCTGACGCACTTTCCGTCGATCATGTCGATAGCCGGTATTATTTCTATCATTGCGGGTGGGTTTATCCTTTAAATATTCAAAAAGTTTTCAATGATCTTTTGCCCTATATCCCCGCTTATTTCACAGTGAAACTGGGCAGCATAAAAGTTATCTTTCTGCAACATGGCGCTGAAAGGCGTGACATATTCGCAGCTCGCAACAGTATAGTCGCATACAGGAGGTGCAAAACTATGTACAAAGTAAACAAACGCATTGTCGGGTATCCCGAAAGTGAGCGCCGACTTGTAATCGGATATATTGTTCCAACCCATATGGGGGACTTTTAATTCGGTATTTGTCGGGAACCGTTTGACATCCACATCAAAGATACCCATGCATTCGGTGTTGTTTTCCTCCGAAAAACGGCACATCAGCTGCATCCCGATACATGTTCCGAAAACCGGCTGCTTCAATGAGGGTATCACCTTATCCAGTCCTGTTTTCCGCAGATAATTCATGGTAGTACTGGCCTCGCCTACCCCCGGGAAAATGACTTTATCGGCCGATCCGATCTCCTCCACATCATCCGTATACAGGTAACCAGCACCGATGCGGTCGAGCGCATACATGACCGACTGCACATTTCCAGCGTTGTATTTAATTATGACGGTTTTCATTGAATTTTGATATTGAGGCCTAAATAAAAAAAGCCCGATTTACAAAAATCGGGCTTCTGGGATACTATGTATTCAACCTTATTACAACACTACTTGCAAAAACATATCATCCAAGACGTCCGAAAGCCTGATGGCTATGATGAAATTGATGATGTGTTTCAGCTTTGAACATGATGCAAATGTAAGCAAAATTTTAGAAACAGAGGACTGCCGTTCAGTAAATATTACATTAAAATTTGCTTAGAAAATTCTTGTACATTGCGATCGTAAACAGGCATTCAACTGCATGAGACCATTCATTTCACAACTATTCCTTTCAATTATTACCTTGACTACCATTGAATCACAGGCCCAAACCGAAGACATGGCACGCCGGCTTTTTGATAAACACGCTACCTACAAAGAAGCTTCCTTAACCCAGCGCCGTTTCAAACAAAAGGACATTCTCCCCTTGATTTCCAAGCGCCAGGGCCATCCGATTTATACCATTGAGAAAGTAGGCGAATCCTTTGAAGGCAGGCCTATTCAAATGATCAAAGCAGGTTCCGGAAAGAGAAAAGTGTTGCTGTGGAGTCAGATGCATGGCGACGAACCTACTGCAACGATGGCCAGTTTTGATATTTTCAATTTTCTGGAAGGGAAAAATGACGGATTCGACAATTTCCGCAAAGGCTTGCTCGAAAATACCACCTTGTATTTTGTTCCCATGCTCAACCCGGACGGGGCCGAACGTTACCAGCGCAGGACCGTTCAGGGTATCGATATGAACCGCGATGCGGCAGCAAGGCAAACCCCCGAAGCAGTAATATTGAAAAGCCTGGTAGACAACCTGAAACCGGATTTCGGCTTTAACCTGCACGACCAAAGCCCTCGCTACTCCGCTGGCCGCAGCCCCAAAGTTGCCACTATATCGTTCCTCGCCACTTCTTACGACTATGAGCTTTCGATCAACAAGGTACGTGAGCGTTCCATGCAGCTGATCGTAGGCATGAACAATATCCTTCAAAAGTACATTCCCGGCCAGGTTGCCCGCTACTCCGACGATCATGAACCGAGGGGGTTTGGTGATAACGTTCAGAAGTGGGGCACGACACTCGTTCTGATCGAGTCGGGAGGGTATGTCGGGGATCCTGAAAAACAGTATATACGCCAGCTTAATTTTGTCGCCATTTTGTCTGCACTGGCCAAGATCTCCGACAATTCATTAACAAAGGAAAATCACGAGGATTACTATAAAATCCCGGAAAACGGCAGGTGGCTATATGACCTCGTCGTACGCAATGCGACGGTCAGGCAGTCGGGCAAATCATTTACTGCCGATTTCGGGATCAACAGAAATGAAGTGAACTATTCCAATGCGACCAAATTCTTTTATCATAGTAAGATCGAAGATTTTGGCGACCTGCACCCGCAGTACGGCAGCCAGGAAGTCGACGCCAGCGGCCTCACAGTAGAGAAAGGAAAAGTTTACCCGATTGCTTATAAAAACGTCAGCGAGATCAGCAGACTCAGAGCTGTAAACCTCTTAAAAGAGGGATATACTTACGTTCGGCTGGCACCAGATAGCAACACGCGCGCACTCGGAGTTTATTTCACGACTTCCCCACTGCACATTCTCCGAAGCGGTCAATCGGTACCCTCCGGGACACCGGGGCTAGGGCATACGGCTACTTTTGTCCTTAAAAAAGCTGGTAAAATAAAGTACGCCGTAATCAACGGTTTTGTCCATGATTTGGACAATTTTGAGGCGGAGGATGGCCAGGGAATTATCGAGTAAATACCTGATTTTTAACAAAAACGGCTTTTTTTAAATAACTGAGTCATAATATAGCCTTAACATTGGGGTAACATTGGCGATCTACTTTTGTGTCGAAAATTTGACACCTAAGAATGAAAACCAAACTATTTACAATTCTCATTTCCCTCTCAGCTGTTCTTACAGCATTTGCAGGCCCCGGGTCCATTCGCGGATCCATCAAAGATGCTAAAACCAAAGAAGCGCTCATTGGAGCATCCGTTTTGATCGAAGGCACACAGATCGGAGCTGCCGCCGACGTGGACGGAAGTTTTGTCCTTTCCAATGTTCCGGCCGGTACTCACAAAGTCATCATCACTTTTGTTTCTTACCAAACCAAAGAAATTCCCAATGTAAGGGTCGAGTCTGGCAACACGACCGTCATAGATACCGAGCTGGATGAAGAAGGCACAGCCTTGCAGGAAGTTGTGGTAAGAGGTGCCCGTGCTACAAACACCGAAGTTGCGGTAATCAGTGAGATCAAGCAATTGAAGCCCATTGCGGTCGGAATCTCAGCACAGCAGATACAGAAATCACAGGATAGGGATGCTGCTGCAGCCATTCGCCGCGTACCAGGTGTGAGCATTGTCGACAACCGCTTTGTCATGATTCGTGGTTTAGGCTCGCGCTACAATGCCGTTCTAATCAATGATGTCATTACGCCTTCAAGCGAAGTCGATACCCGTTCATTCTCGTTTGACCTGGTACCGAGCAACATCATCGACCGGATGATTGTTTACAAATCCGGTTCAGCCGAATCGCCAGGTGATTTCGCAGGTGGTGTAATCAAGATTTATACCAAACGCCGGCCCGACCAAAACTTCACCGATGGGGCAGTTACCGTAGGTTATCGTGCCAATACCACATTTCAAAACGTTCAGACGCATACCCGTAGCGGCGCTAATATCCTGGGTTTATGGGGTGCAGACCAGACATTATCGAGCGCATTCCCAAAGCGATCAGCTGATTTCAATACGTTGAGCTCTCCTGAAAGGGCTGCATACGGAAAACTTCTTCCTAACTCGTGGGGCCTGAAAAACATCAATGTCTCTCCTGACCTGCGCCTTGCATTCAATATGGGCCGCCGCTTCGATATCGGCAACGTGGATGTAAGCAATATCACCAACATCAACTACTCCCTTACCAATCAATATTCGAACATTGCGCTTAAACTGTATCAAAATGGTTTGACAGCCAATGACGTTTTTGAAAAATATAACGATGCAAATTACTCCCGCCAGTCACGGATCGGGGTACTTCATAACTGGACTTTCCGCTTCTCCCCTGTTTTCAACCTGGAATGGAAGACTCTTTTCAACCAGTTGGGCAATACGGAGACAGTGGCTCGTGACGGACAGCGCGTGGTGGACGGTTATGACGTACGCAACTACTCGCAACGTTTTGAAAACAGAAGCATTGTTACAACCCAGGTATCCGGAGATCACAAGATCGGCGACCTGACCAAATTGAACTGGATTACCGGTTTCGGCTATACAGGCCGCTGGGAGCCAGACTGGAAAAGGATCCGTTTCCAGCGTGTAACCGGTCAAACTGGCGCTGATGGACAGCTAAGCCCGTTCCAGGCAGTAGCGCCTATCGATCCTAACCCGATTGACCTCGGCCGTTTCTACTCCAAATTGAACGAGCGCGTATTGACACTCGCTGTAAATGGCGAGCACGCTTTCGGTAATCCTACTGACCGTGAGCCTAACAAAATCCGCTTCGGGGTTTACGGCGAGCGTAAAGACCGCGATTACTCAGCCCGTTTTTATGGCTACACCAATGTAGGTAATGCTTCAAACATTCTCCGCGGAGATATAGGTACAATTTTCACTCCTCAAAATGTTACCGGCCTCGACGGTGGACTGACCATCAAAGACGGTACCAAAGACCTGGATTCTTACCAGGGTATCAATAACTACTACGCTGCGTATGTAAGCGGTGATCTCAATTTTGGTTCAAAAGCGATACTTACATTGGGTTTCCGTGGCGAATACAACAACCAACAGTTGCATTCAACGGTTGTAAATGTGAGAAAAGAGCTCGTCAACAACATCGTGTTCATCCCTCTGCCTTCTTTGAACTTCACTTATAAGCTGACAGAAAAGCAAAATTTGCGCCTTGCCTATTCTTCTACACTGAACAGGGCTGAATTCAGGGAATTGGCTCCATTTACATACTTCGACTTTAACCTGCTTGCGGATATCCGCGGAAATACGGCGCTTAAAACTGCTAAAATCCAGAATCTGGATGCGAAATGGGAGTTTTACCCTTCACAGAACGAGCTGATTTCGGTTACCGGTTTTTACAAACACTTCAAAAACCCGATCGAAACCTTCCTGATCCCTACCGGAAACGGATTGGCTTACACCTTCATCAATGCAGGTACCGCTCAGAGTTACGGAGCTGAATTGGAGATCCGCAAAGGGTTCCAGGAAGCAGCAAGCCAGTTTATGCAAAACATTACCCTTATCGCCAACGCGTCGATTATTAAAAGCAGCGTGAACCTGGGACAAGTTGTGGAAGGTCCGGATTTGAGCGGCACTATCCAGAAATATGACCTGACCGGTATCACCGACTCAAAACGTCCAATGGCCAACCAGTCGCCCTACCTGATCAATGGAGGTGTTTATTACGCCGAACCAAGCGGCTGGCAGTGGAATGTGCTTTACAACGTATTTGGGCAGCGGATTTTTGCAGTGGGTAACATGGACAACCCAACGGTTTACGAAATGCCACGCCACGTCGTCGATCTTAACGTCAGCAAGAAATTCAGAAACAATCTCGAAATCCGGTTAGGCATCCAGGACATCTTCAACCAACCGGTACGCTATTCCCAAGATTTCAATCACGACGGAAAAATCGGCAAAGACGTGACGTCTGCTAATGCAAGCGCTGATCAGGATATCCGCAAGTTCAAAAGAGGGAGCTACTTCTCATTGACTGCAGCCTACAACTTTGGCAAAAGGACTGTTATTCCCTAAACCTTTGACTTCAACCATTCATAACTATTATCTGTAAATCAACTTCAATTCACTATGATTATCAAAAAAAGTCGGTCGTATTTTCTACTTCTAATCGCCGGCCTGTTCATGGCAATGTCGGCCTGTAAAAATGACGACGAACCAGATCCGGTTCAGGAAGTTTTAACAGTTTCTTCGTTCGCGCCAACTACCGGGGCGGTCGGAACCAAAGTTGTGATCACAGGAACAAAGTTCAGCACAACCCCTGCAAGCAATACCGTTTTGTTTAATACTACTCCGGCGACAGTAACTGCGGCAACTGCTACTTCGCTCGAAGTAACCGTTCCAACTGGCGCTACTACCGGCGTTATATCCGTAACAGTTGGCGGCGTAACTGTTAAAAGCACATCTACCTTCACGGTTTCTGAAACGGTTCGTTCAGTTGTGGAAGTAACAGGTGAAATCAAAGCCGATACAAAATGGACGGCTGACAAAATTTATCTTTTGAAAGGTTTTGTATATGTTGCCTCCGGCGCGACGCTTACCATCGAGCCAGGTACGCTTATCAAAGGTGCTAACAAAGATGCCGATCCAACTGCATCCGGAAAAGGTGGCGCACTGATCATCGAAGCCGGCGCTAAATTAATGGCGGTAGGTACGGCTGATAAACCAATCGTTTTCACTTCCAATGCCGATCCAGGAAAACGCACATATGGTGACTGGGGTGGTGTTGTTTTAATTGGTAAAGCACCAAACAACCGTCCCGGAAGTACTGCTTTCGAAGGTGGTATCCGTGGTACGATCGGAACGGACAACATTGCTGCTGACAATTCGGGAACATTGCAATATGTACGTATCGAGTTTGGCGGTATCGCATTGAGCTCCACTGCAAATAGCGAGATCAACGGTCTTACATTGTACTCTGTAGGTTCTGGTACTACAATCGACCACATTCAGGTTTCTTACAGCGGTGACGATTCTTACGAATGGTTCGGTGGAACTGTAAACATGAAGTATCTGGTAGCTTACCGCGGTTTCGATGATGATTTCGATACAGACTGGGGTTTCACTGGAAAACTACAATACGGAGTTTCATTGCGTGACCCCGAGTATGCGGATCAGTCTGCCTCTAACGGCTTCGAATCTGATAACTACAACCCGGGCGAGCCAGCAACTGACGCTAATGCAGGTTTACCGTTGACTGCCCCTGTATTTGCCAACTTCAGTAATTTTGTTACTGCCGGCACTCCTTCTACTGCAACGGTGAAAGGAAGCGGTGGATACCAATCTGCCATGCACTTGCGCAGAAATACATCTATTAGCATCCTTAACTCGCTTTTTGTAGGATATCCTGAAGGTCTTCGTCTGGACGGAACTGCAACAGGTACTTATGCCAATGCAACTGCCGGCACGCTGGACCTACGAGGGCTGGTATTAGCTAACAACACCCTTCCGGTTACAGGAAAAGGCGCGATCACAGATGCACAGGCTACTGAATACTTCTCAGCAGCTGCTCGTAAAAACACGATCGTAACTGACCTTGCTTCTCTGGTATTGAATGCCGACAATTTCAAATTGGGTGCCCCAAGTTTCCTACCGGGAGCAACTTCACCATTACTGAAAGATGCGGTATGGGATGGCAAAGGTGCTGACGCTTTCTTCACAAAAGAAACATTCAGAGGTGCTTTTGGAACAACAGACTGGACTACTGGCTGGACCAACTGGGATCCACAAAATACGATCTACAAATAAGCTTATAAAAATCTTATATAATTGGTGTCAGAATTTAGAAAGGCCGGGAGCATATGCTTCCGGTCTTTTTCTTTCCATATTGCTTTACTCCGCTGAAAAGGATATATTCGGGTTCATTTATTTTGTCTTGACAATTATCTTGTCAGGATTTTTCATTTTACTTCCTTTTAATGTCCGAGTTTCAGGCTTACCTACAACTAGGTTTTAATCATATCACCGACTCCAAAGGTTATGATCACATCCTTTTTATTATGGCCCTTTGCACCATTTATACCCTGATCGATTGGAAAAAGGTAATTGTGCTGGTAACCGCGTTTACCATCGGGCATTCTATTACGCTCGCATTGGCGACAATGGGTTATGTCAGCATCCAATCCGAGTGGGTGGAATTGCTCATTCCCGGCACCATTATCATCACGGCATGCCTAAACTTCTTTTATAAAGTCCCCAAAAAGTCGTTCGGCAAGCAAGAGCAAAAATCCACGCTGAGGTATCCGCTGGCATTGGCGTTCGGACTGATCCATGGTTTGGGCTTTTCCAATTACCTGAGAGCGCTTTTGGGGAAAGAGGCCGAAATATTTAATCCGCTGCTTGGTTTTAATATCGGCTTGGAGTTGGGTCAGCTGATCATTGTGCTGATCATCCTATCTATTGCATTTGTCCTGATCGAGCTGCTGAGAATCCAAAGGATGAACTGGATCAACATATTGTCAGGAATTATAGTTGGAATGGCGTTATCGCTCATTCTCAATAACGAACTTTTCAGGACGCTCACCAGCTCCCCCACCAACTAAGAAAGAAGAATCAATATCTCAATGACCAACTAATCATGAAAAAAAGGCTGTTCCCAATCATTTTTCTGCTGATCCCTCTGGCTTCCATGGCCCAGCAGATCCCCGCTTCACCCAACTTCAAATACAACGACCGTTTCGAACAGCTTGGAACGGGATTACCTACCCCTAATTCCTTCCGTTCGGCATCTGGTGCACCAGGAAGAGAGTACTGGCAACAGCGTGCCGATTACGACATCAAAGCCGAACTGGACGATGATAACCGCCGGATTATCGGCTCAGAGACGATCACGTTTTTCAATAACTCTCCAGACGACCTGAAATACATCTGGCTGCAGCTGGATCAAAACCTTTTCAAAAAAGACGGGATCGGTGCAATGTCCAGAACGGGCACCATCAGCGACAAGGGAATGAGCACAACCCAGCTGGCCGCATTGAACAATGGCCGTGGCTCGAATCTTGATCCCAAAAAAGAATATGGCTACCAGATCTCCGCCGTCAGAGACAAATTGGGAAAAGCGTTGCCTTACACGATCAACGGTACCATGATGCGGATTGACCTTCCAATGGTCATGAAACCGGGTACCAGCATTGTTTTCGGAGTAGACTGGAGTTATTACATCACAGAGTACTATGGCCGAAGCGGTTATGAATATTTTCCAAAGGATGGAAATGCCAATTACTTTATCGCACACTGGTTTCCGCGTCTGGCCCCTTATGACGACGTCAACGGCTGGAATCACAAGCAGTTCCTCGGCCAGGGTGAGTTTGCTTTGATATTCGGAAACTACAAAGTAGCGATCACCGTCCCCGCCGACCACGTGGTAGCAGCCAGCGGCGAATGCCAGAATTATGCACAGGTATTGACGGCGACCCAAAAACAACGTCTGAAACAAGCGGAAACTTCCAAAACGCCGGTTATTATCGTTACGCAGACAGAAGCGGAAAAGGCAGAAAAACGGGAGAACAAAAATCCCGGAAAGAAAACCTGGATCTATAAGGCCGATAATGTAAGGGATTTCGCATTCGCCAGCAGCCGGAAATTCATTTGGGACGCCATGCAAAGCGATGTGTACAAAAGCGGGCGCAAGATCTGGTGTATGTCTATTTATCCAAAAGAAGGCAATCCGCTTTGGGAGCAGTACTCCACCCGAGCTGTCGCCCATACGTTGAAATCCTATGGAGCCCGCACTTTTGAATATCCATATCCAGTGGCCATTTCCTGCCACTCGGTTTCGGGTGGCGGTATGGAATATCCGATGATCAGCTTTAATGGTGGCCGCCCCGAGGAGGACGGTACTTACAGCGAGGCTGTGAAATATGGCATGATCGGTGTGATTATCCATGAGGTAGGTCATAACTTCTTCCCGATGATCGTGAATTCCGATGAGCGCCAATGGGCCTGGATGGACGAAGGGCTCAACACATTTTGCCAGTACCTGGCCGAAAAAGAATGGGATTACAACTTCCCTACCCGCCGCGGCGAACCCAATCAGATCACCGAATATATGTCGTCGGACAAGTCGGTATTGACGCCCATTATGGCTTCCGCTGAAAATGTGATCGGCTTGGGCCCCAATGCGTATGGCAAGCCGGCAACTGCGTTGAACATCCTGCGGGAAACTGTCATGGGCCGCGCATTATTCGACCATGCTTTTAAGGAATACGCAACCCGCTGGAGGTTCAAAAGCCCTACGCCTGCTGATTTTTTCCGTACCATGGAAGATGCTTCGGGCGTAGACCTGGATTGGTTCTGGAAGGGATGGTTTTATGGTACCGAGCCTGTAGACCAGGACCTGGTAAGTGTTGATTGGTTCAATATCAATACCCAAAACCCTGAAATCGAAAAAGAAATCGCCCGGAAAGAAGCTGCGAATAAACTGAACACCATGAGCAAAATACAGGATGCCAAAACAAAAGGTGAAACCGTAGTTGCCCAGGATTCGACCATGGCCGATTTCTATAACCGCTACGACCCATTTAAAGTGACGGAAGCAGATAAGCAGAAATATGAGCAATATCTGGCGACACTGACTGAAAATGAGCGCCAGCTTATCCAGGATAACCAGAATTTTTATACCGTTTCGGTTAAAAACAAGGGTGGGTTGCCAATGCCTGTCATTATCAAAATGGGCTTCGAAGACGGGACCGATTCCGTTGCTGTATACCCGGCTGAAATCTGGCGCTTCAATGATCAGCAGATCAACAAAGTGATCGTAACCAAGAAAAAAGTGGTGCAATGGACGCTGGATCCCTACATGCAGATTGCAGATATCGACACAGAGAACAATTCTTTCCCCCGCATTGCAAAACCAACCCGTTTCCAGATCTTCAAACAGGAGCAGGCCAAAAAGATGCCTAACCCAATGCAGATGCAGAGCCAAGGAGCAGGGAAGGTCAGTACCACCCCCAAAAATTAGCATTCCAACGCAATTGAATTTATATCCTTCTCAGGTCACCTTGGGAAGGATTTTTTATGCAATTCCAAAATAAAAGCTATGTAATTTCAAAATAAAATTCATGTAATTTCAAAATTCGAGTATATTTAGATCTAGTTATCAAATACTTATGAATTTTATACGACACCTGGAAGAAGCCATTCAAATACAAAAGAGAAGTATCCGGTAATAGCTATAACAGGTCCACGGCAATCCATCCGGGATACAAGACAGTTCAGGATATTTTTAGGATTATGTGCCGCCAGAGTTGGCCAACTGCTCAATCTTAATGCTCTGGCAAATGAATGTGGCATCTCTCAACCAACCGCAAAAGCCTGGCTATCCATTCTGGAAAGCAGCTATGTGATCTTTCAGCTGCAGCCATTTTATCAAAATTTCAACAAAAGGATTGTTAAAACCCCAAAGCTATATTTCTATGATACTGGCTTGTTATGTCATATTTTAGGAATGAGAACCCGCAAAATATTGCTCGAAAGCCCTTTGAGGGGCAACATTTTCGAAAACCTGATTGTATCTGAATTTTACAAAAAAAACGAACATCAATATCTTCATCGCGATTACTGGTTCTGGCGAGATTCCAATGGTCATGAAAATTGATCTGCTCTCCCAAAACGGCAATGTTTTCGATATTTTTGAAATTAAATCAACTCAGACCATCATCACCGCTCACTTCAAAGGAATGGATTATTTCAGCGACCTGGCCGAGAATAAAATCGGGACCAGGACTCTTATATATGGCGTGACCGATAATCAACCAAGAACCAAATACAACATCTTAGGCTGGAAAAACATTTAAATTCTGATCATTAACCATTTATGAACATCACAATCCTCGACGGCTATACTTTAAATCCTGGCGATCTTGACTGGGAGCCCATCCACAGACTTGGCAATGTAAAAATTTACGACAGATCGAATGCTGACGAAATTGTAGAACGGGCCGGCGACGCAGAAGTTCTTTTGGTAAACAAAGTGGTTTTGTCCGAAGCCACATTAAACCAGCTTCCCAAACTGAAATACATTGGTGTAATGGCTACGGGATTCAACAACATCGACATCGCAGCCGCCCGAAAAAATCATGTTATCGTGACCAACGTGAAAGCCTATGGACCCGCGTCAGTAGCACAGCAGACTTTCGCGTTGCTTTTATCATTGGTCAACCGTGCCGAAACGCATAGCCAAAGTGTTTTTGCGGGCGATTGGGCAGCATCGCAGGATTTTTGTTACTGGAAAACCCCGCTGACCGAATTGGCAGGGAAAACGATGGGCCTTATCGGGTTGGGCGACATCGGCTCGCAGGTTGCCAAAATAGCGCAGGCATTTGGAATGCAAGTCATTGCCTACCGGAAACATCCCGCCGAAGCGGACGAAGTGAAAATGGTAACGCTGGACGAAATATTTGAAAAAAGCGACGTCCTCAGCCTGCATTGCCCGCTGACCGACGATACCCGCGAAATGATCAATAAAAACACGCTTTCCAGGATGAAGTCCAATGCCATTTTGCTTAATACGGGTCGTGGGCCGCTGATCCGGGAAGCAGACCTCGCCGAAGCACTGGCAAACGGGACGATTGCCGGTGCAGGGCTGGACGTTTTGTCTGTAGAACCGCCAAGGCCCGATAACCCGCTGCTTGCCGCTCCCAATTGCGTTGTCACGCCACATGTAGCTTGGGCCACTTTCGAGGCGCGGAAACGATTGCTGCAAATGGTGGCCGACAACCTGGTAAGTTTCGTAAAGGGAGAGCCTGTTAACGTCGTCTCGTAGCGACTACTTCTTCTTCCCGCCCCAATCGTTCTTCATTCGTGAGTACGACTTCTTGCTTACTGTTTTCTTGCTCTTGGGGCGGGAAGTGCCTTTTTTCTTGCGGGCATTGATATTGTTGACCAATGAATTCTTAACGCCCAGTCTGTTCTTTTTCCTGCTATGACGCCTAGCCTTTGCCATACCGATGAAGTTTTAGCCGCGGCCTCAATTTTCATGCCGGAACTCCATGATCCTTTCCTTATGCTCATTGCCCCATTTGATCATCTCAAGAATAATGTCGCCGAATGACCGGCAATAATCTGTGGCAGTATATTCCACCGTTACTGGAGTGGTAGGCACTACGGTCCGCTGAATGAGCTGGTTGGCCTCCATTTCCCTCAGTTCGCGGGAGAGCATGCGTGTCGTGATCTTTGGAAGCAGTGACGCTTCCAGCTTCATCACAGGTGCCGAAATGATCATGGACGGCGGCATGAGCCTGAAGCATTAGTTGCTCCCAAAACTGTTTTTCGGCGAGTGCGCGCTGAAAATGAATCGTGTGAACAGTGGACAAGGCTATCTGAAAAGGTAGCCTTGTTTCATTTAAGCTGGAACCTTCGCTGTGATTGCGAGGGAAGAAAATAGTTTTACAGAAGATTTTTAAGGAAATTCAAGATTCTAATCCAATATGGCGGAATAAATTACCGGGTAAACAGGCTACATCAAAGGAATAAGATTCAACGATTATGAGCGAAAACATTGGAAAGGCAGAAACCAGCCTGCCTGAATTTGAACCGGTCAGAAGGTCCCACAGACGAAACCAACCTGTCTCTCCCGCTATACCGGTATCCCTTTTTTTAATCCTTTGCCTGGTCCTGATCGGGATGTTTGGTCTGTCGGCACTCTGGGTGGTGGGAATTGCCGCGATCCTGCTTTTCAAATTCCTTGATCAAGCCACCAGGTTTCCCAAGTGGATCTACCCCGCCCTTTTTCTGTTTCTTGGGCTAATGATCTGGAGTTTTTTCTCGAACGGTCCTATCATTTCTAATCCAATTGCAAACTGGGTATACAATCATTCCGGTTTTGACTCCATGCGGGCAGAGCCTACGGTAGTTGTTTCCGACGATGATTTCCTACCCCCGAGAGACTCGGCAACCCAGGTTCAGGCAGGGAGCCCGGCTAAGGAGCCTGAGAAGGACGAACAACCCCTGCCCCAGGTCAACTTACCCGAAAGCCAAAAGGATGCATCCATAAAGCCTGCAAAAGAAATGGCAGTTACACCTTCTGATCCGGATTCAAAAGCCTTTGACAACTTTTTAAACAAGGGCCTGAAAGCCGTTGAAGACGAGCAGTATGATGTAGCCAATCAGAATTTCAAAAACGCTTTCAAGGCAAATCCGAAAGATCCCCGGTTACAGCAACTTGCAGCCGAATTCAGGAAAACAGCGGACGAAAAATGCCAGGATTTTAAAAATGCCAATGCCAAAGAATTGAGCCATATCCCAAACAATTATTACCGATACGCAGCCTCACTCACTCAAACAGTTCCATTGAAATGCGATTAAATCTTTACCTGACTTTCCTATTGCTGTGTTTAAGCAACGCAATAGCCTGGTCTCAAGAACAATTCCCCAAAAAAGAGCTTTACTCAGTCTGGATGATTGCGGAGGAAAAGCTCGATGCTGGAAAGTTCAACGAAGCACTGGCATTGTATAAGTCTTACCCCAAAGATTCCAGCTTCATGCTGAGGACTAGGCAGATGAACGTAATCAACGAAATTGTAAAGGACGGAGAACGGCTCTATAAAAAGGATCAGTATGCCGAAGCGCTCGACAAATTCAAGGAGTACCGGAAATTAAGAAACATCGGGACGCTGCGGTTTTTTGAAGACAAAATCGAGGATTGCCTCAACCAGATCAACAAAGGAAATGTCACCGAATTAACGGCGCAGCAACGCGTCATTACCGGCTTCGAATTCGCCTACCGCGGACGTGAAAAGTTGAGCAAACTGGATACAGCAGGTGCAAAAAATGATTTCAACAATGCCAAAACCCTTGGAGGAAACAGAAACAACATTCTCAGAGAACAATATATAGAAGGATTGAGGATTACAGAGGAATTAACAAAATGGGGAAGCAGGCATTTAGGTAGTGCCCATAAAAACCTGTCTGCCTACGAAGAAGCGAAGGCGCTTGAAACCTACCGGAACATCCGTAACATTGATATTCCCGAGATTGAGACGAGGATCAAAGAATTGACAAGCGGCCTGGACGGAAAAACGTCTCTGTCGGACATTGCTAAGCTATGCGACATGGATCTGCTGATACGCTACGTCGAAACAAACAAATCTACCATCAAAACATACGATTTCCTGATCACAAGGCTGAGGGAATTCAAAAGCACCCGACAGAAGATCGATATTCTCAAACAGAATAAGACAAACGCCGAAACGGTCAGGAGCGCCTACACGAGCCTGATTTCCTGGACGGAAGACCTCCCGATCGAGATTCGGGGGGAAATGAAAGGCTGCATTCAAAATGAATATGCCGGCTATATAGCTACCTTACCGGCGCCTCCTAAGCCTCGCGGCACAAATTGCGATGGACTTGAGAGCTTTTCAAAAGGGATTACATTGGTCCGGAGAGAACTTGCCAGTTGTAACGTGGCCAGAGCGAGGCAGCTTTGGAGAGAAACGATTTCGTTCCTGCAAGGCTGCCCCAATGGGCCTGGATTACTCAAAGCCAACAGCAGCTTGAGAGACTCCATCAACGTTTTTGCGAAAAGCGACAGCCTGCTGGTCGTTTATCGGAACGAGATCGGGGACCTCAAAAAAACAGGCGAATGCCCCAAGACACTCAGAATATATGAGCAAATGAAGTCGCTCAAAACTTGTGATCATGCGGCACTCGACGCAGAAGTAAGCAACGGAATGGACGAAGCAAAGAAATGCCAGAAACTAAGCTGGTTCAAACCCCAAATCGTTGGCAGCATTGCCGCTGTGATGCCCAAATACACGATTGCTGATATCAAAAAGGATATGGCAACAGGCTGGATGGCCTCCGGCGGAATCGCCCTATCTTACACTGATCATAAGAACCTGGCAGAATTCCTGGCCGGGATCGAATACTTTAAAACAAGCTACTACTCCACAGTCGGCCCCTCCGGCTCTGTATTGGAGGATTTTACTATAAATGGCTTAAATGCGTTCCTGGGCATCAAGCTGCACCTTCCAAACACCAACCCAAAGAAATTACGTCCCTATTTCAGGTTCGGCCCGGAATTACAGATCCCGCTCTCCTATCAGTACGAAAATCACTCCACCTTCACTAAGAACGATAATCTGGACGAATTGCAAAAAACAGTACTGTTCTTGTCGGGCGGTATAGGTATTGAAATCCAAAAAGAGCGGTTTGGTGCATTCCTGGAAGCTTTTGGGGCTGCCGGATTGGGTAATATTTATAACTCCAAAGTCTCCCATCTTAACTTACCGCAACAAAAAGTGGATGCGGGATTCAACAAGGTAGGTGTCAAGATCGGGCTGCGTATTTGGTAGCATCCGGATAGGTACTTCGGGCCATCCTCTGATTAACGTACTACCGTCACTTTTAGGAATGTGGCGGCGATAGAGGTATTGCTCTTATCGGCACTTTGGTTTTGATTATCAAATAAAATTTCCAATTCCCGCTGCAAATCAGCATCCTTCCCGTTTTTTTCGGCCGTTTCAAATGCGTTCATCGTGGGACCGTAGTAGTTTTTGAATGTATCCACCAGCTCCGCCGATGGATAGGGCGCTTCAAATCTGAAAGTCTCTCTGGAGAACGAAACATTTTCCTCTGAAGCCCCGGCCTGCACAAAACGCTCCTTAACCTGGCTTTCCACACCCCACAACATGGGACTGATGAACCCCTCCGGCGGCGCGGGCGTATAGGCCGAACTTACCTTCAAAATCTGGGCTACCAATGTCGGGTCTCCCGGTATCCAGTTTCCCATGACAATCCTTCCGCCTGACCGTGTAACCCGGAACATCTCTTTCGCCACGTCAAATGGCTTTGGCGCAAACATAGCTCCGAAAATACTGACGACAAGATCAAATGTCTGGTCATTGATATCGTGCAGGTCCGTTGCGTCGCCTTCACGGAATGTGCAGTTCGTAAGCCCCTCCGCTTTCGCCCGGGCATTTCCTGCCTCCACGAGGTTCCTTGCTATGTCAACTCCCAGGACGTTTGCGCCAAGCCTGGCTTCGGGAATTGCGGTGGTCCCATCACCACAGCCCAGATCGAGAACATGCAGCCCTTTGGTAATGCCCAATTCTGCCACCAGCGCGGAACCGCTGTCCCGCATGGTTTCCGCAATTCTTGTAAAATCACCCTTTTCCCACAATGCTTTGTTTGGATTCATTTGCCTTTCAGTTTTAACGTAAAAAATATTTTACAATATTAGTCGCTGATCCAGGCTTGCCGATGACTCAAAAGTTCAATATTCTGACTTAAAAGGTCACCCATTCATTTAATTTCACCATTTATTGTCTACTTGGTCTTACCAGATAAACCGGATCGGATATGGTCAACTTTTTTGAGCGCGTCTTACAGCATCCCCAATATTATCGACAGTTTAATTGCGGCAAATCACTCATTACGGCTTTCAATTGTCCCATGGAAGCTCGTCTGATGAAAACCCGCTTTGCAGATTTGTGGACACAGTACAACTACCTTTTTTATGTAATTGACGGCGAAAAGATCTGGCATACCGCAAAAAATTGCTATCACATCCAAAAAGATAGTTGTGTCTTTGTCAGAAAAGGAGGATTTATCCTGGAACAATTGATGGATACCGGCTTTTGTGTCATGCTGTTCTTTATCCCCGATGATTTTATCTGTGATACCCTGCATTCGAAAACAACACCTCTACTCAAGTACGAGGACCGGCATGAACCTGTCATGTTGCTGGAATCAAACGGTACGCTGAAAGGTTTTTTTCTCTCGATGTCGACCTATTTTGCAGAAACACAGGCCCCCGACCCTTCGCTGCTTGAACTGAAATTCAAGGAACTGGTGCTCAACATCGCCGATAATGCCGTCAACACACAGCTTCTCTCTTATTTCTGCTCTCTATTACATCAGCCAAAGGAAATGTTACTAAAGGGAGTGATGGAAGACAATTTTTGCTATAACCTGAAACTGGACGAATATGCGGAACTAAGTAACCGCAGCTTATCGGCTTTCAAGAGGGATTTTGAAAAGCTATTTCATACCACCCCAGGCAGGTGGCTGTTGGAAAAACGGCTGCAACATGCCATGCACCTGATCTGTAACAGACATAAGACGGTGAGCGAAGCGGCTTTTGAAAGCGGCTTCGAAAATTCTTCCCATTTCAGCAGGGCGTTTAAAAAACGATTTGGCAAAGGCCCAACTGCCATGAAGAGCGATAATGCCGTTGTTCTGGTTTAACGGGGCCTGCCTCTATCTTATGCGCTCGTCAGCGAAACATAGCTGAACGCCTGTTCTTTGGAAGCGGGATGAAAACAGGGACACGTGAGGAGAGGTCTGACGCCAAATTATACAAATCCGGCGCTTGGGCGGGGTAACCGTTTTTCTAGGTAAGGTCATCATGGATAGAAATATAAAACGGCCTTGAAATCTGCATTTCAAGGCCGTTTTATATTAGCTCAGTTTCCAACTGGGCCTTTCAAAATGGCAAGTGTAGCCGCCAGGATGTTTTTGCAGATAATCCTGGTGTTCGGCTTCGGCATTCCAAAAGTCCGTTGCCGGAACAACCTCGGTAACAATCTTGCCTGGCCAGATGCCCGAGGCTTCCATCTCGGCAATCAGCTTGTTGGCCGTCTCATGCTGAGTTTCGTCCAGGTAAAAAATAGCGGAACGGTAAGAAGTTCCTATGTCGTTTCCTTGCCGGTTCCTTGTTGTTGGGTCATGGATCTGGAAGAAATATTCAAGCAGCGCGCGATAAGTTAATCTCGATGGATCGAAGACGATCTCTATACCCTCCGCATGCGTGCCATGGTTCCGGTATGTCGCATTGGGCACATCACCACCCGTGTATCCCACTACGGTTGAAATCACGCCTGGCTGGTGCCTGATCAGTTCTTCTACTCCCCAAAAGCACCCCCCTGCCAAAATGGCTTTTTCAGTAGTCATATTGTTCATTTTTAGATAACAGAGCAATATCGCAAATTCCATGCCCACCATTGGTGGCTGCACTAGCGCTGGCAGTAAGTCAGAAACCAATGGAGTGCCATCACGCCCGCTAATCCCATAACGGAAACCAATGTTTCCATGATAGACCAGGTTCTCAGGGTATCTTTCATTGAAAAATTAAAATATTCCCGGAAAAGCCAGAAGCCTGTATCGTTGACGTGGGAAAACATCATACTGCCTGCGCCGATGCTTAGTACCATAAGATTGGCGTCGACCCCTGTTGAAATAAGCAACGGGCTCATGAAACCCGCAGTAGTTATGCCGGATACAGTTGAAGAGCCCACAGAAACCCGGATCAGTGCCGCCATACCCCAGCCGAGTACATAGGGATGCATCGTCGAATGTCCCATCATATCTGCGATGGATTGGTTCACTCCGCCGTCCGTCAAAACCTGCTTAAAAGCACCTGCTCCACCAAAGATCAGGAAAAGCATCGCCACATCCTTGATGGCGTCAGTCAACAGATTGGTTACTTCCTGCATAGATTTCCCCTGCCTCAAACCTAGTGTAAAAGTTGCCAGGATGACCGCCAGAAACATGCTGATGATCGGTTCTCCTGTAAAGACCAAAGTTTTTCTGATCCATGACTCTGCCGGTAAAAACGGACTGATCACTGTGCTCATTCCAATTAAAATGAGTGGAAATAAGAGCGTAAAAAAGCTCGTAAATGCGGATGGTGCCTGCTCAAAATCCATATCGGGTGCAACAAAGGCTGGATTGGGGAGGTTGGTATACTTTTTCAATGTCGACCCAAACAGTGCCCCAGCTACTAATATGGTAGGAATGGCAATCAGTATTCCGTAAAAAAGCGTGGTACCCATAGAGGCATCGAACTGTTTCAGAATCGCCAGAGGTGCGGGATGGGGAGGCAGGAATCCCTGAGTAACGGAGAGAGAGGCCAGCATAGGCAGACCAATGTACAAGGCCGGCAATTTATAGCGATATGCCACGGTGATCACTACCGGGGTCAGCAACATGAACGCGACCGAATAGAACAAAGGCAAACCGACGATAAAACCTGTCAGCATGAATGCCCATCGTGCATTGGACGTGCCGACGAATTCCATCAATTTAAAAGCGATGCGCTCAGCAGCACCGCTTTGGGCCACCAGTTTGCCAAGCATGGCACCCAACGCAATAATGGCAGTAATGGAACCCAATGTGCCCCCTATCCCCTTTTGGATAGAATCAACAATGGTGAGGACCGGTAGCCCCAGCGCCAGGCCCACGCCTAAGGTTACAGCGAGAAACGCCAGGAAAGTATTTAGGCGGACGAAGGAAATAAGCGCAATCAATGCCAGAATACCAATCAGGGTAATCGCTAAGGACATTCGGTTGTTTGGTTTATTGAAAAATCAAATACCAGGCCCAGGGTTATCTACTTGTCGGCTGCTTCAGAAAAAGCACCCGGAATCGCCCCTGACTGTTGCCTTTATAAGCCTCGTGATGGATTCCTGCGAAGAGGATTACGCCCCTTCGCAGGTCTACAGGCCCTCGTCAAAAAGTTCGGGATTTATTCTTTAATCACTCTAAAAACATGATTTCCCCCAGCTTTCAATAGCAATATCCCCGCTGGCAATGCCGATATATCTACTTTTTGGGAAGCGGATGATCTTTTAACGGTCTTTAAAATCCTGCCGTTTGATCCAACAAAATCCACAAACGTCGCATCGGTCTTTTTCCAGTCGATCCAGAGTTCATTTTTAGCAGGAACAGGATAAGCGAGCATTGCGTCCGTCCCAGACAGGTTAACTGAAATGATTTGGCTATAAGCTGTTTTTCCGTCCAGCTCAATAACTTTTAAACGATAATAAGCATGGTCACCTGAGTGGGTAAGGGAGTCCGTAAAGCTGTAAGAGGTGTTTGCCAAGGTATTGGCAGCTATCTGCCCGATTTTGTTAAATGCTTTTACATTTTGGCTGTACTCGACATGATACATTTTTATGCCTTCCTGCTCCACGACCTCCCAATCGAGCCTGGTTTGTCGACTATCGGTGCTTTTTCCTTCAAAGCTCACCAGGCGAACAGGCAGAGGGTTCTGGCTGGCGGTGCCGCCAAAAAAGCCGCTGAACCCATCTACATTGAAACTCACTTCCCAGCGGTTCATACCAGCATTCCATACGATACCCTCGTCCTCGGGGTCGATCACTTTACGGGAACCTGCATAAGATGCCGGAGTTCCGCTTCCGTTGGAACTTGGTCCATGAAATTGGTAAATCCTTAGGTTGGCTATCCTGTCTTCCTCACCGTCCGGATCTCCTGTAGGCAAATAGGCCGTCTCCGATAATTTCAGGTTCAATGCATCAAATTCCGCCTGGGTAAAGTACAACACTACGCGCCCAAGTGATTCTTCGGCATGTTCGGACGGGGCAATGTCATAGTGCCTTTGCAGGTAAAATGCATCGCTGAATGAATTCACCTGGTCATCGACCCAAACTTTGGCAGTGACCGAACCACTCAGAACTTCCGGTCTCAGCGTCAGAAGGTCGGATTCACATTCATCTCCATCAACGGTGAAAGTATGAGGCTGGTTATTTTCGAAGACAAAAGAACTTTCTTGTCCATTCCCTGCCAATGCAGTCGCACTTGGCGGGCGAACACCCTGAAATTCCAAAGCGCCAATGTCCACCATGTCGTTAACGATCCTTGGGTTACCAGCCGCGTCTTGCAGGGAAAGCAACCCTACTTGATAATAAAAATCATTACCTGCATCGATTGCCGGGCTACATGGTATCAGCGAAAAATCATTGGTACTGCTATTGGTAAATCCCGGGTCTTCATCCAGGTTGCCGCCACCGTCTTCTATTTCGTTATCATCACTGTAGAGCTTCCAGTTATAGCTTCCTCCGCTGCCTCCAATAATGCTGGCCACAATTCCGCCATATGTAAGCTCCGCTTTGAAATCGGGCTCAGGATCATCCCCATTTTCATCCGGGCTGTTATCCGACAAGCGATTGTCGTAGAGGATGCTATTGAACAGAAGTACTTGGCCTTCTTTAATGCCCACCGCCGGTCCGCTTCCCAGGGACAAATTCCTTGTGACCGTGGTATTAAATAAGTTCAAAGAAGCACCATAGGATGGGATCACTGCTATTCCACTGCCAGCTTCCGTATCAATATTATTGTAAAAAAGAGAATTTGATACAAACAGCGGAGATGCGAGCAATGCCATACCACCGCCGCTAAAACCAATGTTGTTTTTGAGTACGACGTTTTCTATCAGGAGAAAAGACTCCACTGCAATGATTCCTGAGCCGTAATCAAAGGGCACATCTATTTCATTGATGGAAATCGAATTTCTCAGATTTCCATCTTTGTTATTGCCGTCCTCTATGGTGAAACCGTTTAACACTGAGCTAAAATTCTGCAGCCCGACTATAGTAACCACGCGGTAGGCATTGTCATTATATTTCAAATCGAAATCGTGGTTGGCAACAAATTCGTCAAAGTTGAAATCATCGTCCCCGTTGAAGTCTCCGCTTAAAGTACTCGCATTGGCTGATAGACTCAGGTCGCGTTCGTCTAGCGTCTCTTCATCTCCGGCAAAACCGCCAAATAAGCTCACGCCATCGACCATCAGAAAAGTATTGTATTGACCATTCGCAACTTTGGACAAATCATCGGGACGATAAAGCGGAGTATATTTCCCGCCTGAAACCCATATTTGATCAACATTGATGTCAATAGCAGCGGCATAAAGTGCATCGGCGACTTCGGCGGCGGCATTTTCCCAGCTGTCCCCGGTCATGGTACCAGAGCCATTTTTCTTAACAAACAGTATCCCATCCTCATTGGGGGTCAGGTCGGAAGCCAGGGTTCCGTATAGGCTTTCCAGTGCACCAATGTCTACTGTGCCCCCGGTAAACCTTGGCACACCTCTCTGATCCGTTACTAACGCTGACAAATCAGGCGTCTGCCCCGCCTGAAAGTACAGATTGTTGCCCGCGTTAATGCCGTGGCTGATGGGCTGCAAAGAAGGCAGACTGAACTGAAAGAATGGCTCTTCATCCAGGTTATGACCCTGGTCTGTTCCGAAATCAGGATTCCAGGCGGCACTTCCGCCACTTCCTCCGATGATGCTGTATGCAAATGATGCGGAAGCATCCGCGTCAATGAAAATGTCCGGATCATCATTCGCTTGATTTTCGTAGACAATGGTGTTCCTGATCTGAGCGGCAGTACCGGCTCCGTTAAAAGCAATCCCGCCTCCGCTATTTCCTGCGGTATTGCGCGTAAGGGTCGCGTTGGTGATGACTGGTGAAGATTTGTCAAGATATATGGTACCGTAATCGTTCGAATAATTAGACCCGAACAATGCATTGGTCAATATAAAATTGGATTCAGATCCGTAAATGGCACTACCTGAATTCGCTTGGTTAAATAAAAAAAAGAGATTGCTGAAGGAAGGGGACGAGTTAACAGCGGCAATTCCGGCACCGTAACCTCTCGAAATTTCCTGGCCATTTACGGTGATTGCGTCTGTGCCATCCGCATATCCATCAACAATGGTAAAACCGTCCAGACTGGCACTGCCTACTGCCCCTGCCGAAAGCACCACGTGATATGCATTGTTAGTGTTGTTACCTTCATCTTCGGGGTCGAAAACATCTCCGCTCAAAACAGTAGCGTAATCTTCTTCACCCTCTCCAAAGGAACTGGGAGTAATTTTCAGATTTCGCTCAGCAACCGATGTTTCGGTTCCTTTAAAGCCGCCATATATTTTGACGTCAGGTAGCATCATAAATACATTGTCCCGAAAATTGTAATCATCCCCCTCACTCAAATAGCGGTGATCGTAAAGCGGATAATAAACTCCATTGGCAACCCAGATCTGCTCGATCCCAGTCTTTTCTTTGGCGAAAAAAAGTGCATCTGCCAGTTCGTTGAATGCATTGTCCCAGCTGCTGCCATCTCCCGATCCGGTCGCCTTATAATTGACATACAGGATCGGCGGCACGTCCGCTGTTGCGGATGTTCTTGCACCCGATGAAAGTGATTGGGCTTTCGGGGTTCTTCTCTTCCTGGCGATAATCGCCTTCTTCAACCAGTTCTGTACCGAGTCTTTTGTCGCCGACTTTTTCCCATTTATTGCCGCGAGACGGTTCATGCGACCCGAAGGCCTGGTTAATCCAGGTAGTCCGGACTTGTTTTTGAAGAATTCAAAATTGGTGTTTGCGTGTTTGATCCCATCGCCTGCATTTTGCCTGGAAAACGTATGCGGTACCGCATACTGGGCCCGCGCGTGTGAAATGGTGAGCAGGGATAGGATGACGAATAAATAGAGAAGCGTAGAAGTTTTTAATCGCATAATGAACCTTGGATTTTAAAAGAAAAAGTTGAAAAGAACGAAGAAGTTAGTGAGCAAAGCGCGAACGGAATTCCTTTTACTTGCAGCCACAATCTCTTTGTAAATTATTATTTCTTAACGGCTTACGGAGATACAGGAGGTTGCAAAAACGGCACGGAAGCCAAATTCGCCTGAAAATGTCGTGATCACCTCTGAAAAAGGAAGAATCTCAGGTATACATTGAAAACAGTGGATTGTATTGAACGTATCCACAAAGGATGCTGCTAATATAAGCGGCCAAGTAAGTTGGATACGGTGATTTCGGTGCCAGAGGTGATGGCAAAACGGATGATAAAAACGTGATCGCCGGGCATACTCCCCATAAGGGTAAAAACCAGGTTCACAGCAAGCGAAGACAAATGCCTTGCCAACGTGCCAGCTTACTCCTTTACCTGTCCGGGCCGGAAAGGAACCTGGTTTTTTTTGCTGAAATCGGCTGTGGATCGAAAGAGACTCCTCATTTCGCGTTAAGTGCAAGATTTTAAGTAAAAAATTTGCGCAGTTGATCGACTGCATTTATATTTGCAGCCAATCAACTGCGCATAATATGAGACGAGACGTTTTCCAGGCCATCGCGGATCCTACCCGCAGGGCGATTTTGGGTCTGGTAGTAGCGGGGGCTATGACACCTAATGCAATTGCGGAGCATTTTGACAGTGCTCGACAGACCATTTCGAAGCACATCCAGATACTAACCGAATGTGAAGTACTGGTGCAGAAAAAGACCGGCAGGGAAATCTACTATCACTTTAACCCCAGGAAAATGAAAGAGATTGATATCTGGCTGGAGCGCTTTCGCCAGATGTGGGAAGACAGCTATAATCAGCTGGATGACGTATTAAAAGACCTCTAAACCAGATAGACTATGACAAACCATTTTGTATTCGAATCAGACCTTGCTGCTAAAACGATTCACATTGTCCGCGAATTTAACGCGCCGGTCGAAAAGGTATGGAGAGCCTTCACAGATGCTGACCTGCTTGAAAAATGGTTCGCACCCAAACCGTGGAAGGTGGAAACCAGGATCATGAATTTTACCGTCGGCGGAGTATGGCTATATGCCATGGTTGGCCCGGACGGCCAGAAACACTGGACCCAATATGAATTTACCGCAATAGAAAATGGCATCTCCTATTCAACAACAGGCATGTTTTCTGATGAAAACGGCAATACAGGTGTTGATGCGCCTAAATCATACCGGGATATCAAATTCTCGTCCGTTGGCAGCAACAGATCGAAGGTCGATACGCTGATTACCTTTACCGACGAAGCCACGGTTAAAATGTTCGTTGAAGGAGGAGGTTTCGAAAACGGCACCGCTACGACGCTTAACCAACTGGATGAGCTGCTGGCTTCGGTCAGGATTTGATTGGTGTTCAGCACAGCATCCCATTTCGCCAGATCGAGCACTGTCGATAGAAAAGCGACACTGGGCCGCAAGACACGATAAGCCAGTGCGCGCTGGAAATGATCCTGCGACCACAGGTAGCCATCTGCGCGATTCGGAATAACATTGCTCAGGAAAGTTGTTTGTGTGGAAGTCATACCGGCAGGAGTAAGCTTGCACAATGGCTTCGACACTATCCATGCGGATCTGCGACTTCGCACAGGGCGAGACCAGCAGGTAGGACACCAGCGACAGATAAAAAATTCGCAGAAGCATGTTGTGGGAGAACTAGGCTTTACAGCTTGACAGCATGATAATAATGATTTCCCCCCTCATCTTCAAATTCTTCCATAACAGAAAGTCCTGATGCAGAAAGTAATTCTTTGTAATTCTCCGCTCCAAGCGATCTCGATTCAACGGAAGTAATCGCATCCTTCCAATTCACTTGTTGAGATGGAGCCGTAAACAAGAGCTTTCCACCGGTATGCAAGGCATTTGCTGTTTTTTGCAGCACAATTTCCTGTGTTTTTTCTGTTAGAAGAAATAGTAGTCCCCAGGCAAGAATACCATCAAATTGGCGATTAAAAAATGAAGAATCTTCCGCGGCCTCACAGGCAACGGGATTATCGGGGAAGTTCTGCCGGAAGATTTGAACCATGGAAGGCGATGCATCCATCCCATATACAGCCAAACCTTCATCCATCAATACTTTGGAAATAGGTAAGCCTGTTCCGCATCCAAGGTCAAGCACAGCTGCATTGGAAGGCAATGCTTTTGCCCAAAGCCGAACAGAAGATGTACCGATGCCATTGGTACCCGTTCCGCGCCTGCTGATGAAGGCAGCCGCGTTTTCTTCGTAGCCGTTTGATTTATCCATGAACCGATATTTAAAATAGAAGTAAGATTGTTATCCGGCTTGACGACCAAATTGTCACTTTTCGTTACAACGCGAGTGGCCAAATATGTGTCTTCATTTTTTAACAGAAAAAAGCTATGACCAGGTTATTACTATTCATCTTATTTATACTTGCATTTACAGGGTGCAAGAAAGAAAATAATCTAATTCCATTGGAGGAGATCGCTTCGATTGTAGGGAAATGGCGAGCAGTCGAATACCATCAAGTTCGTGGCGATTCGACGACTACACAACAAGTACCAGAACAAAATTCCTGGGTTTACGAATTTCGGTATGATGGCGTGCTTCTGAACGAAAACGGATACGTCCCCTGCTGCCTTCCGGCACAGTATTATTTAAATGGAAACCTTTTCAAGCCCACGCCTGCTAAACCGGCCGAGCTAGACCCCATCTGCGCTTCCTCGCTGTGTGTAGCTTGCCCGGAAATGAAAATTTCACAGCCTTCACCTGATACGCTGGTCATCGAAACCTGCGAAGGCTACTTTACAACATTCGCCCGTGAAGATTAACAGAGTCTGTCTCTATATCGCAGAGCTGTGGCACGACCGTTGTGCAGGACTCGGTTTTTGAAGAGTACTTAGCGGAAACGGGAATAAGACAGCCTTCATAGGAATCTGATAGTGGTAATCACAGGTGCAAGAAGTTAGCAGCGATATGATATCGGATAGGCTATTTTTTGCCCTATTTTTCAGTCACGCCCCGGGGTTTAAAGCGGTTTAACCACAACATTCGACTGATTAGTCACTATTCTCACGGCGACGCGCTGTCATTGCCTAAATTTGCATAGGGAAATGACTGGGATTTTATGACTTTATCGGCTAAACTGCCATTTTTGCTCTTTTGCATTACAGGCCACTTTGTGCTGGCGCACCAGGGCACACTTAAAGGTCATGTTTACGATTTAACGACAAAAAAGCCGCTTGCCTCGGCCACGGTCCAGATCGCCGGGACCACCCTGTTCGCTGTAACCGACGAAGAGGGGGCCTTTAAGATCAAAAGTATAGATGCCGGCAGCTACCAGGCAAGTGCTTTTGCTTTGGGCTTTGAGAAAGAAACAAAGTCCTTCAAAATTTCCGATACAGAAACCACCTCTCTGGATTTTCATCTCCGGACCGGCGCTATTGAGCTTTCTGAACTTAAAGTGCAGGCACCCAACGCGCACAGTCAGCAGCTGATCAGCGCGATCGATATCCGGCTCCGTCCGGTGAATAATTCCCAGGAGGTGCTCAGAATGGTGCCGGGGCTATTTATCGGTCAGCATGCAGGCGGCGGCAAAGCAGAACAGATATTCCTACGGGGTTTTGACATTGATCATGGTACCGACATCAGTATCAGTGCCGATGGCATACCGGTGAACCTGGTCTCGCATGCCCACGGCCAGGGATATGCCGATCTGCATTTTATCATACCCGAACTGATTGAAAATGTAAGTTTTAAAAAGGGGCCCTACTCCGCTGAAAAAGGGAATTTCGCCACAGCCGGCTGGGTAGACTTTCAGACCAGGGATGTGCTCGACAGAAGTTTTCTCAAAGTGGAGGCCGGGCAGTTTGATACCTACCGGGGAACGGGAGGATTTGATTTGTTATCCGACCAGAAAAAGCAGCGGGGGGAGTCGGCCTATGTGGCAGGCGAGTATAGTTTCAGCAACAGCTATTTTGATTCGCCGCAACATTTTAAACGCATCAATGGTATCGCCAGATACAACAGGAAGATAGGAGAAAGTAACGATCTGAATGTTTCCGTATCCCACTTTTACTCCAAATGGAACCATTCAGGGCAGATTCCCGACCGTGCCGTAGCATCCGGGCTGATCTCGCACTTTGGGGCTATCGATGACCGGGAAGGGGGCGAAACTTCCAGGACAAACGCAAGCGTGAAATTAACGACCCAGTTAAAAAACGGCGGTTTGATCAAAAACCAGTTGTACTACTCGCATTACGACTTTACGCTGTATTCCAACTTCACATTCTTTCTCGTGGATTCCATTAACGGGGACCAGATCAGACAAAAAGAGAAACGGGATATCCTGGGCTACAACGGAAGTTACACAAGGGCAGGTTATCTGGGCAGCATGCCCACAGAAACGTCTTTCGGCGTGACCTACCGGCAGGACCTGACCGACAGTTCAGAACTTTCCAGGACTGTAAACCGGTCAGTAACAAACAGCAGGATAATGCTGGGCAATATCAATGAAACCAACCTGGGCGTATATGTCAGTGAGACGGTTACATTAAAACACAACCTGAGCCTGAATGCAAGCCTTCGTTATGATCAGTTTTTTAACCGCTATCAGGATCTGCTGACTTCAACAAGCAGTAAAGCAAAGGCAGGAATATTATCTCCAAAAGTCAACCTGTATTATACACCGTTCAATAACTTACAGTTGTATGTCAATGCCGGCAAAGGTTTTCATTCGAATGATACAAGAGTAGTAGTTGCTGAACGGGGCCGAGATATCCTGCCGCCGGCGTACGGAACAGACCTTGGACTGAACTGGAAACCCGCACCCAGGTTATTTCTCAATATCGCTGCCTGGTATTTACGGCTCAAACAGGAATTTGTCTATGTGGGCGACGAAGGGGTGGTAGAGGCCAGCGGGAGGACACGCAGAAAGGGGATTGACCTGACAGCCCGGTATCAAATCTCAAAGTACCTTTTTGTAGATACCGACGTGAACCTGGCCAAACCCCGCTCCATCGATGAAGAGAAAGGAAACGATTACATCCCTTTGGCGCCGGTTTTCACTTCTTCCGGAGGACTTACCTTCAAAAAACCAGCAGGCTGGAACGGCTCGCTCCGGTACCGCTATATGGCCGACCGCCCTGCCAACGAGGATTACAGCATCGTAGCAAAAGGCTATTTCATAGCAGATGCGCTCATTAATTACAGTCAAAAAAGATATAATGTGGGGCTCTCTGTGACGAATATTTTTAATACAAAGTGGAAGGAAACCCAATTTGCCACCAAAAGCAGGCTTAAAAACGAAGCTCAGCCTGTCGAGGAAATTCATTTTACGGCGGGTAGCCCGTTTTTTGCTAAACTTGCTTTTACCTTTTATTTAAAATAGGAACCGTGAAAAATCAGATCAGGACATACATCTATCATACCATTGGTTGCCTGGCCTTTGTGTTCCTTCCGCTGGTGATCTCACCACGCCCGCCCGAGGAAACCGGCGCTTTCTTTAACCGCCCGACTGTACGTGACCTGATCGCGAATGTATTGATGCTCTTGTTTTTTTACATGAATTATTACCTGGTAATCCCCAGGATCTACTTCAGGGAAAAGTACCTCAGCTATTTCATTGTGGTGGCAATCAGCTTTGTGCTGATCATTATCCTGCCTTCCTTGCTGACAGGCGAGGATTTTACAGCGAATACCCGGGGCCCCTCCCCGGCCAGTCAGATGATGCCGGACGGGATGCCCAGAAAACCGCAAAGCCCCTTCATCATGGAGGTGCGCCACCACATTTACCTATTTTGCGTGGTCATCCTTTTTTCTATTTTATTACAGGTCAACCGGCGTTTTCTCCAGTCCGAGCGGGATAGGGCCGAGGCCGAGCTGGCCAACCTGAAAGCGCAGATTCATCCGCATTTTCTCTTTAACACGCTCAACAGTATCTACGCGCTTTCTGTCACAGGAAGCGATAAAGCGCCCGACAGTATCGTGAAGCTATCCGAATTCATGCGGTACCTGCTGAAGGATGCCAGGGAAAACCAGGTGCAGCTGTCCAAAGAACTGGATTATATATCCAATTACCTGGATTTGCAGGCTTCACGGCTCAGGGATTCGGTTCAGATCCATTTTGAATTGTCCGGGGCACCCGGCGACAGCAGGATTGCGCCCCTTCTGCTGTTTGCATTTATAGAAAACGCTTTCAAGCATGGCGTAAATCCCGAGGAAGATTCTCAAATAGATATCCGCATTTCGATGTCGGAAGCAGCGGTTGAGCTGCTGGTACGCAACAACAAGGTCGAAATCAACAATAAAGAAAATTCTTTGGGGATCGGAGTTTCCAATTCCCGGGAGCGCCTTGCACGTCTTTATCCTCAAAAGCACAGATTAACAATCGAAAATAGGCCAGATTATTTTCAGGTAACCCTGTCCCTTCAACTGTCATGATCAAAGCCATAGCCATTGACGATGAGAGGCCCGCGCTGGAAATCCTTGGGGCCTTTTGTGGCAGGACAGATTTTATTGACCTGCAAAAGACCTTTACCAAAACCGGTCAGGCGCGTCAGTACCTGGAAGAAAACCCGGTCGACCTTATTTTTCTGGATATCAACATGCCGGTCGTTTCCGGGATCGATTTTTTTAAAAATATCCCGCATCCGGCTATGGTCATCTTTACGACCGCCTACGCCGAATATGCCGTGGAGAGTTATGAACTTAACGCGGTCGACTACCTTTTAAAGCCTTTTTCGCAGGACAGATTCCTTCGGGCTGCAAACAAGGCATTGGAACTCTATAAAGCAGCCAGACAGCTATCCGCGCCAGTCTCACCAGTGCTTTACTTTAGGGTTGATTATGGATTAGTCCCGATTGCTGTCAATGAGATCCTCTTTATAGAAGGGCTCGACAATTATCTTAAGATTCATCTTGTAGGTCAGAAGCCTGTGGTCGTAAGACTTACCATGAAAGCGATGATGGAAAAGCTGCCCGAACCTGACTTTGTCCGCGTGCACCGCTCCTACATCGTATCATTACAGAAAGTAAGCAGCTTTCGCAATAAAATGATCCAGATCGCCGACGAAGAGATCCCCGTCGGCACCAGCTATGAAGAGCATTTCAAAAGCATCTTCAAATCCTGATTCGCCACAACATTCGGCAAATTCGCCACTATTTTTTTCGGACCTGCCGGGAATGCGCGTTAAGCCCATTGAAATCAACTCACAATCGGTTCCTATTTAAACAAAACCACGAAGTGTATGAAACTAACAAGCCGTTACTCAATGATCATTTTGTCGCTTCTTTTATCGCTCCTTGGCGCATGTAATAAGGACGACGAACAGGTCACCTCCGAGGATGCCACCATAACAGCCCTTACATGCAGCGCTGCTACCTTCTCCACCGCTGCTATTAACGGGACAGCGTACAGCGGAACAGCTACGGTCCCTTACACGGGAGGAAACGCTGTGGCTTACAGTGCAGGCAGCGCCGTTTCGTCTACCGGGGTGACAGGACTTACAGCAACCTTGCAGGCAGGCACATTGGCAAGTGGTGCCGGCAACCTGGCTTTTACCATTGCCGGGACTCCTACCTCCGCAGGAACGGCCAGTTTTGCAATCACCTTTGGCAGCATCAGCTGTACGATGGCCCTGACCGTTTCAGCATCGTCGACCAGTACGGTTGATTGCAGTAGCGCCACCACCACTGTAGCTAAGGTCGTCTGCGCCGTTGAAGCGTTCAAGGCAACGCTTACGGCTACGCAGCTGGCCACCGTCCAACTTGACTTTACAAAGGCCAACGCGATCAAGTGGTCCAACTTGCCCGGAGGTGTAAGCATCCGAAACGGGCTTGAATTCAGTACCTTGACCGCAGCGCAGCTGGCAGCTGCCAAAGCCGTCATAGCTGCGGCCTCCGGAACAACGGCCAACGATGGTTATGATGAATTCTCGCAGATCAACGCAGCAGACGATGTGCTGGGGACCAAGGCCGGGAGCACCTACTCGTCCGGGGAATATATCATCGCCTTTTTAGGGACGCCAAGTGTAACAGGGACCTGGATGCTTCAGTTTGGCGGTCACCACTATGCCCAGAATATCACCTACAATGCTGGGGCCGTGGCAAGCGCCACCCCCTCTCACCAGGGTATCGAGCCCAAAACCTGGACATCAGGCACTACCACCTATGCGCCCATGGCATTGGAACATGATGCGATGGCCGCCATGCTGGCTTCACTGACAACCGCACAACTGGCATCGGCTAAATTGTCCACCACTTTCAGTGATGTGTCCCTCGGGCCCAATAAGGACGGCCAATTCCCGACCACCAAGCTGGGTGTTGCCGTCAGCACATTGAGTGACGCCCAAAAGCTTCTGGTTCTGGCTGCGATGAAGCCCTGGACCAATGATGTGGACGATGCTACCGGTACGGCCAATCTGAAACTGTATGAAAATGAGTTGGCGGGTACCTACATTTCTTATTCAGGAAATGCGACACTGACCAACAATGCCGACTATGTCCGAATCGATGGACCGAGCGTATGGATTGAGTTCGTGTGTCAATCCGGGGTCGTTTATCAGAATGAAATCCACTACCACGCTGTGTACCGCGATCATACGCGCGACTATAACGGACTATAAACCAAGTTCCATGGTTCATCCTATTTTTGTCAGCCGCCTTTTTGCGCGGCTGACGCTTTCAATCTTTCTGATCTGCGCGCTCCTGGTAAAGGGCCTTGCCCACCCGATGCCTAATTCGGTGGTATTGCTCGATATTCAATCCAAACAGGCGCGTATGGAATTGCAGCTCCCCTTAAATGAGCTGGAACTGGCGTTTGGCCACGATGTCAACAGAAATCCGCAGGGCCTCGTTGAGCGGCTTGGGCCGGAACTGTCACAGTATCTTTTAAGCCATGTCCGCCCTGTCAGCGACGATGGCGTGGCTTGGCGCGTGGAGTTAAGCCATTTGCAGGTGCAAAAGGTTCAGCAGAGCCCGAGCGGGCCGTATTACGAGCTGATCGCCAGCCTCATGCTTACGCCGCCGGAAGGCAGGAGCACGCGGGAGTTTGTGATGAACTATGACGTGATCCTGCATCAGGTGGCCACGCATTTTGCCCTGGTATCTGTCCGTCAGGACTGGGAGGGCGGGGTCTTTGCAAGTGAGCCGGTACGCCTGGGCGTGATCGACTGGGATATCCGTAATAATGTCATCCATCCGTTCAAGGTCAACCTTGGCGACGGCGGCGTGTGGCGGGGCTTCAAACAAATGATGGTCCTGGGCATGCACCATATCGCAGAGGGAACCGACCATTTGCTATTTCTGCTGGTACTTTTGCTGGTGGCTCCCCTGCTATCCAATGCCAGGCGGTGGACTGCGTATGGTGGTGTGCGTTACAGCCTGGCACGGCTGTTGAAAATAGTGACGGCATTCACGCTCGGGCACTCGGCCACCCTCGTTGTCGGCGCGCTGGGTTGGTTCCGCTTTCCGGGACAAATCGTGGAAGTGCTGATTGCATTGTCCATTTTAATATCAGCGGCCCACGCCATAAGACCTGTTTTCCCATCCAGAGAAACTTTTATAGCTGCCGGGTTCGGGCTGGTCCACGGCATGGCATTCGCAGGGACACTTGTTGATCTGAGCCTGGGTTCCTTCCAGCTTGGAATGAGCATACTGGGTTTCAACCTGGGCATCGAACTGATGCAGCTGCTGGTCATAGCCGTTGTTTTCCCCTGGCTGATGCTCCTCAGCCGCACCAACATGTACGCCCTGGTACGGGTAACCGGAGCCGTCCTGGCCGGAACTGCCGCAAGCGGGTGGGTAATTGAACGAGTGACCAGCAGACCCAACCTGATCACTTCGATGGCGGCGGAATTGGCCAGCAATGGGCCCTGGATCGTAGGTGCGCTTGCAGCCGTGGCTTTGGTGAGCCATTTTGCAAAGGGGAAAAACGTCCCTGCCAGCTAAGAGCGGTCCTTTATTTGCCTGATGCAATCATCAGGAATAACAAGATTTCAGAAAATTCAGAGAGTCAGTAAACAAGCAACAAAACTATCCGACTTATGCATCGTCTGCTGCTTAGGATCATTTTTGACCCGAATAATTTAGGGTCTGTCATCGATGCCTGCATCCAGGGAAATCGGTCCGCCCAACGGGAGCTGTTCAAAAAGTATTTCAGTTATGGCAAAAGCATTTGTCTGAGGTATACTGCCTCGGCCCAGGAAGCAGAAGAGGTGCTCAATGAAGGATTTTTAAAAGTATTCAATCACCTGGACAAATATAATCCCGAGCACTCGTTTAAGGCGTGGCTCCGGACGATCCTCGTACACACCGCAATCAGCTATTACCGTAAGATGCGAAAATACAACGAATTCAGGGTTTCAATCGACCATTTTTCTGATTATGGCATTGAAGACTATCACGATATGGTTTCCCAAATCTCCGCAGATGAAATATTAAAGGCAATTCAGCAGTTGAAGCCCATTCAAAAACAAGTATTCATGATGAATGCGGTAGATGGGTATGCGCTTACAGAAATTTCGGAGCTTTTACAAATTAACCCTGCCACAGTCAGGTCCCATTATTTCAGGGCCCGCCAGGAATTACAGATGCGCTTGTCCGGCGAGTACCCCCATTTGCTCGAGCGTATCGGCCAGATGCAGGGTTAACCCCTAAAACTCATAACGCCGACCCTCCCCGGCTGCGCTGCACCGCCCGTGCCCTCTTTGGGCTGCTCAGAGGGAAAATGTCAAGTTCTATTAAGGAGTGCCTGACATTTTGATTTTAATAAAAACAAACCAAAAGCAGCACTGTCCAATACGATAAAACGGTAAGACATTCCTATCAACAATTAAACCCTCGTGTTAGTACTTCGCCTCTCCGTTTTCGGGTGAGGCCGGGCGATGCACGATTATTTGGGAATTTGCAGGTTGATTTGTTTGCCATCGGCGTCGTAATCCAGGGACCTGGTTGGATTTCCTTCCGGGTCGTATTCCTGATAATGGCCGATATTCTTATGATTTTTATGATGCAGAACAGCCTTAACCTCCCCGTTATCATGGTAATAAACCGAAGTAAAATAGTTTTCATCGAGATGATGAATGTATTGCTGCTGTATTTTACCCCACCGCGAATATTCCCGAGAGAGGATGATTTTCCCGTCGTAATCGTAAAGCGCTTCCAGCCAAACCTGAATGCGGCTAAAAGTTTTACGGAGCGAATCTTCCGTATTATAAAAATCTCTGATGAGAAATTTTTTCTGCCGGTCCGTGACGGTGGTGTCGTGATAAACCCTCGACATATTGATTAAAATACCGTTCCGGTAAAATTTTTGATCATGCAACTGGCCCGATAGAAAGAACCATTCCGATTTTCCCTGCAGCGTATCGTTCACAAACATTTGCCTGCCCCAAATTTTTCCGTTCCGGTGGTATACCGTCCGGATACCATTTCTGAGACCATCCTGATACGTTTCCTCGATTTCAACTTTGCCATCGGGATAGTATTGGCGGCTGACACCGTCGCGCTGCCGCTTCTGGCCGCGTCCGTACAAAATCCTCAGATCTTCCAATTCCTCGATGCCGCGTTTGTAATGCCAGTCGCGAACGCCGTCCTTATCCCGGTACCGGATATTCCTGCTGCAGGCCGAGATTGATAGCTTGCCGTTGTAGGATGTTGCGAATAAAACCCATTCATCCCCCACATCGATACCCATATCACATGACGATTGCACGTCTTTTTCAATCAATTCGCGGATGTCTTTCCCCTTGAATTTCTCAACGATTTTCAACCCCAGCGTCGCGTCGCGAAAAGGAGTTGAATCTGAGGGAGGATTGATGGTTTCGGAGGTGACCTTTACTAATGCGACGAATTCGTAGGCATTTAGATCGTCGAAGGATTTGATTCGCTTGAAATCGTTGATGCACGAACAGGCCCACAGGCTCGGAACGGTGCATAGGAACAAGAGAATGAGCGATAAGTAGAAGGTTTTCAACATTGTCTTGATGGATTTACAGGCGACTGGAAAGCACAAATATATGCGAAAGTGAAGGGCCGCCTACACATATTATATATAATTTACTTAAATATAAAGTATTTAACCGCAAACCATGATGAAAGTGCAAATATGGGCCAATCTGGGCGTCGCAAATGTGGAGCGTACCAAAGCATTTTACACGCAACTCGGTTTCCAGAAAAATGTCGGCCACGAAAGCGATGAGCTGGCCAGCTTTATATTCGGCGACGAAGGTTTTGTGATCCACTTTTTCAAGGACGAAAGTCTGAAAAAAGCGATGGAAGGTGAACTGGCCGACCTCAGCAAAGGCAACGAAATCATGTTTTCTATCTCCGCCGAAACTGAGGAAGAAGTTCACGACTGGGCGGCGAAAGTGGAAGCAGCCGGTGGTGTGGTGTTCAGCCCGCCCAAGGCCTTTCATGGGTTATATGGCTGTGCGTTTACGGATCCGGATGGGCATAAGTTTAATATTTTGAAGTGGAAGTGAGGGAGTGGGTGTCAGCTATTTTGATAATGCGGAAAAAGGTTACTGTCGGCCGCAGGCAATTGTGGCAAGCTTTTTACAGGGACAGCACTATCCGCCGGTGAGCACAAAAAGGCTGCAACCCGCGCTGTTACCCATCAACAAACTGCATGAAGATTGCCGCATTGAGTGCTTTTGAGAGCCGTAATTACAAGTTATTTTTTGCAGGACAAACCATTTCACTGCTAGGTACCTGGATGCAGAAAACGGCCGTCAGCTGGGTGATTTACTCACTGACGCACTCCAAGTTTATGCTGGGCGTGAGCATTTTTGCAACCCTCTTTCCATCTGCCATGCTTACCCCGCTGGGTGGCGTCGTTTCGGACCGTTACAACCGGTACCGCGTGCTGCTGATCACCCAGGTGCTGTCCATGGCGCAGGCGCTTGCGCTGACGATGGTGGTGTTTTTCAAGCATTATGCGGTTTGGGAGATCATTGCGCTGAGCGTCGTGCTGGGCCTGATCAATGCATTCGATGTGCCGGCGCGGCAGTCGCTGGTGTATGAACTGGTGGACGATAAGAAGAACCTCCCCAATGCGCTGGCGCTGAATTCATCCATGGTCAATCTTTCCAAACTCCTCGGCCCGGCCATTGCCGGCGTGGCCATCGAACGGTTTGGCGAGGTGGTCTGCTTTGCTGCCAATACATTCAGCTTCATTGCCGTGATCAGTTCCCTGCTGCTGATCAGGCTGCCACAATTCCAGCCGGTAAAGCATACCAAAAACATCCTCAACGAACTCGCCGAAGGACTGACTTACATCAGGCAAACACCCGAGATCCGGTACATTATCGTCATGCTGGCCATGGTAAGCCTGCTGCTGCTCCCTTTCACCAGCCTGATGCCCATTTACGCGAAAGACATTTTCCGGGGCACCGCTTCCACATTCGGCCTGCTCGACAGTGCGATCGGCTTTGGCGCATTAAGCGGGGCGATTTTCCTGGCGACGCTGCCGCCCGGCACCAACCTCAGCAGGATACTGGCGATCAATACATTCGTTTTCGGCACGGGGCTGATCCTTTTTTCATACACGAGCCTGTATGCGCTGGCACTGCTCTTCATCGCGATCGGTGCATTTGGAATGATGTCGCAAACCACGATCAGCAACACGCTGATACAAACACTGGTGACGCCGACCATGCGCGGCCGGGTGATCAGCATTTTTGTGATGGCCTACTCCGGCGGCGTCCCCATTGGCAGCCTGATCGTCAGCTACCTTTCGCAACATATCGGCGTGCGGGCCACCGTGTTGGGCCAGGGATTTTTAGCATTGCTCATCGGGATCATGCACGTACGGTATCTGAAAAAGAACAAACCGAACCGGCGGGTCGCGACTACGAATAGTTTGAATGCGGAGATTCCGCAGGTGTGAAGGGGGTTAGCGGCAATCCTTTTTATTTCCCCATCGGTACCAGCACGCCCAGGTGGACCGATACGCCGCGGTTGTACGTTTTCAGGTCCTCAACCAAAGGCCGTAGGCCCAGGTGGTAACGCGCTTCTCCGAAAATCTTGAAGTATTGGGCAGGGTAAGCAATGCCCGCGCCGCCTGCCAGGCCATAATCAAATGCTCTTTGCCCGAAGCCTCCATCCAAATTGACCACGCCCGACTCGTCCTTTGACACGACACCTCCGTATGTGATTTTGGAAGTGTACTTCAACTTCATGTGGCCGAGGCGATAACGAAGCTCAGGCCCAAGGGATACAATGCCCTCAAATTTTCCAATCCGCGGCTTCCATTGCAGCAAAACCGGGAGCTCGATGAAGCTAGACCGAAATTTCCCTTTGTCTTCACTACTCAGGATAACGCCGTTCAAAGGGCCCTCCCCCGACGTCTCATATCGCGCGCCGCGCTGTGAAAAACCGGGTTCAATTTGAATGCTCAGGAAAGAATTGACGGGTTTGTTCAAAAGCAATGCGACGTTCGCCCCGACCCTGGTATCATAATCAAAAATGGTCCCGGGCTTAAAATTGGCAAAATTGACACCTCCACGAATGCCTACAAAGTATTGAGCCTGAGATTCAGCGGCGGAAATGAGGAGGAGCGCTGCAAGCAGCAAACAAAAGGGAGTAGCGTTTTTCATAGATGATACGTTGTAGAGATGAGTAGTGACTATATAACGCACGGTTACATCGAATCAATATTTGTCCCTGAAGATCGGTTTTAGTTGGAGAGCCTCCTACTTCGGCCCCCTGTAACCAAAACTGTTTTGTTATGATGGTTGCGTGTTTTGATGAGGCAAAATCAGTTCGGGTCCGGCGGCGAGGGTTTTGTGAAACGTTCCAAGATGTTTGGCGAGACGGTCATTGTAGGCACCTTACGAGCTTCACCCCTAGTTGCCAAATCGCATATTTGCAGCTATCTTGTCCGTTTGAAAAAGCAAATGGCCTACTACATCACCCTCTTCTCTCCCGACACCTACCAGGCATTCACCGAAACCGAGCGATCGATTTCCGGATTTCGTGAGTCGCAAAAAACGCCGAAAAGTGACATGCAAAGAGTCCTGGCCGTTTGGAAACCTGAAACCGACTCACTCCTTACCACGCTGCCATTGAATTATGATACCATCACGCTTCGAACCATTGAAAATATCGATGTACTCTGGATCAAAGGCCGGTCGATCGTTCGTGCTTTTGAAGTGGAACATACGACGTCAATCTATTCCGGCATCCTCCGAATGGCCGATCTGATGGCCCTGCAACCCAATCTTGACATCAGTGCCCACATCGTAGCCCCAGCCAAGCGGCGCGAAAAAGTGCTGCAAGAAATCTCCCGGCCCGTTTTTGCGCTTTTAGAGAAAAGGCCTTTGAAAGAGTCTTGCACTTTTATTTCTTATGAGGCGGTTACGGAATTGTCTTTGGAGAAGAGGCTTGAGTATATGAATGATAAGGTTCTGGATGAGTATGAGGAGCGGGCGGGGGATTTGGATTGATAGGCTTTGAGACGCTCTTTTAACACACTCGCATATCTTCTTACTGGTAGTTACTCGAAAATTTCGAATAACTGAAATTTGTTCCAATTCGCTATCTGCGAACACTTTTTTCAAGTGGTAGTTGACCGTGTGTGATTCAACATTGTAAAGTAGCCCCAACATTTTTTGACTAAGCCACACATTTTCGTCAGCATAGATCGCCTCTACGCCACCAGAGCCGCCAGCTGCGACAAAAGTTAAGTATTCGGCGGCCGACGATCGTATGATGGATTTTTCTTCGCTGACAGGCTTTTTTTTGCTCATATATAGACGTGTGTAGTTATTGACAACTGGGAATAGCGACTATGAACTTGTTTCGCATTGAACAAATATAGTTCACCAAGTAATGAAGAAGGACACATGCTTTTGGATTTTGAACTGATGAAGTTAAACATATCATTCCATCCACGCGAGGATAAGTAGAGAAGTTATTTGATGGCGTCGTAGAAGATTATCATGTTATACATTCTTTAAAATCAACATACCACTAAATAAAATCTTGAATATCAATAAGTAAAATTTATTAAATACTCACTTGTCGCGAGGTAGATGCCCTCAATCTCAGTATCATGACGACACCATTTTCTGCCGGCCCCCAAGCTCTCGGCTACCTATACCAAGTCCGCTATTCATTATTTTCTTTACTAACTGACGATCGAGAGGAGGCATCTCTGATTATAGAGGGCTTAGACGATATTTCGATTTCAGGAGATGGATTACTCACACTTGATCAATTAAAGCATCATGTTAAAGGTTCCGCAAATTTAACAAATTCAAGTCCAGAGATCTGGAAAACTCTCCGTGTGTGGGGACAATCTCTTTTAAATGGAGATTGGCAGCCAGAAGATGTTTCGCTTAATCTAATTACAACGGCGGAAGCTCCTATTAATACAGTTGCGGCGCTTTTGAGAAAAACTGGTGAAAGAAATGAAGATAAAGCTTTGGAACTACTGAGAAGTATTTCAAATGAGTCAGACAATGCCAACTTAGCTTCATCATTCAAAGTTTTCAAGGCATTATCTTCACAACAACAGCGGAGCTTAATTCGAGCAATAACGATTATCGATGGCAGTAAAAATATAACTAATATTGTTAACGACATCAAGAAAAAACTTCGATTATCGGTGTCAGCAAACCACATAGATGCCTTATATGAACGTTTAGAAGGCTGGTGGTTCAATAAAGCAATTGATCATATCGTAAATGAATCTAAAACTCCTATCTCCCAGTCCGAATTATTTGTAAAAAACATAAGCATCTCTGAGCAGATCCACAAGGATAGCCTTCCAATTGACTACACGTTGACACTTGCACCTGATGAGTACTTCACAGATTTAGATAATCGTATTTTCGTTAGGCAACTCAATTATTTGAAATTAAACTCAAAAAGAATTCGTAACGCGGTATTGGATTATTATCGAGCTTTTGAGCAAAGATCGAGATGGGCTCGTGAAAGTCTTCTAATAGATGACGAGCTAATTTTTTATGAGGCCCGATTGCACCAAGAATGGGATCGTTATATGACGATTCTTCAAGATGACTATGATGAACTTGACTCACACATCAATTGTCAAAGATTTGGTAAATCGATTCTAGCCTGGATGGAGTCATTTGATTTACCAATTCGACCGAAGATGCCAGTTGGGAGCGAATATGTTACTCGGGGTAGCTTTCATATACTCGCTGATCGTAATCCACCAAGTGTGTATTGGCATCCAAAATTTATAGAATTTCTAGATAGTATTATTGAAATGAAATGACCGAATTGAAAATTCCTCATACGATACCGGAAGAAGTATCTAATCTTTTTAATCCAGCTTTTTGTGCGGTACTAATACACCAAATTGTAGTGGGTTATAAAAAGGAGTCAGGTAATGATATATCCTACCTTTTGCTCTTTATAATTTTCCCGATGCTAATGCACAAACCAACCCGAGACTTACTGCCAAAAACGATGGCAACCAAGCTGCATCCTTGGATCCAGGATCATCAAGAAGTTAAAATAGGTTTTGAAAGGCGTGTAAAGGCAATGGATAAATATGTCAGAAATGCAATAGTTTTCGGTTTGCAGCACCAAATATTAGTTGTTAAAGAAAACGGAGAGATAAAAGCAAACGAATTAAAATTGAAAAATATTGACAAAGGAAATTCCGAAGCATCTATCTGTATTGTTAAAGCCTTAATGGTAGGTCGCTGGTTTGGTACTGCTGGGGATTTATCGACAGTTGTTGCTCTATGGAATATAAGAACATTAAAAAATTGACCATGCAAATCAAGTCAATCGTATTATACTCATCGAAGGGAGAGATGCGCATCTTACCATTTGAAATAGGTAAGGTAAATATTATTACTGGGAAATCTGGTACTGGAAAGTCTGCGGTGATAGATATAGTTGATTATTGTTTAGGACGATCCACATTTAACGTTTTTGAGGGTGTTAATCGGGATGTTGTGGCCTGGTACTCTGTCCTGTTTCAGTTTGAGAATGGTCAAGTATTCATTGCCAAACCTGCCCCAAAAGGAAGAGCCCTTTCGCAAAGCCAAGCTTACTGGTCAGAAGGGTCAGATATTGAGTTTCCAAATATGCAGTCACTGATTCTTAACACAAACGATGACGGAATAAAAAAGAATTTGTCACGTCTTTTAGGAATCACCGCAAATGAAACAATTGTAAATGAGGGACGATCGATGATTCCATTTGAATCGACAATCGATCATGCGAAATTTTATCTATTCCAGGATCAAGGTCTTGTCGCAAATAGAAAGATGCTATTTTGGCGGCAATCGGAACCAATGATATCTCAGCACATTAAAGACACAATTGGCTATTTTCTAGGTGCTGTGAGCGAGGAAAGATTAGACTTAATTCAAAAGCTCCGAGAAGAGCGACGACAGCTAAAGATTTTGCAACGCGAGCTAAAAGACGCTGAAAATATAATAGATAAGCAATCTCTTGGAGCTAAGCGCATGTTAAATGAAGCGAAACTTGTAGGGCTTTGGGGTGAAGATGTTATTGATGAAATGTCTATGAATGACATAATCAGTTCATTGGAGGAAATCGCTCAGTGGAATCCGCAGAATCCCGTAGGCGACATAGGTCAATCTGTCCTTGTCCAGCAACGAAATATTAAGGCATTGAGAAGTGCATTTCGCTCCAAACAGGAGGAAATCAAAGAAGCTGAAAATTATGTGAGGCAAGCTGACGGATTTAAATTTGAGGTGAACGAACAAGCCTCCCGCCTAAGTGCTGTGCAGCTTTTCAGTGACGAAAATGTAGATCATACTCATTGTCCGGTGTGTGATTCCTACTTGCAATCTCCCACCCCGTCTGTTGTAAATCTTAGTGAAGCTTTGCGAAGGGTTAGAGAAAGCGCAGACAATGTTCACACTGAGCGTCCCAGAATAGAGGGTTATCTGAAGCGATTGAATGCTGAGATAGAAACTTTGAGAGAACAAATAAGAGATGCTGAACAGCTATTAGCCAGCACAGTCAAGTCCGATATTGACGTAAGTGAATTACAGGACTTTAACATTCTGGCGGCAAGGGTAGCGGGGCGAGTAAGCCTTTATTTAGAGAGCGTTGCTTCTGTGGAAGCAAATTCACAACTCCTTGATCGAATTAGGAGATTAGCTCAGAATGTTGAGGATTTGGAAGGAGATCTGAATGTTGAGCATGTAGAGGAGGCGATTGCCTCTATTCTAAATATAATAGGGGCGAGAATGACATTAAAAGCTTCTAGTCTGAAGCTTGAACACTCCAAGAATTCTCTTTATCGTCTTGATATCAAGAAACTGACTGTTGTAGCAGATTCGCCTGGTCTCCCCATTCCTATGGATCGTATGGGCAGTGCAGAAAACTATCTAGGATGTCATCTACTTGCGCTGCTTTCATTACATGAATATTTTATAAAGAATAAACGTCCAGTTCCGAATTTCTTGATCTTAGATCAACCATCTCAGGTCTACTTCCCCTCGCGAGAAGCCTACTTGGCTTTGGATGGTAAGGCGGAAGGTGTAAGGGAAGCGGGCGCCGATGTCATAGCGGTTCAACGGATGTTTGATTTATTGTTCGAGACCGTAATTGATATGGATTCAAAATTTCAGATAATTGTTTTAGAGCATGCCAATTTAGATGACAATAGATTCCAAGAATCTCTTGTTGAGTCTCCATGGACAGATGGGAACGCTCTTATACCCGTCGAATGGCTGGCGTGAAATACCCTTCTATTTATATCTAAACATCTAAATAATGCAACAAACAAATTACCGAGACAAATACTATGGGAGTATCCTAGATCCACTTCATGGTGATATAAAGCTATCCGAGATAGAAAAGTGGTGTATATCTCAACCCATCTTTTCTCGGCTTAGACGGGTAAAGCAAAATACCTTCTTGTATTATATATTTCCATCTGCTAATCATACTCGGTTCGAACATTCGATTGGAGTAATGCATTTGGCGGGCAAGATATTCGATGCATGTAAGGAAAACTTTGCTACCGGAACAAATAAACTGATCAAGTATAAACGCCCATCTGACACCAGCTTCTTCAATCTTGATAAGTTGGAAGACAGAGAAGAGATATATTATCAAGAGTTAAGATTAGCCACGCTTTTACATGATCTTGGCCACGGGCCTCTTTCACACTTATTTGATGAATTTACGGTTTCTACGAAAAAATTTTTAGAAATAATTTCTAATGAATCAAGATTAACCCAATATAGCAATGGATTTGAATATTTATTAAAAGGAAAAGAAATAGTAGACCACGAAATTATTTCTTGTGCCTTTATTTTTCATCTTATAGATAGCTTAAAAACAACTTGCTTTGAGCGCCCCGAAAAATTCTCGGAAGATACTAAAAGAGTGATAGAAGGAATAAGTGCAGAACGAATTGTCAAGCTGGTTGAATCTAAGTTCCCTGATTTAGAGGATTTTTGTGACGAATCAGGTAATATTTATACCCCTTTCTTCTCAAATATAATCACTGGTTTTCCTATCGATGCTGATAGAATGGATTATCTTTTGAGAGATAGCTATTTCTCAGGTGTTACATATGGTATATATGACACTAGTCGAATTTTTTCTTCCTTTCTACCATTTGAAAAAAATGGTAATATCTTTTTAGCATATAAAGAGAGCGGGCTAGATTCAATACTTCGATTTATTCAATCAAGGTCGCACTTATATAATCAGGTTTATTTTCATAAAACTAATAGGTCCGCCAACTCAATGTTAAGCTTCGCAACAGCTGAAAGTAAAAATAATAAAGTTAGAATATTTGACGAAAGTTCGTTTGCTGAGTTATCGCATTTGCAAAGCTTTTATATTCGTAATAGCGATGAATATTTTCTAGCAGATACAGTAAGGGAAAAACTGTGCGTTTCAGATTTGGAAAACTCGGTATTAGACGAGTTGATTGATAGAAAACTATTTAAGAGAGTTTTTCAGTTTAAAATCATATTAAGTAAAAAGCCGTTCGATAAAAAATCTAATCAACTTAAAGAGATAAAAAAGAAAATAGATGAAAAGTTATTTGGTCTTTTCGGAAGAAAAATATTTGCTGTCTCAGATATGTATAAAAATGAAACATTTAAGGATAGCACTGAAAAGTCCATTTTTGTAGCAAAGAAGAATTCGCAAGGACAATATATCTTTCATCAAGAATGGGAGGAAGCTAGCATAGAGTTTGAACGGGCGGACCTGATGTCAATAATGATCAGAATATATTTGCGAAGAAATTTCACAAGCTCCTCTGAATTCGAAAACTTTAAGCAAGCTGTGCTTGAATCCGTAAATGCAGAAATTGAAGAGTTGGAAAATCTTCGTTGTGGCTAAACATATCAAATAGCTATACTGTAAAATACTCATTAAGAACACGTTAAGATGAAGCTGTTACAAGTCTAAGTTTTTACTTCGAAAGTGGGAAGGTTGGGTGATTAATATTCATTCAGCCTGCTTTCGGTTTTAATTGTCTGCCTATTATCACGGTCATTTTAGGTATTCATACTACACTTTAAAAAACCAATACTCAGCAGCAGTGTTTATGGCCGCCCTCTCTATAAACATATATCCGATTCCAAGCAATAGGGATCACCGTTAATTCATCCGCTCGCACCCATCCAAAACTTTCCCCTATATTTGCCCCGCAAACTCTTAGTAGAATACGTATGATTAATTTAAGGAAAGCCAGGCCTAAACGGCCTTGGAGAGGCATACGGGTGCAAGTCCCGAGACCTGGCCGAAGTATTCTTCGTTAGAGTTTGCGGTGACCTCTCCTTTTTTTCCACTTTTTCAAAACCATTGCCAAATGCAAACTCTAGATGGTTCAGGTGTCGACTCGAATGCAAATTCAGTCAACCCAACGAATGATGCACGTCACGCATCAAATGCCAGCACTCCGCTGACGGAATCCCAAGCCGAGTTTTGGTATCTGGTCGAATGTCAGGGGCCCAAGGTGCTGGCGGATTCGCTCAAAATGATCCATGATCTGGCGCTTTATCATTCGGATATTCCGTTTGATATGGCCGAAAAGTCGGCGCTTTTTGATGTGAAAGTGCTTTCGGAGGCGCTTGAAAAAATGGCTGGTAAGGCTTAAAGATTGGAGGACTGTTGGCGACAGTCCTTTTTTGTTTCCCGTCCAGACGGTCTTTTCCTGACGAGCCAAAGAAACCCTTATGGCTCGTGACTATTTAGAAATCAGCTCAAAAATATCGAAAAGTGATCCTTAATTGGATCAGTTATGAGCTATAATTGGTTTACGGCTCACCAATGCTAAAATTACAGCTCATTTTCTATTAAATTTGAACTTTAATTCGATATAAAATGAGCCGTAATAATGCCACGAATAGATTCTGATATTCTTCAATTCGTAAAGGATCATCCCTTATGCTCTTCTGTTGAGATCCATAAAGCGGTAGGCCGGGGTTCATACGCGACCACCAAAAGAGCAATAGCTACATTGGTTGCAACGGGCCAATTGTTGGCTGAGGGACGGACCCGGGCGACAAGGTATGTGGTCAGTCCGGCAAATAAGCTTTTTGGTCCGGTGGACATGGCTATTTACTTCGAGCAGGAGATTGACGAGCGGGAAATTCTGGAAGATTTCAATTTCCAGCTGATCACCAAGGTATTATGGGACGTAAATTTGTTTACGGCCGAAGAAGCAGATCGCCTGGCACAGTTGCAAGACGAGTTCCGCAAGAATGTTAGCGAGATGAGCCCGGCAGCCTATAATAAGGAAATGGAAAGACTTGCGATTGATTTGAGCTGGAAGTCGTCGCAAATTGAAGGCAATACTTATTCGCTGTTGGAAACTGAGCGTTTATTAAAAGAGAAGGAAACTGCCGCCGGTAAGCCCAAGGATGATGCGACGATGTTATTGAATCACAAAGAGGCGCTCAATTTCATTGTAGAGAATCCTGATTATGTAGTGCCTTTGTCCATCGCGCGGATTGAGGACATCCATAGCATTCTTATTAAAGACCTTGAAGTTGAACGTAATATCAGGCGAAGACGCGTGGGTATTTCCGGGACAAACTATAAACCGCTCGACAATGAACACCAGATCAGGGAAGCGCTGGAAGATATGTGCAGATTGATCAATCGGAAAGAAAACGTGTTTGAAAAATCTTTATTTGCCTTGGTATTGCTGTCATATATTCAGGCATTCAATGATGGTAACAAGCGAACAGCCCGCATAGTTAGTAATGCAATTCTGATTGCTCACCAATACTGCCCTATCTCTTTCAGGACTGTCGATGCCGTTGAATATAAAAAAGCGATGTTGGTATTTTATGAGCAGAATAATATCAGCCCGTTTAAAAAAATATTCACTGACCAATTCAACTTCGCGGTGAAGACCTATTTTTAATTCATATTTCTGAATGCCACCGGCGTTTTCCCGGTCTTTTGCGTTCCAGCCTTTGGCTTGAAATAATTTAGCAGTTTCTTCACCAATACCGCTGCTTGCTCCTGTAATTAAAATGGTTTTCATGATCTCTAATCGTTAAAATGATGCATCAAAGGTCGGGGTGAAAACCGGGCTGGTATGAATACGAATTCAGGGCTGTTGTATACTTTTTACGATTTTTTGATTTCATTTCAAAATTGTTGAACAGGAGCCTAAAACCTGAAACTTTGTACCTTGCGGCTTATTTTCTATTAAGATCCAACATTTCACTTCTATATGTTCCTTTTCAAAGCAGCTCCTTTTTGTCTTTTCTATTTGCATGTTTCAGTCACATTCGCACAGCCTTCTACCAAGAGTATTACTGCCAAAGAGGCTGTTGCCGAGGCCGAAAAGGTCGTTTCGGATTATCAAGAGAAGTACCTGTCCACCGGCAAAGCAGAATGGGAAAAGGGGAAAATCCAGATCGGCAATGACAGTCTGCTGTTCACGGTGAAGGTTTTTGGTGAAAAACCAGGCGATGGCCGGAGCATGTTTATTTCCCTGCACGGCGGAGGCAATGGCCCGGCAGCGATGAACGATCAGCAGTACAAGAATCAACAAAGGCTTTATAAACCCGCCGAAGGCGTTTATTTCGTGCCCCGATCGCCGTCGAACACCTGGAATATGTGGCATCAGGAGCCGGTAGATGGTCTGCTCGAAAGGGCCATTCTGGACGCAGTGATCATAGAAGGTGTCAATCCGAATAAAGTATATGTCATGGGATATTCCGCGGGTGGCGACGGCGTATACCAGCTCGCCCCGCGTATGGCCGATCATTGGGCAGCAGCCGCAATGATGGCCGGACATCCCGGCGACGCGGCCATTCTGAACCTCCGGAACTTACCATTTTTTCTGGCCGTAGGCGAAAAAGATGCTGCATACAACCGCAATGCTTTATTAACCGAATGGTCCAAAAGGCTCGACTCGCTGCAATTGACTGATAAAGGCGCTTTCATTCATGATGCGCATTTGATGGCCGGTATGCCGCATTGGATGAAACAGCAGGATACAATCAGTGTCGCCTGGATGGCGAAATTCAAACGCAATCCATATCCCCAAAAGGTAAACTGGGTTCAGGACGATGTGGTGCGGAAGCATTTCTATTGGCTTTCTGTTCCGCAAGGTTCGGCAGTAAAAGGCCACACGGTCTTCGCATCTTACCGTGGCCAGGAAATTGACATTCAGCGGAATGATAACGATACGTTATACATTCACCTGAACGACAAAATGATGAACCTGGACAAGCAAATTACCATCCGGCAAAATGGTAAAGTGCTTTTTAAAGGCAAAGTAGTCCGCAGGAAGGAGCTCATTCAACAGTCTTACGCGGATCGCCGGGATGCTGATTACATATTTAGCAGCGAGGTTGTTGTGGCGAAGGGTAAGGTAAACGTTAGTTTGTAGCCGGCTCCAGCATGACGTACAGATGCGCGGCTTTTCCATTTTCAATGATAAAGAAATCCATACTGCTCATCATATCAGGCTTTTCTTTGGTACCGATATGTCCATACAAACGCACCCCATTTTGGGTGGAGTCTATGGGTTTGGCTGCACTGAACAGAAAGTCAGGATCTTGCGCGTGAAGTTTGCCGATGAAATCTGAAACTTCGGCCAGGCTCTGGAAAATGGTATCCGGATCGTACATTTTGATATCTTCTGCATAGATCGTTTCTAACAGGCTGTCCCTCTTTTCACGATCTCTTTCGTTCCAGGCGGCAACATGGTTTTCTTGTAACTTCTTAATGAATTGAGCGTCCATAATGGAGGTTTTTGGTTAAAGTAAAACATCTTGATGTAAAGGCCTGGCTTATCAGCACAAACCATTATTTTTTTAATCTTGTGGTTAAGGATGAAAAATAACAGAACCGGCTGTCCGGCTTGCTTCCAGGTCCTGGTGCGCTTTTGACACTTCAGCTAATGGGTAAATGGTTGGTTTGATTTCCCCAAATACACCGGTGCGAACAGCTTCAAACAATTCACCGACGGCTGAGTCGAGACTTTGCTTGTCTGGCAGATACTGTCCCAAAGACGGGCGAACAAGTCTGATATTTTTGGAGGCCAGGTACCCGGCATCTATTTCTGGCGAACCTGATGCGTTTCCGTAAAGTACAATGTTCCCATCATCTTTTACCAGCGGAACAGATTTGCCGAAAGTAGCTTTCCCGACACCGTCAAACACCGCGTCGACACCCAAACCTTTTGTAATTGAATTGACTTGCCTGGCAAGGTCCTCCGAATCCAGGGCGATAACGAGATCAAGTCCCTGGCTTTCCGCCAGCACTTTCTTGGACACGCTCCCGACTGTTCCAATCACGATTGCCCCCAGTGACTTTGCCCACCTGCTTACCAGTGACCCAACCCCGCCAGCTGCTGCATGTACCAGGACCACGTCGCCTGGCTGCACCGGGTAAGCCTGTTTGACGAGCATGCGCGCAGTGAGCCCTTTGGCTAGTAATGAGGCTGCCTGGTCAAAGGATACGTCGTCAGGAAGGCTAACCAACTGATCTTGATGGATCACCCGCTTTTCGGCATAGGCGCCTGGCGAAAAGTAGTAACCCACGCGGTCGCCTATCGCCCAATCATTAACACCAGTACCCACACCCTCCACAACACCCGCAGCTTCGACCCCGATTGTAGCCGGTAATTGGTTTAAAGGGAATGTCCCGTTTCGAAACATGACGTCGACGAAGTTGAGAGCGATGGATTTTTGTCTCACCAAAACCTGATTGTTTCCGGGACGACCAACGATCTCGCTTGTATATTCCAATACGGAAGGCGAGCCCTGTTTGCTGATACGGACGACGCCGCTTTTGTCTGTTGCGTTCATGTTTTTTGATCTTGTTTGATGGATCAAAGTTCCGGCAATCTTACCGGTCGTGCATTGACAAAAGCAGGAGATTTCCCTTGACATTTGTCAATGCCTCAACTTTCCGATGATCAGAAATTGCGCGTATTTGTATGTTTGATTAGTTTTACCAGCAAGCGACCACTTTCACTGCTTCGACTACAAACCCATTATTTATGGATTACGCGCCACTTTTTGGATACATTGAATCAAAGTCGTCCCGACAATTGAGCGAACTGGAAAAAGAGCAGATACAAAATGCATTTAAAGAGAGACATCTCAGAAAGCGGCAGTACCTTTTGCAGGAAGGCGACGTGTGCAAGTACATGGCTTTTATCATCAAGGGTGCCGGCAGGCTGTACGCCATTAAAGAAAATAGCCACGAGACGACGGTCCGGCTGGCCATTGAATCATGGTGGCTAGGCGACTATGAAAGTTATAATCTGCAGACGCCATCACATTTCTATATTGAAATGACAGAAGATTCGGATGTGCTGCTCATTACCTACGAGAACATGCAGGATCTCATAAAAACCATCCCCGCAGTCGATTTAATGGTCAAAGAGATTGACCGTAAATCGACTATTGCAACGCAAAGGCGCATTTATTCTTCCATCAGTCTTGACGCAGAAGAGCGGTACGAACAAATGACCAGGACATACCCAGATTTCATCCGGCGCTTCCCCCAGAGCGTGATCGCCTCTTACCTCGGAATTTCGGCTGAAACATTGAGCAGAGTCCGGAAAAAGACTTTGTACAGGTAATTGTTAAGCATCAATCACGACAATCAACATCCCGAATACTCCGGCCGGAAAATGCCATTCAATGCGGCGATTGTTTTTTCTACAATCTTCCTCCCGTCTTCGAGCTCCATGTAAGGGTTCGGATCGTGAGCATGAATTTCCTTGATCATTCCCTCAGCCCGTTCCAGTCCGTTGATATCCAGGATCATTTCCGCTTTCGCTCCACGGTTTTTGATATCTGTCAGCATTTCCAGGAAGCTCTCATTGACTGACAATGTTGTACGTGTGTCCATATCTTTTAGTTGATTATATGCTTTTAAAGTAATTAAGTAGACATAGTGTCCACATTTTTATACGCCCTTCATTCACATTTGGTTCAATGACATTTTTCGTTCTTTCCACCGTATCGTTGTACCTTTGCGGCTTCAAAAAATGAGACGATGATTACAGTTGAGAATTTGGCCGTTGAATTTAATGGTTCTACGCTTTTTAGTGAGGTATCTTTTGCTATTAATCCTACCGATAAAATTGCCCTGATGGGTAAGAATGGAGCGGGGAAATCCACGATGATGAAAATTATTGCGGGTGAACAAAAAGCCAATCGCGGCCATGTGCGTGCACCCAAAGATGCCGTGATCGCTTATTTGCCGCAACATTTGCTCACCGAAGACAACTGTACCGTTTTCGAAGAAGCCGCCAAAGCATTCAAGCAGGTTTTTGAAATGCGTGCCGAAATGGAAAAACTGAATCTTGCGCTCGAAACCCGCACCGATTACGAGAGCGATGAATATATGGCGATCATCGAGCAGGTAACCGAACTGGGTGAAAAATATTACCAGCTGGAAGAAGTCAATTATGACGCGGAGGTAGAGAAAGCCCTGAAAGGACTGGGATTCAGGCCGGAAGATTTTCATCGGCAAACCAAGGAATTCAGCGGAGGCTGGCGTATGCGCATTGAGCTGGCCAAAATTTTATTGCAAAAGCCAGATCTTATTTTGCTCGATGAGCCTACCAACCATATTGACATTGAATCTGTGATGTGGCTGGAAGATTTTTTAGTGAACAAATCCAATGCAGTCATGGTCATTTCCCACGACCGTGCCTTCATCGACAACATTACCAATCGGACCATTGAAGTAACCATGGGCCGGATTTTTGACTATAAAGCCAACTATTCACATTACCTGGTATTGCGCGAAGAGCGCAGGTCGCATCAGATCAAGGCCTATCAGGAACAGCAGAAAATGATTGCCGATAACATGCAATTCATCGAACGCTTCCGCGGAACATATTCCAAAACCAACCAGGTTTCCTCCCGCGAACGCATGCTGGAGAAACTGGAAATCATTGAAATTGATGAAATCGACAATTCAGCCCTGAAACTTCGTTTCCCACCCTCGCCACGGTCCGGCGACTATCCGGTTACCGTGAAAGATGTTTCCAAATCGTACGGCGATCACGTGGTATTTAAAAATGCCAGCATGACCATTTCAAGAGGTGAAAAGGTATCGTTTGTAGGCCGGAATGGGGAAGGTAAATCGACCATGATCAAGGCGATCATGGGGCAGATCAATGTGGACGGTACCTGCCAGCTTGGGCATAATGTCAAAGTCGGCTACTTCGCGCAAAACCAGGCATCCTTACTGGATCCTAATCTGACCATTTTCCAAACGGTGGACGAGGTCGCAGAAGGAGATGTAAGAACCCAGATCAAAAATATTCTGGGAGCATTTATGTTTCAGGGTGACGATATCGACAAGAAAGTAAGTGTATTGTCGGGCGGAGAAAAAACGCGTCTTGCGATGGTGAAGCTGCTTTTGGAACCTGTAAACCTGCTGATTCTCGATGAGCCTACGAACCACCTGGATTTGAAGTCGAAGGATGTTTTAAAAGAAGCACTCCGGAACTTTGATGGAACATTGGTGCTGGTTTCCCACGATCGTGACTTTTTACAAGGCTTGTCTCAAAAGGTTTTTGAATTTAAGGATAAACGGGTGATCGAGCATTTTGAGACGATTGATGCATTTTTGGAGCGGAATCGGATTAAGAGTATTGCGGATTTGCAGTTGGTGAGGTAGGAAGTTTGGCTCAACAATCGAAGAAAGTGTTATTTATAAATTACAAAATCTTGCTATTTTTGTAATTTATAAATAACACTTGGAAGCCATTTTCACAAAATACCTGGCCAAGCTACAACGCACGTCGACTAAGTTCGTGCGTGATATCATTCATCAGATCGATTGGGAACACAACCGACTGATTGGAATCAAAGGTGCGAGAGGAGCCGGTAAAACAACACTGGTGCTTCAATATTTGAAGCAAGCATCTTCCTCTTCCGGACAAACATTGTATGTGAGTTTGGACGATCTGTATTTCAGCGCGCATCGTCTCTATGATCTGGGAGAAACATTTGTAAAGACTGGCGGAAAATTGTTGGTTTTGGACGAAGTACACCGGTACGCCAACTGGTCGCAGGAAATCAAAAACCTCTACGACGATTTTCCGGATTTGCGAATAGTCTTCACCGGCTCGTCCATTATGCATTTGGAGCGCAGCAAAGGCGATTTGAGCCGACGCGCCGTGATGTACCATTTGCAGGGACTATCGTTTCGGGAATTTCTTCAGATTCAGGATATCGTTTCCTGGCCAGCCGTATCGTTATCGGATCTTCTGAGCGGACATACCCAACTGGCACTCGATCTCACGCAAACTATCAAGCCTCTTGCATACTGGAATGATTATCTGCAACACGGGTACTATCCCTATTTCCTGGAAAACAGAGAGGTTTACGCGCAAAAACTTACAGAAACCATTCAACTGAGTTTGGAACTTGATTTGCCTGCTGTTTATGGTATCAGCTACGCGTCGGTCGATAAGCTGAAACAATTGCTGGTGGTGTTGGCGGAGAGCGTTCCGTTGAAACCGAATGTCAGCAAATTAGGCGAGACACTAAATACCAGTCGGGCTTTGGTGGTTGAGTACATGCACTATCTGGAAGAGCTGGGCGTCTTGATGCTACTGCATCGCGATAGCTTCGGCATTACCCGGCTACAAAAACCGGAAAAGGTATATCTGAGTCATCCCAATCTGCAATACGCGCTACACCAAAGCAGGCCCGATATCGGTACTTTAAGGGAAAGCTTTTTTCTAAGCCAGGTCCAGCCTCTGCATAAATTGGAGTATACCGACAAAGGAGATTTCCGGCTCGATCGACAAATCACCATTGAAGTAGGCGGATCCAACAAGTCGCGGCAACAGCTTGCCGGCCTGGAAAATGCCTATATTGCGGCGGATGGACTTGAAGTTGGATACGGTTCGAAGGTACCGCTTTGGATGTTTGGGCTGCTGTATTGAGTTAACAGACGCGCCTAATTCTAATCGGAGTAAACTAACTTGGCAAACTTTGATGGAACATTGGTGCTGGTTTCTCACGACCGGGATTTTTTACAAGGACTCTCACAAAAGGTTTTTGAGTTTAAGGAGAAGCGTGTGATCGAGCATTTTGAGACGATTGATGCGTTTTTGGAGCGGAATCGGATTAAGAGTATTGCGGATTTGCAGTTGGCGAAGTAGGGGTTGGGAATCATTCGAAGTAAATAGTCGCTTCAAGGGATGACTTTCAATTTCACCGACAAATCATGAAAATACTGTGAGCTCCAGATATCTAAAACACTGGCATTCGGTATAAATCGCCGAATGTCATCCTTGATCCGCTGAAAGTTCACCGCTTCTATTTTAGCACTCAGCAGCTCCCGGAACTCCGCTTCGCTGATATCTTCCTGATCCCAATCTCCGCTGTCTTTCGCGCGCAACGCGAAGTATTTGAGGTTCAATGCAATGCCTTTGCGGATATACCATTCCATATCATACCAGTCGCGCCCCTTCACATTATCTTTCCATTTCCTGAAAAGCAGCGTATGCATTTTGCCCGCGAAAAGGTCGGAAATGCTAAAACACTTCACATAAAATGAAAATGGTTGAAGTAGCAGCTTTTCTTCGGTATCAAATCCAGGAGGCGTCATGGTATCGACTTCCAGTTTGATCTTAATGCTGGCCGTTTGTCCGAGTCCTTGCTGCGGTACCACACCTTCTAAAACCAGCTCCCGCCAGATTGTTTCCGATTTCAGGAATGCCGAATCAATGTTCGTTTTAACTGCTTTTTTCTTTTCCTTAATCGACACATGCATTCCCAGTGCTTCGAATTCATCGACGATCGCGGGCAGATAGGTGTTGATTGAAAAATCGGGATCTGCTTTGAGCAACGAGAAATCGAGATCTTCTGAAAAACGATCCAGTCCATAAAAGATGCGAAGTGCAGTGCCACCGTAAAACGCAGCTTTTTCAAAGAAGCCTTTACGATAGAGTCCGGCCAATGCTACTTCCTGCATGATTTCCCGTAGCGCCTGAGTCGCATCATCCTTGTTAGCAGGATTGTAACTTGCCAGCCATTCTTTAATCATAATTCGTTGATGAGTTTAATGACCTGCGTCAAGCTCTCACGTTTCGGCGAATCTGCCAACCAGGTTTCCATAGTCTGCACGTCCAGCTGTTTCAACTGATCTTCATCCATTCGCAGATTTTCAATCAGGTATGCACCGGCTGCGATTTTGCTGCGCAGTTTTAAGCCTGCCGTGCTAATAATCTTATCAAACAAAGCTTTCTCTGGTGAAGCAATAAGTGCATTCTGGTCTTTTCCAATCTCAATCCGTTGAATTCCAAAGCTATAATAGGGTAATGGCATTCGTATAAAGCTGAATGTACCGGTGGCCGTATCAAACCCGCGAGATGCTTTTGTAGTCGCCGAGGACACTTCGAACACCCGCTCGGGTATCAAACCGTGATAGGCCAATGCGCTGTCAAATGATACGTAGCTCGGTCCTAAAATGTGATTCGCGAGAAGAAATGGCTCTGCGCGCGTATCTGAAAGTTGCGGGGATGGCAAGTACAATCCCTTTTTTACCGGTTCAATAATACCAGCAGCGATTAGCTCATGGATTTTGTCATTGGGACGCTTGTAGTCTTTCAAAAGTGAACTTAGCAACTGATGAGTCAGTGGCTGGCTGGAAAGATTTCGTATGCTTTGCAATAAATCCATGTATAAATTTACTAGGATAATCGGAATTTTTCCGATTATCCTAGTGAAAATAACCATCAATCGACTATTTTAAATTGAAAGAGCAAAAGCCAATTGTGTTTCAGGAGTCGAACCTGACCGTTTTCACGGTTTCACCAGACGAAGTATCACATTTGTACGGCATCTTTCAAATATTGGAAGAAGGGTTAAAATCAATGTGTGACATACACCTTGCGGTGTCCTGCTCTACCCACTGAGCTACCATTGCCGAGGCAATAGGCCGGATTTGAAGCGAATCGTCGCACCGTCGGTGACGCGAAGTAACACACATTTACGACACTTTCTTTTTTCTTTCAATAAGGAGCAAAAAACGAAACGAGACGGGGGATCGCCTGAGGACTCGAACCTCCATCACGCTTTGCAGCACAATGCCCTCCCCCTAAGTGGCGCGAAGTAACCCGTTTCTACGGCATCCTTACTTTTTCTTCAAAACGGTGAACCGGCGGACGAAAATCCGATCCGCCATTCCATATTATAATGGTATGCTATTTATTTCATCCAGAGACTGTTTTCCGTTTTCAAGTGCGTCCAGAACAGAGAATATTTTGTCGCTCCATCCTGCGATCAGGTAAACGTCGTCCTGAATAATCCTCAGCGGTACCTGTCCATAACCTGCCAGATCAAAAAGATAAAGCTTGGCCTGGGTCGCCACGGTACGCTTGTACTGCACCCAAAGCGAATGGATATGATCTGTGCTGCCGGTACTATTCCATAGTTGACAGTCCGTAAACAGCATTACTTTATCCATCACTATTCTTTTATCCAAAAGATCTTTGATCACTAAGAAACCGTTTGTCGCATAACCCACTTCGCCTTCGCGACGGTAAAATTCCTGCACGTTAGCCAACACATTGTTCTTCGGGACATGGATGGTTTTCCACTTGTCGCCAAACATACCGACGCGCACATTTTTACAACGGGATTGTAAAAGCATGGCCAGCATTAAGCCAATATCAAACAGCTGAACCTTCGACTTGGCCGACACCGGTTTTTGCATAGAACCGGAAACATCACAGGCGAGCAGCACTTTCGTATTTTCATCAAACCCCGCAATGGAGGCCGCACTTTGGATAGCCGCCTTTTCAAGCGCTGTGAGTAATTCGCCGGTAAAGCCGTAGTCTCCGGAAAGCAATGTTTTTAACTTTTCCACCACGCCCGATGCGTTGGCTTTCACACCAACGTTTACCAGTTCGCGATAGGCGGCCAGGTAACGAAAAGGAAACTGCTTCGCTTTCGCTACTTTTTCAGGCGAAGACAATGTCTCGCATACTTTCTTCACATGCTGATAGGAAACGCCCGATTCGGCTATGTTTCGCAAATTGCGCAGCAAAGCCATGTATCCCAGTTTTTCGCTGTCGATCAGCTCTTCCCATTTGTTCTTAAAAGCGATTGCCCTGGTCTGCTCGTTTTCAAACACATTTTGGCCTAATGCTGATAATTCAGTTTCCCAGGTGAAAGGCGTATCCAGCGTATTGTTTGCGATTTTGTTAAATAAGAGCTGCTGTGCTTCACTTTTCGGTTTTGGGTGGACGACAAATAAGGCGTCACGCAATTTGATCTCCGAGCTGCGGTTGTATTTGGCAAACTGATATTCGTCAAACTTGTTGAATGCAGCCGACAATCCCTTTTGTAATTGCTTGGATAAGCGGTCCAGCTTTTTCAAACCTTTACGTTCATTCAAAAGCTGGTAACAAGCCAGCAGCTCGGTGATTTCGTCTGCCCGGTTCACCACCTTTTCAGTCAGCTTTGCAATCAGATCATCGCCTGAATGGATCTTTGCCAATTCGGTTACAAGTACCAGCGGAACCGAACGCATGTACATTTTAGTCCTTGCATATACCGCCAATTTGGCCACAAATAAGGGATCGTTTTGCGCGATCAAGGTTCTGACACGCATCAGACGATCACTGTTTTTCTCATAAAAAGAATCGTCGAGCGACCAGGTTACCACAGCTGTATAAAGCTGCATGGCAGGATTTAATATGAAGGATTTTGCGTCCTCGTAATTGAGCGCCACCGGGGCATTGCTTGCATTGCTGTTAAATTTCATGGTAACCTCCTTTCCTGATTTGTTGTTTCAAATTTCCATGGCCACTGCGCAGTCTTTCTGCGCAGTGGGAAATATTTTCAATTTATTTTCAATCTTCTGCTTTCTCTTTCGGATCCGCCATTCTCACAATTCTTGGCTGGAACTTCGCAAGTACTTCCACAAGATCCGTTTGCGCCGCCATTACCGCATGGATATCCTTGTAAACCATCGGCGCTTCGTCCAGACCTGAGCCAATCAGCGTAATCTTTTTATCGATCAGGTTCTGCGCAACGTCTGCTTTGTTAATCGTTTTAAAAGCTGCGCTTCGGCTCATTAACCTTCCTGCACCATGCGAGGCAGAATTGATCGATGATTCATCTCCTTTTCCCTTCACCACAAAACCGGGTGTACTCATGGATCCGGGAATAATTCCCAGAACACCTTTTCCCGCTGGCGTTGCGCCTTTGCGGTGCACCATCACGTCGGTTCCGTCAGAAAGTTTTTCCTTCCACGCGAAATTGTGGTGGTTCTCGATCCGCATCGCAGGTTGAATGTTCAGGGCACGGGCAATTTTGTTATGAATTTCATGGTGATTTGCAGATGCATAATCCCCCGCCAGGTTCATGGCTAACCAATATTCCTGTCCCTCATCGGTATTCATATCCAGCCACGCCAAATGTTTTGCCTCTTTGGGAAGCTGCGTTTTTTGCATGGCGATTTCAGAATAGGTATTTGCAATGTTTCCGCCAAATCCTCTTGACCCTGAATGCGATAGGAGTGCCAGGTAATTTCCGGCCGGTATTCCTTCCAATGCATTTTCAGAAATAGTCAGCTCACCCCACTCGACAAAATGGTTACCCGTTCCCGAGGTCCCCAACTGCGCATAGGCTTTGTCTTTCAGTGTTCTAACCGTTTTGACAGCATCCCACTCTGGACGGTCGAACAGACTTGTATCGAAATGCACTTTGGTTTTGCTCCCCATTCCGAAATGCGTATGATCGAGCAGCAATGTTTTTAATTTATCCTTTTCAGTATCCACCAATGTTGCAGGCAAATCGAAAATGCTCAGACACATGCGGCAAGCGATATCCACGCCAACCGCGTAGGGAATGATCGTATCCGCATTGGTTGCCAGAACTCCACCGATCGGCAAACCGTAACCCTGATGTGCGTCAGGCATTAAAGCACCCGCAACCGAAATCGGCAGTTGAATGGCTGTTTTCATTTGTGCCAATGCGCCCACTTCGATATGCTCCGGGCCAAAGACTGGAAAACTCATCAGCTCCTTTTTCAATTGCTGAACGGATCTTGCCTGCTTGATAAACTTCCCTTCTTTGCGGAGTTCGATCACCTTGTCTGCAATGTTTTTGAATTTGCCGTTACGTTTCAACGCATAAGGTGTTGGATCTTCGATCAGGGCTTCCAGATTAGCCATAATGGTTTCTTTGTCCATCACCTCATTTTGCAAAAGTCCGTTTGCAATCCTGCTGAAAGCAACCAGCATTTCAAGGTCGTTGATCCCAAGTGCACCAAGCTCTCCGTTCGTAATCTTTACTTTTTCCATGACATTTATCTTGTTTGACATGACAAAGCAAAACGCCAACTGCGCAGTCTTTTTGCGTAGTTGAAAATTTTTTGGTATTTTTTCGAAAAGATTCATTTATGCCTGTCAACCGCAATGCATTGATCCGCTACCGGACCATCGACAATTGTCTGCAAAACCGCCACCGCAAATGGACACTGGATGATTTGATAGAGGCTTGCTCCAATGCGCTTTATGAATTTGAGGGGATTGATAAAGGCGTGAGCCGTCGCTCTGTGCAGGCAGATATTGAAATGATGCGCAGCGACAAACTGGGTTACGAGGCGCCTATTATCGTTGTCGATAAAAAGTACTACGCCTATTCAGACAAAAATTACAGCATTACCAACATTCCGCTAAGCCATCAGGATATGAAGGTGCTGGGTGAGGTTTCTGCGTTACTCAAACAATTCAAAGGTTTCAGTCATTTTGCCGACCTGACAGAAATGGTCAGTAAGCTCGAAGACAAAATTCACGCGCAGAAAACGCACAGTCCGCCGGTTGTTGATTTCGAAAAGAATGATCATCTGAAAGGTCTGGAATTTATTGAGGGGATACGGAAAGCGATTGTCTCAAAAACACCCCTTTGTATTACCTACCAATCCTTCAAAGCAAGGCAGGCGAACACATTCTGTTTCAGTCCGTATCTGCTAAAAGAATACCGAAACCGCTGGTTTGTTCTCGGGCAATCACATCAGCGAAATGCACCGCTTTTGACGCTCGCTCTTGATCGATTGGTGTCCGTCTCGGAAGATAAAGAAGAGATATACCGCGAGAATGAAAAAATCGACCTCGCGTCTTACTATTCAGATACGATCGGAGTGACCAAAACTCCCGGGCAGCCGGATTGCGAAGTGATTTTCAGAATGAAGCATGAAGACGCGCCCTATATGATCACAAAACCACTTCACGCCACACAAAAAGTGTTGAGCGAAGACGCGGATGGCAAAATATTCAGTATCAGAGTTGTATTGAATTTTGAGCTCGAAAGAGAATTATTGGGTTTCGGCGCAAGAATCCACGTGCTCCGACCAAGAATACTCAGGAAGCGGATGGTTGAGCAATTGCAGGAGGCGCTGGGGTTTTATAAGTAAACTACCGAACGATGCCAGCTGTTTCTCACGATCGTGATTTTTTACAAGGTTTATCTCAAAAGGTTTTGAGTTTAAAGACAAGCGTGTGATCGAGCATTTTGAGACGATTGATGCATTTTTGGAAAGAAATCGGATTAAGAACATTGCGGATTTTGCAGTTGGCGAAGTAGGTAGCAAAATGAGGCTAGAGAAGTCGCTTGTAAAATACAGGGCAAATAAGTTAGTTTGACCTTTATGAACACACCACTTTCAGACTTACCACTTATTGCCAGTGATATAAAGCATCTCATTGAGCAGAGCAGGCAAAACGTTGCTGTCGCAGTTAATGCGGAGATTACCCTTCTGTACTGGAATATTGGTAAACGGATCAATCAGGAGATTCTGAATTTCAACAGAGCTGAGTATGGAAAGCAAGTAATTGCGACGCTTTCGGCACAACTTACTACTGAGTATGGGAAAGGTTGGAGTGAAAAACAGTTACTTCATTGCGTCCGAGTTGCAGAGGTTTTTCCGGATAGCCAAAATATCTACACACTGTGTAGAGAATTGAGCTGGTCGCATTTGCGCCTCATCATATATATGGACGACCCTTTGAAACGCGAATTCTATGTCCAAATGTGCAAAATGGAGCATTGGAGTTTTAGAACCTTTCGGGAAAGGGTTCAATCCATGCTTTATGAACGCACAGCCATCAGCAAAAAGCCGGAAGTAACGATCGCCAATGATTTGGAACTATTGAAAAAGGAGAAAAAGGTAAGTCCGGACCTGGTTTTCAGAGATCCTTATTTCCTCGATTTTTTGGGACTCGCAGATACTTATTCCGAAAGAGATCTGGAAACGAGCATCATTGTAGAGTTGCAACGGTTCATTACCGAAATGGGCAGTGATTTCGCTTTTTTAGCGCGGCAGAAAAGGATTACCATCGACAACCGCGACTATTACATTGACCTGCTTTTCTACCACCGGCGACTTAAATGCCTGGTTGCCATTGATCTCAAACTCGGCGAATTCGAGGCAGGTTTCAAGGGTCAGATGGAATTGTATCTTCGATATCTTGAGAAATATGAACAGGTCGAGGGCGAAAATACACCCGTCGGGTTAATTCTCTGTACTGGTAAAAATGAAGAACACGTCGAGTTGTTGCAACTCGATAGAAGTAATATCAGGGTAGCCGATTACCTTACTGCACTGCCTTGCCAGAAGCTGCTTCGCGAAAAGCTGCATAAGGCAGTTGAGATTGCTCAGCAGAGACTGTCGCGTTGAATTAAGTCGGCTCTCATGCATCACCATCTTGATTGCCAGCAAATGTTCCCTTATCCATTTGCAGTATACTTATAACTAGTCTCTTTGGGGACCATAGCAACCTCATACTTCAAATTCCACTCCTTAATATGCTCCAAAATCGGCAAAAAAGCCAAGCCCTTTTCCGACAACTTATAGTCTACCCTTGGCGGTAGTTCCTTGAAGGCCAGGCGCTCCAATAAGCCATCCTCTTCCAACTCTTTCAGCTGCTCGGTCAGTACTTTCCTTGAAATGTGCGGTACGATGGCATCCAGCTGACCAAAACGCATGGTACGGGTGCCTAGTACATTGATAATCATCGGCTTCCATTTATTACCAATGGTGCCGATAGCTCTCGTAAACGGGCAATTCGAATTGCAAAATCTTTCGTCTTTCATATTCTGAAAAATTTGTAGTTACCCGTTGGTAACCAGAATAAACTATTATAGTTTCAAAAGTAAACTATTGATGGTTCCTTTGCAACACAAATTTAAATGAAACTGAAAATGAGCAAATTAGAAAATAAAGTAGCCGTCATTACAGGCGGCAATAGCGGCATTGGATTGGGCATTGCCCGGGAGTTCGTACCTGAAGGCGCTGTGGGAGCAATTGTAGGCAGATCGCAGGAAACTTTGGATAGTGCTGTAGCTCAACTGGGTGGAAATTTCATTGGCATCAATGCAGATGTAACGAGCCTTACCGACCTGGAAAGGGTCTTTAAGGAAACGTTCGAAAAGTTTGGAAAAATAGACGTGATCGTAGCCAATGCAGGTGGTGCGGTTACTGGAGCAGCATTTGGTTCTGTGGCCGATACCAGCGAAGACGACTATGACCGGATCATGGACCTGAACCTGAAAAGTGTCTATTTCACTGTCCATCAAGCATTGCCGTATATGAATGATGGTGGTTCTATCATCCTGATCGGGTCCAATGCAGCGCACCGGGCTTATGCCTCATTTTCACTCTATGGTGCTGCCAAATCGGCTGTGATCCATTTTGCAAAAGGCTTTTCAAATGACCTTTTGCATAGAAAAATCAGGGCAAATGTGATATCGCCCGGCACGACAGACACGCCCGTGTTTGACAGGTTCGTCCCCATTGAACAACTGGAAGCTATCAAAAAATACTGGGCAGAGGTAATGCCGATCGGCAGGATAGGGCAACCATCCGACATTGGGAAAACAGCCGTTTTCCTGGCCTCCGACGATTCATCGTTCATGCTCGGCGCCGAACTGCTTGTGGATGGCGGACTTAGTTATTTGTCTAAATAATGAATCTCACTCCGGCGCAGGTTTACAAGACCCGTGTCAACAAACAATCTCAAAATGAATCAATCAGAAAATAAAGAAGCAAGCTACGCCATAATTGGCTTTGGCAAGATCGGCCAGGCACTGGCCTGGGCATTTGCCCGCAACCGTATAGAGGTATACGTTGCCACCACGCGCGACCCCGAAAGCTTTGCATCCGACGCGGCCGCGATCGGCCCCGGGATCATTCCCACCACACTCACGGAAGCCGTTAAGGCAGACATCATCTTCTTGGCGGTGCGTTTTGAAGCGCATCCGGATGTCGCAAAGGCGCTGCCCAACTGGCAAGGGAAGACCATCGTGGATGTAACCAATGCCTACGGCGTGCCCCCGGAACAGCTCGGAGGACTGCCTTCTGCCAGGTTTGTGGCGCGGGCCTTCACGGGCGGAAAACTGGTGAAGGGCTTCAACCATTTGGGCGCTGCCATTTTGGGCCAGGACCCGGCTGTGCATGGTGGCCGGAGAGTCGTGTTCCTGACGAGCGACGACGACGGCGCAGCAGCGGAGATTGCCGCACTCGCGGAAAAACTGGGTTTCTCCCCGATCCAACTTGGTGGGCTTTCGGAAGGCGGATTGCTTGTGCAGGCGCATGGAAATACCTGGGGTAAACTCATCTTTCAGGACTTGATTAAGTTCAACAAATAGTCGCAATCGCAAATTTCGATGCGATCCTGCCTGGTGGGTAAATGGCCCACAGTTTCAAATCTTAAAGAAATTAATAATGGATAAGTTAAAAAACAAAGTAGCCGTCGTAACGGGTGCTTCAAAAGGAATAGGTGCGGCTATCGCAAAACACTTTGCCCATGAAGGCGCAAAAGTGGTTGTCAATTATGCTTCGAGCAAAGAAGGGGCGGATAAAGTGGTGAAAACCATCACCGACCATGGAGGCACGGCCATTGCGGTACAGGCCGATGTATCGAAAGAAGCCGATGTAACCAGGCTGTTTGAAGAAACAAGAAAGGCTTTCGGTACATTGGATATTTTGGTAAACAACGCGGTCTTTCAGCAATTTTTACCTATTGAACAGGCATCGGCAGAAGCTTTTCACAAGCATTTCAACGTCAATGTTTTGGGTCCTGTACTGACGATCCAGGCAGCTTTGAAACTGTTTGGCGATAAGGGCGGCAATATCATCAACATCAGTTCGGGTGCAAGCAAATCGCCGATGGCGGGCGTCTCTTTGTACTCTGCGACGAAGGCCGCATTGGATGCCATCACGATTTCTTTGTCGAAAGAACTGGGCGCAAAAAACGTCCGTATCAACTCCATTTTGCCGGGCGCCACGGAAACAGAAGGCGCAACCAGCGCGGGCGTCACCCCTGGCAGCGAGTACGAAAAAATGTTCGTCGCCAATACCCCGCTCGGCCGCCGGGGCCAGCCTGAGGACATTGCGAAAGCGGCTGTGTTTTTGGCTTCTGAGGATGCGGCGTGGATTACCGGGGAGTTGATTTCGGTTTCCGGGGGGATGTTTGGGTTTTGAAAATGGGATGGCTTTTGCTGGGAAGGCGGGAGTTACTTTATAGGCCGGTAGCGTTTATCATTTTACGGCTTTTGCTTGACTGAGCCAGCGCATACATCCCCTTCTTCTATACCTACCAGCCAGACTTTCAAAGTTTTAATTCTTTCATTGGTAAGCTCTGCCTTCAAATTTGCAAGACACATAGAATGAACGCTTCCATAATACCCTGGTTCCCGGTCAGGGTATTTGGCTTTTACCTCAGCATCGCGAAACTGAATCCAAAGGCGTTGAGATGCTCTTAGGTTCTTTATAAATTCCTTATCTGTGGCATATTCTCGCAAGATTTTTTGATAAACCGAATTGATCTCTTTCTCTGCTTTTGCATAAGAGTTGTCGATCCCTTGCCCGAACGAGATGTGTAGCGATGCTAGAAAAATGATGGATGTTAATAGGTATTTTTTCATTTAAATGTCAGTTTGATTGAATGTAATGCAATAGAAATGTATACCGCCGGGGAGTCTTCTGCAACTGGGCCACGGGTTTCGCTTGGTACGAGGCTAAATGTGTATTGACCTTTTCAGAAGATTTCTTTCAGGCATAGCTGAACTCATGTATCCTGACATTACGATCTAATTCTCTCACCAGTGGCGAGAGTTTTGCATCGACTAGGTTTATAGAGTGTAGCCCGTGAAATTGATATAGGTGGCGGCGAATAGAATTGGCGTCCCGCCTAATCTCTCTTTGGAAGTGGATTTTTATCCAAAAAATGGCCCATATCTTCTGCCTGTTCTAAAAATAAGTTGGGCATCACAAAAGGCTTAACGTAAGATCCTTTAATCACTACTTGGGCATCTGTCTGCTTAGAAGCAAACGTAATTGGCCTTAAAGCACTAAAAACCATAGGTTTGATGGAGGAAATGAATTGTTTATTCCCAGTCAAGAATTTAACAGTTTTTTGTGTTTTATTTGCCATCCTCCCGTTTTTCTATTCTGTGAATCCTAGCTAACGATTGCATTAAATATCAAAAGTAAAATTACCAGAAATATGAATACAGTGATGCATCCTGTTGCGCTGTTGGCTTTATTGAGTGTAGGATTGTCATGTAGCTGTTGATATTTGACTTTGATTGTGTCGTCTAACTCGGTTCCCTGAGCACGAGCCAAGCCAGATTCATTAGTAATCCGAATTTGTAACTTGCGATAATATCCATCTCCTTGATCATTATCATGCTCAGTATTGTAGTGAGTGCTTTTATAGCCGTTCACATATGCCACGGAAAGTACATCTCCTTTATCAATAAGTTTAGAAGCTATTGCTGCAATATCCCTTTGAAGGTACCCAATTTTTGAAGGGCCGAAGTACACTGCCACAGCGTTTTCGTCATACATATTTTGTCGATCGCGTATTAGACGATATTGTTCGTTTTCCTCCAATAAGTTTAGATTAGCAACTCTATCAAAATCGTATTCTGAAAGTAAGTGTACCGAGGAGTTGAATGAATTGGCTGGCTTGGAGTTGTTTCGCGGCATAGTTCAAATAGAAAGTGACTATCGATGTCTAAAATAATGAATTATCATCTTGGGATCTAGCTCCGGTCCTCGCTAATTCATTGCCGCATCACCCATCCAATTTTTCCCCTATATTTGCCCCGCAAACTTTACAGATTACTTATGGAATTTTTACTAAAAATCAGGCCAAAATGGCCTTGGAGAGGCATACGGGTGCAAGTCCCGAAACCTGATCGAAAATTCCATTCGGTAGAGTTTGCGGTGACCTCTCCATTCTCTTTCCACATTTTTATCCATTTCAAATGCAAACTCTACCGAATGGAGAAGGTGCTGACTCGAACGAAAATCCAGTCAACACAACGTCCGATGCACGTCACGCATCAAATGTCGGCGACCCGCTGACGCAATCACAAGCCGAGTTTTGGTATCTCATCGAATGTCAGGGCTGCAAGGAGCTGGCGCATTCGCTCAAAATGATCCACGATCTGGCGCTTTATCATTCGGATATTCCGTTTGATATGGCCGAAAAGTCAGCGCTTTTCGATGTGAAATTGCTTTGGGAAGGCTTCGAAAAGATGGGGGCCAAAGTGTAGGAATTGGAGGACTGTTGGCGACAGTCCTTTTTTTGTTGTTTCATCGACAGTTCACGGCTTTCTGTCGACGGCCAGAACAAAAAGACCATTGCCCGGATTATCATCTCAAAATGGTCCATCAATCACAAGATAACATGCCGGGTTCAAGGGAGGCAAGCAGGAACGCAAAAATCATACACGGGCAGCAAAGTTTTCTTTCATATTGATTGTTTTCAAGCACCTGCTAAAAGTGGCCGCAGTTGTGCCCAGGTATGTCGCAATGTAATGATCAGGAATTCGCCGGAAAAGTGATGAAGGCTGACTGATGTAATGTGCTATTCTCTTTTCCACGGAGAGATATTTAAATACTTTTACCCGGTCGGTGAAGCTAATCAGATGCTGTTCAAGCAGTTGTACAGCCAAACCGGCCATGTAAACATCTTCCTTCACAAGAGTACGATAGGCATCATAAGAAATGGAATAACCTGTTGTGTCTTCCAGCGTTTCCAATACATCATCTGACATTTTTTGTGACAGAAAACTTTCGGCAATGCAAACAATGTCTCCTTCCGAAACAAGAAGCGATGTAATGTCCTCGGAACCTCTCAGATAGTAGGTTCGCATTGCTCCTTTTTCAATAAAATAAAGACACTTGCTAACCTGTCCCACATCTACCAATACCCTTCCTTTCGGGATCATAAACCTTTTCAGATTCTCCCGGAGACGCTCCTTTACCTGTTCCGATAAAACAAACTGAGAGGCTTCAAGTATTCTTTGAAGAGGCTTCATGCTTTCATTGACTTTCATATAGTGCGTACCGTTTGATGTATCTTCCTTATTATTTCTTACCACTTGTAAAGGATCTCTTGTCGTAGGACAAGATAAATCTATGTCTGGGGACAACTAAAATCAATGTCGTGGAGCAAGGTATAAAAATATATCACCTAAGTTACTTTGCATTGTACAAAAAGAATAATCACACCTAAATTGACATGAATGACAAATGCACAATTCCCCTCCGTAAAGATCTGTTTGCCCGTTCTATGTGTTATCGGGTATGTTTCAATGATCGCTTCCATCCTGGTGACATTTTCCTGCGACAAGAATCTTGTTCAGGAAACGCCATCCTCACGAACGGCCGCCGCTGCCAGGTTATCATCGGACGCTCTGCTTACGTCGAGTTACGAAATTGAAGAATTTTCTGCGACGCAGATCCTTTCCAGAATTCCGGAAGACTCTAAAGAAAAAGCTTTCATTGAGATTGATGCACAGCCTCGACTGGATAGGCAGGAGGTTAAATTTAAATTATTCGCAGACGGAAGGTATGAAATGACAACTACACAACTGGAACCTACCAGGCTTGAACTGTTACCTCCCTCGTTACAGAAAAAAAAGGTTGAGTCTGTAATCTCGTACAGGGCAGTGGTAGAGAATGATGTAGCTCATTTTTATGATACCAACGGAAATGAAACCAGCAAAGTACAATTGAAATTGACAAGATTCTCACGCCTCGCGGAGGAAATCTCAAAATCGGCAGAGATCAATAAAGGACAAATTGCTAATGAAATCATGGGACATCCGCTTATTAACGAAGCGCACATTTTAGGACTGGCAAAAGAGAAAAATGCCGAGATACTGGAAGACAGGGGAATCACAAAGATAAAATATGATTTGTCCCGATTTACAGCAGAAAGTAATGAAAGTATCGAAAACCTATCGAAGTACTCGGTTCAGTACTACGACTTTAAGAAAAAAAGATTGGTCGGAGAAGCACTCTATGATAAAAACGGAGGTAAGCTGCTTTATCGCTCAACAATCTTCTACACACCAATAGACAAAGGAAATCAGGTTGAAAGGGTATTGTCTGAAACCTTCGATGAAAATCCTAGAAACGGAGTAAAAACCAGGCATATCAAGCAGACGTTTTATAGCCAAATGAAAACAGAAGTAAACATTTAACCTCCTTTAATTAACTATGAAACCGACATCTCTAACATTGGTAGCCTATATCTTGCTTTTCTGCTTGGTAACAAGCATTTCATCTGTCTGCCTTTCACAAAGCCGTGGTGTAGATTGGATACACGGGCTTGGCGGGAATAGCTCTTCTTTTGAAGAAGTCGCCACATTCTATCAAAACAGCAGACCGATAATACTTCCATCCCGAAACAGCTATCCTACGGGTGATGGTATAACGTCTATGGCCATCATGGTTAAGACACTTACGGGTGGGCCAAACCGCCTTGGTATTGGTCACAGCATGGGCGGGGCGGCAATTAGACACGTAACCCTTCAAAATAACAATCAATGGAGCGGAGTGGTTACGCTGGGCTCCCCTTTGAAAGGAGCTCAGGTAGCTGCTTCTGGAGTGAATGGAACCAATGCAGCTTTTGTCAACAACGGAATCACCCGTATGATGGCCGGCCCGGGCGTGGGAGCAGGCTCAGCACCTCCGCTATATGCCGGTCTGGGTCTTAAATTAGATCCTGTCGCAGGGCTGCTCGGTGAGCTTTTTTCTCAATCCGTTGCGAGTAAGGTGAATGATCTTTTGATGGGAAGCTTTGGCCTTACCGGACAAACGGCGACAGACCTCACTCCAGGAAGCGCGTATCAGAACAGCAAAGTGGGCGTGTCAGCTTCCGTGCCCAAAATATTGATATGGGGTAATGAGTCGTATCCTGTCTTGTGGCGGACCGTTGGCACATTTGCCAAAGGCGACAAAACGGATGATCACGGCGTAACCAAGGCAACTCAAATTGCAGATCAATATAACCTGATTGCAAATGGCGAAGAAGCAGCGAGCTGGATAAATTTACCGCTTCACGGTTTTCATCAGATGCGGAAAAATAAATGGCAGGAAGGGAAAAACTGGGTCAATACAGACTCTAACACAGGTTGGCAGCAAGTAATCGGAGCCACTTGGGTTGAAACCGTCAACGGAACTTACTGGGAAAATACCTGCTCAGAAGAATATTATTACACCTACTGTGATACGCAGCCCGATCCTACCCAGTGCCGCTCGTATTGTATAGTCACTTATCCTACGGCTTACTACATTTATCATGACACACCGAGTGATGGCGTTGTAACGCAGGCATCGGCCACTAATCAGGGAGGAGCTTGGCAGGGATTTTCTCAACAGGCTTTCGGCAACATTAACCATGGTGAGCTTAAAAAGCTTAATAGGATACAGGATACGATGAACTGGCTTTTTGATGGCGGGAATAATGCATCTGTATTTAGAATTCATAATTGAAATGAAATCCTTTAAGCTTTTCCCACTTCTATTATCTGGGTTGCTGGCATGCGACCGAGATAATGTCACTACAAAAACCGACATGGACGGTGTGGTAACACAAAAACCCTTTTTATGGAAATCAAGTATCTCCGATGGGACTTTGGCCTACGGTTTATTCCATGGGTATCTGATCGATGGGAAAGGAGTACTCAGTATAGCTATGCGAAAGTCGCCCAATCCAAACGTCTACGGCGAATTCTACCTTCAACTAAAAGATACTGATACTGGCGAAAATATCTGGACCTGGGATGACTTTTACAATAAGCAACTGGAACGGACACTTCACAGAAGCATTGTTGTAAATGATGGCAAATTGCTTTTGCACGATCGGCTCTCTGACTACTGTATAGACTATCAAACCGGAAAAACAATCTGGAAAAGTCAGAGGGGGTTCTTTTCTTCAGACGGGCCTACGAATGTTGGCAATAACTATTTCATTTCCGGGATTCCACCAGCTTCCGGCAGCCTAAAAAAAATAGACGATAGTATGTATATGGGGGATTTGAACTCTGAAAAGATTATAGAAATCATAAAGCCTTTATACAGCAGCGAGTTTACTTCGTACAATGGCGAAGAAACTTATATCGGTAGCATCTACCGGCACAAGGCATTCCTGGCCGGAACGGAAATGATGCTTCTAATTCCTTATGATGAGATTGGTCCGGAGGCAAAGTACAATAATACACGCAGCTTCTTCGGACTCTACAATCTGACTCAAAAGAAATGGGTGTATGAAAGGGCTTCTTTAAGCATTGAAGAAGATGGAGGGGCGCCTAGCCTCATGCCAATAATAGATAGCGATAAAGTTTATATGACATCGTTCAATTCTGTTGGGTGTTTTGACCTTATGACCGGGAAACGAATCTGGCAGTATAGACTAACCTCAGCACAAATGATTGGATTGGATCTGATAAAAGTAGATAACAACCTCATAATAAATGGGAGCGACGGGACTCTCTATTGTATGAATGCTATTAATGGGGCCATGCTGTGGTCCAAAGGGTCCACAGCAACAAACAGTGACATCTACCATCAGGATGGAATCATATATGGTATCCGAGGCGACAACCTGAGAGCCTACGACCTGCAAAGCGGAAAACTTCTATGGGATATGCCTCCCCTGGATGCGAAGGTTGAGAATCGGACCGGATCCATATATAATGGTTTCGTGACAGGTATTCCAGCCCAAAACGGCAAAAAGGGACGCATTTTCGCCAGCACGGAATTGAATGTGTATTGCTTCGAGGCGATCAGGTGACTCACCCAAAACGACTACATCATGAAAAAAAATACGTTGACCATTATTTTAATGGCTCTCCTGGCATTGCCGTGCCTGGCTCAGGAAAAAGGTGAGAGTGAAATTACAGCGAGTTACGCAGTCATGCCGAAAGAAAATCCGCTGTCTACCTTGTGGCTGGGACTTTCTGGATTCGATGCCCTGGCGAACAAAAATCTCACGGTTCGTCGGGGTGCGGTGTTTGGTAGCTATAAATATTTTGTATCCAGTCGAATTGCCATTGGTGCGACGGCAGGTTTCAACGGCAACGTTGATAAGAGTATGTTCTGGTTCAAAGATCTCACCGGGTATGATGCGAGGATCGTAACTATAGCCGGAGAAATGACAGGATACTTTGTCAAAAAAACTGGATTCAAACTTTACGCAATGGCTGGACTTGGATTTTATACGATGCGATCATCATTGGATAACTATACCACATCGACTCGCAACTACGGGCCCACTACGCAACTGACCGTCATTGGAGTCAGGTTTGGAAAAAAGTCGGGTGTATTTACTGAGCTGGGTTATGGTTATAAGGGCATTATAAATACGGGATTTAGTACCAAATTTTGAAAGGCAAAAGAGCGCATGAAAATCAAGACAATGAAAATCAACGAATTACTCCGTTAAAACAGGCTGTGAAGCTATTTAAAATCCAAAATGAATTCCGATCATTAGTAATGATATGCGGTACTGGCTGGATATGTTGAAAGCAGAAATTGAAAATAAAGCGTTACCTCCGAACTATGAAACTTGATCCTGAGCAATTAAGTCAAAACGACTTCGTGTTGCTCGATACCCTCGGCCATATGGAAATCGTGCCTTTCGTTCGTATGTATCTTAAAAAAAGAACCCGCTCTTCCCTCTTTTTCAACATAAGCAATCTGGCACTGTTAGTTTGCGTTGGCTGGTATTGCGGGAAAAATGTGGGCAGCGGCGCATTTTCATTGGACGCCGGCCTCACCCACCTTTCCTACGGGCTGGCGCTCGCATTCGCTCTGATCCCTTTGCATGAGTATATCCATGTGCTCGCTTATAAATCTCAGGGCGCAACAAAGACATCATACGATGCGAACCTGAAACGGTTTTATTTCATGGCCGTTGCCGACAAGTTCGTTGCCAACCGGAAAGAATTTCAAATCGTAGCACTCGCTCCGTTTATGGTTATTTCTATCACATTATTGCTGCTGATATTACTTGCCGGCAAGCTTTGGACACTCACGATCATGGCGATGCTGTTGACACACACAGCCTGTTGTTCAGGCGACTTCGGTCTTTTGAGTTATTTTGATTTTCACCAGGATAAGCAGGTGCTGACCTATGACGACAAAGAAAAGGGTATTTCCTACTTCTATGCGAAGACTATAGTTAACAGCTGATATTCGTATTGCAGGATAAGTCTCTTTATGCTTTACTCAATAACCTTTCAATTTTCTTCCACCGAAAATCGCTAATTATCACTTTCTCGTTTGCCGGGGGGCTCACTCGGATATTCCGTTTTGACAAAGCAGAAAAGTCAGCTCTTTTTGACCTGAAAGTACTGTGGGAAGGGCTCGAAAAAATGGAGGCTAAAGCGTAGAGATTGGTGGACTGTTGGCGACAGTCCTT